>NZ_JBICUR010000006.1:0-429466 GCF_043198355.1 Streptomyces sp. NPDC048825
GTGTGGGGGGCCCGGCTCGCGCAACCACCGGTATTGATCGGGGCTGGGCCGGGGGGTGTCGCATTTGCCCCCCCCCCCCCCCCGCCGGCCCCCCCCGGGGGGCGGGGCGGCCCCCGGGGGGGGGCCCCCCCCCGGCCCTCATCACACCCGTTCGAGGAGCACGCTCATGCCCTGCCCGACGCCGATGCACATCGTGCACAGCGCCCGCCGGGCCCCGCGCTCGGAGAGCTCCAGGGCCGCGGTGAGGACGAGCCGGGCCCCGCTCATACCCAGCGGGTGGCCCAGGGCGATCGCGCCGCCGTTGGGATTGACGTGCTCGGCATCGTCGGGAAGTCCGAGCTCCCGCAGGCAGGCCAGCGCCTGGGCGGCGAACGCCTCGTTGAGTTCGATCACGTCCAGGTCCGCGACGGACAGCCCGGTGCGCTCCAGGAGCGCGCGGGTCGCGGGGACGGGGCCGAGTCCCATGACGCGCGGCGCCACTCCGGCCACCGCTCCGCCGACCACCCGGGCGAGCGGAGTGAGGCCATACCACCGTACGGCGTCACCGGAGGCGAGCAGGAGCGCGGCCGCCCCGTCGTTGACGCCCGAGGAGTTGCCGGCGGTGACGGTTCCGCTCCCGGTCACGAGGGGACGCAGTGAGGCGAGTGCGTCCGCGGACGTCGCCCGCGGGTGCTCGTCGCGGGCGACCTCGAACGGTTGGGCCCGCCGCCGTGGGACCTTGATGGTCGCGATCTCGGTGTCGAACCGGCCCCGGTCCATCGCGGCCGCCGTCCGCTCCTGGGAGCGCAGCGCGAAGGCGTCCTGGTCCTCGCGGGAGATGCCGCACTCGGCGGCCACGTTCTCGGCCGTCTGCGGCATCGAGTCGACGCCGTACAGCTCGGCCATCCGCGGGTTGACGAAACGCCAGCCGATCGTCGAGTCGTGTACCTCCGGGGTGCGGGAGAACGCGGTGTCCGGCTTCGCCATGACGTACGGCGCCCGGCTCATGCTCTCCACTCCCCCGGCGATCACCAGCTCCGCCTCACCGCACCGGATCGACTTCGCCGCGGTGGCGACCGCGTCGAGACCGGAGGCGCACAGGCGGTTGACCGTTGCGCCGGGGACGGATTCGGGCAGCCCGGCCAGCAGCGCCGCCATGCGGGCCACGTTGCGGTTGTCATCACCGGCCTGGTTCACGCAACCGAAGGTCACGTCGTCGATCGCCTGGGCCGGAATCGCCGGCACCCGCTCCATCAGGTCGCCGATCACCTCGGCGGCGAGATCGTCCGGCCGCATGCCGGACAGGGCGCCGCCGTGCCGCCCGATGGGAGAACGCACTCCGGTGACGACGAACGCTTCCCGAGCTGTGGCACTCATATCGGCCTCCTTAGCACTTCAGCCTCCCTGGCTGCTTGCCTGAAAGAATACTACCTACTACGGTAGGTACTAGTCCTCGACCTGGAGGTTTGCAATGACAGCAGCGGATTCCCCGGTACGCCGTACCGTCCTTGTCACCGGTGGCGGGCGCGGCATCGGCCGCTCCTCGGTCCTGGCCTTCGCCCGGGCCGGCTTCGATGTGGCGGTGAACTACAGCCGCAGCCAGGACGCGGCCCGGGCCGTCGCCGACGAGGCCGAGCAGGCCGGCGCCAAGACGCTCCTGGTGAAGGCGGACGTGGCCGACGAGGCGGCGGTGCGGGCCATGGCCGACGCGGTGGAGGTGCACTTCGGCCGGCTGGACGTGCTGGTGAACAACGCCGGTACGACGACCGACACCCCGCCGTCCGATCTGGACGGCCTGTCCATGGAGGACTGGGACCGTGTCTTCGCCGTCAACGTCCGGGGCACTTTCCAGGTGACCAGGGCCTGCGTACCGCTCCTGAGAAGGTCCGCACCGGCCGCCGTGGTGAACCTGGCGAGCGTGGTCGGCGTACGCCCCGGCCCGCAGCCGTTCCCGTACGCGGCGAGCAAGGCCGCGATCGTCAATCTGACCCGGACGCTGGCCGGAGCCCTGGGCCCGGACATCCGGGTCAACGCCGTCGCCCCCGGCTGGATGGAGGGCGAGTGGATGGAACAGGCCCTCGGCGACAACTACGAGGGGCTCATGGCGCGCCGGGCCAGGCGTACGCCGCTGCGGAAATGCGTCACCGCCGACGACGTGGCCACCACGATCCTCAACCTGGCGACGAGCAACCCGTTCGTCAACGGCGAGACGGTCGTCATCGACGGCGGCTACACGGCCACGACCTGACCGTGGCGAAGGCGGCCTTCCCGATCGGCCTCGATCGGCCCGCCGCCCGCCGCCCGCCGCCCGCCAGGAAGGCACCCCATGAACAACGAACACGAACCCCGGGCGGACCGCCCCCTCGTCCGCCGGGAGGACCGCGGCACGGTGGCCGTCCTGCACCTCGACGACCCGGACCGCAGGAACGTCCTGTCATCGCGCATGGTGCAGGGTCTGGTCGACGCCGTCGACGCGTGCGAGCAGGACGGCACCGTCAGCGCGATCGTGCTGACCGGCACCGGCCCCGCGTTCTGCGCCGGAGCGGAACTGGACAACCTGCTGGCCGCCGCCAAGGGCGAGGAGCACCGGCTGCGTGAGGTGTACGCGGGCTTCCTGCGCGTGGCCTCCTGCCTACTGCCGACCATCGCCGCCGTCAACGGCCCCGCCGTGGGAGCCGGTCTGAACCTCGCCCTGGCCTGCGACGTACGACTGGCCTCCGAAGAAGCCCTGTTCGACTGCCGGTTCGCCCGGCTCGGCCTGCACCCGGGCGGTGGCCACACCTGGATGCTCACCCGTGCCGTCGGCCACCAGGTCGCCACCGCCATGCTCCTGTTCGCCCAGCCCCTGACCGGGCACGCGGCAGCCGACGCCGGACTGGCCCTGCGCTGCCTGCCGGGACCCGAACTCGTCGACGCGGCGGTCACGCTCGGCGGGCGGGCGGCCGGCACCGATCCGGCCCTGCTGCGGACGATCAAGCAGACTCTGCGCGAAAGCGGCGCGGAACCGGACTTCCCACGGATGGTCGACACCGAGTTCGACCGCCAGGTGCGCTCCCTGCACCAGCCCGCATTCACCGAAGCCCTGGAAGGGGCCCGTGCGCGTCGCCGCACGGGCCCTCGCCCCTGAAGGAGGCATTGTGCGCCGTATCGATCTCCACGCCTATCCCGGCACCCAGCCCTGGATCGACTCGCAGGGCGTCTTCGTCGAGGCACTCGGAAAGTACTGGGGCCGCGCCTGGTCGGCTGAGTCCGAGGAAAAGGTCATGGACAAGTTCACCGAGGCCGGCGTCGAGGTGGTGCTGGTCGCCTTCGACATCGAGTCCGTCATCGGGGCGCCGCCCTGCACCAACGACTACGTCACCGAGCTGCGCGCGAAGTACCCGGAGCGCGTCATCCACACCTGGGGCGCGGTGGACCCGTTCAAGGGAGACGCGGCGATCGCCGAGGCGAAGCGCGCGGTGACCGAACTCGGCGTCCTCGGCTTCCACTTCCACCCGATCATGGGCCGCTACCGGGTCGACGACCGCGAACTGTACCCACTGTTCGAGACCATCTCCGGCCTGGGCGTGCCGGTGATGATCGACGTCGGAACCACCGGCATGGGCGCCGGCATGCCGGGCGGTCTGGGCTCCCGCATCGAGCACGCCCACCCCCTCGCGGTGGACCACCTCGCCGCCGACTTCCCCGACATGACCATCATCGCCTCCCACCCCGGCTGGCCCTGGATCGACGAGATGACAGCCGTCGCCCTGCACAAGGGCAACGTCTTCTGGGAACTGTCCGGCTGGGCACCGAAGTACTTCCCGGACCAGCTCAAGAAGGACATCCGCGGCCGGCTCCGCCACAAGATCATGTTCGGTAGTGACCACCCCAGCCTCCCCTACGAGCGGATCTTCCGGGAGTGGGAGGAGATCGGCTACGCGGACGACGTCCTCGCCGACGTATTCCACAAAAACGCCGAGCGGATCCTGGGACTCTGATCAGCTGACCGGCCGACGGCACGCGCGATACTGTCATCACTACCGCAGTGGTGACGATCCAGGAGGTGTCTGGAAAGGTGTCCGGGGATGCCACGGCCAAGGCCGTCGAGCAGCTGACCGAACTGGGATTCTCGCAGTACGAGGCCAGGGCCTACGTCGGTCTGCTCGGCTCCGAGCCGATGACCGGGTACGCCCTGGCCAACCGCACCGGCATCCCGCAGCCCAAGGTCTACGAGACCCTGCGCAGACTGGAGGAGAAGGCCGCGGTGGTCCGCGTGGGCGACAATCCGGCGCGCTTCCTCGCCGTGCCCTCGGACCAGCTCCTCGCCCAGGTCGACGCCGGGTTCCGTGCCCGTGTCGCCGAGTCCCGGAGGAGCCTCGCAGAGCTCAGCCAGGGGCAGGCGAACCAGCGCGCCCACGTGCTGCCGTCGCTGTCCGACTGGGAATCCGTCGCGGCCACAGCCTCCGGTATCCTCCGCCGCGCCATACAGCACGTCTACCTCTCCGCCCATGCCGACCAGCTCACCCCGCTGGAGGCCGACATCAGTGACGCCCAGGACCGCGGTGTCCGCTTCGACGTCCTGTGCTTCGGCACAAGCCCGGTGACGGTCCGCAACGGCCGCACCGTGCAGCACACCAGCACAGAAGGCATCCTCTACCGCCACCACCAGGCACGGCACCTCGCCGTCGTCGCCGACAACCACGACACGCTCTGGGCCCTCGCGCCGGACGGCCACGACTGGAACGCCGCCGTCATCAACGACCCGCTGTTCACCGCCGTCGTCAAGGGCTACGTCCGCCACGACCTCTACGTCCAGCAGATCTACGCCGACTTCCCCGACGAACTGCGCGCCCGCTACGGCCCCGGCCTCCAGCAACTGGTGCAGCCCTCCGATGCCAGAGAAGCACCGCCCCGCAGTCGCCCTGGGTCCCGTGCCCGCACCGCATGACCAACGACCATCAGGCAGAAGCGAGCCGCCCCATGCCGGTAGGTGTCGTCTGGGTCCCAATGTCAGGTGCCGCCCGTCCTCATGGCGTCGGTGGTAAGCAGTCTGCCTGCCAGCGCCGCTGTCTGGCGCAGCCAGATGTGGGCGGGGTCCCGTTCGTGCAGAGGGTGCCACCACAGGGTCTCGACCAGCACGCCCGGTTCGAGGGCGAGATCCACTACGACCGTGCCCGCTTTCCTTGCTGAAGTGACGGGTGATTCGTTCGGGCACCAGGCTCAATTCGGCCCGCCCTGGGTCGCCGCGTACCGGGCCGTCACCGAGGTCAGCCGGATCACCGAGCCCAGCGACGGCCCCCGCGGAATGCTGAACGCCGCGATGCGTACCTACTGCCGGCTGCTGGCCGCCAACACCGGCCCGGCCCGGGCGCTGGTGGTCGAGTCGGTCGCCTGCCCGGCGATCCGTACGGTACGGGTCGAGTGCCTCACGGCATCGTCCCAGCTGATGGCGGCGCTGGCGGCCGAGCGCCGGCCCGACCGGCCGGTACCGCCGATGGCCGGTACTGCCGCGATCGGGGCGGTGTGCATCTGCCGGCCACCGCCATCGAGGAGGGCCCGGCCCTGTCCTCGATGACGGCATCCTGGCCGACACCGCCTACCGTCTGCTGCCCGCCAGACGGCCCGGCCTCACTTCAGGTGTCGGCCCAAGAACCGGCACCCGTCCTCCAGCTCGAACCACGGGGTGCCGGTGTGCCCTCCCAGATTGGCGTGCAGCGTCTTCTCCTTGCTGCCGAAGGCGTCGAACAGGTCCAGGGCCCGTTGCCGGGGGTTCCCCTCGTCGTCCCACTGCAGCAAGAACAGCAGCGGAATGGTGACCTGTCGGGCCTCCTCACGCTGGGCACGGGGCACGTACCCCCCGGCGAAGAAGCCTGCGGCCGCGATGCGCGGCTCGACCACTGCCAGCCGAATGCCGAGGGCGGTCCACCCCCCGGAGTACCCGACCGGGCCGCCGATCTCGGACAGCTCAAGGAGGGCGTCCAGAGTGGTCTGCCATTCCGGGACCGCGTGTTCGACCAGCGGGCCGATGAAGGACTCGAAGATCTCGTCGACCGGCTCGCCGGCCTGCATCGCCCGCCGGAGGTCGGCACGGGCCTGCTCGTCGGCGGCGGGACGGGGACGGTCACCGCACCCGGCGGCGTCGATGGTGGCCACCGCGTAGCCGCGCGCCGCGGTGTACCGGGCCCGGGCCACCAGCCGGGGTTCCGCCTTGGGCAAGCCGTTGTTGTGGGCCATCAGGACCAGCGGGGCCGGTGCGGATCCGGGCGTCCACAGGGTGCCGGGGATCTCGCCGAGGGTGAATTCGCGCTCGAGGACGCCGTCGTCGAGGCGCTGTTCAGAAGTGAATTGCACGGTCGTGCCTTTCGGGAGTGCTCTTGAGCGGCGCTCCCGGACGACCTATCGCCCGACCGTAACCCCGGAGGGGAGCACCCATGTCGATACTGCGTTCACGGGTACCACCTCCTCGTTCTCTCGCACGGCCTCCGGGAGATTAGCAACGGTCGCCGTGGTCCGCCAACGGATTTTTGCGGAGGCTCCGTGGCCGGATGCCGCCTCACCACATAGGACACGGTCCAAGCTTGTGCTTTATGGTCTGGCCTGGTTGCGCTCGGTGATTGTCCCAGGCCCTTTGACGGTCTTCCCCACGTCGTAGCGGGTGGCGGGCCGCTTGTTCTTCGAACCGAGCGGTCTGCCAGGGCCTGGTGTGGAACGGCATAATGCGCCCATGGATCATGGAAGAGCGCGGGCGTTCGTCGACTCGTGGCTGACGGCGTGGAACACGCACGACTTGGACGCTCTGTTGACGCACTTCGCCGACGACGTGACGTTCCGGTCGCCGGTGGCCGCACAACTGCTCGGCAGTGACGGGGTCATTCGCGGCAAGGACGCGCTGCGTGCCTACTGGGCGGAGGGCCTGCGGCGCATCCCGGACCTGCAGTTCGAAGTGGTCGGATGCTACGTCGGCGTGGACTGCCTGATCATCAACTACCGCAACCAGAGGGGCGGACTGGTCAACGAGGTGCTGATCTTCGAAGGCCCGCTGGTTGCCGAGGGATACGGCACCTACCTCGGCGAGGACGCCAACCCGGCCGGGGCACGCTGAATTTGGTCTGGGACCCGGCTCGAACGGCCCCCCCGAACATGATCACTCGGAAGTGCATCCGTCGGACGTGAGGGTGGCCTTCGGCTGATCCTGTGTTACGGCCAAAGAGGCACCTGACCAGTACGAAGGCCGTGGGGGAATGAGTCTGCTCGCATCCCGATGTCCAGCTCGAAGTCGGGAGGCTGAACTCAGGACTCGCACGGTGGGAGTTTTTGCGCAGTCACAGCCCTCGAATAGCGCCGAGGGCGTTCTTCGGCGCATCGATGAGCTGATCAACGATGACGCTGCATCCCACCCAGGTGGCCCGCCTCATCCCGCAGCTGGACGAACTGCTTGCCCCGGCAGGTGCCGAGGACCTTCGAGGTCTCGTCATCCCGGATGACCGGGACCAGCCTCTGCGGCATCCTCGGCTGTCGGACCCGCTCCATCGGCGACCGGTCGATCTCGCCCTCCCCCACACCCCCCGCACGCACGCCGACCGCCCGTTCGGGTCACGCTGCCCCGCGGTGTGAACGCGCTGCGGGCCTTGGGAAGTTGCTCTCGTTGCTCGCTCCGAAACCGGCACCGGGAACTCCGCCACCCACCTGGACACTGGACGACGCTGCGCGCGCCGGAGCGGGATCCGTGGCCCGGGAACGTCGCAGAACTCGCATATTCCGTATGGGCGTTGGCGGGACACCGGCGGCACGCCGACCGCACCTCGGAATGGCGCCCGGGCCCGCGTCGGCCGCGGGCGCCGTCCGCCGGGTCACGGCTGTGCCGGGGCCGCCCTGCGCAGGGCCGTGACGCAGGTGGCGATCGCCTGCTGGAGTTCCTCCAGACGCTGGACCATGTCGTCCTCGTAGATCGTGTCGAGGTCGTCCACGTCGTCGAAGGTCAGCTCCTGGAAGACCTTCGTCGCCTTCTGGAGGCTGCTGTAAAACTTCGTACGGCGCTCCTGGAGGCGCAGTTCCGGGTCAGCCTCGACGCTCTGGACGACGAGGTCCTTCACTGCGCCGTACGCCTCCGCCGCCCACTGGCCGGCCTCTTCGTCATCGTCCAGCTCGTCGATGAGCGACAGATGGCGCTCGGCCTCGTTCCGCAGCTCGGCCGAGGCCTCGATCGTCTGCCCGGCCGGCGTCTTCACCTGGCCGTTCTCGACAATCTGGCGCACATAACCGATCCGGCCGGCCACCTGGGTCTCAGTCGCCACCGCCTTCTTCAGCTCATCGGTGCGGGCGATGTCACGGGCCAGCTCCGTCTGCAGCGCCGGGTCCTCCTTCAGCCGGTCCAGGAGCGCAGCCCGCGCCGCCTGCGCGGTCGAGGGGTCCGCGAGGATCGCGGCGCGCAGCGCGGTGGGGTTCTCGGCAACCTCGAGCGCCTTGGTCGGCCGGATGCCCTCCGCCTCGGCTGCCGCTGCGATCGCCGTACCACGCACCGAGGAAGCGCTGTTGCGGGAGTTGTAGTACGACAGCCACACGTCGGCGTCCGGCAGTTCGATGTCCTCGCCGGGGGCCAGGGCCTCCAGGTGCGGCACGAGAGCATCGTCGGCCGCCATGTCCCACGCCTTGTAGTAGCGCATGACCCGCTCGGGTGAGCACCCCGCCAGCTCGGCGAACCGCTTTGCGGAGACTTTCGGCGTCTCCCCGGCGGGCTGCCCGCCGGGCCGCACACTGCGCGCCACCTTGAGCGCGAACGCCCAGCCGCCCGTCCGCGCGTACTCCCCGAACTCGCGCGCGTCTCGAACCACGGCCTCGGGAAGGCCGTGCGAAGGGGCGGTCATGTCCCGGCGGGGGACGGGCACAGGCGCAGGATCGGACAACGGGGCGAGTACCGTCCCAACCGGCGGCGGGACTGTCACAGCGTCACCGGACGCCGGGACATCGGGCGCCGGGACAGCCGCCGACTCGCCCAGCGACAGATCCTCCGCGCCAGTGGATGCGCCCGGCTCGACCCAGAACTCCCCCGCGCCGACAGCCACTTCGAGGGACGACTCGCCGACGGGCGTCTCTTCGGCAGGCGTCCCTGCCACGTCCGTCTGCTCCACGACCGACTCCTCCCCCGCCGTCCCGGCAACGAGCTTCCCCTCGCCGGACTTCCCCTCGACGGTTGCCTCGTCAGCGGATGTCGCGTCGACGGGTGTAACGGCCCCTTCGGATGGAGCGAACGCTGCGGTCACAGGGGCTCTCCCAGGCAGTCTCGGACGGTGGTAACCGAAGCGAGCAGCCTATATGAACCCGTTGTTGCGCCTTTGCGAGCCTGCGTGTCTCACCTGGACCAAGTCCGAACGGGCCAGGGCCCGTCGAGTCCGCGGAACGCGGCAAGTCACCATGCAGACCAACGACCTTAGGATCGGCGTCGACCTCGGCGGCACGACACTCCAGGTCTTCGGACGACGGAACGGTCCGAGTATGGGGCGCCACGGCCGGCGCCTCTCCCAACCACGTGATCGAACAAACGCACCGGGTGTGGAGCACCGCCTCGTCACCAGTCGACGACCGCCTGGCCATCAGCACCAGCCACAGCGTGTTCCGCATCGTCCACCAGGCCAGGACGATGCCTTCGACCGCCAGGGAGCTGCAGTCGAGTCCGTCGGCTGGTCTCCCGACGGCACCCGCGTCGCCACCGAGGACCATGACGGCATCCTGAGGGTGTGGTCGGACCAGGACCGGTGATGGTTCCCGGCGGCCCGTTCGCCATGGGCACCAGCAGCGAGCCGTGTCGGGTTCCAGAACTCGGCCTGGCCCGGTGACCAATAGAGAACCACGCGCCGGGATAGAAGTTGGCACCCGCTACGTGTACGTCCTCGGCGTGACCAGCCATCCGGACGGGCCGTGGACCACGCAACAGGCCCGCAGTCTCCTGATGAACCTCGGCCACCGAGCATCCCAGTTCGCGTCCTCATACGCGACCGGGCCGGCCAGTTCAGCAGTTCCTTCGACATGGTCCTCGCCGGCGAGGACATCAAAGTCGTGAAGATCCCTCCGCGGTGCCCTCAAGCGAATGCGTATGCGGAGCGGTTCGTGCGCACCGTCCGCTCGGAGGTCACCGACCGGATGCTCATCTTCAACCGGCGCCACTTGCGCTACGTGCTGGACGAGTACGCCCAGCACTACAACGGACGAAGACCTTCCGGGTGATCGTCAGGTGTTCGTCATCGCCGACGCGGCGCGCTCGCCCCCGCACACGCTGCGCCCCACCGCACGACGTGACGAGGCCTGACAGCCGCCCGCCCGGAAGGGAGTCGCGCAAGCGACTCCCCATCGGAGCCGCCCGAGCCAGGACCCCGCGCGAACACCGTGGTCAACCACTGGAAGGGCGTCTCACCGACTTCAAGCCAGCCACGATGCCCCGCCGCACAGCCGGCCGTCAGGAGCGCCGGCAGCGCGTCGCACGTCTGCCGGGAGGAGCTCACCGATCACGAACGCCGGCTGCCGATCGCTCCCTGAGGGTGACGCGCGGCGACCATCCGGACGCGAGCCCGCGAGGCGGGTGTCCGGGTGGTGATCCGCTGGGGGTGACCTCGGAAATCCGGGACGGGACACGCGAAGGAGACAACGGCATGTTCGGACAGTCGAAGGCGTTCAGCGGCTTCTCGGTCGACGACCTCGGCAAGGCCCG
Organism: Streptomyces sp. NPDC048825; assembly: GCF_043198355.1. Lineage (NCBI taxonomy): Bacteria > Bacillati > Actinomycetota > Actinomycetes > Kitasatosporales > Streptomycetaceae > Streptomyces > Streptomyces sp. NPDC048825. The sequence goes on from NZ_JBICUR010000006.1 coordinate 10,664, forward strand.
CCAGTTCTACGGCGAGACCCTCGGCCTCCAGGTCGAGGAGAGCGGGCAAGGCGACATGAGGATGCTCACGATCAAGCTGGGCACTGGCGCAAGCGTCTTTGTCTACCCCAAAGACAACCACACACCCGCGAGCTTCACGATCCTGAACTTCCCCGTGGACGACATCGAGACAGCCGTCGACGGGCTGACACAGCGCGGCGTGAGCATGGAGCGCTACCCGGAGTTCGGGTCCGACGCCAAAGGCATCGTCCGGGGCCCCGAGGGCCCAACGGCGATCGCCTGGTTCACGGACCCGGCGGGCAACGTCCTGGCCGTGATCCAGGAGAACTGAACCCTCGCCCATGTTCGAAGACCCTGCGGCCCAGGGACAGCCGACCAGCGCCATGGTGACTCAGCGGGGCACTCACCGGTGTGGGCGATATCGGCGCCGAAGGGCAGGGCATCCGAAGGTTTCGCGTGGGCCTTGCGTGTCCGGTCGCGTCGAACGCGGCCTCCCCGATCACCGCCATGTCCCGCCCGATGAACCCGCCGACCAGCACGCCCCCGAGCCCCGTCACGACCGCGATGGGGGCGGGCACCGGTGCCGGCCACCGCCCCGGTGCGCGCCCCCTTGCGGGCCGCGGGGCTCGCCTCGAACTGCACCAGCGCCGCGACCAGCAGCAGTGCCACGCCGAGGATCAGCGGCAGCGTGAGCGTGCCGATCGCGGACCAGATGCCCGAATCGGTGCTGGTCGCCTGGTTGAAGTGGGACGCGACACCGCGCCGGCGCTGCATCGTGATCAGTACGACCTCGAAGAGCGAGCTGAAGACGGCCAGTCCCGCCGGTACGCGGACCCACCAGCACGCGGGCAGCTGCCGCACGATCCACACCACGGTCCACACGAAGACGCCGAAGGACAACCCGAACGCGACCGGCTTGCGCCACGACACCGGCCCCCACCACGGCCCGCCGTCCACCAGGCGCCACCACACCGTGGAACGCGCCCGAGGCCACCACGCCCTACCTGTACCGCCACCTCGCGTACTGGCCGGCCAGGTGCTGCCCGCGAAGCAGCTCGCCGAGATGAAGAAGACCGTCCCGGCCGAGGCGGTGGGCGGCCGCTATGGGCTCGGCCTCATCGAGAGCGAGCTGAGCTGCGGCATCCGGATCTGGGGCCACAGCGGCGGCATCCACGGCTCCAACTCCGTGGCGTTCACCACGACCAACGGCAGGCACTCACTCGCCCTCAACCTCAACGGCGACTGGGCCGGCGACCCGGAGAAGATCATCGCGGCGGAGTACCGCGGCACATAGCCCGGCCGTCGGACGCAGGACAGGCACGAACTTCCAAGATCATGTGGGTGTCGAGTCCACTGCCCCCTACGGACGTCCGTGCCTGCCGCCGCCTCACCGAACCCAGGCTTCGACTCGAGAGCGGCATCTTCGCCGACCTCCGAGTAAAGGTGCCGATGAGCGGCATGCTCAACCTCGAAGCCCGAAGGCGACCCATACGAAAAGGGCCCCCACAAGCTCTCGCCTGCGAAGACCCTTCACACCGTCGGGACGACAGGATTTGAACCTGCGACCCCTTGACCCCCAGTCAAGTGCGCTACCAAGCTGCGCCACGTCCCGATGCGACCGTCGCGGTGAACCGCGTGATCGCGCGTAGAGCACTTTACCTCACGTCGCGGCGTGCTCCGAAGTGGGCGTGGGGCGGGGGACAATCGGGGTATGGGTAGTGCTTCTGACGACGGACGGGACCGAGATGCCGAGGGGCGGGCGCGCAGTGCGCGGCCGCGGGACGGGCTCGGGCGGCCGCTGCCTTACGGGGCCGACGGGGTGGAGCGGCAGCCTGAAGGGGTCGTACGCACGCCCGAGGAGACCGTCGACGAGGCGCAGGCGCTGTTGGAGACGGGGAAGCCGTTCCATGCGCACGAGGTCTTCGAGGACGCCTGGAAGTCGGGGCCGGAGGAGGAACGGGCCCTGTGGCGCGGACTGGCCCAGCTCGCGGTGGGGCTCACGCATGCGGCTCGCGGGAACCTCACGGGTGGAGCGCGGCTGTTGCGGCGGGGGGCCGGGGCGGTCGAGGAGTGGGGGGCGCAGGCCGGGCAGGAGCGGCCGTACGGAATGGAACTGCCGGAACTCATCGCCTGGGCACGTGAGTTGGCCGGGGTCGTGGAGCGGGACGAGGCCGCGGTGGACGCGGGGGCGTGGGCTCCTCAGCTGCGCGGGAGTAAGGCGTAGCGGCGCAGGCCTGAAGGCCTGCCGCCCGTTCCGGTCAGGTGCGGTGATCCGAGTGTCAGTGGCGTGGGGCAGACTCGGGGTGTGCGAAAGATTCATGTCATCGGCATCGGGGCGGGCGACCCCGACCAACTGACCCTTCAGGCGGTCAAGGCCCTGCGGAGCACGGACGTGTTCTTCATCCTGGACAAGGGCGAGGTGAAGTCGGACCTCGTTCAGCTGCGCCGTGACATTCTCGACGCGCACATACCGGCGGGGACGTACCGGCTGGTGGAGGCCCGCGATCCGGAGCGGGACCGGGCCGCCGGTGGTGCGGGCTACTCCCCCGCCGTCGGGGACTGGCGCCGGGCCCGCGCCGACATCTACGAGCGGTTGATCGGCGAGGAGTTGGGCGAGGAGGAAAGCGGGGCGTTCCTGGTCTGGGGTGATCCCGCGTTGTACGACAGCACGCTCGGGATCCTGGAGGAGATCCTCGAGCGGGGCGCCGTGGCCTTCGACTACGACGTCGTACCCGGCATCAGCAGCGTCTCCGCCCTTGTCGCCCGCCATCGCACGGGCCTCAATCGGGTCGCCGGACCAGTGCAGATCACGACGGGCCGACGCCTTGCCGAAGGCTTCCCCGAGGGCGTCGACGATGTCGTCGTCATGCTCGACGCCCACCAGGCCTTCCAGCAGTACGCCGACCAGGACATCGACATCTACTGGGGCGCCTACATAGGCACCCCGGACGAGATCCTCGCCTCGGGCCCGCTCGCGGACACGGCGCCTCGCATCGCCGAGCTCCGCTCGGAGGCTCGTGAGCGGAAGGGCTGGATCATGGACACGTACTTGCTGCGCAGGCGGCCGCGGGGGTAGGGCGGGGCCGTTGCACCGGGCCCCGCCACGAGGCCCCGCATCCCGCGGGGCCAGGCGCTCCGCGGGAAAGGCGGTTCGAAGCTGCGGGTGCGTCGCGGCTGGTCGCTCCCCCACTCTCGGCTTCGCTCGAGCGGGGGGACCCCCTATCGCGGCGGAGCCGCATATGTCACAGCCCCGCGCCCCCTTGAGGGGCGCGGTACCGCAGCGCCGGCCACCGGACTTCTCCCCCTTCACCCACCCCTACCCGGCCCCATCCCCTGGGCTCGCCCCAGACCCACACCCAGGCTCAGCCGGCAACAACTCACCGCACCGGCACCCCATCAGGGACCCGCTCGATCACCCACCTGCGGCGGCCCAAGGCCCCGTCCCCGAAAGGCCGCCCTCCAGCCAGGCCAGTACCTCGGCGACATCGGCGGCAGGCACCACTCCCTCCGGCAGCGGAGGACGGCGTACCACCACCACCGGGACGGCCAGGGCGCGGGCGGCCGTCAGCTTCGCTGACGTCGAGGCGCCGCCGCTGTCCTTCGTCACCAGGACGTCGATTGCGTGCTCTCGCAGGAGGGTCGTCTCGTCTTCCACCGTGAACGGGCCACGGGCCAGCAGGACTTCCGTGTGGCGTGGCAGCGGCGGCTCGGGGGGCTCCACCGAGCGTACGAGGAAGTGGAGCTCGGAGAGCCGGGCGAAGGCTGCCAGGCCCAGGCGGCCCGTCGTCAGGAAGACGCGGCGGCCCAGCGACGGGAGCAGGTCGGCGGCTTGCGCGAGAGACGTCGTCGAGTGCCAGCGGTCGCCGGGCCCTGCCTGCCAGCCGGGGCGGCGCAGGACCACGGCCGGGACGCCCTCGGCCCTCGCGGCCTGCGCCGCGTTCACCGTGATGCCCGAGGCGAAAGGATGCGTGGCGTCGACCAGTGCGTCCACACGCTCCGTGCGCAGCCACCGGGCGAGCCCTTCCGCCCCGCCGAATCCCCCGACGCGTACGTCCCCTTCGAGCGCCCCCGGCCGGGACACCCGGCCCGCGAGCGAGGTGGTCACGCGCACGCCGGGCCGGGCGGCGAGGGCCGCGGCGAGTTCGCGGGCCTCGGCCGTGCCACCCAGGACCAGGACATGGACATGCGGGGACATGGCGTCGAGCGTACGGGCCACGGGAATCAGCAAAACGCCAGGCTCAGCGAAGCAGCAGCTGCGCCCCGCCCACCACCGTCGCCGCGATCACCAACTGCTCGAAGAGCCGCTGGTTGATGCGGTCCACGGCGAGCTTCCCGATCACGGCCCCCGGGACGACGAAGGCGGCGAGGGCGGCGTCCAGCAGCAGTGAGCGGCCGTCGATCAGGCCGAGGCCCACGCTGAAGGGCACCTTGGACACGTTGACGATCAGGAAGAAGAAGGCCGAGGTCCCCAGGAAGCCGAGCTTGCGGAAGCCCGCGGAGAGGAGATACATCGACATGACGGGACCGCCCGCATTGGCGACCATCGTCGTGAAGCCGCCGAGCACACCGTACGAACGTGCCTTGATCCGGCCCGCCGGCGACGTGACCGCCTCCGGCTCCTCCTCCGCCGTGGCCTTCCGGCGGCGCCACACCGTGACCCCGGCCATCAGCAGCAGAATCGCGCCGATCGACATCCGTACGATCTGGTCGTCCGCCCACATCAGGAACACCGTGCCGACGACCACGCCGCCCGCCACCGCCGGGAAGAGCCGCCACAGCGTGGGCCAGTGGGCGTGCCGGCGATAGGTGAGCACGGCGAGTACGTCCCCGACGATGAGCACGGGCAGTAGTACGCCGGTGGAGGCGCGGGCGGGCAGGACGGCGGCGAAGATCGCGAGGCTGACCGTGTTGGCTCCGCTCACGGCGGTCTTCGAGAAGCCGACGAGCATGGCCGCGGCGGCGAGTGCGGCGAACTCCCAGACAGAGATGTGCCAGAGCGTCATCGTGTTCATGCGGAGACTGATGCTATGCGCAGCCATCTCTCCGTGTCAGGACCGTCTCGCCAGGTGGCCCCTTGCCGACAGGGACACAGGGCCCATGGTCGGGCACTGTGGACCGCCGCCCCGCTGCCTGGGAAGATCGTCCGGAACCTTCGCCGACGTCGATGGAGGAGCGAGCCGTGACTCCACCCACGCGTGAACGCGCGGGCTTCCTGCGTCGCTGGCTAAGCAGCATCGCAGAGGACCAGCCCGGCCCTGTTGAGGACGTTCAATGCACCGATGTGGTCCGCGTTCGCGGACATGCCGCACGCCGTGCATTGGAACTTCGCTTGGGTGGTGCGGTTCTCCTGCGCGGTGTGCCCGCAGGCCGGGCAGGTGCGGGAGGTGTTGCGGGGGTCCACCGCGATGACACTCCGACCAGCGCTTTCAGCCTTGCCTGTGAGGATCGCGAGGAACACCCCCCAACCCGCGTCGAGGATGGTTCGGTTGAGTCCGGCCTTCGCGGCCCGCTGGTTGGGCAGGAACACACCGGGCTGCTCGGGGTCCGGTTTGGGCTTGGGGGTGCGGGTCATGCCCGCGGTGTTCAGCTTCTCGTGCGCGATCGTGTCGTGGTCGCGCACCAGGGTGAGGGCGGTCTTGTGGGCGTGGTCCAGGCGCTGGCGCCGGATCCTGGTGTGGATCTTGGCGACCTTGCGGGCGGCGGCACGGTGCGCCTTGGTGCGCCGCTTGGTGCGCTTCGGGAACGTTGCCAGGTGCCGCTGAGCTTCGGCGAGTTCCTCGGCCGCCTCCTGGAGGAAGCGGGGGTTGGCGATGTGCTCGCCGGTGGAAGTGGTCAAAAAGTGGGTGACGCCAAGGTCGATGCCGACGACGGCACCAGTGGTCGGCAGCGGCTCGGCGGGCACCTCGTCGCAGGACAGGACCACGTACCAGCGGCTGCCCTCCCGCTTGACCGAGACCGTCTTCACCCGGCCCTTGACCAGCCGGTGCTGGTGCACGCGGATGTGCCCGACGCCCTGCAGCCGGGCGCGGGTCTGCCGGTCGTGCGGGGTGGAGTCCCAGCGGCAGCCGTCGCCGTCCTTGGGGAAGACGACGGTGTCGAAGTGCCCGGCGCCCTTGAAACGCGGGTAGCCAGGCTGGTCGCCCGTGCGTACGCGACGGAAGAACGCCTGAAACGCCTTGTCCAGGCGGCGCAGGGTGGCCTGCTGCGAGCTGAACGACCAGCGCCCTTGACGCTCTGGGTCGAACGCCCGGATCTCCTTGAGCTGCGCGGACTGGTCGCCGTAGTTGATGCTCGTCTTCGAGCTGTGCCGCCAGGCGTCCCGTCGCTCCTGCAGCGCCCCGTTGTACAGCGAGCAGTGGTCGGCCAGCATCGCGCGCAGAGCTTGCTCCTGGCGGATGGTGGGGCGCAGGAGGAACTTGTACGCGCGGATCACGTCCGGCGCCTCCGCTCACGGCGCAGGGCGTCCGCGAGGAGGACGCACGCGGCAGCATTGATCGAGATACCCGCCCCGTGGGCGTATTCCTCGACCTGTCGCTTCAAGTCCGGGGGGACACGCAGGTTCAGCGACTCCCGGCGATCTCCTCTAGCCACAACCAAAATGCTACCACTCTTGACGGTGCCTCAGGCCCAGGTCTGGATGCTGCGCTGCTCCGCAGCGCACTCGCGAATTCGATTCCCCCACCGGCTGAAGCCGGCGGTCCCCTCGAAAGGAAACTGATGGCCGACTCCCGCGAGCACACCCTCACCGGCACCAGGGGCAGCATCACCGCCCGCGAGTGGCCACGGGAGCGGCCGCGGTATGTCGCGCTCCTGGTCCATGGCTACGGGGAGCACATCGGCCGGTACGAGTATGTGGCGGACGTACTGAACGGGCATGGCGCCGCGGTCTTCGGGCCGGACCACATGGGTCACGGGAAGTCGGCGGGCGAGCCGGTGCTGATCGAGGACTTCGAGGACGTGGTGACCGACGTCCATGCGGTGGAGCGGCTGGCTCGCGCCGCGCACCCCGGCGTGCCCGTCGTGCTGATCGGCCACTCCATGGGCGGGCTCATCGCGGCGCGCTACGCACAGCGGTACGGCGGCGGTCTGGCCGCGCTCGTGCTGTCCGGGCCGGTGATCGGTGACTGGCGCGTTCCCCGGCAGCTGCTGGCGCACGACCCGATCCCCGAGGTCCCCATCGACCCGGCGACGCTTTCGCACGACTCGGCGGTGGGCGATGCGTACGCGGCGGATCCCCTCGTCTGGCACGGCCCGTTCAAGCGCCCGACGCTGGAAGCCTTCGTCCGCACGCTGGAGACCGTCTCCAAGAGCGGCGGCGTCGGCCCACTCCCGCTGCTGTGGCTGCACGGCGACGAGGACCGCATCGTGCCGCTGCCGGCCAGCCGCGCGGGTGTCGAGGAACTGCGCGGAGCCGACTGGACCGAGCGCGTCTACCCGGGCGCACAGCACGAGGTGTTCAACGAGACGGACAAGGCCGCGGTCCTCGCGGACGTGACCGGCTTCGTGGACCGCGTGCTCGGGAGCTGACCGGACGGTCGATTCGGGAAACGGACCGGACCGCGTACCCGGGAAACGGCGAGCTGACCGGACCGCGTACTCGGGAAACGGGGACCTGAAAGGCGTGTGTTTCCGCAGATCCGCCTTGGGCACTCGCGCCCGCATGGAGTGGTTGCTCAGAGCAGCCTGCGCGGATGAGGATCCCGAACTGTTCTTCCCCGTGGGCACGACCGGCCCGGCCCTGCAGGATGTCGAGGCCGCCAAGGAGGTCTGCGCCCGCTGCCCGGTGTCCTACCAGTGCCTGTCCTGGGCGCTCGAAACCGGACAGACCTCGGGTGTGTGGGGCGGGATGTGTGAGGAGGAACGCGCAGGGCTGCTTCGTCTTGTCCGACGTCAGACCACAAGCGCCGAAGCCACGAGCCGCGAGACCAGAAGCCGCGAAACCACAAGGAGAAACGCGTCATGACTGTGGTGAAGAGCACCCTTCCCGACCCTGCACGTCAGGTGGTCGCGGACGCCCTGCAGGGCACTCTGGTGGACCTGCTGGGGCTGTCACTCATCGGCAAACAGGTCCACTGGAATGTCGTGGGCCCCCGGTTCCGCACGATTCACTTCCAGCTCGACGAGGTCGTCGCCACGGCACGTTCGTACGCCGACACCGTGGCCGAACGCGCCGCGGCACTCGGCATCCCGCCCGACGGGCGGCCGGAGACCATCGCCGCGACCTGCGCCCACCAGAGCCCGAAGGAAGGCTGGGTGCAGGACACCGAGGTCGTCGGCCTGCTCATCGAGTCCCTGGACACGACCATCGGGCAGCTTCGGGAGCGGATCAACGCGACGGACGAAGCCGACCCCGTGAGCCAGGACCTGCTGATCTCGCTCACGGCCGAACTCGAGAAGCACCGCTGGATGTTCCAGGCCGAGGACTGGCCACGCGACTGACCACCGCCCAGTGCATGGCCGCATACGAGCGTACGAACGGAAGGGGTACGCAATGGCCGACGCCCTAGAACTCGACGTGCTGTGGGACGAGTTCCACCGTGTGGTGAACATGACTTCGCAGGAACTGGCCGCCTGGCTGAAGGTCAGTGACGCCGACGAGGAGACCGAACCGCTGCCGGAGCACGCGGGTTCGCCCACCGGTCAGCATGTCCTGGCCATCCTCCAGAAGCGTCGCACGGACCTCACCGAGGACGACATCAGTGTCATGTACGAGGTCGTGGACACGGTCGAGGCCGAGACGGACCCCTCGCTGGAGCCCACGGCGGGGGAAGCCGCGGCCCAGGAGACCGAGCGCCGTCACCGGCTGATGACGCTCGGCCACGACCCGCTCAGGCCGTAGTCGTGGCCAGACGAACAGACCGGGACAGCCGGGTCCTCGAGACGCTGATCGCCGAACACGGCCGTACGTTCGCCGAGGAGGCGGGCATCAAGCTGCGGAACACGCCGCAGCCGCTGTACCGCACGCTGGTCATGGCCTGTCTCCTCAGCGCGCGGATCCGCGGCTCCGTCGCCCTCGCGGCCACCCGCGCCCTGTACGAGGCGGGGATGCGCGATCCGCGCCGGATGGCCGACGCGAGCTGGCAGCAGCGGGTCGACGCGCTGGGCGAGGGCGGCTATCGGCGCTACGACGAGCGCACGGCGACGATGCTCGGTGAGGGCGCCGAGCTGCTGCTGGAGCGTTGGGGCGGCGATCTGCGGCGTATGCGGGACGAGGCGGACGGCGATCTCGACGAACTCCGTTCTCTGCTGCGTGAGGTACCGGCTCTCGGTCCGGCCGGCGTGGACATCTTCCTGCGGGAGGTGCAGCTGGTCTGGCCCGAGGCCGCGCCCTGCCTCGACGCGAAGGCGCTCCAGGGCGCGGAGCGGCTCGGGCTGCCCAAGGAGCCGGACCACTTGGTGAAGCTCGCCGGTCACAACGAACCGGCCGTGCTGGCAGCCGCGTTGGTGCGCGCCGCGCTCGACAAGAAGGTCGTGGAGGACGTTCTGCGGCGCGCGGAGGAACGCGCGAAGGACGAGGACTGAAAGCCTCGAAGGCCGGGCGGGCAACGGGTTTCCGGGGTCCGCTCAACGGCGCCACATTGCTCGCACACCGCGACGGCAGACGAGCTGCGGCGGGCGGCGTCACGCTCGTGGCCCGCTCACACGCCGAAGTGGCCCGTTTCTTCAAGGGACTCGAGGTGGTGGAACCTGGCATCGTCTTACTGCCCGTGTGGCATCCCGAGCTCGGGATGGGCGACGACGTCCAGGGGGCTGCCCCGGTCCCGCTGTACGCGGGCGTGGGCATCAAGTCCTGAGCTCAGCCGTTCCTGACGAACGCAACCGCACCGTCAACGCAGCAGCCACCCGCCGTCGACGCTCAGGTCGACCCCGTTGACCGACCGGTTGCCGAGCAGGAAGTCCACCGCGTCCACCACGTCCCGCATGGTGGCCAGCCGCCCCGTGGGCGTCCTGGCGACCAGGGCGTCGAGCGGCTTGCCCGACCAGAAGGGGCTGTCGCCGACGACCCCGGGGTGCACGGCGTTGACGCGGATCGGGGCGAGCTCGGTGGCGAGGGTGCGCACGAGGCCGGTGACGCCCGCGTTGACGGTGGCCACCGTGGTCGCGCCCGGGTAGGGCCGCTCCTTGGCCTGTCCGCCGAACAGCACGATGGCGCTGTCGTCGTGCAGCCTGGGCCGCAGGGTGTGCACGACCTCCGTGTAGCCGACGAGCTTGAGCGTGACCAGGCGGGTGGCTGCGTCGATGTCGTACTCGGTGACGCTGTTGTGGTCACGGGAGATCCCGACGAGGACGAGGTGGTCGACGCGCCCGACATCGGTCAGCGCCGCGGCGATCTCGTGCGGCCGGGCCAGGTCGAGGGCGAGGCCGAGGGTGGCGCCGGTCTCCTTGGCGACGGTGGCGGCCCGGCCGGCGTCGCGCCCGGTGAGTACGACCTCGTCGCCGCTCGCCGCGCGGTGCCGGGCGAACTCCCGGCCGATCCCGGACGTACCGCCGATGACGACCACGCTGCTCATGGCTTCTCTCCCAAGGTCGCGCGTAGATAGTCCCAGTCCCTGGTGAACCGGTAGGAGTGCCGCGACGGCGGTTGCGGCGCCTGTGTCTCCAGCCAACGCACCGGTCCCGTACCGGCGTTGGCGAAGCTGTGCACGCAACCGGCGCCCGCCCAGGCGGCGTCGCCCACGCCGAGCCGGTGGCGTTCGCCGTCGAAGGTGGCGTCCACGGTGCCCTCGACGATCAGATAGGTCTCCTCGAAGGGGTGGTCGTGCCCGCCCACGGCGCCTTCGGCCGCGTACTGCACCATGAACATCGTCGAGGCCACCGCGCCCAGGTCGCCGTCCACCATCATCTTCACGGTGATGCCGCTGTAGACGAGCAGCGCGGTCCGCATGCTCGCCGACACCGCGAGCAGTTCCTGGGACTGCTTGCCGGGGTCCATCTGGACGGCCTCGAAGTGGCCGAACGAGCGGGTGCGCGGATCGCGTACGTCGATCCGGACCGGCTCACGCGCCGGCAGGACGGGGAGCGCGGGTACCGCCTGGGTGTCGTACCCATAGCGTGCCCGCGGCACCGGCGCGAGCATGTCCGCCCAGCGCGCGACGGTGTCCCCGGCACCGCGCCAGGCGTGCGGCACGCCCGTCGGGAGCAGTCCGTAGTCGCCTTCTTCGAGCAGGTACGCGCCCTCCGGCACATCGAGGATGACCCTTCCCGACAGCACGTGGAAGGACTCCTCGTACGCGTGCACGTGCGCGCCGATCGCTCCGTCGGGGGTCAGCTCGCAGACGCCGAAACCGGTGTGCACGGCGCCGTCCGCCTCGTCGACGACCGTCCGCCGCCGGAATCCCGTGCTGCTGTATGGCAGTCGAGGCGGGGCGGCGAACGTGGCGTCCGCCGCCCGCCGTACCACGAAGTGGGTCATGTCTGCCGCCACCTCCGCGTCAACTCCCTTATGCCGACTGCGTCTTGCGGACCTCGACCGCCGCGGCGAGGCGGTCGCGGGATTCCTCGACCAGGCGCCGTGCCCGCGCGGTGTCGGCGAGCAGCTTGCCGTCGCGCTTGCGGACCGTGCCGTCGACGATGACCGTGTCGACGTTGGACACGTCCGCGCACAGGGTCACAGCGGCGACCGGGTCGATGAGGGGCGCGATGTTGAGGGCCGTCGCGTCGATGGCGACGATGTCGGCGCGTTTGCCGGGGGTCAGTGAGCCGGTGCGCTGCTCGAGTCCCGCGACATGTGCGCCGTTGACGGTGGCGATCTCCAGCATCTGACGTGCGGTCAGCATCGTTGCGGGGACGGGTGTGTCGGCCTGCCAGCACTCGGCGTTCACCCGTGCGCGCTCGCCGCCGAAGGCCGCGCGGATCTGGGTGAACATGTCGCCGGGCACGGTGGTGACCACGTCGATGCTCAGGCTCGGCCGCAGCCCGTACTCGATCGCCTTCATGACGGGCGGCCAACCGTGCCCCATCTGCTGCTCCACCTGCGGCGCGATGGAGACCGTGCCGCCGCTGTCGGCGACCATCCGCCACTCCTCCTCGCTGAAGTAGCAGCAGTGGATGTAGGTGGTGTCGGAGCCGAGCAACCCGAGGTCGTGCAGCTGCTTGACCATCCCGAAGCGGCCGGCCAGCCGGCCCATGCCGACGTGCACGGTGATCGGGATGTCCAGTTCGCGCGCGAGGCGCCACTCGGCCTCGACGACGTCGTTGATGCAGAAACCCGGGCCGCGGGTGGCGAGCGCCATGGTCAGCAGGCCGTCGTCCGAGGCGAAGTGAAGCTCCCTGATCCGTCGTACGTCGTCGGCCGGAATGGCGATCTTGCTGTCGAACCAGTAGTCGGCGAGCGAGGTGTTGGCGCTGCCGTACGCGTACTGGGCGCGGATCCCGCTCTCGCTCAGCGCCCGCACGGCGGCGTCGGGATGCTCGGGTGTGTTGTTGATGTGCGACCAGTCGACGAGCGTGGTGATCCCGGCGTTCAGGCACTCGAGGGAGCCCGCGAGGTTGCCCGCGTACACGTCCTCGGGGCCGTAGACGGGTGCGAAGGTGTCGAGGACTTCGACGAAGTAGTCGTCGAGCGTGGCATTGGGCGCGCAGCCGCGGATCGGCGCCTCCCAGGTGTGGCGGTGGGTGTCGACGAAGCCCGGCACGACGATGCGGCCGGTCATGTCGAGGACTTCGGCGTCGACTTCGGCGTCTATCCGCGGCTCGACCGCCGCGATCTTCCCGTCCTCGATCAGTACATCGCCCTCGGGCAGGTCCCCGATGCCGGGGTCCATCGAGATCACGTGGCCCGAACGCAGAAGCATCCGACTGGTCATCGCCCTTCCTCCCATGCTGTGTTCAGTACGCGGCGAGCCGCCGGACCGCCGTCACGACCTTGTCGACGGTGGGGATGACCTGCTCTTCGAGCGCGTCCGCGAAGGGCAGCGGCACGCACTCGGCCGCGACCCGGCGTACGGGCGCGTCGAGGAGGCCGAATCCCTCATCGGCGACGACCGATACGAGGGTGCCGCCCCATCCGCCCTGGTAGGGGTTCTCCTCGACGGTCACGAGCCGCGAGGTCTTCGCAAGGGAACCGAGCACCGTCCGCGTGTCCAGCGGCACCAGGCAGCGCAGATCGATCACCTCGGCGTCGATGTCCTCCTCGGCCAGCCGTTCGGCGGCCGTCAGCGCCACGGGCACCATCGAGGCGAGGGCGACGAGCGTGACGTCGGCGCCTTCGCGTACGACGGCGGCCTGCCCCAGCTCGACGATGTGGTCCGGTGGCGCTGGCGGCCCCTTGGCCGCGAACAGTCCCTTGTGCTCGAAGAAGACCACCGGGTCGTCACTGCGGATGGCGGCGGCCATCATGCCGATCACGTCGGCGGGCGTGGCGGGCGCCGCGATCTTCAGTCCGGGGACGGTGAACGCCCAGTTCTCGGTCGCCTGGGAGTGCTGGGCGCCGAAGCCGAGACCGCCGCCGTTGGCGGTGCGGACGACGAGCGGCACGGTGACCTGACCGCCCGTCATGTACCGGACCTTGGGTATCTCGTTGGCGAGGTAGTCCCAGCAACAGGCGAGGAAGTCGGAGAACATGATCTCCGCGACGGGCCGCATCCCGGTCATCGCGGCGCCCATCGCCGCCCCGACGATGGCCTGTTCGGAGATCGGCGTGTCCCACACCCGCTCGGGCCCGAACTCCTTGTGCAGCCCGACGGTCGTCTTGAACACCCCGCCCGCCGCGCCGATGTCCTCCCCCAGGCAGACGACCGCGGGATCGCGCCGCATCTCGCGTGCGATGCCCTCGGCGACCGCCTCACGGTAGGTGATCACGTCCGCCACGCCACACCTCCGTCGGCCCATACGTCGGTCAGCGCCTCCCGCGGATCGGCCGCGGGCGCCTGCTTCGCTGCCTCGACTGCCTGCTGCACGAGGTCGGTTGCGCGAGCGTCGGCCTCCGTGACCGCTTCCTCGGGCACGCCCAGTTCGGCGAGCCGCCCGCGGGCGAGATCCAGCGGGTCGTGCTTCAGCCAGCGCTCCACCTCCTCGGCCGGCCGGTAGGTGGCCGGGTCGGAGCGGCTGTGGCCGAAGTGCCGGTAGGTCTGCGCCTCCAGCAGGCTGGGCCCGTCTCCCGCACGGGCCCGGTCCGCCAGCCGTCCCACCGCCTCGTGGACGAGGACCACGTCGTTGCCGTCGACGATCTCGCCGGGGATGCCGTACGCGGGCGCACGGTCCGCCGCGGGGTTCGCCACCGCGGTGACGTCGGCAATCGGCGTGTACTCCATATAGAGGTTGTTCTCGCAGATGAAGAGCACGGGCAGTTTCCATACGGCGGCCAGGTTCAGCGACTCGTGGAAGGCGCCGATGTTGGTCGCGCCGTCGCCGAAGAACGCCACGGCGATCTGTCCGGTGCCGCGTAGCCGGGCCGACCAGGCGGCGCCGACCGCCATGGGCAGGTGGGCGCCGACGATGGCGTACGAGCCGAGCATGTTGCGCGACGCCTTGGTGAGGTGCATCGAGCCGCCCTTGGCCTTGCACAGGCCGGTGGCGCGGCTCATCAGTTCGGCGAGGCATTCCTCGGGGGTGGCGCCGCGGGCCAGTGCGTGGTGGTGGCCGCGGTAGGTAGCGAACACGTAGTCGTCGTCGCGGAGGGCCGCGCTCGCGCCGACCGCGATCGCCTCGTGGCCGGAGGCGAGGTGGGTGGTGCCCTTGACGAGGCCGGCCAGGAACAGATCGTGGGCGGCCTTCTCCGTACGCCGGATCACGGCCATCTGCTCGTAGAGCGCGAGGAGTTGACCCGCATTCGTCGAAGCCGCGCCTGTCATGACCCGCCCCTGCCCTCGGGAGTGTTGAGGTGGGACTGGGCCTCACGCCGGGTGTTGAGTGCGCCGCCGACCGTCCAGTACTTGCGGCCCGCCACGAGCAGTTCCTCCGCGGGGAACTTGGTGATCACCTCGCAGCCGTCGGCGGTGACGACGACCTCCTCCTCGATCCGCGCCGCCGACCAGCCGTCGGCGGCCGGCCAGTACGTCTCCAGCGCGAACACCATGCCCTCTTCGAGGACTTCGGGATGGTCGAGCGAGACGAGGCGGCTGAAGATGGGCTTCTCCCAGATGGACAGGCCCACCCCGTGCCCGTACTGCAGGGCGAATGCGGCCGTCTCGTCGGGGAAGCCGAACTCCTCGGCGCGCGGCCAGACCTGGACGATGTCGGCGGTGGTGGCGCCCGGCCGGACCAGGGCGATGGCCTCGTCCATGTAGGCGCGGCAGCGGACGTACGCGTCGCGCTGTGCGGCGGAGGCGCTGCCGACGGCGAACGTGCGGTAGTAGCAGGTGCGGTAGCCGAGGTGGCTGTGCAGGATGTCGAAGAAGGCGGGGTCGCCGGGGCGGATCAGGCGGTCGCTGTAGACGTGCGGGTGGGGTGAACAGCGCTCTCCCGAGATGGCGTTGACGCCTTCGACGTACTCGCTGCCCAGGTCGTAGAGGACCTTGCTGACGAGTCCGACGCACTCGTTCTCACGCACTCCAGGGCGTAGATAGCCGTACAGCTCCTCGTACGCCGCGTCGACCATCGAGCAGGCCTGGGTGAGCAGGGAGATCTCGTCGCCGGTCTTGATGCGGCGGGCCTCCAGGAAGACCTGCTGGCCGTCGACGACGTCGATGCCCTCCTCCTTGAGGGCGTGCAGTACGGGCATCTCGGCCAGGTCGACGCCCAACGGCTCGCCCGCCAGGCCGTGTTCGCGCAGCATCTGGGCGATCTTGGCGGCGACGTCCTCGGCGATCCCCGCGTCCGGATGGAAGGCGCCCCGCAGGGTGGAGATGCCGGCGCGGGCTCCGGTGGGCGGGCCGGCCTTGCCGTCGCTGTAGTCGAGCCAGGGGTTGTAGAGCTGGTGGTGGCGGGCTGCGGAGCCGAAGTCCCAGACGACCGGTTCGCCGCCGCGGACGAGCAGCGCGAAACGGATCAGCTTGTCCATCGCCCAGGTACCGATATGGGTGGACGACATATAGCGGATGTTGGAGAAGTCGAAGCTGAGCAGGGCGCCCAGCTCGGAACGGTTCAGCGCGGCGTTCAGCCGGGCAAGGCGCTCCCTGCGCAGCCGATCGAGGTCGACGCGCTCTTCCCAGTCGACGGCGTTGGGACCGAACGTACGGATCGCCATGGCGAACCTCCCCTTCGAGTGAACGACCGCCCGAGGAGAGTGTCAAGGCATACTGAACACGAACCAGACGCCGACGGCCGGTTCGTCGCCGTCGTTGCGATAGCGGTGCGGCGTCGTGGACTCGAAGGAGACCGCGTCGCCCGGGCGGAGCGTGTACTCCTCGAAGCCGAGGGTGAGCACCAGCTCGCCGGAGATCAGGTAGCCGTACTCCGTGCCCGGGTGCCGCATCAGCCCGCCCGTGCCGGAGGAGGCGCCGCCGGGCCGGTAGGTCACCAGCAGGAAGTCGACGTCCGTGCCCGGAACATGGCCCAGCCGCTCCCATACGACGCCCGAGTCGAGCTCCAGCACCTCCCGCTCTTCGGCCCTGACCAGCGGCCCGATCCGGTGACCCGGGTCGGCGGCGAAGGCGGCGAGCGCGTGCAGGACAGTGCCGGGCGGACCGGCGACGGGCGATGCGGGAGCCGGCACCGGCGCGGTCTCCTCCCCGTCGAGGCCGTCGAAGCCGTCGAAAAGCGACTCGACGGGGATGGAGAGCGCGGTGGTGATCGCGTACAGCGTGCTGACCGACGGCTGGCTCTTCCCGGTCTCGATCTGAGAGATCAGGCTCGCGGACACGCCGATCTCCCGCGCCAGACCGCGCAGGCTCATGCCCCGCGCGGTGCGCGCCTGCCGGATGCGCGCACCGACGGGCGGCACGACCACTGGGGACACGGACGGCTCCTCTCGCGGGCATCGTTCGTTCTCATTGAACAGTTCCTATTGAACAGCGGGATCGAGCCGATCGGAGGGCCTGGCCGAGAACTATCGAATCTGTCCTACGACCAGGGCCCGGCGTTTGCCTCGGATATCCGGTCGATCTTCCGGTTGATCATGTGATGCCAAGCAGAACCCCTGGAACTGGGGCGCCGGCATGGCCGCCCTGTGGCGTACCAACACCGACATCATCTTCCACGGCCAGTCGCCGTCGTGGGACAGCATGCTCGCCAACTTCGACACGAACGTGCACCCTTCGGCCCAGCACACCGGCTACTACAACGACCCGGACATGCTCATGGTCGGCCTGGATGGCTTCACCGCCGCCCAGAACCGCAGCCATATGAACCTGTGGGCCATCTCGGGCGCCCCGCTCCTGGCCGGCAACAACATGGCCACGATGAGCACGCAGACGCGTGACATCCTCACCAACCCCGAGGTCATCGCGGTCGACCAGGACCCGCGCGGCCTCCAGGGCGTCAAGGTCGCCGAGGACACCACCGGACTGCAGGTTTACGGCAAGGTCCTGTCCGGCACCGGCAAGCGGGCCGTCGTCCTGCTCAACCGCACCTCCAGCGCGCAGAACATGACCGTCCGCTGGTCCGACCTCGGCCTGACAGGCGCCTCCGCCACGGTCCGCCTCTGGACGCGCTCCAACGTGGGCAGCTTCGGCACCAGCTACACCGTCTCCGTCCCCGCCAAGGACTCCGTGATGCTCACGGTCACCGGCGGCACCGAGGCCGCGAGCTCCACCGAGTTGGCGGGCCGGGCCCGGGCCGACATGGCGATCATGTCGCTTGACCTCACCGGCAAGGGCCAGGCCCGCTGAACCATGCGCTGGAAGACCGCGCTGAACTCCTTCGACATCACCTTCGACGACCGCCTGTCGGCGGTCCGTCACCAACCCCGACTACGCCAGTTACAGCATCACTTGATCAACCGGACATCCGAGGCAAACGCCGGAGCCCTGGTCCTACGACGCGCTGGGCGTCCAGTCGCCCAGCCAGTCACCGATCTCCTGGTCGGCGGCCTGGGCATCGGTCAGCTGGGGCCGGTCACCACTCGCGGAGCCGGAGCCGGGGCCGGTGTTCTTGTACTCGGCGAACCGGTCGTCCTTCCACGAGAAGCCGCTCATGTCGGTCCACGGAGCGGACTTGATCGCGCTGCTCAGGGACGTGTTACGGACCGTGGTCTGCGGATCGAGAGCGGCGTCACCACCCGCGTGCCAGGGGCGTCCCAGGTGGAAGCTGGAGGCGGACACATCGCCGTTGACGGTGCTGTTGGCGATCAGGATGCCCTTGCGCCCTGCGGCCGTGCTGGGCGCCGTGACGTACCCCGCCGAGTCGCCGTTCCACCGCTTCTTCAGCGTGATCACCGACTTGTTGATCACCGCGCTGGCCCGGCCGAAGATGAAGTCGACGTTCCCGACGATGTAGGAGTTGTTGACGTAGACCCGGCCGAGCTTGTCCTTGGCAGCCGTGTCCAGCAGCAGTGTGTCCTGGTCGCCGGTGACGATGACCCCGTCGAGGAAGACCTTGTCGGCGTTGGTGCGCAGGGCGACGGCCTGGTGTCCGTTCAGGCTCTGGTTCTTCGCCTCGTCGAAGTCGTTGGAGATGGTGAGGTTACGGGCCTGGAAGTTGTCGGCCTCGACGGCGACGGTCGCGCTGCCGCTGGTGCCGTAGTTCCCCGAACCGTCCGGCTTCGGCGTCCCCGCGGCGTTGTTGAAGACGATCACGGTGTCCTTGCGGCTGGCTCCCGTGCCCTGGAACGTCACATGCGGCTTGTCGCGCGGGACCTTGACCAGCTCGCGGTAGGTGCCGGGCTTGATGGAGATGACGACCCGTGAAGTGTTGTTCGTCGGTACGGCGTTGACGGCGGCCTGGACGCTGCTGAACTGCCCGCTGCCGTCCTTGGCGACGGTGAGCGTGGTCGCGGCGGCGTTCGCCTTCGTGCTCGCACTCGCCGTCGTACCGATGGAAGTCCGGGGCCCCGCACCGGACTTGAGGAGCGCCGGGACGTCGGCCGCCTTGTCGAGGGTGTACTTGTAGAAGCTCTTCGGGTCGAAGGCTGTGCCACCGCTCTCGTTACGGCCGCTGGTGCCGGTGAAGACATTGCCGCGCTGGACCACCGCCGCGGTGCTGTCCTTGGTGACGGGGTTCTTGAGCCCTTCGAAGACGCTGTTCTCCAGCACCATCTTCGTCTTGCCGCGCGCGTAGTTGCCGTAGGACGTGGTGATGTCCGTGTTCGGCACGTCCTGCAGGTAGTTGTTGTAGAGGTGCGCGTGGGCCACGTTGTCCGTGGAGGGGTTGCGCTGCTCGGTCTCGCGGAACCAGTTGTGGTGGATCGTGAGGTCGGCCGTGGTGTTCTCGGTCCAGCCGATGCCGAACGTCTTGTTGTTGTCGCTCAGCTTGTTCCAGGACACCGTCACGTTGGTGGTGTCCTTGCGGCTGTCGATCAGACCGTCGGCCATGTGCCGCAAGTCGTTGTGGTCGATCCAGACGTGGTGCGCGCCGTCCATCTGGATGGCGTCGAAGTCGTGATCCTTGTCGTTCCACTCACCGGCGTACGAGTCCCGGATCGTCAGGTTCCGGATGATGACGTTGTGCACGCCCTGGCCCAGGAAAAAGCCGCCGCCGACGATCTGCCCGGAGGTGCCCGAGCCGACGATCGTCTTGTCCGAGGCGACCTTGATCTCCGTGCCCTTGGGGTCCATGTTGATCGAGCCGGCCACGACGATGACGTACGGCTCCTTGGCCGTCGCGTACTTCTCCAGATCGGCCAGGGTCTTCACGGTGACGGTCTTGCCGTCCCGACCGCCGTAAGTGCCGTTCTGCCCCTGCGAGTTGACCGACGCGAAGCCGTCGGCGACGTCATCGGCCCACGCCGGGGCCGCGGTCGCCGCCGAGGCGCTGCGCTGTGCGTCCTGGCCGAACACACCCAGATCCGTGCCGTACGCCATACCGGCCGCCGCGGCCACCGCCACCGGGATCCCGATCGACAGACCGACCCTGCGCCTGCGGTGCCGCGCCTTCTGCTGCTTCGCTTCCATTAATCCAACCGCCCTGGTGACATGAAGTCGTGCATTGCCGCAAGGCAGTTGCCGCTCCGGGCGAAAGGGTTGCCGCATTTCTCGCCGCGAAATTATGGGCCCGGCGGAGGGCGTCAGCGCGCTGTCGGCGCACCGTGGGAAACTCGGCGTGTGATCATCGAACGGGCGTATGCACACGTGTCCACGTACGAGGATGACAAGTGGCCCTGGTCCGTGCCCTGCGTTCGTGGGCTTCTCGCGGACGGTCTGCGGTTCACCGCTCCGGTGACCTTCCTGGTCGGGGAGAACGGTTCGGGCAAGTCGACACTGGTCGAGGCCTTGGCGGAGGGCTTCGGACTGGACTCCTGGGGCGGCTCGCACGACTGGCGGTATGCGAGCCGTCGCGGCAAGTCGGTGCTGGGTGAGCGGATCCGGTTCGACGCGGCGCCGGGCGGACGGCGCATGCTGGGCAGTTGGTCCGCCCGCAAGGGGTTCTTTCTGCGGGCGGAGACGGCGATGGACGCACTGCACCGGGAAGGGTTCGCACCGGATTCCGTCAGCCACGGCGAGGGCTTTCTGGCAGCGTTCCGGGGGAAGTTCCTCCAGCCCGGGCTGTATGTGATGGACGAGCCGGAGGCGGCGCTGTCGTTCTCGTCCTGCCTCGAACTGCTCGGCCATATCGATCAGTTGACGCAGCAGGGCGGCCAGGTCATCTGCGCCACCCACTCTCCGCTGCTGACGGCGCTGCCCGGTGCGGACATCGTCGAGGTCGGCGAGCACGGCATGCACCGGGTTCAGTGGCGCGAACTCGCCCTGGTCGACCACTGGCGCCGCTATCTCGCCGACCCGCACGCCTATCTACGGCATGTCCTCGACTGACCGGCAGTCAGCAGCCTCCACCCAGAACCGTTCCAACACGGCAGCCGCGGTACCGGGGTCCTCCAACATCCACCAATGGCCCACTCCCTCGAGCCTCTCGGTGCGGGCACCGAGGCGGGCAGCCATCTCGTCGGAGGCTGCAGCGTCGTCGAAGGGGTCGAGCAGGGCCTGGAGCACCAGCCCCGGTGCGGAGGCAGGGCCGGAGAGCCGGGCTGCCGCGTGGGCATACGGGTTGGGCGTCGCCGAGCGGTAGAGGGCCAGGATGCACACGGCCATGGTGGCGTCCAGCCTCTCCCCCAAGGCCTCCGCTTCCTCGGCGGGCACACCGGCCCCCTTGAGCTGCGCCGCGGGGCTCTCCGGGCTTCCCGGAGCGGCCTCGACCGCGGCCTTCGCCCACTGTTCCCCAGCTCCCGGCGTCTGCCAGAGCTGGGCGATCTCGTGCCAGACGTAGTCCGGGTGCAGGATGCCGGCCACGTCCATGGCCCAACTCCGCACGGGAACAGCGGAGTTCGCGGCCACCCGAGCCACGAACAGTGCGCCCCAGTCGTGCCCGACCAGGTCGACCGGTCCGTCGACCTCCCGTAACGCCCGCTCCAGCCACTGGCTGTACTCGTCCATGGTCGCGCCGAAACCGTCGGGAACCGGCACACCGAACCCGGGCAGGTCCAAGGCGATCGAGTCGGTCGAGAGGCGAGCCCGGAGCCGGTCCCACAACTGACCGGTCTCGGGAACACCATGTACGAACACTGCGGTCATTTCGAGACACCTCTCCCCCGGTCCACCGTCCCGTACGGGGACCACAACGCCACACCGTAGGCGCATGCATGCGGCCGCGACCGCCATACGTGGGGGACGGCCGGATGAGCACCGTACAAAGTCCGCCCTGGACATGTAATCTAGGCGCTGGACTAAGAGTCCAGATCCAATCATCCAGACCCTGGAGCACGCGATGTCGAGCGACACCGACGAGCAGGATGCGATCATCGCCGCGCTGACCCCCGTCGTCGACGGCATCGCAGCGACGCTCGGCTCGTTCTGCGAGGTGGTCGTGCACGACTTCCGGCGCCCGGAGAAATCCGTGGTCGCCATCGCGGGCTCGGTCACCGGGCGCGCGGTCGGCGGGTCGATGAGCGAGATCGGGATGGGCATCCTCGCCCGTGGTGACGAGGCGAGCGACGAGCTGAACTACCTCACCCGCACCCGGACGGGGAAGATCGTCAAGTCGTCGACGATGGTCCTGCGCGACTCCGCCGGCACGGTGTTCGGCGCCCTGTGCGTCAATCTCGACATCACGGCCGTCAACCAGGCCCACGCCCTGATCGGCGAGATCGCGGGGGTCGCCGCCGGACCGGCCGCGGTACCGACCACGACGTTCGGCAACGACATCGGTTCCGTGGTGGACGCCATCGTCGACAGCCATCAGCTGCGGCAGAACAAGACCTGGTCCGAACTCGACCGCGCCGACCGACTCGAGTTGTTCCGCAGCCTGGACGAGCGCGGCGTCTTCGCCGTACGACGCGCGGTCGAGCAGGTCGCCGCCCGGCTCGGCATCTCCCGCGCCTCCGCCTACAACTACCTGTCCGATGCCAGGGCGACGCTCCACGCCTCCACGAGAGACGGCACCGCGCCCGGCACCACCCACCCCGACGGAGCCCAGCCATGACGCACACTCCCCCGGTCACCCTCGACGACGTCCGCGACGCGGCCGCGCAGATCAAGGGCGTGGCCCACCGCACCCCCGTACTGCGTTCGCGCACCCTGGACGCGCTCGTCGGCGCCCAGGTCTTCCTGAAGTGCGAGAACTTCCAGCGCATCGGCGCGTTCAAGTTCCGCGGCGCCTACAACACCGCCTCCCGCCTGTCACCGGAGCAGCTGGCCAAGGGCATCGCCGCCTACTCCTCGGGCAACCACGCCCAGGCCGTCGCCCTCGCCGCACGGGAACTGGGCACCACCGCGGTGATCCTCATGCCCGAGGACACCCCGCAGTCGAAGATGGACGCCACCGCGGGTTACGGCGCGGAGATCGTCACGTACGACCGCTACACCGGTAACCGCGTCGCCATCGGCGAGGCCCTCGCCGCCGACCGCGGCCTTGCGCTCATCCCGCCGTACGAGCATCCGCATGTGATCGCGGGACAGGGCACCGCGGCCCTCGAACTGATCGAGGAGGCCGGGGAGTTGGACGCCCTGGTCGCGCCGGTCGGCGGTGGCGGGCTGATCGCGGGCAGTGCCACCGCGGCCAAGGGCCTGCTCAGCGGGATCCGGGTGATCGGCATCGAGCCGGAGGCCGGAGACGACACCAAGCGGTCCCTCGAGGCCGGCCGGCGCGTCTCCATCCCGGTGCCGCGCACGATCGCCGACGGGCAGGCAGCGGACATCCCCGGCGAGCTGACGTTCTCCGTCAACCAGCGTCTGGTCGACGACATCTTCCTGGTCACCGACGACGAGATCCGCGACGCGATGCGTTTCGCCTTCGAGCGACTGAAGATCATCGTCGAGCCCAGCGGCGCCACCGCACTGGCCGCCCTGCTGGCCGGTCACGTCGAGCGACTCCCCTCCCGCGTCGGCGTGATCATCTCCGGTGGCAACATCGACGTCCGGCGCTTCGCAGAACTGTGCGGGAGCGCAAGCTGAGCGGCGGAAAGTATGATCAGCGAATGTCTGACATGACCGAAACCACGCCCGGCTGGCTGAGTCCCGACGAACTCGAGTATGCGCGCGACCGCATGCCGATCCTGTACGTCGAGGCCGTACCCGTGAGAGTCGACGACAGCGGCGAGGTCACGAGCATCGGGCTCCTGCTGCGCATCGGGTCGGACGGAACGGTCAGCCGCAACCTCGTCTCCGGCCGCGTACTGCACCACGAACGCGTCCGGGACGCCCTGCTGCGCCACCTGGAGAAGGACCTCGGCCCGATGGCACTGCCCCAGGTGCCGGCCTCCCTGCAGCCCTTCACGGTCGCCGAGTACTTCCCGACGCAGGGGATCACACCGTTCCACGACCCCCGCCAGCACGCGGTCGCGCTCGCCTACATCGTCCCGGTGACCGGCGACTGCCGTCCCCGCCAGGACGCTCTGGACCTGGTCTGGTTCAGCCCGCAGGAAGCCTCTGAGGCACTGGTCCTGAGCGAGATGCCGGGCGGGCAGGGAGTCCTCCTCAGGCAGGCCCTCGCGCATGTCGGCTGCCTGTCCTGAAGGACCCCGTGACGCTCACGGGGACGCCGAGGTCGCCGTCCTCCCCGGCCGGGTGAGGTGGGAGAACTCGACGGCGTCCAGGTTCTCGCGGAGCTCCGGTGGGGTGCCGGTCATCTCCATGCGCTCCGGCGCAGCACGTACACCCGGTTCGCGATGTCCAGCACCTTGCGTACATGCTGCTCGACCAGCAGCGCCCCGAGGCCCCGGTCGGCCGACGCTTCGCGCACCGCGCGAGCAGGCGCTCGATCACCAACAGGGCGAGCCCGAGCGACAGTTCGTCGGCGAGGAGCAGCCGCGGCGACCGGCACAGGGCGCGCGCCAGTGAGAGCATCAGCTGCTCGCCGCCGGAGGCCATGCCCGCACCGGCCCTGAGCCGATTCCCGAGTTCGCGGCAGAGCTCCAGCAGCACCGTCCCGTCGGGCATCGGTACACGCAGGTCCCGATGGCCGACGCCGTCCCTGCTGAGCGGGGGCCGAAGGTGCAGCAATCGCTGGACGAGGCGGCTGCCCCGTCCGGCCCGCTTCGCCGTCGGCAGCCGGCGGCAGCAGGCGGCTTCGTGCGCTCCCGGAGCGCGCGCGGCTAGACGGGCTCTGGCGTCACGCCTCGCCCTGTCGCTCCGTGGTAGTGACCGGGTGGGGCCCGGTGAGTGTCGAGAGGATGGCGGGCGGCCCCTGGACGGCGGTGCGCTGCATGTGGTGCAGCACGCTGCGGATGCCGCCGAGTTCCTCGCCGCCGCCCGCCCGGCCGGGGCCGCCGTGCACGGTGTGCGGGAGCGGCGAGCCGTGGCCGGTGGACTCCCCGGCGTCGGTGCGGTCGAGGAGCAGCAGGCGACCGTGCCAGGGGGCGGCCCCGAGTACGGCCTCGCGGGCGAAGCCGGGGTCGTGGGTGACGACCGAGCCGACGAGGCTGCCCTCGCCGCGTGCGGCCAGCGCGACCGCGTGGGCGGCGGTCCCGTCGTACGGCAGGAGGGTGGTGACGGGACCGAACGCCTCGACCTCGTGCGGCTCGGCCCGGTCGGGGTCGTCGCAGCGCAGCAGCAGCGGCGGGAGGAAGGCGCCGCGTTCCCGGTCACCGTCCAGGACTTCGAACCGGTCGGGGTCGCCGTGGACGAGGCGGGCCGCCGCCGTGAGCGCCTTGAGCGCGCGCAGCACCTCCTCCCGCTGCCCGAGTCCTGCCAGCGGGCCCATGGTGACCGAGAGATCGGCGGGATTGCCGACACGCAGGTCGGCCAGCTCGGCGCAGACCGCTTCCTGTACGTCGTCGATGAGGCCGGCGGGCACCAGAGCGCGGCGGATCGCGGTGCACTTCTGCCCGGCCTTGACGGTCATTTCCGTGACCAGGGTCTGCGTGAACAGGTCGAACTCGGGGGTGCCGGGGGTGGCGTCGGGCCCCAGGACCGCGCAGTTCAGCGAGTCGGCCTCGGCGTTGAAGCGGACGGCGCGGCCGGCGACGACCGGATGGCTGCGCAGGGTGTGGGCGGTCGAGGCGGACCCGGTGACGCTGAGCACGTCCTGTCCCGTGAGCGCGTCGAGGATGCCGTCCGGCGGGGCGCAGATCAGCTGGACGGCACCTTCGGGGAGGATGCCGGACTCGATGATGCGGCGGAACACCAGCTCCGTCAGGTAGGCCGTCTGGCCCGCGGGTTTCACCACGGACGGCAGGCCCGCCAGCAGAGCCGGCGCGAGCTTTTCCAGCATGCCCCACACGGGGAAGTTGAACGCGTTGATCTGCACGGCCGCGCCCTGCCGCGGCACATGGACGTGGCGTATCGCGAAGGTGCCCTGTTTGCCGATCGGTTCCATGTCGCCGTCGGGCAGGACATGCCCGTCGGGCAGCTCTTTGATGCCCTTGCTGCCGTAGACGAAGAGCACCGCGATTCCGCCGTCGACGTCGAGCGCGGAGTCGCGGCGGGTCGCTCCGGTGCGGGTGGACAGTGCGTGGAACTCGTCCGTGTGCGCGGCCAGGTGCTTGCCCAACGACTTGATCAGGCCGGCGCGCTGGTGGAAGGTCAGCTCGCGCAGTGCCGGGCCGCCCACCTCCCGCGCGTGGCGCAATACCGCCGCGGCGTCGACGGCTCGCTCCGAGAGCCGGGCCACCTCGGCGCCGGTCGCCGCGTCCCGCAGGGGACGCCCCTCGTCGGGTGCCTCATACCAGTCACCGACGAGGTAGCTGTGCAGTTTCGCGGCCACGGCGGGTCCACCTTTCGTGCTCTCAGGGGTCGTTGGCTCTCAACGGTCGATGCGCCGGAGATCACTCCGATAGCGCGCGCCGGCGTCCCGGTAGGTGCGTACGGCGTACTCCACCCAGGAGGGATCGACCGGTGTCCCGCGCAGCCGTACCGGGACGCCGAGCGCCATGGTCTTGGGCGGGACCTCGAAGTCCTCGGGCACCAGTGCGGCGGCGCCGACCACCGCGCCCTCACGCACGGTGGCCCGGTTCAGGACGATGGAACCGGACCCGATCAGGCAGTGGCGCTCCACGGTGCAGCCTTCCAGGTGGGCGTTGTGGCCGACCACGCACTCGGGTCCGATCACGGTCGGCCACTGCTCGGTGGTGTGCAGCACGGTTCCGTCCTGGATGCTGGTGCGGGCGCCGACCTCGATACGACCGCCGTGGTCTCCGCGCAGGACCGCCCCGGGCCAGACGCTGGCCTCCGCGCCGATCGACACGCACCCGATCACGACGGCGTCCGGGTGGACGAAGGCGCTGGGATCGATGTCCGGCTCGTCGGGTCCGAGGGCGTAGACCGGCATGGCTGCCACCTCGCTCGTTCTGGTCGGCGGCCCGCCGACGCGACTGACACTCTACTGATAATTTCCGTAACGACAAGATATTGTGTAAGAAGGAGCGGGCTCCCCTGTGGAGGGGCTTGGCTCCGGGCCGTACTGCCGGAGCGCCCTGGATACGCTGATGACGTCGATGTCACGCGACGGCGTGATACATCGGATCGGCCGGCAGCAAAGGAAGTGAAGGACCGTGACTCCACCCACGCGTGAACGCGCGGGCTTCCTGCGTCGCCGGCTAGGCCACGTCGCAGAGGGCCAGCCCGGCCCTGTTGAGGATGTTCAGTGCACCGACGTGGTCGGCGTTCGCGGTCATGCCGCACGCCGTGCACTGGAACGTCGCTTGGGTGGGGCGGTTCTCCTTCGCCACGTGCCCGCAGGAGGGGCAGGTGCGGGAGGTGTTGAGGGGGTCCACCGCGATGACGGTCCGACCGGCGCTTTCAGCCTTGCCTGCGAGGATCGCAAGGAACACCCCCCAACCCGCGTCGAGGATGCTTCGGTTGAGCCCGGCCTTCGCGGCCCGCTGGTTCGGCAGAAACACACCGGGCTGTTCAGGGTCGGCCTTGGGTGCAGGCGCCTTGGTCATGCCCGCGGTGTTCAGCTTCTCGTGTGCGATCGCGTCGTGGTCGCGTACCAGGGTGAGGGCGGTCTTGTGGGCGTGGTCCAGGCGCTGGCGCCGGATCTTCGCGTGGATCTTGGCGACCTTCCGGGCGGCGGCGCGGTGTGCCTTGGTTCGCTGTTTGGTGCGCTTGGGGAACGTTGCCAGGTGTCGCTGCGCTGCGGCGAGTTCCTCGGCCGCCTTCTGGAGGTAGCGGGGGTTGGCGATGTGCTCGCCGGTGGAAGTGGTCAAAAAGTGGGTGACGCCGAGGTCAATACCGATGACCGCATCCGTGGCCGGCAATCGCGCGCAGAGCTTGCTCCTGGCGGATGGTGGGGCGCAGGAGAAACTTGTACGCGCGGATCACGTCTGGCGCCTCCGCTCACGGCGCAGGGCGTCGGCGAGGAGGACGCACGCGGCAGCATTGATCGAGATACCCGCCCCGTCGGCGTATTCCTCGACCTGCCGCTTCAAGTCCGGGGGGACACGCAGGTTCAGCGACTCCCGGCGATCTCCTCTAGCCACAACCAAAACGCTACCACTTTTGACGGTAGCTCAGGCCCAGGTCCGGATGCTGCGCTGCTCCGCAGCGCAGTCACGGATTCGATTCTCCCACCGGCTGAAGCCGGTGGTTCCCTCGAAAGGAAAGTGATGGTGGATCGTGCGTCGCGCGGACCGGGCCGGAGGGAGCGTGCCGACCGGGCCGCAGCGGGGAGCGCACGGCCGGTGGTCAGCCGGCGCCGGGAGGTCGGTGACGTCAGCGCGCGGTCGCTGCTGATGACCATGCTCGGTGAGTACGTACTGCCCAAGGGCACGCCGGTGTGGACCTCCGCGCTGGTGGATGCGCTGGCGATGTTCGGTGTCGAGGAGAAGTCGGCCCGCCAGTCGCTCGCCCGGACCGCGGCAGAGGGCTGGCTGGCCTCCGAGCGGATGGGACGCCGCGTCCGCTGGGCGCTCACCCCACCGGGGCGACGGCTGCTGACCGAGGGCGCGCAGCGCATTTACGACTTCGGCAGCGTGGAGCACACCTGGGACGGCACCTGGCTGGTGGTGTTGGTCTCGGTGCCGGAGTCCAAGCGGGATCTGCGGCACCGGGTGCGTACCCGGCTCACCTGGGCGGGCTTCGGCTCTCCGGAGCCCGGGGTGTGGATCACGCGCCACGCCGACCGTGAGGCAGAGGCGCTCGCTGTCCTGAAGGAACTCGGGCTCGCCGACGACGCGATGTCCTTCAGCGCGACGTACGGTGCCGTGGGCAGCGAGGCGGCCATGGTGGCCCGAGCCTGGGACCTCAGCGAGGTGGAGGACCGCTACGAGGCGTTCATCGACGAGTTCACCGGGCTGCGCCCCACCGACGGTGACGCCGTCCTGCACGCTCAGACCATGCTGGTGCACGAGTGGCGCCGCTTTCCCTTCCTCGATCCACGGCTTCCGTCGAAGCTGCTGCCCGCCAACTGGAGCGGCGCCAAGGCGGCCGAACTCTTCCACAGCAGGCACGCCGAGTGGAGTCCGGTGGCGCTGCGGCGCTGGGAGGAGCTGGCCGAGGTGCACGGCGAGAAGTGAGATCGCGGGGCGCACAGTACCGAACCGCCCGGCTTACCGCTGACGCATCGTCATGTCCTTACACTCCGAGGCCCGGGAAGACCTTGGCCGCGTTGCCGGACAGCACGGCGCGCACGGTGTCCGCGGGCAGGCCCAGCGCACGCAGTGCGGCGATGTTGCGGGAGGCGCCGGGCACCCCCGGCCAGTCGGTGCCGAAGATGCACCGGGTGGCCAGCCTCGCCAGGCCGAACCGGGCGTAGTACTCGGGCAGTTTCCGCGGGGGCAGTCCGGCGAGGTCCAGCCAGACGTTGGGCCTGGCCAGGGCGAGGAACGCCGCGGTGTCGTACCACCAGCCCCGCCCGCCGTGGGCGAAGACGAACTGCACGTCCGGGAAGTCCTCCACGGCGTCGAGCAGGAGCTGCGGATCACCGTACCGGGCGCGGGCACCCGGGAAGCTGGAGGTGCCCGAGTGCACGACGACCGGGACGCCGCGCTCGGCGCAGAGCGCGTACAGCGGGTAGAACTCCTTGTCGGCCGGGTCGAATCCGCCGTGCACGGGGTGCAGTTTGAGCGCGACAGCGCCCAGGTCCAGCTGGCGTTCGGCCTCTGCCACCAGCGGGTGGTGCAGGTGCGGGTTGACGTTTGCCACCAGGCGGAAGCGGACCGGGTTGTACGCGACGATCGGCAGTAGGTCCTCGATCGGCTGGATCCCGGTGGCGCGCGGACTGTACTCGCAGAACAGCAGCGCACGGTCCACGCCCTCGGACTCCAGCAGCGCGTCCAGCCGCTCGGGAACGGGATCGCCCCGCTCGTCGTAGGCGTCGCGCCACGGGTGGTCGCCGGAGAACGTGTCCGCCCACTCGAACCAGGCCGGTTTGAGTGTGGACAGCCTCGGGGCGTGGACGTGCGCGTCGACCACCATCTCGCCGTCGATCACTGCGCCTCCTCGGGATGCGCCGATGGGTCAGCCGCGCGGGTCGTACCCGGCGACGAGTTCGGTGTCCGTGCCGACCGGGCCGTGGCCGGCGGCGCCGCCCGGCAGGCCGATCGGCTCGTCGCGGCCCGGCAGTGACTCGGTGAAGAACCGCTTGTTGTCGGCGACGAAGTCCTTCAGCTCCGGCGGCACCCGGCGGTCCTGGGAGATCGCCTCGACCGGGCATACGGGCTCACAGTTGCCACAGTCGATGCATTCCATCGGGTTGATGTAGAGCTTGCGGTCGCCTTCGTAGATGCAGTCGACGGGGCACTCCTCCATACAGGAGCGGTCCATGACGTCGATGCACGGCTCGGCTATCACGTAGGGCATGGGCTATCGGTCCTCTTCGGTGCTACGCGACGGCGGGGGTCGCCGTGGATACGTCGGTGGAGTGGCCGGGGAACACCGGCTGCTCGGGGTCGATGTGGTGCGCGGCGTTGTTGACGGCGGTCGCCGCCTCCCCGAAGCCGACCGCGATCAGCCGCACCTTGCCGGGGTAGTCGTTGATGTCTCCGGCCGCGTAGACCCCCGGGAGAGAGGTCCGCATGGCCGAATCGACCGGGATGTGGCGCCGGTGGGCGATGTCGATGCCCCAGCCGAGCAGCGGGCCGAGATTGGCGGTGAAGCCGAGGGCGGCGATGATCCCCCGGCAGGGCAGGCGGTACGTCTGCCCGTCGCGCCGGGTGATCTCCACGGCCTCGATGTCCCCGCCGTCGCCGATGACCTTCGACAGCTCGGCTTCGGTGAGGATCTCCACGCCCGCGGCCCGTACGGCGGCCACGGTGGCCGGGTGCGCACGGAAGGTGTCGCGGCGGTGGACCAGGGTCACGGAGGCGGCCAGTGGGTGCAGGGTGAGTGCCCAGTCGAAGGCGCTGTCACCGCCCCCGACGATCACCACGTCCCGGCCCGCGTAGTCGTCCGGCCTGCGCACGAAGTACGCCAGACCGGCTCCCTCGTACGCGGCGGCGGCCGGCAGAGGGCGGGGCGTGAAGGTGCCGATGCCGCCGGTGATGAGCACGGCCCGGGCCCGCACCCGCGCCCCTTGATGCGTGGTCACGGTGAAGGTGTCCGGCCCGCCACCGGCCCCGGGGATCCGCTCCATCGTCTCGGCCCGGTGGCCGAGCAGATAGCACGGGTCGTACGGTGCGGCCTGCTCCAGGAGCCGGTCCACGAGCTCACGTCCCCGCACCGCCGGGAATCCGGCGATGTCGAAGATCTGCTTCTCGGGGTACATGGCGTTGATCTGGCCACCGGGCTCGGGCAGCGAGTCGAGCACGGTCACCGACAGACCGCGAAAACCGGCGTAGTAGGCGGCGAACAGGCCCGTGGGGCCGGCTCCCACGATGAGCAGATCCGTGCTGTGATCCGCGGGGCACGGGGACATGCACGTCCTCCTTGGTGCAGGGGGAAGAGAGTGACTTGCCGAGTGGCAGGGAGAACGTCAGCTTGATGTCGGCGACGAGGGCGCCTCCGCCCAGGAACCGTCGCGGACCATGGCGCGCAGCACGTTGCGGCGGATCTTGCCGGTGGGCGTACGGGGCAGCTCGGGCAGCCCGATCACCCCGCGCGGGCGTTTGAAGGCGGCCAGGCCCTCCCGGCACCAGGCGACGAGGGCGTCCGGGTCGACCTCGCGTCCGGGCCTGGGCACCACGCAGGCGACCGGTTTGTCCAGGCCGTCCGCGTCCGGTACGCCGACCACGGCGACCTCGGCCACGTCCGGATGGGAGAGGAGGCGCTCTTCGACCTCGGCGGGCGCGACCCAGATGCCGCCCGCCTTGAGCAGGTCGTTGGTGCGGCCCATGCACGTGTAGGTGCCGTCGGCGTTGCGGATGTAGGTGTCGCCGGTGCGCACCCAGTCGCCGAGGAAGACCTGACGTGTGGTCTCGGCCCGGCACCAGTAGCCGGTGGCCGCGGACTCCCCGCGGACGTGGAGTTCGCCCGGTGTGCCGTCGCCCTCCACCACGCTGCCCTCGACGTCGCGCAGCTCCACCTTGTACCCGGGAACGGGTTCGCCGGAGGAGCCCGGGTGGACCCGGCCCGAACGGTTGGAGATGAAGATGTGCAGCATCTCGGTGGACCCGATGCCGTCGAGCACCTCCACACCGAACTGTTGCAGCATCCCCTCGTACATCCGCGCGGGCAGCGCTTCTCCGGCCGAGACGCCCACCCGCACCGTCGCGAAGGCGTCGTCCGGGATGTCGGCGCTCGCGAGCAGCGGCCCGAAGAAGCTGGGTGTGCCGAACAGGACCGTGGCCCGGTCGCCGGCCGCCCGCTTCGCGAACAGCGCGGGAGACGGCCTGGAAGGTTCCAGCAGCGCCGTGGCGCCCGCCGCCAGCGGGAAGAACAGCGAGTTTCCGATGCCGTACGCGAAGAAGAGCTTCGCGACCGACAGGCAGCGGTCCTCCGGGCCGATGCCCAGCACCCGCTGCCCGTAGTTCTCCGATACGAATTTGATGTCGACGTGGCGGTGCATGGCCGCCTTGGGCGTACCCGTGGTGCCCGACGTGTACAGCCACAGGGCGGGCGAGTCCGGCCAGGTCGGATACGGCCCGTCGTCCGTACCGGTGCCGACGTCCAGCATCTGCTGCCAGGTGTGTCCCTGGACGTGGCCGGGCAGCCCTGTGCTGTCTTCTCCGGTCAGGACGGTGTGCTCGACCTCCGGCGCCTGCTGGAGCGCCGCGCGTACGACCGGCGCGAACTCGGCGGAGCCCAGCACCACCCGGCAGCGCGCGTCGGCCACCAGCTTGCCCAGTTCCGGACCGGTGAGCATGGTCGACGCGGGGACGGCCACGGCGCCGATGTGGAAGGCGGCGAGGATGCCGGTGAAGAGCTCGATGTCGTCCACCATGCACAGCAGGACGCGCTCCTCCGGACGTACGCCGAGGGCCCGCAGCCCGGCCGCCACGCGGCGGACCTCCGCCGACAGCTGCTCGTAGGTCAGCGTCCGCGTGGGAGTGACGAGCGCCGTGCGGGCGCCGTTGCCCTCCCGCACGTGCCGGTCGACCAGGTAGTCCGCCGTGTTGAACGCCTCAGGCATCCGGCTCACCTCACACCAGTTGGACGTACTCGTAGTCGAACGGTTTGCCGTTGATGCCATTGACCGGCGGTGCGACCCAGCTCGCGATCTTGCCGCGTTCGTACACAGGCTGCATCAGCGACCGTACGAACGCCAGGTCCTCGGCGGTGGGCAGCCAGTGGTGGCGGCCGGCCTCCCAGGTCCGCTCGTCGACGATCGTGCCGTCGGGGGTGACATGGTGGCCGGCGGCGAGGCCGACGTTCCGGTTGAAGCCAGGGTGCGGCAGCCTCAGCCGGAAGCCGATCCCGTGCTCCTCAAGAATCCGGTTCCAGCGCTTGAGGCCGTTCTCGCAGTCGGAGATGTACTCGTCGCGCAGGTCCAGGTTGAGGGCGAGCAGCGCGGGGACCTCGTCCTGCGACCAGGTGCCGTCCGCCTGCGGCTTGTCCAGGAAGGCGCTGTGGTCCGTGAGCCGGTGGTCGTCCTTGCGGCGCTCCTCCTGCCAGCGGCCCTTGAGCCCGGCGGTGTAGTAGTTCGCCGCGTTGGTGGAGGTCTCGCTGCCGAAGAGGTCCAGGGAGACCGTGTAGTGGAAGTTGATGTACTTCTGGATGATGTCCAGGGGGATGCCGCCGCAGGCGGCGATGTCCAACGTGTCGTGCTCGCGGACCAGTTGGGCGCTGCGGGTCACCACGCGGTCGACGCCGGTGGTGCCGACCATCATGTGGTGCGCCTCCTCCTTCAGCATGAAGGTGCAGGTCCGCGACAGCGGATCGAAGGCGCTCTCCTTGAGCGAGCCGAGCTGGTACTTGCCGTCCCGGTCGGTGAAGTACGTGAACATGAAGAAGGCCAGCCAGTCGGCGGTCTCCTCGTTGAACGCGCCCAGGATGCGCGGCGAGTCGGGGCTGCCGGAGTTGCGGTGGAGCAGCGCCTCGGCCTCCTCGCGGCCCTCCCGGCCGAAGTAGGCGTGCAGCAGGTAGACCATCGCCCACAGGTGCCGGCCCTCCTCCACATTGACCTGGAAGAGATTGCGCAGGTCGTACAGGCTC
Source organism: Streptomyces sp. NPDC048825 (assembly GCF_043198355.1). Classification (NCBI taxonomy): domain Bacteria; kingdom Bacillati; phylum Actinomycetota; class Actinomycetes; order Kitasatosporales; family Streptomycetaceae; genus Streptomyces; species Streptomyces sp. NPDC048825. The sequence goes on from NZ_JBICUR010000006.1 coordinate 44,599, forward strand.
GGGGCGGTCAGGCCAAGGAGGCGCTGCTGCTCGACGGAGGCAGGCTCGGTGTCGCCCTGGATGACGATCAGCCGTTGCAGGTCGGCGCGGTACTCGCCGGGCACCTGCTGCCAGACCGGCTGCCCCCTGTGCTCGCCGAAGGCGACGCGGCGGTCGGGGTCGCGCTCGGCGAGGAAGATGCCCCAGCGGTAGTCGGGCACGTTCACGTGGTCGAAGTGGGCCCAGCCGTCGCGACCGACCGACACGGCGGTACGCAGGTAGACGCCTCGGTTCTCCAGCTCCGGGCCCATTTCGCCCCACCAGTTGAGGAACTTGGGCTGCCAGCCCTCAAGCGCCCGCTGCAGACGGCGGTCGTCGGCGAGAGCGACGTTGTTGGGGATCTTGGAGTCGTAGTCGATCTTCGTGGGCATCGGGTCACACTCGCTTCCGGTCGTAGACCGCTTTCTGGCCGGTGCCGTAGCGGCGCAGCGCGCCCTCGGGGCCGGCGGCGTTGGGGCGTATGAAGATCCAGTTCTGCCAGGCGGTGAGCCGTCCGAAGATCTTGGTCTCGATGGTCTCCGGGCCGACGAACCGGTGGTTGGCCTCCATGCCGGTCAGGGCGTCCGGGCTCAGCGCCGCCCGGCTCTCCAGGACGATGCGGATCTCGTCCTCCCAGTCGATGTCGTCGGGCGCGTCGGTGACGAGGCCGAGCTCGCGGGCCTGGGCGGCGCTCAGCGGCTGCCCGGCCTCGCGGCGCAGCCACTCGACGTGGCCGTCGTCCTGGTAGAAGCGGGACTGGAGGCGGGACAGGCCGTTGCCCATGGGGAAGGTCCCGAAGTTCGCCTCGGAAACGGTGAGTTGGCCTCGCTCGTCGCTGTCCGGGTCCTCGATGGGCGGGCCGTCCAGCATGTACTGCAGATCGCAGGCCAGGGCCAGCTCCAGCAGCAGACCCGCGAAGCAGCTGCCCGGCTCGATAAGTGCGACCAGGCTGCGGCTGGTGACGTCGAGCCGCTTCAGGGTGCGCTTGTAGTAGTGAACGATCTCGTTGCTGAGCCAGTCGCCCTCGGTGGCGGCGCCCAACACCGCCTGCTCATGGGCCAGTACGAGCGCGGAATCGCCCTCCGTGCGGAGCACCCAGGTGCCCAGCTCGGTCTCGTTCGCCCGCAGCCGCAGGATCAGGTCGTCGAGCTCGCGGGTGACGGCAAGCAGCCAGCCGCCGGCGCCCTCGTCGTGGATCGCGGCGGCGTCGGCGGGGGCGTCCTCGACAGGGCCCCGTACGGTGATGCGGACCAGGCCGAGCGGACGGTCGTACTCGGCGCGCACGTACTGGTACGTGATGCCGTCCTCGGTGACATCCCGCTCCAGCGGTGTCAGTTCAACGCCCTCGGCGTCCGTCGGCCGGGTGCTGTGCTCGGCCGCTTCCACGGCGCGCTGTTCGACGACCGTACGGAAGTCCCGGCGCGGGACGACCTCGTCGACCAGCCGCCAGTCCACCGCCGTCTTGCCTCGTACGCCGTCGCTGCGGGTGGCGAAGAGATCGGCCAGATCCTTGCGTACGCGGCGCTTGTCGGTGACCCGGGTCAGCCCGCCGGTCCCGGGCAGCACGCCCAGGAGAGGGACCTCGGGCAGGGACACCGACGAGGAGTTGTCGTCGACCAGCAGGATCCGGTCGCAGGCCAGCGCGAGTTCGTAACCGCCGCCCGCACAGGAGCCGTTGACCGCGGCGAGGAAGGTCAGCCCCGAGTGCTGTGAGGCGTCCTCCATGCTGTTGCGGGTCTCGTTGGTGAACTTGCAGAAGTTCACCTTCCAGTGGTGCGGGGAGGCCGCGAGCATCCGGATGTTCGCCCCGGCGCAGAAGACTTTCTCCTTCGCGCTGGTCACCACCACCGACCGCACCTCGGGGTGCTCGAACCGCAGCCGCTGCAGTGCGTCGTACAACTCGATGTCCACACCCAGGTCATAGGAGTTGAGCTTCAGCTCGTACCCCGGGACCAGGCCGCCCTGCTCGTCGACGTCCATCTCCAGCCAGGCGACCGGCCCGTCGATGCGCAGCTTCCAGTGCCGGTACCTGTCCGGGCTCCGGTCGAAGGTCACCACCACCGTGCCTGTGGACTCCGGCGCTCCGTTCGCGGCTTCGACCACGTCCGGCTTGCTTGCCACCACCATGACGAGCGCCTCCTCGCGCTAGCGCAGGTACCGATAGGGGAATCTTCTACAGAAGTACCGCAGTGCGTCAAGGTTCTGTAGAACATCGGTCTCGACGGGTTCCCCGTTCCGGCCCGGCAGGGTCAGCCCACGCCGAGGAGGCTGTGGGCCCGGGCCCGGTCCTGGCGGAAGTCGGCGGTCGAACTCCTGTGCACGATGCGTCCCTTCTGCATCACCGCCACCTCGTCGGCGAGGCGGAAGGCCAGGTGCAGGTCCTGTTCGACCAGCACGGCCGCGATGCCCTCGCCGCGCAGGCCCTCCAGCAACTCGGCGATCAGGTCGATGACCGCCGGCGCGAGGCCGTCCGACGGCTCGTCCAGGAGCAGCAGCCGCGGGTTCCTCAGCAGCGCCCGGCCGATGGCCAGCATCTGCTGCTCTCCGCCGGAGAGTTGATCGCCCCGGTTGGCGCGCCGCTCGGCGAGGCGGGGCATCAGCTCGTAGACGCGCTCCGGGGTCCAGGGGCCGCCTGTGCCCCTGGACGCCTTGGACGCTCGGGCCGCGATGCGCAGGTTCTCCTCGACCGTGAGGGGCGCGAACACGCGGCGGCCCTGGGGCACGATCGCGACGCCGCTGCGGGCAACGGTGTGCGCGGCCGCTCCGGCGAGTTCGCGTCCGTCCACGCGGATGCTGCCGGAGTACGGCTTGAGCATGCCCATCACGGTGTGGACGAACGTGGACTTGCCGACGCCGTTGCGGCCGAGCAGGGCCACCACGGCGCCGGCGGGGACGGTGAAGTCGACGCCGTCGAGCACGGTGGTACCCGCGTAGCCGGCACGCAGGTCCCGCACGCTGAGCAGGTCGGTGCCGGTCGTCCCGGGCGCCGCCGTCATCCCTGTCGTGTCGGTCATCGCGGTCCTCCGGCATCGGTGAACAGGTCCTCGGTCCTGGCGGAACCGAGATACGCCCGCTGTACGGCCTCGTCGGCCCGGATCGCCTCCGGAGGCCCGGAGGCGAGGACCTTGCCCAGATGCAGCACGGTGACCCGGTCGGCGAGGCGGAACACCACATCCAGGTCGTGCTCGACGATGAGTACGGTCAGGTCCTCGGGGAGGCGCTCCATGAGGGCCACGAACCGCTCGGTCTCGGCGGCGGACATGCCCGCGGTCGGCTCGTCGAACATCACCAGAGCGGGTTCGGTGGCGAGCACCATCGCGACCTCGAGCTGGCGCCGTTCGCCGTGGGACAGTGCGGCCACCTTGTCCCGCGCACGTCCGCACAGTCCGACCGAGTCGAGGTGGCGGCGCGCCTCGGCGTCGGTGTGCCGGAAGCGTCGTGCCGCCCGGTCGAACCGGTGGGCCACGCGGTGGACGCGCTGCACGGCGAGCGCGACGTTGTCCAGGACGGAGCAGTCGAGGAAAAGGCTGGAGTGCTGATACGTGCGCACCATGCCGCGCCGGGCCCGGTCCGCTTCCGGCAGTGACGTGATGTCCTGACCGGACAGCAGGACGCTCCCGCCCGAAGCCCGCAGCGTCCCGGCCACGGTTGCGAACAGCGTTGACTTTCCTGCCCCGTTGGGCCCGATCAGCGCGTGCCGCTCGCCGCGGGCGATCGCCAGGTCCACATCGTCGACGGCGGTGAGCGAGCCGTAGGAGCGGGTGAGCCCCCGCAGTTGCAGAAGGGGGGTCACGAGGGGTTCGGTCACGAAGAGTTCTCCTTTCGGCGGCGCGCACTGGTGAGGTTCCGCAGGCGGGCACGAGTACCGGTGAGGCCCGCCAAGCCGCGCGGCATCAGGAAGACGACGGCGATGAACACCGCGCCCAGCACCAGCGGGCCGTGACCGCCGATCGACGCGGAGAGGTTGTCGCGTACGAGCAGTACGAGCGCCGCACCCAGACAGGGGCCCCACAGACTGCCCGCACCCCCGATGACCACGCTGAGCAGAGCCAGCGCCGCCACTTCGAACCCCATGTCACCGGGCGAGAAGAACCGGGCCTGCTGCGCCCACAGGGCACCGCCGACCCCCGCGACGGCCCCCGCCAGGCAGAAGACGCCGTACCGGGCGAGTGCCGGCCGGTAGCCGAGCGCCCGCATCCGGGCCTCGTTGTCGCGGATGCCCCGCAGCGTCCGGCCGTAGGGGGAACGGACGACCAGCGCGACCGCCGCGAACACCAGGGCCGCCACGGCGAGCACCCACCAGTACACGAACCCCGCGGCGAGCAGCGCCGGACCGCCGAACAGGCTGATAGGGGGCATCCCGGCCAGCCCGTTGCTGCCGCCCACGGCCGACCAGGTGTCGGCCACCTGGTGCACCGACTCGCCGATGGCGAGCGTCAGCATGAGGAACACGATGCCGCGGGCGCGCACGGCCACCCATCCGGTGACCGCGGCCGCCACCAGGCCCATGACCAGGCCCGCCAGCGCCTGCACCATCGCGTCCGGGGTGATGTGGACCCCGACCAGCACCGCCGTGTAGGCGCCGACACCGAAATAGGCCGCCTGCCCCAGCGAGGGCAGCCCTGTGACCCCGGTCAGCAGGTCGACGCCGATCACCAGCACCGCGAACGCCAGCATCCGGGTCATGGCCGACACCGGATAGGGGCTGAGCACCAGCGGGGCGGCCGCCAGCAGCGCGACGACCGCGACGGCGACCGCGACCCGGCGGCGCCCGGGGAGGTCCGCGCCGCCGGGTCCGCTCCGCAGCCGTTCGAGAACGGGCGTCGTCGTGTCCTGCGGTGCGGGCGTGTCGCCGCGCATCGCCTCCGCCTCTGCCTCTGCCTCTGCCTTCATGCGTGCACCCCCGTCCGCGCCGGGAGCAGACCCGCCGGCCGCAGCAGCAGGACCAGCGCCATCGCCGCGAAGACCAGGAACGACGCGTACTCCGGGAGCAGCGCGGTCCCGAGCGCCTGCACCTGCCCGATCAGTACGGCGCCGAGCAGCGCGCCGCGCACCGAGCCCAGACCGCCGATCACCACCACGACCAGCGCGAGCAGCAGCACCTTTTCGTCCAGGCCGGGCTGGGCCCCCAGGATCGGACCGGCCAGGACTCCGCCGACCGCGGCCAGCGCCGCACCCGCGGCGAAGACCCCGACCAGCACCCGGCCGGTGTTGATGCCCAGCGCCGCCACCATCGCCCGGTCGGCGACGGTGGCGCGGATGACCGAGCCCAGCGGGCTGCGCTCCACCAGGACGTAGACGGCCACCGCCAGCACGATGCCGAACCCGATGACGAGCAGCCTGTAGACCGGGTACGTCTCGCCGAGCACCGTGACACCGCCGCCGACCGGCTCGGGGGCGGCGATGGAGTGCACGTCGTTGCCGAAGGCCAGCGACAGCGCTTCGGCGACCACCAGGGCCACACCGAGCGTGAGCAGGGCCTGATCGAGGTGGTGCGTGGTGGCGCGCGTCAAGGCGGCCAGCAGTGCCCCGAGGACGGCTCCGGCCGCGGCGGCCGCCAGGACCGCCAGGACGAAGGCGGCCACTCCCGCGCCGTCCGAAACGAGCGCCACCGCCACGTAGGCGCCGACCAGGTAGACCGCGCCGTGGGCGAGGTTCAGCACGTCCATCATGCCGAACACCAGGGACAGTCCCAGCGCGATGGCGAAGAGCAGGGAGCCCATCGCCAGCCCGTTGAGGACGCTCACCAGATGGGTTGCCATGCCGGACCCGCTCAGTCCAGCTCGCGGACGACCGCGTTGACGGCCGTCCCGCCACTGGACTTGACCTCACGAAGGTAGAACTGCTGCTCCGCGTTCTGGTCGGCGTCGAACTTCCAGGCGCCCCGGGGACTGTCGATGGAACCGACCTCGGCCAGTGCCTTCACCAGGGCGTCACCGCTGTCGCCGCCCGCCTCGGCCAGCGCCTTGTCGAGGACGGCGGCGGTGTCGTAGCCCTGCACGGCGTAGACCGTCGGCGGCTTCTTCGCCGCCTTCTGGTAAGCGTCCACGAACTTCTTGTTGGCTGCGCTGTCCAGTTCTGTCGAGTAGTGCAGGGACGTCTTCACGCCGACCGCGGCCGTGCCCTGCGCGGCGAGCGCCCCGCCCTCGGTGAGGAAGCCGGTGCCGTACAGCGATGTCTTCCCGGCGAGCCCGAACTGCTTGTACTGCTTGACGAAGTTGACCGCCTCGGCGCCCGCGTAGAAGGCGAAGACGGCGTCGGCGCCGGACTTGCGGATCGCCGAAAGGTAAGGCTGGAAGTCCTGCGTCTTGCCGAAGGGGGTGTACTTCTCACCCGCGACCTTGCCGCCGGCGGCCTCGAAGGTCTTGCGGAACCCCGCGACCATCTCCTTGCCCGCGGCGTAGTCGGCTGCGATGAGGTAGACCTTGCCCTTGACCTCCTTGGCGACGGCCGGTCCCAGGGCGGCGGACACGTCACCGTTGCTGAAACTCGTCCGCCACACGTACTCCGACTTGCGGGCTCCGGTGATGTCGTCGGCTCCGGCGTTGGCGATCAGCAGCGGTTTCTTGGACTCGTCGAAGAAGTCGCGCAGTCCCAGGGCCGTGGCCGAGTTGACCACCCCGGCGACGGCACTGACCTGGTCCTGGGTGACGAGTTTCTGGGCGGCGGGCACGCCGGTCTGCGGGCCCTCGCCCTCGTCGGCGGTCACGAGGTCGACCTTGCGCTGGCCGAGTTTGCCGTTGTGCTGGTCGAGGTAGAGCTGGAAGCCTGCGCGTAGGTCTTCGCCGATCGGCGCGTAGACCCCGGACAGCGGCACCAGAAGCCCGATCTTGACGGCGCCAGCGGATTGGTCCCCTCCAGCTTTGCTCCCGCTGGACTCGTCGAGGCTCGACCCGCAGCCCGTCAGTGCCAGGGCGGCCAGAGCTAGACCGGCGATGGTTCTGGACAGAGAGAAGACAGAGACAGCACCCATGACAGCTCCTGAGGTGGGCCGGGGTGAGAAGGATGCGCCAGCATCTACAACTCTCCGTCGTAACGTCAATAGTCTGTAATAGATTGATCGAGCATCGGATCAGTTCCCGGATCCGTCTCCGGCTACGGCTTAAGCCCGCTGCTGCTCTGGCGTCGGGGGGGGGGGGGGGGGGGGGGGGCCCCCCCCCCCCCCCCCCCCCCCCCCCCCGGCCCTCGGTGAGTGCCCGCTGTCAGGGGGGCGGGTACTCATGCCTCCGCAGCGGGCGAAGCGCCGATCAAGTCGTGGATGCGCCTGCGCAGATCCGAGAACTCCGGCAGGGCCTTGACCGCGAGTTCGTCCCGGGGGCGCGGGATGTCGACCGGCAGTTCGGCGACGACCCGGCTGGGCCGTGCGGACAGCACCACGACCCGGTCGGCCATGAAGATCGCCTCGTCGATGTCGTGGGTGATCAGCAGGGTCGTCAGGCCCAGTGCCGCGCTGATCGACGCGGTCATCTCCTCCAGCGCGGTGCGGGTCTGCGCGTCGACGGAGGCGAAGGGCTCGTCCATCAGCAGGACGCGCGGGTGCAGGGCGATGGCGCGCGCGATCGCGACACGCTGCTGCATGCCGCCGGAGAGCTGCCAGGGGAAGTGGTCCGCGAACCCTTCCAGCCGCACCCGCTCGAGGGCCTCACGGGCCCGCTCGCGGCGCACCGCGCGCGGCAGGTCCGACAGCCCGAACTCCACGTTGCGCCGCACTGTCAGCCACGGGAACAGACTGCGGTTGTACTCCTGGAAGACGATGGCGAGGTCGCTGGGGACCCGGTTGACGGGCTGCCCGGCGTAACGCACCTGCCCCTGGTCGGGACGCAGCAGCCCCGACAGACACCGCAGCAGGGTCGTCTTGCCGCAGCCCGAGGGCCCGACGATGGCGACGAACTCCCCGTCGGCGACCGAGAGGGAGACATCGCCGATCGCGTGCGTGGCGGCACCGGTGCCGAGGGAGAAGTGCTTGCCGAGACCGGTCACCTCCAGCAGCTTGTGATCCGTCCGTTCCTTCATGGGTACCGCTTGCTTCGCCTGCTTCGTCATCGGTCCTGCCCTTTCAATCCGTAGAACCAGGCCAAAGCCCGTCGCTCGACCGCGGAGAACAGCAGGGTCAGCAGCCAGCCCAGCACTCCGAGCAGCAGCACACCGGCGTACATCTGGTCGAGTGCGTACAGGCGCTGGGCACGCAGGATGAGGTTCCCGAGACCCGAGGAGGAGGCGATCATCTCGCTGATCACCATCATGATCAGCGAGAGCGCCAGGCCCACCCGCAGCCCCGCCATGATCTGCGGCGTAGCCGCGGGCAGCACCACCCGGCGCAGCAACTCGGCTCTGCCGCCCCGGGCGTAGACCCGGGCGCTGTCGATGTATCCGGCCTCCACCCGGCGTACCCCGTCGGTGGTGTTGAGCAGCACCGGCCACACGGCGCCGAGTGCGATCACGCCGATCCGGGTGGTGTCGCTCGCCCCGAAGGCCAGGATCGCCAGCGGTAGCAGGGCCGGGGCCGGCACCGCGCGCAGGAACTCCAGTCCCGCCCGGCACCAGGGCTCCAGGCCGCGCCACCAGCCGAGCGCCACGCCCAGGACGACACCCGCCAGCGAGCCGATGACGAAGCCTGCCAGAGCCCGCGCCAGGGAGGGCACGATGTCCGTCATGAGGGCGTCGCCGGTGATCAGGTCCACCAGCTCGGTGGCGACGACGCTGAACGGTGGCAGAAGCGCGGTGGTGTCGGCCCGCCCGGCCACCTCCCAGAGCCCCAGCAGCAGGGCGGCGAAACCCCACCCGAGGGCAAGGGCCGTCACCCGTCGCCGGATTCCGCGGCTCCCGCCCCGAGCATTCGCCCTGACGGCTCCGGGCCCGGTGATCCGGTTGGTTTCCGTGGTGGTCATCGCCTGCCCTCCGTGGTGTGCCGCTGCCACCCGGCGAGACGGTTCTCCGCCGCCCGCGCCGCCAGGTCGACCACGACGCCGAACAGCCCGGCCAGCAGGACGGCGGCGAACGCGTCGGTCACGCGCCCGGACTGCTGGGCGGAGTTGAGGTGGTAGCCCAGGCCCGGGCTGCCGGAGACGATCTCGACGGCCACGGCCACGACCACGCCGATGCCAGCGGCGGTGCGCAGGCCCGTGGCGAAGGCGGGAACCGATGCCGGTACGACCACCCGGTACAGCACCCGCGCCCGGGACTGGCCCAGGGCTCGCGCGGAGTCGATCAGCAGCGGATCGACCGTGCGCACTCCGTGCCGGCTGCCGATCAGAACCGGCCACACGGTGGCGAAGGCCACCAGGAACACCTGCAGCCCGATCTGCAGCCCGAACACCACGATGCCCACCGGAATCAGTGCCACGGCGGGCACCGGCCGCAGGAACTCCACGGCCACTCCGGTCACGGAGTCCGCCCACCGGGACAGCCCGGTGACCACACCCAGCGGGAGACCGATCGCCGTGGCGAGCGCCAGTCCCAGTGCCCACGCCTGCGCCGTGTCGCCCAGCGGGCCGGTCAGGGTGCCGTCGGCCAGCCCCGATGCCAGGGCCGATCCGATGGACGCCACGCCGGGCGCGCTCGCCGAGGGCAGCACACCGACGAGCCGCAGCAACTCATAGGCGGCGACCAGCGCGGCGAGGCCCACCGCGCTGCGCGCCACGGCACCGGCCCACCGGGCGCCCGCCCCCGCCGGGCGCCGGGCACGGGTCTGCCTGGTCGCCCCTGCGTCAGCGCTCTTCGGACCGAGCGACGAGAGGCCGGTCATGGGGTGGAGAACCCTTCATCCGCGGCGATCTCACCCTTGGCCAGCTTCTCCTTGGTGAGTACGTCGGCCCAGGCCTGCCAGCCCTTCGCCTCGAAGGACGCGGTGAACACCGGCAGCAGCATCTTCTGGGCCGCCTGCTCGGGAACCTGGGTGAACTGCGGGACCAGGGTGCGGACCTTGTCCGGGTTCTTCTGGGCGTAGGCGTCGGCCTTGGCGATGGCGCGGTTGAAGCGGCCGACGACGTCCTTGTTCTTGCCCAGGTACTGCTCGGAGGTCAGCATCACCGTGTGCGGCCACGTCCCGTTCTGTCCCTCGGTGGAGGAAAGCAACGCGCGTGCTCCGGCGGCCAGTTGAGAGGTGACGAAGGGTTCGGCCGCGTTGACGGCGTCGACCTTGCCCTTCTTCAGCGCGTCGGCCATCTGCGGGAACGGGATCTCCACGAACTTCACCTTCGACGGATCCACCCCTTTGGTGCGCAGTGCGTGCCGCAGCGACAGGTCCGGCAGCTGGTAGAGGGTGTCCACGGCGACCGTCTTGCCCTCGAGGTCGGCGGGCTCGCGCAGCTTGCTGTCCTTGCCGACGAGCAACTGGATGTACGACTTGTTCGGGTCCGGGTCGGGGGCGCTGATCCCGGCGACGGCCACCGCCGGAACGCTGTTGCTGCGCGCCGTCAGCACGGCCGGGGCGTTGAGCATCGCGAACTGCGCCTGGCCGCTGACCACCGAAGGGATCATGGCCGCCGGCTCTGCGTAGCTGATCTTCGCGTCCAGACCCTCGTCGGCGAAGTAGCCCTCGCGGACGGCGATCTCGATCGGGGCGGCCGCGGCCACGGCGATCGCTGAGACGGAGACGGAGACCTTTCCGGAGCCGTCCGCCTTGGCGGTGGAGCCGGCCGTGCCCCCAGAGCCGCAGGCGCTGAGAGTGAGGACGGCTATGACGAGTATTGCGGCCAAGCGTCGCTTCATCGGGACCTCCTGGGTATCGCAGTCACCGGAGGACTCGGCAGTCTCCGGAACAGGGTGGTGAGCCGTCCGGCCGACGGCGTGGCAGGTTCGGACATGACCTACCTCCTTGGCGTCATCGCCAAAGGGATCGCTCGGGGAGACAGGGAATCGGCTGGAGAGCGGAGCTAGAGGGCCAGCGACAGCTCTTCCAGGGGTTCCTCGTCCCGCAGGTGGACGTCCACGGAGAGGAGTTCGCCGGACAGCGGGCAGTAGTGCGCGGTCATGGAGAGTTCGTCGTGCAGGCTGATGCGGTGTGCGCCCGGATCGATGCGGCGGCTCACGGCGCCGGACCGCCAGTGCGTGGAGCCGCGGGAGAGCACAGCACCGGCGGTGGTGTGCACCTCGACGTCCCCGTCGTCCGTCCGTACCAGCCGCAGCGCGGGGCCGAGCGGGTGTCCCGGCGCACCGGGGCCGGGCTCCGCGACGGGCGGCGCCCCGAGCCGTTCGGTGCGCACGGCCAGCCTGCGTTCGCGTGTGCGTTCCTCGTCGACGGCCCCTTCGGCGAGGACGACGCCGTACACCTGCTCGGCGTACGCCGCGCTGACCACTCCGCGTTCGACGTCGGCCGCCACGTCCTGCGGTGCCCGCGACAGGGGGTCCCCCCACCCGCCGCCGCCCTGCCAGGACACGGCGAACACATCGCCGGGGCGCATGGGGAACTCGCCCGGTTTGGGACCGAGTTGCTGCCAGGTGGGCTGGGCGCCGGCGAGGTGCTCTCGCAGCAGGTCCTCGTCGTCGCGGCCCGCACCGGGCGCGAAGCGCTGGCGCACGGTGGCACCGGGCCAGCCGCCGAACAGGCCGACCGAGTTGGGCACTTCGGCGCCGTGCGTCATGACCAGCGCGTTCGCTCCGGCCACCCCGCGCAGCGTCAGCCCCATCTCGCCGGAGTGGCCGCCGCTGCGCGCGCCCGCTCCCGCGGTGTCGGGACGCAGCCGCCGGTACAGGTACAGCAGCGGAGAGACCTGTTCGTTGGACTCCACGTCGGCGATCGCCGGCACCGGCACCGCGACGGGGCCGCCCGCGTCGATGCCGTCGTGGCTCGCGAACGCCCCGGAACCGCCGGCCAGCGGATCGAGGGAGTGCAGACCGAACCGCTCCCCGAACTGGTTGGTCCCGCCGAGGTTGAAGGTGGCCATCGTTCCCGAGCTGACGGCCTGCCCGCGCTCGGCGTACTCGGGCGAGCAGGCGAGCAGCAGATTCAGGGCCCGCTGGACGACGTTGGTGACGGTCCAGATCGTCTCGACGGTGGCGCTGCCCACGGGCGCGGGATGCCGGGCGGTGCACACCAGCCCGTCCGGGGCCACGATGTCGACCGGCCGCAACAGGCCCTCGTTCCAGGCCAGTTCGAAGCCGAGCGTCGGGATCAGCGCTCCCGTCACCCCGCCGCGCAGTCCGGCGCGCGTGGCGTTGATGAAACCGGGGGCCTGGGGGCTGGAACCGCCGAAGTCCAGCGTGAGCCGGTCACCGGTCTTGGTGGCCACCAGGTCGACCGCGTAGAGGCGGTTGGCGTGGCCGTCGTGCTCCAGGAAGTCCCGTACGTGCACCTGGCCGTCCGGGAGCTTGGCGAGCCGGGCGCGGGTCTGGCGCTCCGTGGTGGTGATCATCCGCCGCATCACCTCGGCGACCACGTCCGAGCCGTACCGCGCGAACAGGCTGTGCAGCCGCTCGGTGGCGACATTGATCGTCGCGATGAACGCGCGGATGTCCAGGCCGAGCGAGGCGGGCAGCCGGCTCGCGGAGACGATCATCTCCAGGACGTCGTCGCGCAGTTCGCCCTGGTCCACGAGTTTGACGGCGGGGATGCGCAGGCCCTCCTGGTACACCTCGGTGGCCGTCGGGCACCAGGACGCGAAGTTCATCCCGCCCACGTCGGTTTCGTGTGCCATCACCCCGGCCCAGGCGACCAGCCGGTCGCCGTCGAAGACGGGCCCGGTCATCTGTACGTCGTTCTGGTGGAGGGCGCCGACGTACGGGTCGTTGCCGATGTACATGTCGCCGGCGCGAGGAGCGCGGCGGTTGGTGTTGATGTGCCGGATCAGGGAGCCGACGGGCGGCGCCTCGTGCGCGACCTGGAACCCCATCGTCGCGAACTCCCCGTCCGGCAGATACAGGCCGGTGAAGAAGTCGGAGGCCTCGGTCACCGTGGGGGAGCCGGAGACGCTCTGCAGCGCGATCCGCATCTCCTCGGTCACGGCGAGCAGACGGTTGCGGATGATCTCGTACTGGATGGGATCGAGTGCGGTGCCGGTGGTCGGCGGTTGGTCGTTCACGTGCTTCACGGGCGCCGGGGTGCCGGTCATCTGCTCGCCCCTTCATCTTCTGTGTCGTCGAGGGTCACCACGAAGTCACCCAGCTCGTCGGTGCGGGCGACGGCTCCCGGCGGGACGACCAGCGTCTGACCGGGGAACATCACCAGACAGGGCCCGCTCACCGTCTGGCCCGGCGCGGGGAAGGCGGTCCGGTGGACCTGGCAGTCGACCGGCTCCAGGGGATCGTCGAAGACGACGCCGCGGCTGCCGTGGGGCACCAACTCGTCCCGCGCGGCCGGCCGGACCTGCCCGTCGAGCCGCCGGGAGGCCAGGACCCGCAGGCCGGTCAGCTCGAAGCCTGCTTCGCGGAACGCCGATCCGGCCCCGTACAGGGCCTCGTACTGCTCCTCGAAGCAACGCAGCGTCTTGCCCAGCGCGGCCGGTGAGGAGAGCTCCTCGGCCACGGACACGTCGAGGTGGTGGGCTTGGCCGCGGTAGCGGATGGCCGCCGTCCGCCGGATCGTCAGCCCTCCCGGCTCGCCCTGCGCGGGACCGGCGGTGGAAGCCGCCTCCGCCTCGGCGGTCATCGCCGCGAGCTTCTCGGCCAGCGGTGCGACGTCCTCGGCGCGGATCTCCCCGTCGCCGGGCAGCCGCAGGTAGTGGGGGCGGCTGATCGTGCGCTTGAGCTCGCACGTGCCGGTGCCGAACGCGGACTGCCCGGTCGCGGTGGGGGTGACGACGAACGTACGGATGCCGAGTTCGCGGCAGAGCGCCCAGGCATGGGACGGGCCCTGCCCGCCGCCCGCGAAGAGCACGAACTCGCGTGGGTCGTGGCCCTTTTCGATGGTGACGCTGCGCAGCAGGTCGGCCATCTTGCTGTCCAGCACCTGACGGATGCCCCAGGCGGCCTCGAGGACGCCCAGGCCGAGCGGTTCGGCGACGCGTTCCCTGATCGCGGCGGCCGCCGCGGCCCGGTCGAGCCGCATAGTGCCGCCCGCGAAGTCCTCCTCGTCGAGAACGCCGAGGACCAGGTCGGCGTCCGTGGCCGTCGGTTCGGTGCCGCCGCGCCCGTAGCAGACGGGACCCGGCCGGGCGCCCGCACTGAACGGTCCCACGGTCAGCGCGCCGTCGCGCACGCGGGCGATGCTGCCGCCCCCGGCGCCGATGGTGCCGACGTCGATCGCGGGCCGCTGGATGTCGGCGCCGCCGATGGTGAGGCGGCTGCGCATCAGCGGCTCGCCCTGCACGACGGTGCCCACGTCGAAGCTGGTGCCGCCGACGTCGACGGTGAGCAGGTTCTCGTGGCCGAGGCGCCGACCGATCTCCCGGCAGGCGATGACGCCCGCGGCGGGGCCGGACATCAGGACCGACACCGGCTGGTCGCTGACCACGTCGGCGGAGACCACGCCGCCCTCGCTGGTCATCACGACCACCGGCACGGCGAGCCCGCGCTGCCGAAGGGCCTCGTCCAGGCGGCGCAGGTACGCGCTCATCACCGGCCCGAGCGCCGCGTTGACCGCGGTGGTCGACATCCGGGCGTACTCACCGACCGCGGGCGCGACCTCGTGCGACAGGCTGACGAACAGCTGCGGGAACCTGTCGCGCAGCGCGGCCGCGATCCGCTGCTCGTGCTCGGGGTTGGCGACCGACCACAGCGTGGCCACGGCGACGGCCTCGACCTCTGCGGCGGCGACGAGATCCAGCACGCGGTCGATCTCCGACCGCTCCAGCGGTACGACGACCTGGCCCGCGGAGTCGACGCGTTCGCCGATCTCGAAGACCAGCTGCCGGGGCACCATGGCGGGCCATCGGCCGCGGTTGCGGTAGTCGCCGATCTCCAGCTCGGTCAGCCCGGCCAACTGCCGCTTGAGCCGCCCGATTTCCAGGGTGTCGCGGAAGCCCGCCGTGGTGATCAGCGCCGTACGGGCGGCCGAGGAGGTGAGCAGCGCGTTGAGGCCGGCGGTCGTGCCGTGGCCGAAACGGTCGATCGAGGCGCAGAACGCCTCGACGGACAGCTCGAAGTGGTCTGCGGCGAGCTCCACGGCCCGCAGGATTCCGCCGATGATGTCGGCGGTGCTGGGTGCCTTGAGGACGGCCTGGCGGCCGTCGTCGCCATACACCCACAGGTCGGTGAAGGTGCCACCGACATCGGTGCCCACGCGGAACCTCATGTCTGGTCCTCCATGCCTTCGAGCCAGCTCAGCGCGTCCTCGGCCCAGTGGATCTCGGTGCGGGCGCGGGCGATGTTGCCCTTCATGGCGAGCACCTTGAGCCCGCTGATCATCTTGTGGGAGCTGCGCGGCCGGGTCGCCAGCCGCTTGACCAGCCGGGGGAAGACGCCCCGGTGGAGCTCGCGGAACTGCTGGGTGTAGACGGCCAGCAGGTCCTCGTGGTGCTTGCGGTGGTCCTCCAGGTGTCGGCGGATCACCTCGACGGGGGCGCCGTCCAGGAAGACGAGCTTGACCCGCTCGACATCGCGTATCGGGGCGTAGTCGGTGGGCTCCTCCAGCCAGGCCTGCAGCGCCGCGCCGCCTTGCTCGGTGAGGTGGTAGATCCGCTTCTGCTTGCCGGGATTGCCGGGCGAGGACGTGCTCGTGACCAGGCCCTCGGCCTCCAGCCGACGCAGTTCGGGATAGATCTGGCTGTGCGAGGCGTACCAGAACCAGCCCACCGACTCGCCGAACTCGCGGGCCAGGTCGAATCCGGAGGCCGGTTCGGTGCTCAGGAAGCCGAGCAGCGCGTACTTCAGCGACATCGCTCACCCGGCCTGTGCGGTCGCGGCAGTTGCCTGAGTCACCGTGGGCACGGTGGACGGCCGGTCCAGGCCGAGCATCTCGCGTGCCTCGGCCGGGGTGGCCGGTTCGAGGTTCAGCTCACGCAGGATGCGGACCATGCGCTCCACCAGCTCCACATTGGTCGCCAGCCGTCCGCGCGCGTAGTAGATGTTGTCCTCCAGGCCGACCCGAGCCTGGCCGCCGAGGATCAGGCTGTGCACCGAGGACGGCAGCTGGGCGGGGCCGATTCCGCTGACGCAGAACAGGGAGTTCTCCGGCAGGTCCTCGATGAACCGCTGCAGGTCCTTCGGGGTGTACGCGGTGGCGCCGGACATCAGCTTGTGCGTGCCGAGCACGATGTTGATGTAGTACGGCGGCTTGTCGTAGCCCAGCGCGATCAGGTCCTTGACCCACACCAGGTCGGACAGCGACATCACCTCCCACTCCGGTTTGATGCCGCGGTCCTTCATCGCCTGGGCCAGTTCCAGGCACCGGCTCCAGGAGGTGTCCATGAGCAGTTCGAGGTCGCCGCGGTGCATGCACTGCATCTGCGGGTCGAAGGTGCACATCTCGGCACCGGCGAGGGTGCCCTTGATGCGCTGCTCGAAGGAGATCTCCTGGCGGCCGTCGGCGAGGGTCGCGATCATGTCGCCGCTGATCCCGCCGCCGGTGCTGTTGTTGATGACGATGTCGCTGCGCGAGCGGATCAGTTCGTTGATGCGGCCGTAGATCTCCGGGTCGCAGGTCGCTCCGTCGTCCGGTCGGCGGGCGTGCACCGCGACGATGCTCGCCCCCGCCTCCCAGCAGCGCACCACGTCATCCGCGATCTCCTGCGGCTGGGTGGGCAGATGCGGCGTGACCGACTTGTCTGCCATGCCACCGGTTGGGGCGATCGTGATGATCACTTTTCGGTCAGCCATCGGGGCGCCCTCCATTGGGTGCGGTCCGAGTTGGGACGTGACGCAGCGCACGCTATGACCGCGCCAAGTTAAATGTCAATGCTTACATATAAGTAACCCCCTTCCTTCTCATGAGCAGCGTGGACTCAGGATTCTGTCCAGTGGACGAGTGTCAATCTCAACATGGTGCTGAGGTCCGGTTCCTTCGGGGTTGCGGACGTACGGAAGCTGGCTCCCCTGCAAGAACCGTCCCTCGACTCAGAGGAATCGGTGGCTTGTTCCTGCGCATAAGAGACCGAGCGCGGCCCCGTAGACGAGGTGGCCGAGGAGGCTGAGGCAGAAACTCCCCGGGGTCACGGGAAAGAGCATGTCGGAGCCGTGAGGGATTGGACCGCGGCCAGGAGTCCGCACCAGAGGTGAGGACGCCGTAGCCGACGGACAGCAGTACGGGCCGCGTAGTGATCAGGGAGGGCGGACCGACGCCACTGCCCCGCAGAACACGAAGAAAGGCCACCCCGATTCCGCCGCCGTCACCGAGGTAGCGCCACAGGCCGAGACCGACGTGGGGCGCCGCACTGCTCTTCGAGCAGTTTCTCGATGTCGCTCACTCGCCCCTGTCTCCTTGTCCCCCCTGCCCATGGACGACGACAAGGCTGTTCACGTGGAGCACGACGACGGTCGAGGCGAATGCCCGGGGGACCGCGGAAGAGGTATCCGCCCTGGCTTGATCCGATCCTGTGAGACGTCCGCGCGGGTCGGGCCGTCAGTGGTCGGGTCGGTGGCAGGGACGGGTGGTGTCGGGTGGTATCCACCGGGCAGATGGTCCTGATCCAGCACCGCAATGGTGAGAGGGCTAGGCGTCGGGGCCGATCCGGCCCATGATCGTGGTCAGTCGCCGACGCCCGTTGCTTGAGGCATGGCCCGTCGGTGCACCCATGCGCCGCTGTCCGGTAACGGTCGGCGGTACGGCTCGACTCCCCCCCACGGCTACGCACTCGAGTCACCGTATGCCTGGATTCACCGCGAGGAGACGAACCACAGATGCAGTTCCTCGTCCGCAGCAACTGGGCACAGACCATGGGCGACGCATTGAGCTGGCGCACCATCCGCGGGCGAATGACGGTCATCCTCGCCGTACCCACATGCATGCTGCTGGTGGTGGTCGGCCTGGCCGTCGATGACCGCCTCCAGGACTACCGGGACGCCCGCGACACCAGGGCGCAGATCGACGTGACGCTGCGCATTCAGGACCTGGTGCACAACCTGCAGGCGGAACACGTCTTCACCAACGGCCTGCTCGCCGGCGACAAGAGCTACCGCAACCGGCTCGACCGCAGCCGCGGCCAGGTCGACGCCTTCCGGCGTGAGGTGCGTGAGGAGCCGGTCGTGGCCGGGGCGATGAATCGCCTCGAACAGCTGGGCGCGATCCGCGACAGCGTGGACTCCGGCTCGGCCGACCGGACGAAGACCCACACCTACTACACCGGCGTGATCGGTGCGCTCAACGCCGCGGACCCAACTGCCGACAAGGCCACTCGCGGCGACCGGCGGTTGCGCGACGACCTGGCCGCCCTGCAGGCCCTCGCCGAGGCGAAGGAGGCCGGCAGCCAGGAAGGCAGCCTGCTCAGCGGCGTTCTGGCCGCGGGGTCCTTCCGGGGGACGAACTTCCTGGACTTCGTGGACAGACGCGCGACCCGCATTTCAGCCATGAGTCGCTTCTTCAAGCTCGCCACCCCAGCGCAGCGCGACGCCGTCATGAAGATGTTCTCCTCGCCGGTGACCCGGCGCCTCGACACCATCGAGAACGCGGCCCTGAAGGCTTCCGACGGCTCACGGATCCGTGTCGACGGGACGGGGTTCGCCGACGACATGCTCCGCGTCGACGCCACCGTCCACCAGGCACAGCGCCGGGTCGACTCCGACGTACAGGCCCGTGCCAAGACCCTCAGCGACGAGGCCACCGCGTCCTTGGCCGGCTACCTCGCCCTCGGCGCGCTGGTGCTCGCCGTCCTCATCGCCGCCGCGGTCATGGCCGGCCGCTCCATCACCAGGCCTCTCGACGCGCTCGCCCGCGAGGCCGACGACGTCGCTCAGCGCCGCCTGCCTCAAACAATGGTCCGAATCCAGGCCGGTGAACTCGTCCCCGCCGAGGACGAAAGGCAACCGCAGCGCAGCGCACAGGAGATCACCAGGGTCGTCGCGGCGCTGCACAACGTCGAGCACGCCGCGCTCGGACTCGCCGCCGAGCAAGCTGTCCTGCGCCGCAACACCGCCGAGTCCCTCACCAGCCTCGGCCGCCGCAACCAGGGACTCGTCCGCCGCCAGCTGGCCCTCATCACCGCCCTGGAACAGCAGGAGCTCGACCCCGAGGCGCTGGCCGAACTCTTCGAACTCGACCATCTCGCCACCCGTATGCGCCGGAACGCGGAGAGCTTGCTCGTCCTGGTGGACGAACGCACGCCCCAGATCCGAACCACGACGGCCAGCAGTCTGGAGCTGGTGCAGTCCGCCATCGGAGAGGTCGAGCAGTACCGACGGGTCGCCATAGCCCAGATCGAGCCCCGCCGGATCAGCGGCCGCGCCGTCGCCGAGCTTTCCCACCTGCTCGCAGAGCTCGTCGAGAACGCCCTCACGTTCTCCGCACCGGAGCAGCCCGTGGAGGTTCATGGCTGGGGCGACCGCGACGAGTTCAACATCGCCGTCGTCGACCACGGCGTCGGCATGTCCCCCGAGGACCTCGCCCGTGCCAACGCCCGCATCGCGGGGGAGGAGGCCTTCCTCGTCGCGCCCACCCGTTACCTCGGCCACTACGTCGTCGGCCGTCTCGCCCGCCGCCTCGGCGTCGAGGTCCTGCTCTCCGACACCCCGGGCGGCGGCGTGTCCGCTCTCGTCACTCTTCCCGCCCGGCTCCTCGCCCCCGACGACGACGCCGCCGCACCGCCGGACCGGCGGAAATACGTCTCCTCCATGCTCAACGGCTTCCGGGCGGGCGTCGCGCGCGCCGAGGCCAGATAGGAACACACCACCCGTGACTTCCGCACACCACAACCTCGGCTGGCTCGTCTCCGACTTCGCCCGCACCGCCGACGGCGTCAGCCACGCGGTCGCCGTCTCCTCCGACGGCCTGCTCATCGCCGCCTCCGACGGCCTCACCCGCGATCTGGCCGACCACCTGGCCGCCGTCGTGTCCGGCATCACCTCCCTCGCCCAGAACGCCGCGCAGGCGCACGGCTTCCGCGGCATGAAACTCGTCATGATCGAAATGCTCGACGGCTTCATGCTGGTCAACCACATGCGCGACGGCTCCTGCCTCGGCGTCCTCGCCGAGGAGGGTTGCGACGTCGGCCTCATCGGTTACGAGATGGCAGTCCTCGCCGACCGTGCGGGCGCGCTCCTCACGCCGCAACTCCACGGTGCAGTCCGGCAGGCGCCGCTCATGCGGTGAGTTCTCGTCACGCAGTCCCCGTCTGCTTCCGTCTGGTGCAGAAGCGACGCGACATGATGGTGGAAATCCGGCCAAGTCCCGGACAGAGCATGCCGGTTCCCCGTCCTCGTGCCTTCCCGCGCTACGCGGGGAACCGCGGAGCTCTTCACGTAGGACAGCCTCACGGTCGGTGAGGATCTGGTCGCACGTGCAGCCGTCCGCCTGGACAACGCCCGCCGATCCCGCCGCCAGCGCGGCATCACAGCCAGCGGTCAGCGCCGGGCACCCGCGCCGGTCTTCAGCGTGCGACCGAGCGCGTGCGCCTCGCGCAGCAGGAGCGCGCCGAGTTCAGGTCTGCGCTCGGCGCGGAACCTGGTCTCCACACCCGTCACGGTCAGCGCCCACGCGGGCTGCCCGGCATGGTCAAACACAGCCGCCGCCATGCCCCAGCTGCCTTCCACGACGAGTCCGGGGTTCACGGCGTAGCCGTCGATCCGGGTCTGCGCGATCCGCTCGCGCACCGCGTCCGGCGCATGTGCCGGCCCCCACCGGTCGACCAAGTCCCTGGATGCCAGATAGGTGTCGATCTCGGTGTCGTCAAGGAACGACAGCACCGCCAGGCCCGCCGAGACGACACCGAGGGGGAAGCGCGCGCCCTCGTACAGCACGAAGGAGCGGATCGGAAAGTCTCCGTCCTCACGCAGCAGGCACACCGTCTCGTCACCCCGCCGGGCTGAGAAGAACGCGCTCTCTCCCGTCAAAGCTGCGAGCCGGTGCACGCTCTCACGTGCATGGCGGGTGATGTCGTAGCGAATGCCGGCAACCCCGCCGAGCAGATACAGCTCGGGGCCGAGGAACCAACGCCCACTGCGTCGATCGCGGTCGACGAAGCCCTCCTCCGCCAACGAGGCAAGCAGTCGATGCACGGTCGGTCTCGGCAGGCTTGTCGCCCGCGCCAGCTCCGCGGTGCCCGCACCGGCCTCGTTGACCCCCGACAGCGCGCGAAGCAGTGCGCTGACCCTGCCGACGAGGTGAGCCGCCGGAGTCGAGTCCATGCCGCCATTGTACGTCCACTCAGTGGACGCCATGCGCGTCCTCGCTCAACCGGCAATCGGTTTTCCCCGTCAGAAGCGCTGCTTCTTGCATGTCAAGCGTGCATGAGAGTTGACTCTGCCGCTCAGACAGTGAACGCACTGGGTGGGAGGTGGGCGAGTTGATCAAACTGCGCGCGATCGCGGAAGAGGCCTTGGCCGGCGTGCTGATGGATGGGATGACGATCGCCGTCGGCGGGTTCGGTCTCTGTGGTGTCCCGTACGACCTCATCGAGGTCGTACGGGACAGCGGGGTCACGGGGCTGACGGTCGTGTCCAACAACATGGGGGTCGACGGCAAGGGTCTCGGCCTGCTGCTGGAGAACCGCCAGGTGGCCAAGGTGATCGCCTCCTACGTCGGCGAGAACAAGCTGTTCGCCCAGCAGTACCTGGACAAGGTTCTCGACGTGGAGTTCTCCCCGCAGGGCACGCTCTCCGAGCGCATGCGCGCCGGTGGGGCGGGCATTCCGGCCTTCTACACGAGGACCGGTGTGGGCACGCCCGTCGCCGAGGGCAAGCCGCACGCCGAGTTCGACGGACACGTCCATGTCCAGGAACGTGCGATCGTCGCCGACCTCGCACTCGTGCACGCCCACACCGCCGACCACGCGGGCAACCTGACGTACCGGGCCGCCGCACGCAACTTCAACCCCCTCGTAGCCACGTGTGGCCGGGTGACCGTCGCCGAGGCCGAGCACCTGTCTGAGGAGTTCATCAACCCCGAATCGGTCACCACCCCCGGCATCTACGTGAGCCGTCTGGTGGTCGCACGCAAGCGGACCAAGGAAATCGAGCAGCGTACGGTCCGCCCCCGCGTGACCGTCGAAGCGTAGGAGTGACGACCCGTGCCCCGGACACGTGACGAGATGGCCGCGATCGCGGCCGCCGAACTCGACGACGGCAACTATGTAAACCTTGGCATCGGCATTCCGACCCTCGTGGCCAACCACATCCCCGACGGCGTCCGGGTGACTTTGCAGAGCGAGAACGGCATCCTCGGTCTCGGCCCGTTCCCCTGGGAGGGAGAAGAGGACGCCGACGTCATCAACGCGGGCAAGCAGACGGTCACCGTCAACCCCGGTGCGAGTTACTTCGACTCCGCGACGTCCTTCGGCATGATCCGCGGTGGCCACATCGACATTGCCATCCTGGGTGCCCTGCAGGTGAGTGCCAAGGGCGACCTGGCGAACTGGACCATCCCCGGTGCCCTCGTGAAGGGCATGGGCGGCGCCATGGATCTCGTGGTCGGCGCCCGCCGGATCGTGGTGCTCACCGACCACGTCGCCAAGGACGGAAGCCCGAAGATCGTCGACGACTGCACGCTGCCGCTGACCGCTGCCGGCGTGGTCGACCGCATCATCACAGATCTCGCCACCATCGATGTGAGCCGGGATGGCCTGCTACTGAGGGCACTCGCTCCGGGTGTCACCGAGGAGGAGGTTCGGGCGAAGACCGGCGCCCCGCTGCAGCTGTCTGCAGCGGCAGCCGCAGGAATCGGGAGTACCTCAAGAGTGGCGTGATCACGGACGGCGCGGTCGAGGAAGACTGCGCACCACGGCCGTGAACCTCATTTGACGCTCGGCACCGTGCTACGTGATTCCGATGACGCACCCTATGAAGCGCAGATCTGCAAGAGGAGCCACCCGGCGGGATCACCGTCGAGCCGAATGACTCGGGACTCGGTCGCTCCCGCAGCGGCCTGACCAGCAAGCTGAACATGGCCACCAAGCTGCACCAGGCCGTCGAGCGGGTCGCCGGGTCACCAGGCCGCCGGGCGCCGGATCGCCTGGCCGGCGGTAGTGAATGTCATGGACGCGATCCGGGGTACGCGCCGCGGTCCGGCCATCGTGCCGTTCGCGTCGCCGTACTGGCTATGCACCGGCGCGGGCCAGCGTCTCCAGAGGGCCGACCAGGATCTCGGAGAAGGCGAGTTCGGCGGCTCCGACGAGCACCGCGTCGTCGCCGAGTTCCCCCACTCGCAGCCGCAGGTTCTCGCGGGAGGCCGTGAGGGCAAGGCGGTTGATACGGCTGCGGATCCGGGCGGCCGAGCCGAGGAACACCTCGCGGAGCGTCCCGCCGAAGATGACCGTGCGCGGGTTGAGCACATTGACCAGGTTGGCGACGCCGATGCCGAGCCAGTCGCCTACGTCGTGCAGGGCGGCGCGGGCGGTGATGTCGCCCCGGTCGGCCGCTTCGACGACGGCGCGTACGGCTTCCCGGCCGGTGGCCGACGGGTCGCGCTGCGCGGTCTCCAGCAGGGCGCGCTCCCCGGCCTCGGCTTCGAGGCAGCCGCGCGCCCCGCACCCACAGGGCCTGCCATCCCGCGGGTTGACGATCATGTGCCCTATCTCGCCGCCGTATCCGCAGTCGCCGCCCAGCAGTTGGCCACCGGTGATGACACCGCCGCCGATGCCGATGTCGCCATGCAGGTACACGAGGTCCTGGCAGCCGGTCCCGGCACCGCGCAGATGCTCCGCGAGCGCACCGAGACTGGCCTCGTTACCCACCGAGACGGGAAGGCCGAGGCCCAGCCGGCGCATGAGGTCGTCGCCGAACTCCTCGTCCTCCCATCCGAGGTAGGGGGCGGCGCGGACGAGGCCGTCGGGTCGGCGCACCATCCCGCGGACGGCGGCGGCCACGCCGACGCAGTAGGTGCCGTGCCGTGCTGTGCTCACCATTTCCAGCGCGGAGCCGGCGAGGACCTCGGCCACCTTGCCGGCGTCGCGACGGCCGGGAAGCATGGGGATCTCCCTGTGGTCGAGGAAGACCCCGCCCAGGCCGATGCGCGCGGCGGCCAGCCGGTCCACGCCCACGTCGAAGGCGAGGACGTACACGCGGTCGGACTCGGGCCGTACGACCAGGGACGGCCGGCCGGCCCTGCCGGTCTCACGGGGCAGTTCCTCACGGACCAGGCCGGCCGAGCCCAGCTCGCTCACCAGACCCAGGATGGTGCTGCGGTTGAGTCCCATGCGCTCGGCCAGGACGGCCCGCGACATGGATCCGCCGATGTGCACATGACGGAGCAGGGTGCCGAGGTTGTGCCGGCGAATCTCCTCCTGCGAGGGACCGGCTTTCATGGAGTCCCAGACCTCATCGTTGTACGGCCCGGCGACGGGACAGCGCATCCACGCCTGCGGCCACCAGCAGAACCGAACCCGTGACAGCGTACTTGACCCCTGAGCTGTACCCCATCAGGCCCATGCCGTTCTGGATGACCGCGACCACCATGCCGCCCAGCACGGCGTCAACGACCCTGCCCCGCCCGCCGAACAGGCTCGTCCCGCCGATCACGGCGGCGCCGACCGCCAGCAGCAGCACGTTGCTGCCACCGGTGTTGGGGTCGACCGAGTTGCCCCGGGACGCGGCGATGATGCCGCCGACCGCGGCCAGGGACGAGCAGATGACGAACGCGGAGACCCGGATGGCTGCCACGTTGATGCCGGCCCGGCGGGCCGCCTCGGCGTTACCGCCCACCGCGTAGATGTGCAGGCCGAACGAGGTGCGCTGGAGCAGGAACGTACCGGCGACGAGCAGGACGGCGATGACCGGCACCACGATGGGCACGCCCTTGAGCGAGTCGACTATGACGTTGCGGCTGCGCTCCTGGTTGAGCAGGTGGACGGCGATCGCACCGAGCACCGCCATGCCGCCGATCCTGACTGCGAGCAGGGTGAGTGGAGCGGGGGCGAGCCCGCGCCGCCGGCGATTGCGGTTCTTCCGGAGCTGGATCGCCGCGTACGCCCCGACACTGACGGAGAGCAGTACCCAACCCAGCGCGGGGGAGAGGTTGTTGTTGGCGACGGCCAGGATCGTCTGGTCCCGGATGGAGATGTTGGTGCCTTCCTTCAGCAGCATCAGCACGATGCCCTGGAACCCGAGGAAGGCGGCCAGGGTGACCACGAAGGAGGGAATGCCGACCTTCGCCACCAGCAGGCCGAGCAGCAGGCCGATGACCGTGCCGCTGAGGATCGCCGCGCCGGCCGCGCCGTACCAGGGCCATCCGTGGTCGGTGAGCAGGATGGCCAGGACGGCGGCGCAGACCCCGCTGGCGTACCCCGCGGACAGGTCGATCTCGCCGAGGAGGAGGACGAAGACCAGGCCCATGGCGATGGCGATGCTGCCCGCGCCCTGGGTCAGCAGGTTGGCGAAGTTCAGCTCGGACAGGAAGACCGGGCGCAGGGCGGCGAAGAACACGCACAGGACGATCAGGCCGAGTACGGCGGGGAGGGCGCCCAACTCGCCGCCCCGTACCCGCTCGACGTAGTTCCGGGCGACCGAGCGCAGACTCGCGGCCCCGGCCGCTCCGTTCTTCTTCGACGTCCCGGGACTGCGCGGCAGCTCCGGCTTCTCGGGGGCGACTGCGGCGGTCATGCGGTGGCTCCGTTGCTGTGGGCGAGGCCGAGGTCCCCGCTGCGGCCTGAGGTGATGAGTTCGACGACCTGGGAGTACGTCACGTCCGACGTGCTGACCTGGGCGGCCGTCCGGCCCAGGTAGAGGGCGGCGATCCGGTCGGACACCGCGAAGACGTCGTTCATGTTGTGCGAGATCAGGACCACGGCGAGACCGTTGTCGGCCAGCCGCCGGACCAGTTCGAGAACCTGTGCCGTCTGGGCGACACCGAGCGCGGCGGTCGGCTCGTCCAGGATGACGACCTTGCTGTTCCACAGCACGGCCTTGGCGATGGCCACGGTCTGCCGCTGGCCGCCGGAGAGACTGGAGACCTGCTGGCGGATGGACTTGACGGTGCGGACCGACAGCCCTTCGAGGGTCTGGGCGGCCATCTCCTCCATCGTCGCGTCGTCCAGGACGAGTCCCCGGCGCTTCTCGCGGCCGAGGAACATGTTCTGCACGATGTCGAGGTTGTCGCAGAGCGCCAGGTCCTGGTACACGATCTCGACGCCCATGGCCGCCGCCTCACGCGGGCTGTGCACCTGGACCTGCTCACCTTCGAACCAGTACTCGCCGCCGTCGATCGGGTGGATCCCGCCGATGCACTTGACCAGGGTGGACTTGCCCGCGCCGTTGTCTCCGACGAGGGCGGTCACCTCCCCAGGGTGGACGTCGAAGGACACGTCGTGCAGTACCTGCACGGCGCCGAAGCTCTTGTCGATCCCGCGCAGTCGAAGGATCGGGGTCGCTGTCATGGAAGACGGCTCCTTAACGGTCGTGAGGTCGCGGGTCCCGGGGAGGTGGGAGCCCCGGGGCCCGCGGTCGGGCCGACCGGACCAGGGGCAAAGGTCCGGTCGGCCGGTCAGGGCTACTTGATGCCGGCCTTGGCGCACAGGGCGGCGTACTTGCCCGTGCACAGCTCTTCCTTGGTGACGAAGCCGTCGTCCACGACGTCCTTGACGTTGTCCTTGTAGATGGCCACAGGCGTCTCCAGCACGGACGGGACCTTGCGCTTGCCCTCGGGGTCCTCGACGGTCGCGTTCGTCTCGCCCTTCTCGCCCTTGGCGAGGGAGATGGCGAGCCTGGCCGTGGCGTCGGCCTCCTTCTTGACCGCCTTGTAGACGGTCATGCACTGGTCGCCCGCGAGGATGTTCTGCAGGCCCTGCACGGTGGCGTCCTGGCCGGTGACCGGGACCTCGCCGTTGCGGTTCTGCTTGCGCAGGACGGCGATGGCCGCGTTGCCGAGACCGTCGTTGGCGGCGAGCACACCGCCGATCTTGGGCTCGCTGGTGAGCATCTGCTCGAAGATGGTGCCGGCCTGGGCGTTGTCCCAGTCCGGGACGGACTGGTCCGGGCCCTTCACGTAGTCGCCCGACTTGTACTGCGGGTCGAGTACGCCGTTGTAGCCCTCGGCGAAGAGAGTGGCGTTGTTGTCTGTCGGGGAGCCGTTGAGCGTGGCGACGATGGGCTTCTTGGCCTTCATGTCGCTCAGGCACTTGCTGAGGCCCTCGCCCTGCAGCTTGCCGACTGCGGTGTTGTCGAAGCTCACGTAGTACTGGGCGGAGCCGCCGAGGGTGAGCCGGTCGTAGTCGATCGTGGCGACGCCCTGCCCCTTGGCCTTGTCCAGAACCGCCTTACCCGTGCCGCTGTCCAGGTTCACGATCACCAGGACGTTCACGCCGCTGGTGATCATCTGGTCCGCGATGGTCTGGAACTCCTGCTTGTCGCCCTGCGCGTTCTGGATGTCGTACTCGACGCCCGCCGCCTTGAACGCCTCGGAGAGGTACTTGCGGTCCGCGGTCTCCCAGCGGGCAGAGGACTTGCTGTCCGGGAGGATCACACCGATCTTCGGCTTGGCGTCGGAGCCGGAGCCGGAGCCGGAGTCACTGTCGCTCGACGAGGAGCCGCCACAGGCGGTGAGCGAGCTGACCAGCGTCACCGAGGCGGCTGTGAGGAGGAGTCCCTTGCGCATGGGCAGGGTCCTTTCTGGTGTTACGGCCGGACGACCGGACGTACGAGGGTGGTGAGAAGGAAGGCGAGAAGCGCGCTCTCGGGGGAATTGCCGGGTGTCGGGTGATCCGCCCGGCTGAATGTTGTGAGCGGGAACTTACGGCGCTCCGGAACCCGTGCGCCAGAGTGCGGGAGGTGCTATTTGTCATCCGCCATAACAATTAGGTGACGCTGTCGAAATACGGCGGCCTCACTGCCTCCTGTGCGCCATGAACCCGGAGAGGGCATGGGGCCGTGCGATGGCCGGTCGTGCTGTGGCCCGTAGGGCCGCGTGGCGCGGAGTGTCCGCGCCGATGGTGCTTCCACGGTCGTGACCGCATCCGTGCCCGCGCGCGTTGGTGTGCCCGTGTGCATCACGACCGGGCCGGAGCTGGGCCGGTACCGGGAGCCGGACGGCGGGAGCTCTGTGGAGTGATCCACCTTGCGGGCTGGGGTGGCTCTGACCTTCGGCCTATTGGGGTGTCTACGCACGAACAGATCGCGCACCCTGCCGTAGAGCAGCGGAAGTTGCCGAAGTTGATCGTCCCCCTTCCCTGTCCGCAGGTTCGCCGAGTCGGCCCCACTGGTGGGGCCGCGTTGGTGATTAAGGGCGATATGTCCTTGATGGTGACTTATGTGGCCTTTAGTGTTCGCCGGGAGGGAAACGCTGCGAGGTCCGAGTCCCGTACCACCGTCCGGAAGCGAGGTGTGGAGCGCGTGCACGCGAGGTGCGGCTGCCGGCCCGTTTCGGGTCAGAAGGGACGTCCCAGAGGGACGCGATGGCTGCGGGCGTTCGCTGTACTGCCGTTGCTGGCGTCGGCGCTCGCCGCTTGTGGCAGTGACGAGGGCTCCGACAGACCCATCCTCAACTGGTACAACTTCCCCGACGACTCCGGTGCGCTGCAGAAGGCGGCCGACCGGTGCAGCCAGGCATCGGGCGGCCGCTACACGATCAGCTACAACAAGCTTCCGCGTGCCGCGGACGGTCAGCGCCAGCAGCTCGTACGCAGACTCGCTGCCGAGGACGACTCGCTCGACATCCTGGGCCTGGACGTCACCTGGGCGGCGGAGTTCGCCGAGGCGCGCTGGATCCGGGAATGGACGGGGGCGGCGAAGCAGCAGGCTGTCGAGGGCACGCTGCGCGTACCGCTGCAGACCTCGACCTGGAAGGGCAAGCTGTACGCAGTCCCGTACAACACCAACACCCAACTGCTGTGGTATCGCAAGGACCTGGTGCCCACCCCACCCAGGACCTGGGCCGAGATGCTGGACATGGCCGGAGCCCTCGCCCGGCAGGGCAAACCGCACTTCGTGGAGATCCAGGGTGCCCAGTACGAGGGCCTGACCGTCTGGTTCAACACGCTGATCAACAGTGCGGGCGGTTCCATCCTCAACGCGAGCGCGACCGAGCCCTCCCTCGGTGCTCCTGCCGCGCGGGCCGCCGGGATCATGCGTGATCTGGCGAAGTCCCCGGCCGCGGACCCCTCCCTGCCCAACCAGATGGAGGACCAGAACCGCCTCGCCATGGAGTCGGGGGTGGCGGCATTCGAGCTCAACTACCCGTTCGTCTATCCGTCGATGAAGGCGAACAACCCCGCACTGTTCAAGAACTTCCGCTGGGCGCCGTACCCCCGGGTCGACGCGAACCGCCCGGCACGGCCCACCATCGGCGGCATCGATCTGGCGGTGAGCGCCTACTCGCGCCACCCCGACCTGGCCTTCGAGGCGGCGCTGTGCCTGCGCAACCGGGAGAACCAGCTCACCGCCGCCCTCGAAGGCGGCCTGCCGCCCACCCTGCGAGCCCTCTACGACGAGCCCGCGTTCATGAAGGAGTACCCCTTCTCCAGGGAAGTGCTGGCCGCCCTGGAATCGGCGAGCGTGCGCCCGCTCACTCCGGCCTACCAGAACGTGTCGATCGCGGTCTCCCACACGCTGTCTCCGCCGTCCGGGATCACACCGGAGAGCTCGGTCGACACCATCAGGGAACAGATCGACGATGCCCTGCGATCCGAGGGTGTGATCCCGTGAACCACCTCCTCCCGCACCACTTCGTCAGCCGGCGCCGCGGTGCGCGGGCCTCGTCCTCGGACGGCCCGAGATGAGCACGCGGGCGCAACCGGCCGGAGCTCCGCCGCCCCCCGAGGCGGAGACGCAGCAGGCAGGGCCGGACCGGGCGGCACTCTCGGCGGGCGCCAGGCAGGAGCGGCGGCTCGGCTGGCTGCTCTGCGCGCCCGCCGTCGTCGTCATGATCGCCGTGACCGCCTACCCCATCGGGTACGCCGTCTATCTGTCCCTCCAGCGGTACGACCTGCGCTTCCCCGGACGGGCGGAGTTCGTGGGCCTGAGCAACTACGGGGCGGTGCTGTCCTCCCCGTTCTGGTGGGACGCCTTCTGGGTCACGCTGTTCATCACCGCCGTGTCCGTGGCGATCGAACTGGTCCTCGGCATGGGGCTCGCCCTGGTGATGCACCGCACGATCTTCTGGCGCGGCACCGTACGCACCTCAGTCCTCGTCCCGTACGGGATCGTCACCGTCGTCGCCGCCTTCTCCTGGCAGTACGCCTGGACCCCGGAGCTCGGCTACCTCGCCGAGCTGTTGCCCAGCGGAGAGGCCCCCCTGACCGAGCAATGGCCCGCCCTGTGGCTGATCATCCTCGCCGAGGTGTGGAAGACGACGCCGTTCATGGCCCTGCTGCTGCTCGCGGGCCTCGCGCTGGTGCCCGAGGAGACCCTGAAGGCGGCCATGGTGGACGGTGCCACCGCCTGGCAGCGCTTCACCAAGATCATGCTGCCGCTGATGAAACCGGCCATCCTGGTGGCACTGCTCTTCCGCACCCTGGACGCGTTCCGGATCTTCGACAACATCTACATCCTGACCGCCGGCGCCCAGGACACGGGCTCCTTGTCGATCCTCGGCTACGACAACCTGTTCACCGCGCTGAACCTGGGCATCGGGTCGGCGATCTCGGTGCTGATCTTCATCTGCGTCGCGATCATCGCCTTCACCTTCGTCAAACTGTTCGGCGCCGCCGCACCGGGCGCGGAGGTGAAGCGCTGATGGCCGCAGTAGGAAAGACACATGCCGCCCGATGGGGCGTCATGAACGTGGTGGTGGTGCTGTACGCCCTGTTCCCGGTGTGGTGGATCGCCGCGCTGTCGTTCAAGGATCCCAGCACCCTCACGGACGGCAACTACATCCCCAGGGACTGGACCCTGGAGAACTACCGGGGCATCTTCGACACCTCCGAGTTCACCCGCGCACTGATCAACTCGATCGGTATCGCCCTGATCGCCACGGTGATCGCGGTCGCGCTGGGCACCATGGCCGCCTACGCGGTGGCCAGGCTGCGCTTCCCCGGCAAGAGGGTGCTCATCGGCATGTCACTGCTGATCGCCATGTTCCCCCCGATCTCCCTGGTGTCACCGCTGTTCAACATCGAGCGGATCATCGGGATCTTCGACACCTGGGTCGGGCTGATCATCCCGTACATGACCTTCTCCCTGCCGCTGGCGATCTACACCCTGTCGGCGTTCTTCCGGGAGATCCCCTGGGATCTGGAGAAGGCCGCCAAGGTCGACGGGGCGACCCCCGCACAGGCCTTCCGGATGGTCATCGTGCCGCTGGCCGCACCGGGCGTGTTCACCACCGCCATTCTCGTGTTCATCTTCTGCTGGAACGACTTCCTGTTCGCGATCTCGCTGACGTCCACCGAGTCCGCGCGCACCGTGCCCGCCGCGATCGCGTTCTTCACCGGGAGCTCGCAGTTCCAGCAGCCCACCGGGTCGATCGCCGCCGCCGCTGTGGTCATCACCATCCCGATCATCGTTTTCGTCCTGTTCTTCCAGCGGCGGATCGTCGCCGGACTGACCTCCGGGGCAGTCAAGGGATGAACGGGCCGACCCGGAAGGCATGAAGGCAAGGAGGCACCACCCATGGCCGAGATCATCCTTGAGGGAGTCACCAAGCGTTTTCCCGACGGGGCCCTCGCCGTGAAGGACGTGGACCTCGACATCGCCGACGGCGAGTTCGTGATCCTGGTCGGTCCGTCCGGATGCGGCAAGTCCACCACCCTGAACATGATCGCCGGACTTGAGGACATCACAGAGGGCACCCTGCGCATCGGAGACCGAGTCGTCAACGACCTCGCTCCCAAGCAACGCGACGTCGCCATGGTGTTCCAGAGCTACGCCCTGTACCCGCACATGAACGTCCGGGAGAACATGGGGTTCCCGCTGCGCCTGGCCAAGGTGGACAAGGCCACCGTCAACGCCAAGGTGGAGCAAGCCGCCCAGATCCTCGACCTCACCGAGCACCTGGACCGCAAGCCCGCCAACCTCTCGGGCGGCCAGCGTCAGCGGGTGGCCATGGGGCGGGCGATCGTCCGTGACCCCAAGGCGTTCCTGATGGACGAGCCGTTGTCCAACCTGGACGCCAAACTCCGGGTACAGATGCGCACTCAGATCTCCCGGCTGCAGCGGAGTCTCGGCACGACCACCGTGTACGTCACCCACGACCAGACCGAGGCGATGACGCTCGGCGACCGGGTCGTGGTCATGCGGCAGGGTCTGGTCCAGCAGATCGGCGCACCCGCCGAGCTGTACGACTCCCCGCGCAACATCTTCGTCGCGGGCTTCATCGGCTCCCCGGCGATGAACTTCCTGAACGCCACCCTGGAGGCCGGCGTCCTGCGCTCTCCCGTAGGCGATCTGCCCCTCGACGACCGTATGAGGCAGGCACTGGAACGGCAGAACGCGCCCCGCGAGGTCATCATCGGGCTGCGACCGGAGGCATTCGAGGACGCTGCCCTGGCGCACGACCGGGACCGGACGGGCCCGGCCTTCACCGCCACCGTGGAGGTACTGGAGTCACTGGGCTCCGATGTGTACGTCTACTTCACATCGGAGGGCGGGCCCGCGACGACAACTGAACTGGAGGAGCTCGCCACGGACTCGGGGCTGCGTGACACCGGCGCCCAGGCCGCCCAGCAAATCGTGGCCCGCCTGGACGCCGCCACGCGTGCCCGCGAGGGCGAACCGGTAGAGCTGCAGGTCGCCATGGCCAAGGCTCACGTGTTCGACCCGGCGACCGGAGCGAACCTTACGCATCCAGTGAGGGCGGACTGACGACGCACGAACGACGACAGCAGTGATCACCTGACGCCTCTTCGGCATCGCCCGACCCTGCCCGCGAGGTCATGCCGATGTCCTGAGACACCCCATTCCGACGCCCTGAGCGACCACATTGTCGTCCCGCCAGCGCGAAGGGTCTTCGCAGGCGAGAGCCTGTGGGGACCCTTTTGCGCACGGGCTGGCCGAGAAAAATGCCTGGACGCCGCGTACGCCGTCGCGGGACACTCCCTTCCCGGTCCGCTCTATTCGTACAGTGACGTTGGCGCCACTCTTTGTGTCCTTCCTCTCGGAGGACTCCCGAGCGGATGCACTCGCGCGAACCGATGCCGTGCGCGGGCGAAGACCACGGCACCTGCCCGCTGGAAAGCACCTGGCGGGCTGCCGTACGACAACACAGGATGGGGATGGAATCGCCTGCATCGCGCGAGGTCCCGCCGGGCAAGGGCCCGGTGCTCCTCGCGCTTCGTCATTACGGACGGGAACTGGCCCGGCTCCGGCGGCTGACGGTGCCGGGCATGCTGCTGCCCGCACTGGGCAACATCGGCCTCTACTACATCGCGCCGCTGGTCGTCGCGAAGCTCGTCGGCCGTATCGCCGACGACGCCGGCAGCACCGTCGGCTCGGCGCTGCCCTACGTCCTCGGTTTCGCCGGAGTCATGCTGCTCGCGGAGGCGCTGTGGCGCATCGGCCTGCACTGCCTGAACCGGCTCGACGCCCTCGGCATCGAGCACCTGTACATCGTCGGCATGGACGAGCTGTTCGCCAAGGACGCCGCCTTCTTCCACGACAACTTCGCCGGGTCGCTGACCAAGCGGGTGCTGAGCTTCGCCTCCCGCTTCGAGCAGTTCGTCGACACGCTGACGTTCAACGTCGTGGCCAACTTCGTGCCGCTGCTGTTCGGGGCGGTGGTCCTGTGGCGCTACGAACCGCTCCTCGTCGTCGGGCTGTTGGTGATGATCGCGGTGACGGCGCTGTGCGTGGCGCCCCTCATCCGGCGCCGCCAGGTGCTCGTCGGTCAGCGCGAGGCGGCGATCGCCCGGGTGTCGGGTCACGTCGCCGACAGCCTGATGAACATGGACACGGTCCGGGCGTTCGCCGCTGAGGAACGTGAGGCCGCGGAACACCGCTCCCGCGTCGCGGAGTCACGGCGGCTCTCACTGTTGTCGTGGGACTACGGCAACCTGCGCATCGACACGCTGGTCGCGCCCTTGTCCGTGCTGACCAACGTGCTGGGCCTGCTGCTCGCGGTCACGCTCGGCGGGGGTGGAAACGGCGTGGAGGCGGTCGTGGTCGCCTTCACGTACTACACCAACGCGACCCGGATCATGTTCGAGTTCAACCAGATCTACCGGCGGCTGGAAAGCTCGATGACGGAGGCCGCGCAGTTCACCGAACTGCTGCTGACCCCGCCGACCGTACTCGACCCCGTCTCGCCGGAGCCGCTGCTGCCCGGCGGCGCCGACGTCTGCTTCGACAAGGTGACGTTCGCGCACGCGGGAGCGGAGACGCTCTTCAAGGGCCTCCACCTGACCGTGCCCAGCGGGACGAAGATCGGTCTCGTCGGCCGGTCCGGCGGAGGCAAGACCACACTCTCCCGGCTGCTGCTGCGGATGACGGACATCGACGCCGGCCGGATCCTGATCGGGGGTCAGGACATCAGCAGGCTGCGCCAGGCCGACCTGCGCAGCCTGATCGCCTATGTGCCGCAGGACCCGGCGATGTTCCACCGCACGCTGCGGGACAACATCGCGTTCGCCCGGCCGGACGCCACCGACGCCGAGATCCGCCGCGCCGCCGAGGCCGCGCACGTCACCGAGTTCGCCGACGTGCTGCCGCACGGCTTCGACACCATGGTGGGCGAGCGTGGCATCAAGCTGTCCGGCGGACAGCGCCAACGGGTCGCCCTCGCCAGGGCGATCCTGCGCGACGCGCCGATCCTGCTGCTCGACGAGGCGACCAGCGCGCTGGACTCCGAGAGCGAACTCCTCGTCCAGGAAGCGCTGTGGCGGCTCATGGAGGGGCGCACGGCGCTCGTGGTGGCGCACCGGCTGAGCACCGTCGCGGGCATGGACCAGCTCGTCGTCCTGGACCGCGGACGGATCGTCGAGCAGGGAACGCACGAGGAACTCCTCGCGTCGGACGGCGCCTACGCGAAGCTGTGGCAGCACCAGTCGGGCGGCTTCCTCGACGACAGCCCCGCCCGGGCCGACCTGCTGTGAACACGAGCCAGGGGGCTGGCCGAGGGCGAACAGCCGTCCGCCGTCAGCCCTCCAGGTGCCGAGGAGGACGGTCTCCACGGTCACGTAGTCGTCCGCCGCAAAGCCCCGCGGCTTGCGCACGGCGTTCTTGAGCGGCAACAGGTAGGCGCGGTCCTTCGGAAACTGCGAGGTGGTGAAGTCGATTCCGCCGATCCGGGCCTCGACCGGGATCGCCTCCCGGCCCGGTCGCAAAGGTTCACTCGGCCACCCACGTGAGTCCGTCCTCCGAGGCCACCAGACCACCGGGGCGCAGCGGGGTCTCCTCCTCCAACGGGCCGCCGAAGAGGCCCCGTTCCTGCAGGACCGTGCCCTCCTGGAAGACCTGGCGGATCGAGGCGGACTCGAAGAGCGGATTGCGCAGGCCGTCGGAGTCCGGGAGCCGGCCGACGGCCTGGTCGAGTTCCGAGGCGGTGGTCGTCAGCCGGGCACCCGCCTGTCCGGGCCCGGCGAGGGACGTGTCGCCGGAGGCCAGTCCGCCCACCAGGTCGACGAACGCCTCCAGTTCCGTCGAGTCGACGTGGGTGACCTTGCGTGCCTTCCAGAAGTACGACCGTTCGTCCTGATGCATGTCGTAGAAGGAGACCAGGAACTCGTGGAACAGGCCGTACTCGTGCCGGTAGCGGGCCTCGAACTCGTCGAAGAGGCGGCCCTCGTCGAGCGTTCCGGCGAGGCCGCTGTTGATGGAGCGGGCCGCTAGCAGGGCGCCGTACGTGGCGAGGTGCACCCCGGAGGACAGCACCGGGTCGACGAAGCACGCCGCGTCGCCGACCAGCACCATGCCGGGCCGCCACAACCGTGACTTCCAGTACGACCAGTCCTTGCGGACCCGCACCTGGTCGTACGGCGCTTCGGTGGCCTGCGGCACCCCGTGCAGGAGGTCTTGGACCTCCGGGCAGGAGTCGATCAGCCCGCGCCAGGCCGTCACCGGGTCCTGCTGGATCGCGGCGGCGTTGTCCCGGCCGACCACCGCTCCGACGCTGGTGAGGTCGTCCCTCAGCGGGATGTACCAGAGCCAGCCCTCGTCGAAGGCGGCGCAGAAGATGTTGCCGTCGTTCGGCTTCGGGAGCCGCGCGCCGCCGGCGAAGTAGCCGAACACCGCGATGTTCCGGAAGAAGTCGGAGTACGTCCGCCTGCCGCCGACCTCGCCGTGGATCCGGCTGCCGTTGCCGGACGCGTCCACGACGTAACGGGCCCGGGCCTCGCGGATCTCCCCGGCGGGGCCCGTCCAGTTGACGCCCCTGACGCGCTCCTCGTCGGCGAGTACGCCCTTGACCCGGCAGCTCTCCCGTACGTCGACGCCGACCCGGCGGGCGTTGTCCAGCAGGATCGCGTCGAACCGGGACCGCTCGACCTGGTAGGCGAACGAGGTCGGGTCGGCCAGCCGCGGGGACAGGGCGAAGGAGAACTGCCACGGGTCCCGGTTCCGGCCCCAACGGAAGGTCCCGCCGCGCTTCGGCTTGAAGCCCGCCCGCGCGACCTCCTCCTCGACGCCCAGGATGCGGCACACCCCGTGCACGGTGGACGGGAGCAGCGACTCGCCGATCTGGTACCGGGGGAACGTCTGCTGCTCCAGCAGGAGGACGCGGTGGCCCCGCAGGGCGACGGCCGTGGCGGCGGTCGAACCGGCCGGGCCGCCGCCCACGACGATCACGTCGAACTCCTCGCTCTCCCAGGTCTCTCCTGTCCCATGGTTGGGGTTCACTGCTCTCCTTCTGCGGTCGGCGCCGACGGAGCCTCCGTGCGGCCGAGGGAATTGATCCAGGTGCGGACGGCCGCCGCCGTGGTCCGGGTGTGTTCCCGCATGAACGAGAAGTGGTCGCCGGGGACATCGACACGGGTGTGCGGCAGCGGCCAGGAGGTCCGCCACTCGTCCGGGGCCGCGCCCGCCTCCATCGCGGGCGTCGGCCGGGTGGCCCGAACCAGCAGGGTGGGGGTGGCGACCGGCTCCGGCTCCCAGTCCAGGAACATGCGGGTGTACGCGCCCAGCGCCGCCACCCCGGTGTCCTCGTCCCCGGTGAACTGGTTCCCGCCCAGGCGCGGCGCGATCACAGCGGGCAGGGACAGCAGCCAGTCCTTGTCGCTGTTGCCGTCGTTGATGAGGTACGTGTCGAGCAGCACCTGTCCGACGGGCGGGCTCCCCATGGTCTCGAGTCGCCGGGTCACCGCGTGGGCGACCGCGCCTCCGGTGCTCACGCCGACGATCACGAAGGGCCGGTCGCCGACGTGCCGCAGCACCGTCTCCGCGTGCGTCCGGGCGAGCGTGTCCCGGTCGGCCGGCACGGCGCGGCCCGCTCCGATGCCGGGGTGCGGGAGTTCGAGGACGTCCAGTTCGCCCTGGAAGTGGGCGTGGAATCCGGCGAATTCACCACCGGGCGCGGCGAAGGGCGGGTGGTACCCGGTGAGGAAGACGAGTACCGGTCCCTCATGGGAACCGTCGGCGCGCCGCAGCGGAGGCAGGGCGTGCTCCCGGCCGGCGTCCGGGCCGAAGGTCGGCATCGCCCAGGAGGCCGTGACCAGCATGTGCATCGCCGCGACCACGTGCCCGGCCTCACAGACCCGCCGGTAGAGCGAGGAGAGCGTCTGCGCGGGCCGGTCGTCCGCAGGCGCGCGCTCCGGTTCCGGTGCGACGTCCGGCAGGTCGTCCAGCAGAGCGAGTACGTGGCGGGCCAGCCCCCGGGCCGTCGGGTGCTCGAACACCACGGCGGCGGACAGCCTCAGCCGCAGGGCCATGCTCAGCCGGTTGCGGACCTGGACCGCCATCAGGGAGTCGAAGCCCAACTCGGCGAAGGACTTGCCGGCAGGCAGCGCGTCGGCGTCCGGGTAGCCGAGAACCGTCGCCACGTCGGCGCTCATCAACTCCGCAAGGGCGTCCTCCCGTTGGGCGGCGGGTAGCCTGGCCAGCACCTTGCGCCACGCACCCGGCTCCGAGAGCTGCTCCGCACCGGGCGAAGAGTCGGTACCGGCACCATCCCCGGTTCCGGCGGCCGGCCTGCGTGGCGGCACCAGTCCGCGCAGCAGCGGCGGCAGGGGTCCCCGGGCGGACCTGAGAGCCCCCCGGTCCAGCAGGATCGGCGCCAGCACGGGCTCGCCCGCGCGCAGCGCCGCGTCGAACAGGGCCAGGCCCTGCTCCACGGAGAGCGCCCGGAGCACATCAGCGGCCGCCCGGTTCGGGACCCCTGCCCCCGCACGTGCACCAGCCGTCCGGCTCAGGACCCCTGCGTCCCCACCGGCCATGCCGGCCCCGTGCTCCCACGGTCCCCAGGCCAAGGACACGGCGGGCAGCCCCAGTCGGGAGCGGTGCCGGGCCAGGGCGTCCAGGAAGACGTTCGCCGCCGCGTAGTTGCCCTGGCCGGCGCGGCCCAGCAGGCCGGACACCGAGGAGAACAGGACGAACGCCGACAGGTCCAGGTCCCGGGTCAGCTCGTGCAGATGCCAGGCCGCGTCCGCCTTCGGTCGCAGCACCGCCGCCATCCGCTCGGGTGTCAGCGCGGCAAGGACACCGTCGTCGAGCACCCCCGCCGCATGCACCACGGCGGTCAGCGCGGGCGAGCACCCCTTGATCACCTCGGCGAGCGCGGCGCGGTCGGCCGCGTCACAGGCCACGATCCGCACCTCGGCACCCAACTCCTCCAGCATGACGCGCAGTTCCTCGGCATTCGGCGCCTGTGGCCCCTGCCGACCGGTGAGCAGCAGGTGCCGTACGCCGTGGGAGGCCACGAGATGGCGGGCGACTTCCGCGCCCAGCGCGCCGGTACCGCCGGTGATCAGCACCGTGCCGTCCGGCCCGAAGCTGCCGCTCCGGGCGGAGAGGTCGCCGGTGCCGATCAGGCGCGGCACCGCCAAGCGCCCCTTGCGAACAGAGAGTTGGCTCTCATCGCCGGCCACCGCCGCAGGGAGCAGCCGCAGCGATTCCGGCCGCCCGTCCACGTCGACGAGGACGACACGCCCCGGCAGCTCCGCCTGTGCCGCACGCACCAGCCCCCACACAGCAGCCCCGGCCGGATCCGGGTCGGGTGCGGTCGCGTCCCGCGTCACCACCACCAGCCGGGAGCCCGCCGTCCGAGGGTCGTCCTGCCAGTCCTGGAGGGTACGGAGCACCCTGCCGGTCAGCCGGTGTACGGCGGTCAGTGGATCGGCATCCGTCACCGGGCCGCCGCCGACGGCCGTGACGACGACGGTGTCCGGTTCGGGTGCGTCGGTCCCCACGACGTCGGGGAGCGACTCGCGCAGGTCCAGCTCGTCCGGGCCCACCAGCGCCCAGCGTCCGCCCGCCACGGGCCGCCGCTCGCCCTCCGATTCATCGACCGCGGTCCACTCGGGGCGCAACAGGGCCCGGCGCACGACGTCGGCCGCCGATTCGACCGTCTCGGCGGGGAGTGCACGCGTGGTCAAGGAGTCCACGTGCGCCACCGGGCGCCCCGACGGGTCGGTCAGGGTGACCGAGACCGTGTCCGTCCCGCCCGGAGTGATCCGTACGCGTACCTCCGACGCACCCGTCGCGTACAGGCGTACGCCGTTCCACGCGAACGGCACCCGGACCGTGTCGGAGTGGGGTGCCGAGCCCGTGAGGAGCGGGGCGTGCAGGGCCGCGTCCAGGAGCGCCGGATGGATCCCGAACCGGTCGGTGCGCCCCAACTCGACGTCGGGCAGGCGGACTTCCGCGAACGTTTCGTCGCCGCGCCGCCAGGCCGCGCGTACGCCCCGGAAGGCCGGGCCGTAGGCGAGGCCGCCGTCCGAGAGGCTGTCGTACGCGTGGGCGAGGTCGACCTCGGTCGCGTCCTGCGGTGGCCACACCGCCGGTTCCGTCTCCGGCCGGGCGGTGTCCGTGCCGCCGAGGAGCCCTGTGGCGTGCCGGGTCCAGCCGGGTTCGGAGTCGTCCGTGGCGGGCCGGGCGTAGCAGTCGACCGGGCGCCGGCCGGAGTCGTCCGCCGGGCCCACGACGACTTGGACGCGAACGCCCGTGGTCGCCGGCAGGATCAGCGGGGCCAGGACCACGAGTTCGTCGAGCGTGCCGCAGCCGACCTCGTCGCCCGCCCGTACGGCCATCTCCACGAAGCCCGTCGCGGGGACCAGGGCCGTCCCACCGATGACGTGGTCGGCGAGCCACGGGTGGGTGGTGGTGGAGAGCAGGCCGGAGAGCACCGTCCGGTCGGTGTCCGGCACGGCGAACGCCGGGCCCAGCAGCGGGTGTTCGTGCGGATCCACGGCGGGGACGGTGGTGCGTGGCGCGTCCAGCCAGTACCGCTGCCGCTGGAAGGCGTACGTCGGCAGGTCGTCCACGTGCCGTGCACCGCTGCCCGCGAACACGGCGGGCCAGGCGACGCGCGTTCCGCGCACATGGAGCCGGGCCACGGCGCCGAGCAGGGTCTTCGGTTCGGGATCGCCACCGCGGGTGGCGGCGGCACACACCGGGTCGGGGCCCTCGTCGTCCGGGCCGGTCAGACAGTCCTCGGCCGCGGCGGTCAGCGCGGGACCCGGGCCGATCTCCAGGAACGCCGACACCCCGTTGTCCCCGAGCCATCGCACGGCGTCGGCGAACCGCACCGGCAGACGGGCGTGCCTCACCCAGTACTCCGGCGAACACAGTTCCCCGGCCCCGGCCGGGCGGCCCGACACGGCCGAGACGACCGGGATCCGCGGCGGCCGGAAGGTCAGCCCCTCGGCGACCCGGCGGAAGTCGTCGAGCATCGGTTCCACGAGTGGCGAGTGGAAGGCGTGGCCGACGCGCAGACGTACGGTCCTGCGACCTCGCGCTTCGAACTCGGCCGCCACGGCCAGCACCGCGTCCTCCACTCCCGAAATCACCACCGAACGTGGCCCGTTGACCGAGGCGATCGCCACCTGGTCGCCGAGCGTGGGGAGTACGGCGAGAACTTCCTCCTCCGTCGCGTGCAGCGCCACCATCGCACCGCCGTCGGGCAGGGCGTGCATCAACCTGCCCCGGGCCGCGACGAGTTCCGCCGCGTCGGCCAGGTCCAGCACTCCGGCGACATGGGCCGCCGCCAGCTCCCCCACGGAGTGCCCCGCCAGGAAGTCGGGGCGCACTGCCCAGGACTCCAGCAGCCGGAACAGCGCCACCTCGAACGCGAACAGACCGGCCTGGGTGAAGTCCGTACGGTCGAGCAGGGCGGCCTCCGGCGCACCCGGCTCCGCGGACAGCACCACGTCGAGAGGGTGTTCCAGGCGGCCGTCCAGTGCCCGGCAGACCTCGTCGAAGGCCGAGCCGAAGGCGGGGAACGCGGCACGCAACTCCGCACCCATACGGGCACGTTGAGAGCCCTGGCCGGTGAACAGGAAGGCCGTACGGACGCCGGTATCGGCGACGGCACGTTCCGCGCCCGTGCCGTCGGCGAGCGCCTCCAGCGCGGTCAGCATCCGCGCCCGGTCGTCGGCCGGAATCATCCCCCGGTGGGCGAGCGGGGACCTCGACACGGCCAGGGAGAAGCCGACGTCGGTGGACGACAGGTGGGGCCGGGCCGCCAAGTGGACGGCGAGACGGCGGGCCTGGGACCGCAGGGCGGCCTCGTCGGCACCGGAGAGCAGCCACGGCACCGGCACCTCTGCGGTGCCCGGTCCGGTGTCGGGCGGCCGCGGGGCCTCCTCCAGGATCACGTGGGCGTTGGTCCCGCCGATGCCGAAGGCGGACACGCCGGCCCGGCGCGGCCGGGAGGCCGTCACCGGCCAGGGGCGGGACTCGGCCAGTAGTTCCACCCGGCCTGCCGACCAGTCGACGTGCGGGGTGGGTTCCTCCGCGTACAGCGTGCGCGGGAGCTGTTCGTGCCGCATGGCCTGCACCATCTTGATGACCCCGGCGACACCGGCGGCCGCCTGGGTGTGCCCCAGGTTGGACTTGACCGAGCCGAGCCACAGCGGCGGCCGGTCCTCGGCCCGCTGCTGTCCGTAGGTGGCCAGCAGGGCCCCCGCCTCGACGGGGTCGCCGAGCGTGGTGCCCGTGCCGTGTGCCTCCACCACGTCAACGTCGTCCGCGCTGAGTCCGGCGTCGGCCAACGCCCGTGTGATCAGGCGCTGTTGGGCCTGGCCGTTCGGTGCCGTCAGGCCGTTGGACGCGCCGTCGGAGTTGACGGCGGAGCCGCGCAGCACGGCCAGGACCGGGTGGCCGTTGCGGCGGGCGTCGGACAGCCGCTCCAGCAGCACCAGTCCCGCGCCCTCACCCCAGGCGGTGCCGTCCGCCGAGGCCGAGAACGACTTGCAGCGGCCGTCGGGCGAGAGAGCGCGCTGTCGGCTGAAGGCCGTGAACGCCTTGGGCGTCGCCATCACGGTGACGCCGCCGGCGAGGGCCAGGGAGCACTCGCCGGAGCGCAGCGCCCCGGCCGCCCAGTGCAGTGCCACCAGCGAGGACGAGCACGCGGTGTCGAGGGTGATCGACGGCCCGCGCAGGCCGTACACGTACGAGACCCGGCCGGAGGCCACGCTGCCCGCCGAGCCCAGGGCCAGATGGGCCTCCAGCTCGTTCCGCGTCAGGCGGGCGGAGTAGTCCCCGTGCATCACACCGACGAACACACCCGTGTCGCTCTCGCGCAGCGCCGCCGGGGCTATGCCCGCCCGCTCCCAGACCTCCCACGAGGTCTCGAGCAGCAGCCGCTGCTGCGGGTCCATGGCCAGCGCCTCGCGCGGCGAGATCCCGAACAGGCCCGCGTCGAACTCCGCGGCCCGGTGCAGGAATCCGCCGCTGCGGGTGTATGAGGTGCCGATCCGGTCCGGGTCGGGGTCGTACAGGGCGGGCAGGTCCCAGCCCCGGTCGGCGGGGAAGCCCGAGATCGCGTCCCGGCCCTCCGTCACCAGGTGCCACAGATCGTCGGGGGAGTGCACGTCGCCGGGGTAACGGCAGCCCATGGCGACGATCACCACGGGGTCGTCCGCACCTGTTCCCGCGGCGAGGTGCGGCACAGCTGTGGGCGCCGGGGTGAAGAGAATGCCGTGCACGTGCCGGCTCAGGGCGGCCGGAGTGGGGTGGTCGAAGATCAGCGTCGAGGGGAGCCGCAGCCCGGTCGCCTCGCCGAGCCGGTCGATCAACGTGACGGCTCCCGCGGACGTCAGCCCGAGATCGGTGAACGGGCGGTCCGCGTCGAGCCGTTCGTACGGTCCCTCACCGCACACCCCCGCCGTCTCCGCGAGCACCGCCTCGCGCAGGGCGCGTTCCCGCCCCTCCTGCGGGAGGGCGAGCAGCCGTCGGCGCAGGGCACCCTCGGCCGCCGTCGGGGAGGCGGGGCGGACCTCGGGCGCCGGCCGGGCCAGGTCCGGCAGGACCGCGTGGCGGGCGATCTTGCCGGACGCCGTACGCGGGACGGCCGCGATCTCGTGGATCTCGACGGGCAGCTTGTACGCGGCCAGGCGCCCCCGGCACGCGGCCAGGACCCGCCGCGGGTCGAACCCGTCCGGTCCCGGAACGACGTAGGCCACCGGGACCTCCCCGAGGACGTCGTGCGGCCTGCCCACCACCACCGCGTCCCGCACGCCGGGACAGTGCAGCAGGGCCTGCTCGATCTCGGTGGGGTGGATGTTCTCCCCGCCCCGGATGATCAGCTCGCTGACCCGGCCGGTAAGGGTGAGATGGCCATGTGCGACGCGCCGCCCCAGGTCACCGGTGCGGTACCAGCCGTCCCGCAGCGCGGCCGCCGTCGCCTCGGCCTGGTTGTGGTAGCCCGTCATCAGACTCGGACCCCGCGCCCAGATCTCGCCCTCGTCGCCGTCCGCGACATCGTTGCCAGAGCCCGGATCGACCAGCCGTACGTCCATCCCCGGGACCGGCGGCCCACAGGACCCGTCGACCCTCGGCCCGTCCGGCCGGTTCACCGCGATCATTCCGCAGGTCTCGGTACTGCCGTACGCGTCGAGCAGCGGCGCCCCCAGAAGATCCTCCACCGCCCGCCGCAGGGCCGGCGCACTCGGGGCGCCGGCCACGACGCACGTCCGCAGACCCGCCACGGGCGAGGTGTCCTCGGCCGCCGACGCCACCAACTGGTGGTAGACGGCGGGCACCCCGGCCAGGACGGTGTAGGAGCCGCCGAGGGATGCGTGAGGTGTGCGCAACTCCCTCAACAGGCCCCCGGGCGGCAGCAGTTCGCCGGTGATCCGGGCGCTCGCGCCGACCGCGGTGACCCCCAGGATCGCCAGCGAGTGCCCGAAGCTGTG
Source organism: Streptomyces sp. NPDC048825 (assembly GCF_043198355.1). Classification (NCBI taxonomy): domain Bacteria; kingdom Bacillati; phylum Actinomycetota; class Actinomycetes; order Kitasatosporales; family Streptomycetaceae; genus Streptomyces; species Streptomyces sp. NPDC048825. The sequence continues at coordinate 88,722 of NZ_JBICUR010000006.1, forward strand.
GAACAACGGGAGCGGCCAGAGCAGCCGGTCTTCGGGAGAGAGCCCGAAGATCGGCGCGTAACAGGCAGCCACCGACCACAGGGCCGCGCGCTGCGTGGACAGCACACCCTTGGGCCGGTGCGTGGTGCCGGAGGTGTAGAGCATCCAGGCCGGCTCGTCGAGCCCGAGGTCGTCCCGGGGCGGCACGGCGGGCTCCGCCTCGGCCACCTCCTCGAAGAGAACCGTGCCCTCGGGGGCGTCCGACGGGACCGGATCCGTACCGGTGAGCACGACGCGCATACGGCCGGGCACGGCACCCGCGCGGTGCAGCCGGGCGAGGTGCGCGCGGTCGGTGACGACGACCGAGGCCCCGCTGTCCTCCAGGAAGTGGTCGAGTTCGGCGTCCGAGGACCGGGGGTTGAGAGGGACGCCAACCGCCGCCGCCCGGACGGTGGCGAGGACGCTCTCCACCATCTCCACGCAGTTGCCCAGGCAGATCGCGACCCGGTCCCCGCGCCGCACACCCGCCCCCGCGAGATACGCGGCCAGCCGACCGGTGCGCCGCTCCAACTCGGCGTAGGTGACGCCCCGTTCGTCGTCGGCGTACGCCACGCGCAACGGTGACCTCTCGGCATGCGCCTTCAGCAGTTCCGGCAACGGCCGGATCAGCTCGTCCCGCGTCATGTACCCGCCCCTCCGGCACGTGTCGCAGCACGGCCGCCGTCAATCCCCTTGCAGAGCAACGGTATTGAGCGTAAGGCCGGGTCGGCGGGATGATCGAATGTTTCTACGAACGGCGTTGCGTCATACCAGGGGAAGCCGCCTCCCTCTCTGGGACGAGTTGCACCTGGTGCTGCGGCAGCGGCCTGGGATCTTCCGTCCGAGGGATCCCGCGAGCCGCGATGAGTCCTGCGGCGTCCGACGGTCCGTACTGTCGAACCCGTTACCGAGGAGGACTTCTGATGCGCAGCGTGACCTATTCGATGAGCGTCTCACTTGACGGCTACATCGTCGGGCCGGACGGCGACTTCGACTGGACGGCGCCCGACGAGGAGGTCTTTCGCTTCGCCACCGACGAGATCCGAGAGGTCGGCGTCCACCTGTTGGGACGACGGCTGTACGAGACGATGCTGTAGCGCCGGGTGGATCTCGAACTCGTCGAGACCCGCACCTTCAGCTCGAGAGTCGTCTACCTCCGCTACCGCGTGGCGCGCTAGTGCTGCGCCGAGGAACTTCCGCGGCGCAGCACTGGGGACCAGCGGCCAGGGGCCCCGAGGGAACTCGCCGGGGGCGACGGGCGAAGGAGAGATGAAAGCCCAAGCCTTCGAAGCGTTCCCAGGACGAGAGGAGCCCCGATGACCGTCGAGCCAGGCGTCCGCACGGGGGCGGAGAGCGATGCCTTGGTAATTGCGCGGTCCCGGGATGAGCCCGAGGCATTCGCCGTGCTCTTCGACCGGCACGCGGATGCGGTACACCGTTATCTGGCCCGTAGGCTCGGCGGCGAGCCTGCCGACGACCTCGTGGCGGAGACCTTCACCACTGCTTTCCAGCAGCGGCACCGGTACGACCCTGCGCGGGCCACGGGCGACGACGCCCGGCCCTGGCTGTTCGGCATAGCGACCAACCTGGTCGGCCGGCACCGGCGGGCCGAGGCCCGCCGGTTCAAGGCCATGGCCCGTATCCCGGCTCCCGCCGACCACGAGGAGCCGCTGGCCGACCGAGCTGCGGCCCGGGTAGGGGCACAGGCCGTACGCCGCGAGCTGGCGGCGGCACTGGCCGCACTGCCCGCGCGGCACCGGGACGTGCTGCTGCTGGTGGCGTGGGGCGGTCTCGGCTACGAGGAGGTGGCCCAGGCCCTCGGTGTCCCCATCGGCACGGTCAGATCACGGCTGCACCGGGCTCGCGGCAAGCTACGCGAAGCGTTGGGCGGATCCGATCCGACGACACTGCGAGAGGCATCCGGCCATGACTGACGAACTCGAACTCCTGCGGGACTGGAACGCGGACGCGGCCCCGCTCACCGAAACGACCCGAGCGCGGGCCCGCCACCGACTGCTCAACACGATTACGCGCACGGAGCGGCACCCCGACGCCGCACCCAGCCGCCGCCACGCGCTGCGCCTCGCGACAGCCGCGGTGGTCGCCATGGCGGTTACGGGCACGGCGGTGCTGATCACCGCGGACGGCGCCGACGAGGGCGACCGCACCGACCGCGCGGGCACGAACGCCCCGCCGATGCGCAACGCTGCCGCCGTGACGGTGCTGAACGGGGCGGCAGCGCGGGCGAGTAAGCACGAGAACCCCGTGGCGCCGCGCGACGACCAGTTCATCTACTCGAAGCGGATCATCAAGGAGACGGAGCGGAAGACCGGTGCGGTCAAGACCTATGTGGACGTGAACTGGGACTCGGTGGACGGCTCCAAGCGATCTTTGACCATGGAGCTCGGCCGGGTGATCTGGGAAAAACCCATGGGGAAGAACGAGGGCGTGTGGCCGCCTCGGGAGTGGAGCAAGCTGAAGAAGCTGTCCACCGACCCGGAGAAGCTCATCTCGGGCATCATCGGCGTCGGCACGTCCGACAAGTCGATCGACGACTTCACCGCGTGGGACTGGTACGACGCCTACTTCATGCTCGGCGAGCTCCTGAAGTGGCCGGTGCTGCCCGAGGGACTGCGTCCCGCCGCGTACGAGGCGCTGGCCCTGGTGCCCGGGGTCAAGGCGACCCCGGGGATGAAGGACTCCGCCGGGCGCACCGGGGTGGGGATCTCCTACCCCGAGCGCGCGTCCGAGAAGGGCAAGTACCTCATCTTCGACCCGGAGTCCTATGAATTCCTGGGCTTCCGCGCCGAGCGGACCTCGCGTTCCGGGAAGAAGACGTACATCCAGCTGTCGCACGTGGTGGACTGGGCGATCGTCGACCGCCTGAAGCAGCGCCCCTAGGCCCCCTGGTACTCCAGCAGGATCTTGCTGTCCAACCTGGGACGAGGTCGGGCGGCTGGACTGTATCGGGCTGATGGCTGGTCAGGGGCGGTCTCTTGGAGGCCGCCCCTCGAACGTGGGACAACGTCGCTGGTAGTGGCAGCGGCCGGCATCCGCTGTGCCGCCGCCGGGACAGGGCTCCGTGGTCCGGGCACGGCACTGCATCCCCGCCCCGGTGCGCCGCTGCCCGGCAGGATCCGCCGAGAGGATCAAGCCCCCTGCAGCACCGGTGCAGGCCGCTCGCCCGACCCTCTGACGATCAGTCGTGTGGGGACCGTGATGGTGCGGGCCCGGGAGCGGTCGCCGTCGAGGCGGGCCAGGGCGGTGGTCGCTGCGGTTCTGCCGATTTCTTCGGCGTCCTGGGCGACGACGGTCAGGGCCGGCTCGAGTGCCTCGGCGAGCGCCACGTCGTCGAAGGCGACGACGGCGACGTCCCTGCGCTTGCTGCGGGCGAGTTCGGTGACGATCCCCAGCGCGACGATGTTGTTGCCGGCGAACAGGGCAGTGGGGGGATCCGCCAGGCCCAGGAGCTGGGCGGTCGCGGCGGACGCCCCGTCCCGGTCGTGGGCGCTGGTGACCAGCGAGCGATCGTAGGGGATGTCGGCTTCTTGCAGGGCCGCGCGGTATCCGGCCAGGCGTTCGCGGCGGGTGTACAGCTTGACGGGCAGGTCGCCGACGAAGCCGATGCGGCGGTGGCCGTGGGCGATCAGGTGGGCGACGCCGTCGTGGGCGCCCGCGCGGTTGGAGCTGACGACGTTGTCCGTGGACAGGCCCGAGCCCGGACGGTCGAGGAAGACGACGGGCAGGCCGGCGGCGCGGTGCGTCTTGAGGTGGGAGTGGTCGGCGCCGACGGACGGCACGACCATCAGGATGCTGATACGGCGGGCGAGGAACTTGTCCGTCAGCGCGCGTTCGCGGTCGGGATCGTCCGCGGAGGAGCCCATGAGCAGGGTCAGGCCGCGGTCGCCGACAGTGTCCTCGATGCTCCTCGCCACGGCTCCGAAGAAGGGGTTGGCGAGGTCGGGGATGACCAGTCCGACGGTGGTGTCGGGTCCGCCGACGCGGATGTTGCGGGCCATGAGGTTCGGCTGGAAGCCGAGCTTGGCCACTGCGGCGAGCACCTGCTCCCTGGTCTGGGCCGAGGCGGGTCCGTCCTCGTTGAGGACGCGGGAGACGGTCTTGGCACTGACGCCCACTTCTCGGGCGACGTCTGCCAGGGTGGGGCGGCGGTTCGCTGCCATAGAGGAAACGGTCTCCTGTGCTCGTCGGTTCCGGCCGTGGCCCCGGCCGGAACCTGTGAGTAGCTTCAGCTGTACGTCAGTTGGCCTGGACGCCTGCGGCTTTCGCCGCCTCGGAATCCGCTACGACCGTACCTCCGGCCTCGTCGACGGTGAGCGCGCCGGTCATGATGGCGACGACCTCCGCCATGGAGTAGTCGGAGGGCTTGATCACGGCAGCTCGCCGGCCCAGCCGGTGGACGTGGATCCGGTCGGCGATCTCGAAGACGTGCGGCATGTTGTGGCTGATCAGGACGACCGGCATGCCCTTGTCCCGGACGCGGCGGATGAGGTCCAGGACCTGACCGGATTCCTTGACGCCAAGGGCGGCGGTGGGTTCGTCCATGACGACGACGCTGCGGGCCCAGGCGACGGAACGGGCGACCGCGACGGCCTGCCGCTGTCCACCGGAGAGGGTCTCGACCGACTGTGTCAGTGAGCGCAGGCCGATCTTCAGGTCGGCCATGTGCTCGGCGGCTTCCTCGCGCATCCGCTTCTTGTCCAGCATGCGGAAGACACTGCCGAGGACGCCGGGGCGGCGCAGTTCGCGCCCGAGGAACATGTTCGAGGCGATGTCCATGGAGGCGGCCACGGCGAGGTCCTGATAGACCGTCTCGATGCCGTGGGCGCGGGCGCTTTGCGGGCCGGAGAAGGCGATGGGTTTGCCGTTGAGCCGTATCTCGCCCGCGTCAGGGACCACCGCGCCGGTGAGAGCCTTGATCATGCTGGTCTTGCCGGCTCCGTTGTCGCCGATGACGGCCAGGACCTCGCCCGGCAGCAGGTCGAAGTCGGCGCCGTCGATGGCGGTGACGTGGCCGTAGCGCTTGACCAGACCGCGGGCCTGCAGCACCGGGGTGGGGGAGGAGGTGGCGGTCATCGGGCCTTCTTCCGGGAGAGCTGGTCGACGGTCACCGCGAGGATCACCAGGACACCGGTGATCAGGGTCTGGTAGATGGAGGCGACACCCATCAGCTGCAGGCCGTTGCGGAAGACGCCGACGATGAGGACGCCGATGAAGGTGCCCAGGACCGAACCGCGTCCGCCGAAGAGGCTGGTGCCGCCGAGGACCACGGCGGTGATGCTGTCGAGGTTGTCGGTCTGTCCCGCCTGGGGGTCGCCGACTCCGGTGCGGGAGATGAGCAGCAGGGCGGCGATGCCGTAGAGGATGCCGGCCACGGTGTAGACGCCGACGGCCAGCCGGGAGGTGCGGATGCCGTTCAGCCGCGCCGCTTCCTGGCTGTTGCCCAGCGCGTAGACGTGCCGGCCCCAGCCGGTGTTGCTCAGCGCGTACGCGAGGAGGAGGAACAGGGCGATGGTGACCAGGGAGCCGTACGTGATGTCGGTGCGGCCGAGTGGGAAGGTCTTCCCGAGGGCCGTGAGTGGGCCGGGCAGGTTGGTGACCGTCTGCTCGTTGGAGTAGATGTGGGTCAGCGCGAACGCGACGTTGAGCATGCCGAGGGTGACGATGAACGGCGGCAGTGGGATCTTCTGCACCAGCAGCCCGTTGAGCAGCCCGAAGCCGCCGCAGACGACCAGACCCAGGGCGATGGCGAGGAGCGGGGGCAGCGAGCCCTCGGCCGCCATCCTGGCGATCACGATGCTGCCGAACGCCATCACGGCACCGCACGAGAGGTCGATGCCCGCCGTGAGGATGATCAGGGTCTGCCCGATGGCGAGGGTGCCGACGACCATGACCTGCTGCACGATCAGCGAGAAGTTGCCGCCCGTGAGGAACTGGTCGTTCGAGAAGGAGAAGAAGACGCAGGCCAGGAGGAGAGCGACCAGCGGGCCGGTGGTCGGTGCCGTGAGCAGTCTGCGGGCCGTGGTCGGCGCTTTGAGCTCGGCGTACGGCGAGGACGTGCTCGGGGGCGTGGACGTGGCAGTCATGCGAAGTCCTTGTCGGAAAACAGAAGTCCTTGTCGAAGGACAAGAGGACGAGGGGGCGGCCGTCCCCCGGGCGGGGAGGGGTGGGGGCCGGCCGCCCCGCTGGGGGGAGATGCGGAGTCGTACGGTCCTCGGGGGGCGGCTCAGCCCCAGCAGTTCTCCAGGCCGTAGGCGGTGTCCTTGGACGCGACACCGTCCTGCGGCTTGTCGGAGATCAGAGTGACGCCGGTGTCGGTGTAACCGGACGCCTTCTTGCCGTCCTTGGCGTACGTCACGACCGCCTTGACGCCCTCGGCGGCCATCTTCAGCGGGTACTGCTGGGACGTGGCGGCGATCTTGCCGTCCTTGACGGCCGTGGTGCCGGTGCAGCCGCCGTCGACGGAGACGATCAGGACGTCCTTCTCCCGGCCCTTGGCCTTGAGCGCGGTGTATGCGCCTAGCGCGGCCGGCTCGTTGATGGTGTAGACGACGTTGATGCCCGGCTCCTTCTGGAGGCAGTTCTCCATGGCGGTCTGGCCCTTGGCCTGGTCGCCTCCGGTGTCCTGGGAGCAGACGACCGACGGGTCCTTCTCCTCGATGCCGAAGCCCTTGAGGAAGCCGTTGTGCCGCTGGACGCCGACGGACACGCCCGGCGCCAGGTCGAGGGTGGCTATCTTGGCGGCCTTGCCCTTCATGGCGGCCTTGGCGTACTCACCGATCAGCTCGCCGGCCTTGAGATTGTCGGTGGCGAAGAGCGCGTCGACCGCGCTTTCCGGCTCGGTCGGGGTGTCCAGGGCGATGACCAGGACGCCCTTGGCTTTGGCCTTCTCGATCGCGGGCACGATGGCCTTGGAGTCGCTCGGGGTGATCAGGATGCCCTTCGCGCCGGAGGCGACCATGTTCTCGATGGCCGTGACCTGACCGGCGTTGTCGCCGTCGAACTTGCCTGCCGCGGTCATGAGCTTGACGCCCTCGGCCTTCGCGGCCTTCTCCGCGCCCTCCTTCATCTTCACGAAGAACGGGTTGGTGTCGGTCTTGGTGATCAGACCGACCTTGACCTCGCCCGAACCGGCGCTTGCGGAACCCGATCCGGAACCGGAGCCGGGTCCGCAGGCTGTCAGGGTGAGGGCCGCGATGCCCGTGCACGCGGCGGCTCTGAGGAGGGAAACGGGGAGACGAGTGGTGCGAGACATGAACGACTCCTGCGGGATCACGAGCGGCGCGGCCGGCATCGGAGCATGCCGTCCCGAGGTGTCATCGTTGACTTATGTCATCGTTGACACTGCATGGCGAGGATGATGGACTCCGCTTCACGGAAACGTCAATGCCCTGTACTCGTCACAAATCGGCAACGCCCGCCGCCGCCACCCACCCGTAGCCGCCCGGTAGCTGCGCCACGACGCGTCCGGTCTGCCCGTACGTTCGTCAGAGAAGAGCAGCCCATGAGCCTGCGTCAGATCACCGTCCTGGGGGAGTGCGTCGCGGACGCGTTCGCCGAACCCGCAAGCGCTTCGAACGAACTCGCCCTGCGCGTACTGCCCGGCGGCGGACCTGCGAATACGGCAGTGGCCCTGGCCCGCCTCGGCACCCCGGCCCGCTTCCTCGCGCGGTTGTCCGGCGACGTGTTCGGCCGCCTCTTCCGCGCCCATCTGGAGGCATCCGGGGTGGATCTGTCGTGTGCCGTCCAGGCCGCTGAGCCCAGCACACTGGCCGTGGCGGAACTGGACTCCCAGGGGCAGGCCGCGTTCTCCTTCCACGCCCAGAACACGGCCGACTGGCAGTGGACGGACGAGGAACTGGCACGGGTGGACCTGTCCGAAACCGCCTGCGTGCACACCGGATCCCTGGCCCTGGTCCGAGAACCCGGCGCGGCGGTGGTGGAGGACTTCCTGGCGACGGCCGCATCCCGAGCGAGCATCAGCATCGACCCCAACGTCCGGCCACTGCTCGTCCACCCCGAGATCTACCGTGCGAGGCTGGCGCACTGGTGCGCCCTAGCCGACGTGCTCCGGCTGAGCGAGGACGACCTGGAACTGCTGCTGCCGGGCACGCCACCCGAGCAGGCGTGCGACATCTGGCACACGGCCGGGGCGCGGCTCGTCGTGATCACGCGCGGTGCCGAGGGTGCCATGGCCTCGCTCGACGGCGAACGGATCCAGGTGCCCGCCGTGCCGACGAACGTCGTCGACACGGTCGGGGCGGGGGACTCCTTCACCGCCGGGCTGCTGCACCACCTCGGCGCCCGCGGCCTCCTCGGCGGCCGGCTGACGGAACTCCGTCTCGACGACGTTGCGGAAGCATGCCGGTTCGCCGTCCGGGTCGCGGCCCTGACCTGCTCGGTTGCCGGTCCCAATCCGCCGTGGCAGAGCCAGTTGGCGCAGCTCGCCACAGCTGACGGCGTATGAAGGCAGGCGAGCCGATGAACACCACCGGCTGGGGCCACGTCCTGGCCGAACAGTTCACCGTCGCCGACACCCACGCCAAGTCCGTCGTGCAGCGCGCCGACTGGGCCGACTACGGCAAGGACCACTTCGCGACGGTGTCCTGGGAAAACACACCGGGCGGCAAGCGGTACATGACCGGCTGGATGAACAACTGGGACTACAGCGGCGCCATCCGTGGTCAGCCGGATCAGTGCACGTATTCGCCGAGAACGGCTCGGTGAAGCTGGACAAGGCCGTCGTCAGGCACCTCGACTCCGCCCACGACTGACAAGGACACGAGACCGTGAAGAAAACCCTGCTCGCTGAGTTCACCGCCCGCGAAGGGGCGCAGGACGAGGTCGCCCGCCTGATCGGGGACTACGCCATGAAGGTGCGCGAGGAAGAAGGCAACATCGCCTTCGACGTCTACACCAAGGCAGTCAACCCGCGCGCCTACTGGATCTTCGAGGTGTACCGGGACGAGGACGCCTTCCGGGCGCACCTGAACGCCCCCTACGGCGGCCCGTTCAACGCCGCCCTCACCCCGCTGATCGAGGAGGACGCCTCCGTGCTGACCTTCCTCGATCCGGTGGCCTGACCGCCTCGCTGATCAACCGCGGACCGCTCTGCGAAGGCGCAGGCGTCGCCTGATCGCTTCTCCCGGTTTCAGGCGGCGGCGCCGGTGGGGCGCTCACGGCTCGGTGGGACGTGCCACACGTCCCACCGAGCCGCCGTCGTGGGTCAGGGCAGCACAACGATCTTGCGTCCCTGGCCGGCTGCGAACCGGTCCAGTGCCTGCGGGTACTCCGTCAGCGGCAGGCGGTGGCTGATGAAGACCTGGGGATCGAGTACCCCGGTGGCGAACAGTTCCGCCGCGCGCTCGTAGCTGTGCAGGACGGCCATGGAACCGGTGATGGTGATCTCCTGGTTGTAGATGCGGTACGGCGAAATGGTGGCCGTGGTCGCGTAGTCGGAGACCCCGAACTGCAGAAAGGTGCCGGCCTTGGCGACCCGTTCCAGGCCGTCCTGGATGGCGGCGGCATTGCCGGTCGCGTCGACCACCACGTCCCAGCCACCCGGCCGCGCCAACTCCTCGGCCGACGACGCCGCCCGGGAACAGCCCAGCATCTCGGCCGTCGCCAGCCGCTCCGGGTTGACGTCGACGACTTCCACCGAGGCGGCACCGGTGCGCTTGGCCAGCTCCAGCATCATCAGGCCCATCGTCCCGCTGCCGTAGATCAGCACATGGGAGCCGAGCCTGCTGTTGAGCACGTCGTAGCCACGCACGGCGCAGGACAGCGGCTCGATCAGCGCCGCGTCCTGGACGTCCACGTGGTCCGGCAGTCGTACGCAGTTGGGGACGGGCGCCACGGCGTACTCGGCGGCGCCGCCGGCCACGCTCACACCGATCGCCTGCCACCGGTCGCAGAGGTTGTTGCGTCCCGCCCGGCAGGAGCGGCACTCGTTGCAGTACAGCGAGGGGTCCACGGCGACCCGGTCGCCGATCGCGAGTTCGGTGACCTCGCTGCCGAGGCCCACGACCTCCCCGGCGAACTCGTGGCCCGGAACGACCGGCAGGGTCGGTGCAAACTCGCCCTGCAGGATGTGCAGATCGGTCCCGCACAGCCCGCAGGCCGCCACATCGACCACGACCTCGCGCGGCCCGGGAGTGGGGTCGGGCACCGTGGTGACGGTGACCTTGCCGGGGGCTTCGATGACAACGGCTTTCACTTGACTGCTCCCAGGGACAGGCCGCGGACGAGTTTGTCCTGGGCGGCGAAGCCGGCGATGAGGACGGGCAGGGAGACCAGGGTGGCCGCGGCGCACAGGCGGGCCAGGAACAGGCCTTCGTTGGTGATGAAGCCGACCAGGAACACGGGGGCGGTGGAGGCTTGGGTGGCGGTGAGGTTCACGGCGAACATGAACTCGTTCCAGCTGAAGATGAAGCAGATCAGCGAGGTGGCGGCCAGTCCGGGCATGGCGACCGGTGCGACGATGCGCCACAGGACGGTGAGCAGGCCGGCGCCGTCGACCTCGGCGGCCTCCAGGATTTCCTTGGGGACTTCGGCGAGGAAGGAACGCATCATCCAGATCGCGATCGGCAGGTTCATCGCGGTGTACAGGACGATCAGTGTCCAGACGTTGTCCAGCATTCCGACCTCTTTGACGATCATGTAGATGGGCAGCAGGGCCGCGATCGCGGGGAGGAACTTGGTGGACAGGAAGAAGAACATCACGTCGGTCCACTTGGCGACCGGCTTGATGGACAGTGCGTAGGCGGTGGGCACCGCCAGGGCGAGCACCAGCAGGGTGGAAATCACGCTGGCCATGGCCGAGTTGAGGAGGAAGGGGGCGATGTCCCGGCTGAACAGCAGCTGGTACTGGTCGGTGGTGAGCGCGGCCAGCGGGGTGGGCGGGTTGGTGGCGGCGTCGGCCTCCTGGTGGAAGGAGGTGAGCACCATCCAGGCCACCGGGGCGAAGAACGCCAGGGTGGTGAGCCAGGCGATGAACGTCCACAGCGGCGACAGTCTGGGCGCACCGCCGTGCTCGCCCTGCCGGTCGCGGCGGCGGATCAGTTTCCTGATCCCTGCTCCGGGTGCGGGGAGGGCTGCGTGGGTCATCGGGCTATCTCCTCGCGGAACAGGGATGCGATGGTGCGCAGCGCGAAGGTCGCGATCACGATCGAGCCGAGGACGACGACGACTCCGGCGGCGGCCGCCTCGCCGTACTCGTACTTGCGGAACATGGTCAGGTAGATCTCGTAGGGCAGGTTGGTGGTCTGCTTGCCGGGGCCGCCCTGGGTGATGCTGTAGACCGCGTCGAAGGTCTGCACTACGTAGATGGTGCCGAGCAGGATGCCCAGCTCCAGGTACTGCCGCAGATGCGGCAGCGTGATGTGGCGGAAGGTCTGCAGCGCCGAGGCGCCGTCCACGCGGGCGGCTTCCAGGACGTCACCGGGCTGCGCCTGCAGGCCGGCCAGCAGGATCAGCATCATGAACGGGGTCCACTGCCAGACCAGGGAGATCACCACGGCCGGCATCGGGTAGGACGAAATCCAGTCGATGGTGGGGCCGTTGTCGGCGCCGAAGAGGCGGTAGACGGCGTTGAGGGTGCCGTTGAGCAGGCCGTAGTCGGGGTTGTAGAGGGCGTGCTTCCACAGCAGGGAGGCGGCGACCGGCATGACCAGGAACGGGGCGATGAGCAGGGTGCGGGCCAGGCCGCGGCCGACGAACCTGCGGTCCAGCAGCAGCGCCAGGCCCAGGCCGAACAGCACGCTGATGAGGACCACCGATGCGGTGAGTACGACGGTGTTGAGCACCGCTGTGCGCAGCCGCTCGTCGGAGAAGACGAACGTGAAGTTGGACAGGCCCACAAAGCGCCTCTCGCCCGGCCTGAGGATGTTCCACTGGAAGGTGGAGATGACGAGGGTGGCCACGAAGGGCAGTTGCGTGACGGCGATGGTGAAGATCAGCGCGGGCAGCAGCGGGATGCGCCGCCGCCACTTGCTGACGCCGGTGGGTTTGCGGGTACGCACGGGTGGCGGTGTGGTCTTGGGTGCAGCGGTGAGCGTGGTCATGGACTGTCCTTGGCCGGTGACGGCCGGGTAGGGGAGACGGTGCCGTGCCCGGCCGGCCCCATGGCCGGCCGGGCGTCCAAGGGTCACTTCTGCTTCCTGGCGACTTCCTCGGCGAGCTTCTGGCCCTCGCTCAGCGCCTTGTCCACGCTGGTCTTTCCGGCGATGGCCGCGGAGATCTCCTGGGTCACCTTGGTGCCCAGGTCCTGGAACTCGGGGACGGCCACGAACTGGATCCCCACCGTGGGCCTGGCCTGCACACCCGGGTCGGACGGGTTGGCCTGCTGGATGGACTGCAAGGTGACGTCACCGAACGCCGCGGACGCCTTGGCGTACTGGGGGTTCGCATACGTGCTGGCCCGCTTGCCGGCCGGCACCCGCGACCAGCCCAGCTCCTCGCCGACCAGCTCCTCGTACTCCTTGCTGGAGGCCCACAGCATGAACTTCGAGGCCGCGTCCGCCTTCTTGGTGGTCTTGGGCATCGCCCACGCCCAGGCCCACAGCCAGCCACTGTTGGCGGTCTCCACCGTCGGGGCGTAGGCGTAGCCGACCTTGCCGGCCACCTTGCTGGACTTGGGGTCCTCCAACGACCCGGCCGCACTGGTCGCGTCGTACCACATGGCGACCTTGCCCTGGCTCATCGCGTTCAGGCACTCGGTGAACCCGGCCTGCGACGCGCCCGCCTCCCCGTGCTTGCGCACCAGGTCGACGTAGAACTTCGTCGCCTCCTTGAACTTCGGACTGTTGACCTGCGCCTGCCAGTCCTCGGTGAACCAGGTACCGCCGAAGGTGTTCACCATGGTGGTCAGCGGCGCCCCCAGCTCCCCCCAGCCGGCCAGACCACGCAGGCAGATGCCCTTCATCCCCGGCCGGGCGCCGTCCACCTTCGCGGCGATGTCGGCGACCTGCTGCCAGGTCGGCTTTTCGGGCATGCTGATGCCCTTCTGCGCCATGACCTCCTTGTTGTACATCAGGAAGGACGACTCGCCGTAGAACGGCAGCGCATACAGCTTGCCGTCCTCACCGGACAGCGACTTGACCATCGGCTTGAGCAGATCGTCCTTGTCGAAACTCTTGTCCTTGTCCGCGTAGGAGCCCAGGTCCTGCAGCCAGCCGTTCTCCTCCCAGATCGGCACCTCGTACGCGCCGATGGTGGCCACGTCGTACTGGCCGGCCTGGGTGGCGATGTCCTGGGTGACTTTGTCCCGCAGCTCGTTCTCCGGAAGGATCGTGAAGTTCACCTTGATCCCGGTGTCCTTCGTGAACGTGCTCTTCGTCAGCTTCGCGATGTCCTCCATCTGCGGATTGCCGACCATCAGCACATTGATGCTCTCGCCGTCACCGGAGCTCGAGGAGCCGCCCGCCCCGCTACAGGCGACCAGCAGTGAGCCTGCGGCCGTGGCCGTGGCGATGACATGGATCATTCTTCGTGTGCGCATGACTGACTCCAGGAGTGTTCGAGGGCATGGGGAACCAGGACCCCGGCCTTACGGGGTGTAATGGGGAGATGAACTGCGGCTCAGGCCTGGATGACCTGGGGACCCAGCAGTGCGTAGCGGTGGGCCTCGGAACTGTGCAGCCCGGTGTCGGTGACGATGGCTTCAAAATCCGTCACGTCAGCGAATCGGCAGAAGCTCATGGCGCCGAACTTCGCATGGACACCGGAGAAGACCCGGCGTTTGGCGACCCGCATCACCTGGGCCTTCACCTCGCTGACCGCAGGATCTGGGGTGGTGAGTCCGTATTCGCGGGAGATGCCGTTCGCGCCGACGTACGCCAGGTCGATGGTGAAGCCGGAGAGCATACGGGTCGCCCAGTGGTCGACCGTGGCCAGCGTCCCGCCACGCACCCTGCCGCCGAGCAGCAGCACGGTGATGTTCTGGGCGGAGGCCAGGTCCGATGCGGTGGCCAGCGAGGAGGTGACCACGGTCAGTGGACGCTCGCGGGGGAGGGCGGCGGCGATGAGCTGCGGGGTGTAGCCCTCGTCGATGTAGACGGTCTCGGCGTCCCCGAGCAGCGCGGCTGCGGCGGCCGCGATCCGGGACTTCTCGGGGACGTGCTCGGTCGTACGGAAGGCGAGCGTGGTCTCGAAGCCCGCGCTCTCCACGGGATGGGCACCGCCGTGCGTACGCCGGACCAGCCCTTGCCCCTCCAGCAGGTTCAGATCGCGCCTCACGGTCTCTTTGGAGACCCCGAGTTCGGCGGCGAGTTTGCCGACGTCCACGGATCCGGAACGGCGTGCCGTTTCCAGAATTCCGCGTCTTCGTTCCTCGGCGTCCACGGCGACACCTCCGTTTCACGGCTCTGGGCGCTGTACCCGCGCCGGCTGTTTCCCGGAGCCCGGCCCGATCGGGCTCCGGTGGCCCAATTTCTACAAGGGGATTGCCCCTACTGACCAGGTTCGTCGTAATGCAGTTCATGACCGAATGTGCCCGTATTTCGGAGTGAGGAGCCCCTGGATGATGCGGTGGAGGGTTCCGCGGGGCGGGAGGCTGCTGCCCGCTCGACGGCGGGTGTGTGCCCGTTTGCTGCCCGTTCTTCCGGACGGATCCGGACACGTGGCCGGGATCATGCGATGACATCCGGCCACCTGCGGGGTCGGCTGATGCGCGCGGCGCAGCGGGTGAACGGCGGGCGGCGCCAGCAGAGCACGGGAAATGATTGCGGCCCGCTGCGCGTCAGGGACGCAGCGGGCCGCGGTGGATGTGCAACCGGGTCGGCGGGCAGAGCAGCGCATCGGCGGAACTGGGGTGTTGCAACGACTCCTGGAACTTGAGCTGGGCGGAGTCCGCCCCGAGGAGTGTCATGAATGGACAGGGCCCCGCCTCTGTGCCCGTCGTCGGCACAGAGGCGGGACTCCAGTGGTCCACGGGCCTGTCAGACCTGGTCGAGGATCATGTCCATCTGGTCGATGAACGCCTGGTCGGGTTCGGGCTGGGGGTCACCGCCGTTCTGGCGGGCGTACGCGGACCTCGCGGTGCGCTCTGCCTGGACGTTGACTCGGTTGCGGTCGCCGCCGGCCTGCTCGACGGCCTGCTCCACGGCGGTCCGGCCGAGGGTCATCATCTGGACCAGGGCGTGGTTGGCCTGCTGCCGCACCGCGGCCTGCTGGGCGGCATCGGCGTTGGCCCGCTGGCGGTCGAAGAGCTCCGTGGCCAGGATCATCAGGTTGACGCCCCACACGATGCCCACCATGATCCCGGCGGCGGGGAGTCCGGCGACGCCGACAGCCGACAGGGTGAGGGCGGCGATTGTCGCGATGCCGCCCAGGAACACGGTTCGGGCCACCGTGGTGCCGATCGGGGAGGCAAGGCAGCGGTCGCGGCACTCCGCCCCGAGGTTGCTCTTGCTGTTCTCGAACAGCGCGACGGTCATGTCCTTGAGCCTGTTTTCTTCGGGAACGTTCCCGAAGTCCGCGCCGGCGATCTCGTCGCGGAACCGCTTGGCCTCCGCCTTCATCTTCGGGATGTCCTTCTCCAGGTTCCAGCCGGTGACCTCCTGGGACACCTTGTTGGCTTCGGCGAACGCCGCTTCGACGTCGGCCCTTTCCGCTGTGCCGGTCTCCTGCTTGAGGGCGGTGAGGTCCATCTGGACCTCGAAGTCGTTGAGTTGGTCGAAGAAGGCGACGCTCGTGCCGTCTGCGTTCACGACGTACTCCAGGTCCTCTCCGGCGGCCTTCGCGGAGTCGGGCCTGACCAGCACGTAGGCGAGGACCGCCAACGCGGTGATGCCGATGGTGACCAGCAGGAGGGTGCGATTGCGTCGCCGGCGGTGCGATGGGGCCCGCTGGGCAGGCGAGACTGCGTAAGTGCTCATTCGGCTTCCTTTTCGGGGCACCGGGTGGTGCCGCGGAGTTGGGGGGAAGGACGCTGACGGCTTGCGTATGTCTGGCCCGAGCAGAGTTCGACCATGAGTGTGCGGCTCCCCGGGCATGAGGTGGCGAATGGGATCCGCCTCACGGACCCGCGACATGGTCAGCCGCGTCGGAACGTGCCACCTACAGGGGTCCTTGGATTTCAGGGGCGGGATCTGGCTGTGGCCAGCCGAATGCCCCCTCGTATGGGGCCGTTGGACCCGAGGTGTGCCTTCTGGGGAGAAGTCTCATCGACCGGGAGCGTTCGCCGACAGAGTCAAATATCCCGGGTCGGTCGCCTTTCCGGCGGAGCACTGTCCTCAGGGAGCGGCGAGGACGGCCGCGTACTCGTGGAAGCCGCGCCCCGACTCCCCGTCGGACAACTCCGCGAGGTCGGCGGTGACCCGCACGCGGTCGAGGGCGGCATCGCGTTCCGCGCCGGTGAGCTTGCCGCGCCGTACGCCGCGGTCCAGCGAGGCGGTGATGCGGACCAGGCCGGCCTTGGCCGCGTCCTCGCCCACCTCGTGGACCACGACGCCGAAACCGGCCCGGGCACAGACCTCCGCGATGCCCGCGCCCATCAGGCCGCAGCCGACGACACCCACCGCGCGGATCGGGGGCGTTGTGCTTATCGGAAGGCTGCCTGCCCCGTCAGTGCCTGGCCGATCATCAGGGTGTGCATCTCCACGGTGCCCTCGTAGGTCAGGATCGACTCGAGGTTGTTGGCGTGCCGGATGACCGGGTATTCCAGGGAGATGCCGTTCGCGCCCAGGACCGTGCGGGCCGTACGGCAGATCTCCAGCGCTGCGCGGGTGTTGTTGAGCTTGCCGAAGCTGACCTGCTCGGGCCTGAGCCCCCGGTCGTCCTTGGTGCGGCCGAGGTGGAAGGCGAGCAGTGTGCCCTTGGCCAGTTCGAGGGCCATGTCGGTCAGCTTGGCCTGGGTCAGCTGGAAGGAGCTGATCGGGCGGCCGAACTGGACCCGGTCGCCCGCGTAGGCCAGCGCCGTCCGGAAGGCCGAGCGCGCGGCGCCCATCGCGCCCCAGGCGATGCCGTACCTCGCCTCGTTGAGGCAGGACAGCGGGCCCTTGAGTCCCCGCACCTCCGGCAGGACGGCCGCACCGGGAAGTCGTACGGAGTCGAGGACGAGCTCGCTGGTCACCGACGCCCGCAGCGACATCTTGTGCTTGATCGCGGGAGCCGAGAAGCCGGGGGTGTCGGTGGGCACCACAAAGCCGCGGACCCCGTCCTCGGTACGGGCCCAGACCACCGCCACGTCGGCGACCGAGCCGTTGGTGATCCACATCTTGCGACCGTCCAGGACCCAGTCGTCACCGTCGCGGCGGGCGGCGGTCCGCATGCTGCCCGGGTCGGATCCGGAGTCGGGCTCGGTGAGTCCGAAGCAGCCGATGGCGGTGCCCGCCGCGAGGCGGGGCAGCCACTCCTCCTTCTGCTCCTCGGACCCGAACGCGTGGATCGCGTACATGGCCAGCGAGCCCTGGACGGAGACCAGGGAGCGCAACCCCGAGTCGGTCGCCTCCAGTTCGAGACAGGCAAGGCCGTAGTCGACGGCGCTCATGCCCGCGCATCCGTAGCCCTCCAAGTGCATGCCCAGCAGGCCGAGTTCGCCGAGTTCCTTGGTGAGCCCGCGGATGTCCTCGACCGACCCCCGCTCGAACCACTCGGCGATGTGCGGTTCGACGCGCCGGTCGCAGAAGGTGCGGACGGCGTCGCGTACGGCCCGCTCGTCCGGGGTCAGCAGGCTGTCGAGTTCCACGAGGTCGAGGGGGTCGGCGGGGCGCGCGGCGTGCTGAGCGTGCATCAGAGTCTCCAGAGTCGGAAGGGGAGGGGAAGGGGCCGCCGGCTAGGGGAGTGGCCGGCGGCCCCGGTTCCACAGTGGCCGTCGGGTTGCTTACGACGTGGCCGTCGGGCTGATGATGAAGTTGCTGAAGCCGCCGTTGCGTTGAGCGATCCCACTGATGGCCTCGTTGACCTGCTCCAGCGGGTACACGTGGTGCTCCAGGGGACTGAGGTCGATCACGCCGGCCTCCACCAGGTCGGCCATCGCCTGGCCCTCTCCGGAGGTGAACCAGGCGGATCCGATCAGCCGCAGCTGCTGGTCCATCATCCGGTGGATGTCGACGGGCAGGTCACCGACCATGGCGCCGATGTTCACCGCGATGCCGCCGCGCGCCATCGCCCGCATCCCGGCCAGGAACGTCTCGTGCGGCGCACCCGGGCCGAGCGCGTCGATGTAGATGTCGGCGCCATAGCCGTCGGTCTCCTCACGTATCCACTCGTCGAGCGGACCGTCGTTCAGGGAGTGCAGGTGCAGGCGGCCGTTCGCCAACTTGCCGACCTGGTCGAGCAGTTGCCGGTCGCGTCCGGTGCCGTAGACGTGCGTCAGGCCGAAGGCGGGGGCGAGCAGGGCCGCCCCGATGCCCAGAGTGCCGCTGATGCCGTTGATCAGGACCGTCTTGCCCGGCCCGGCGCCGGCCTTGCGGAGGGCGGAGTACACGGTGCCGAGGTAGCCGAAGCGGGCGGCGGCCTCGAAGGACAGGTTGTCCGGCAGCTTCACCAGCGCGTACGCCGGCGCCACCATGTGCTCGGCAAGGCCGCCCTGGTACCGGTCCAGCAGGTCGATCGCGGTCGACGAAAAGCCGAAATATCCGGCGAAGGCGTAACTGGCGCAGTTGATCGAGTCGTTGTTGCGGCACGAGCGGCAAGCCCCGCAGCTCCGGCCCGGGTTGACGTACACCCGGTCGCCGACCTCCCATCCCTGGACACCCTCGCCGACCGCCTCGACCACGCCCGCCGGGTCAAGGCCGAAGATCGCCGGAAGGGTCGGCAGGGGGCTGTGCGGGAACCAAGTGGTCCACATGTTCAGGATGTTGGCGAGGTTCGGAACGATGTTGACGGCGTGCACGGCCACGCGGACGTCGCCGGGGCCCGGCTCGGGAACGGGGAGGTCCTCGATCTTCATGGGCTCGCCGACGTGGTGCATCCGGGCGGCTCGCATGGTCGCACTCATGGCGTCTCCTCGGGTATGGGTGGGGGAGACGGCGCCAACTGTGGTGTCGTCTCGGGCGAGTTGTCGGAGTTGTGGGAGTTGTGGGGAGTGGGTCAGTCGTCGAGCAGTGTCGTCAGCCGCTGCCGCTGGAGCTTCCCGGTCGCTCCTCGCGGCAGCGCCGGTACGACGCGCAGTCGCCGCGGCCACTTGTGCCGGGCCAGCCGGCCGTCGAGGTGGGCGCGTATGTCGTCCAGGGACGGTTCACCGCCGTCGGCGACCAGGAAGGCGGTCACGATCTCGCCCCAGACCGGATCCGGCGTCCCGGACACCGCGACCTCGACGACGCCCGGCAGGTCGATCAGCGCGTTCTCGACCTCGGCGGGGTCGACGTTCTCGCCGCCGGTGATGATGGTGTCCTTGACCCGGCCGACGACTTCGATCCGGCCCTCGGTGTCGGTCCGGCCCCTGTCCCCGGTGTGGAACCAGCCGTCGGCGTCGGTGGCGGGCCGCGGCCCGGAGGCGGTCCAGTACGACGACGCGACCGACGGTCCGCGCACCCAGATCTCGCCGACCGCGCCGTCCGGGGCGGGCGATCCCGCCTCGTCCACGACCAGGAGCTCGACGTGCGGCACGGGACGTCCCGCCACGGTGGCCGGTTCCGCGTTCGCGTCGGGCGCGGAGTACGTCACGCCGGCGCTGGTCTCCGTAAGGCCGTAGGAGTCGGCCACTCCGACCCCGCGCTCGTTCAGCTGTGCCCTGATCGCCGTCTGGGCCGGTGCCCCGCCGGAGAGGATCCACCGCAAGGTGTCCAGGTCGCCACTTGTGAAGCGGGGATGACGGGCCAACAGGGCGGCCATGGCGGGTACGGCGAAGGCGCAGGTGACCCGGTGGTCGCGTACGAGGTCGATGAACAGGTCCGGGTCGAACCTCGGGGCCAGCACCACTGTCCCGCGACGCGCCCAGGTGTACTGAGGCAGCCCGCCCAGAACGGCGACGTGGGCCAGCGGCGTGGAGACGAGGGCGGTGTCGTCCTCGCCCACGGGGAGCCGCGACAGTCCGTTGACCATGCTCCAGTACAGGTTGGCGTGCGTCAGCGCTACGCCCTTGGGGCGGCCGGAGGTTCCGGACGTGAACGCGATGACCGCGACGTCGGAGCCGGCCGGCGGCTTCAGTCCTTCCGAGGCGGGCGCGGACGGCTCGTCGCCGGGGTGCAGGTCCTCCCACGTCAGGCGGAAGCTCGTACCACCGGCACCACCACCGCCCCGGCCGCCACCACCACCGCCACCGCCGTCGGCAGGGCGGGCGCTCAGGAACCGTTCGTCGCCGATGACCGTACGCGGCGCCGTGTCCTCGCAGACGACGGCCAACTCGCCGCCGGCCACCTGAGGATGGACGGGTACGAGGACGGCCCCCATCCTCGTCACCGCGAACAGCGTGATCAGGGCCTCGGGCCGCGCCGCCCCCTGCATCACGACGCGATCACCCTTGCGCACGCCGAACTTGTCGAGGCGGGCGACGGTGCGCCGGATGGCCAGGTCCAGCTCGGCATAGGTCCATGTCCGGTCCGTGAAGACCAGGGCGAGCCGGGAGCCGACCTCGGCCGCGCTCGCCACGAGATGGGCGCCGAACCAGGTGTCCGCGGATGTTCCGGTCATGCCCGCACCTCCGCGGCACGTCGGGCCCGGACGAGCGCGCCGAGCGTCGAACCCGCGAGGTCGGCCGCACAGACGGGCTGGCTGCGCTCCAGCACCCGGCGGGCGGCCAGGTGTTCCGCGGGCCAGTTCAACGTCTCGACGGCCACCAGCCGGTCGTCGCGGAACGCGTACGCGGCCAGCCGCTCCGGAGAATCGCCCAACGCCAGACGCACGTCATCGGTGTTCGCGCGCAGCCCGGCGATCTGCAGTTTGATGTCGCCCTGGTCGCTCCAGAACCACGGCAGGCTCTCGTACGGACTCGGGGACCCGGCGATACGCCGGCCGACCAGTGCCCCCTGGTCGGTGGCGTTCTGCACGGACTCCAGCCGGACCAGCCCGTCCGCGTGGGGATGGGGGTGCCGGGCGCAGTCGCCCACGGCGGAGATCCGGGGATCGGTGATCGAGCGCAGCTGTTCGTCCACGATCACGCCGTCCTCCACGGCGAGACCCGCGTCCCGCGCCAGTTCGTCCCTGGGGGCGGCTCCGATGCCGTAGACGACGAGGTCGGCAGGGAGCGCGCCGCGGTCGGTGACGACCTGTCGCACGTGGTCCGTGCCCTCGATCGACTGCACGGCCGTCCCGGTGAGGATCCGGACGCCGCCACGCTCGTGCCTCTCCCGCAGGCGCTCCTGCAACTGCGGCGAGACAGCCCGGCTCAGCAGCCGGTCGGCCAGCTCGACCACCGTCACCCGCGCCCCGTGTGCCCTGGCGACCTGGGCGAGTTCCAGCCCGATGAACCCTCCGCCCACGACGACCACGTCACGGGCCGTCGTCAGCGCCCGGCCGATGGCGAGGGCGTCGTCGAGCGAGCGCAGCGCGTGGACGCCGGTCAGCTCGGTGCCGGGGACGGGCAGCGGGCGGTTGCGCGCGCCGGTGGCCAGGACGAGGTGGTCGTACGAGACGCGGGTGCCCGTTCCCGTGACCACAGCGTAGGCGGCGGTGTCGATCGCGACCACGTCCTCGCCGAGCCGCAGCTCGATGTCCCGCTCCTTGTAGAAGGACTCCGGCACCAACTCGACACGGAGGGAGTCCGTGTGGGCCTTCTTGGACAACGGCGGCCGCTCGTACGGAAGGTGGCGCTCGTCGGCGAAAACGGTGACCGGACCCTCGTACCCCGCACCGCGCAGTGTCGAGGCGACGCTGAAGCCGGCTTGACCTCCGCCGACGACGACCACGCGCGCCGTCTTCGTGCCGCTCATACCTGCTCCTCCGGGACGTGTACGACCAGCCCGTCGAGCGCGTCGGAGATCTGGACCTGGCAGCTCAGCCGACTGGTGGGCCGGCGTTCGGCGGCGGTGAAGTCCAGCATCTCGTCCTCGACGTCGTTCGGCGGTCCCAGAAGGTCGCCGTGCCGGTCGTCGACGTAGACGTGGCAGGTGGCGCAGGAGGCGTTTCCGCCGCACTCCGCGACGATGCCGTCGACGCCGTTGGACACGGCCGCCCGCATGAGCACCGTCCCGGACTCGGCGGTGACCTTGCGTTGGGTGCCGTCGGGCAACTCGAAGATGACGATGGGCATGAAGTCCTCCCGATGGGGACGGCTCAGGGGGCTTGCCGGGCTCAGGCGGAGGCCTGCCAGGTGACGTTCAGCGAGGTGAGTCCCCGGAACACCCAGCCCTCCAGGCGGCCCGCGGCGGAGCGGCTGTTGGAAGCTGTCGCGCTTCCGGCGAGGCGGAGTCCCTTGAGGCGGCCGAAGACGAGGGGCCAGGCGAGCGCGCTGACCTCGTGGCGCGCGACCCACGCGCCCATGCAGAAGTGTGGACCGCCGCCGAAGGCGAGGTGCGGGTGGTGGGGACGGTCGACGTCGAACTCGTCGGCCCGCTCGAAGACCGACTCGTCCCGGTTCCCCGAGGCGATCACCAGCGCGACACGGCTCCCTGCGGGCAGGGTGACGCCGGCGATCTCGTAGTCCTGGGTGAGCTGGCGCGGATACATGCCGATCGGCGAGATCCAGCGGGCGGTCTCCTCGAAGACGCGCTTCCACATCGCCGGGTCCGCCCGCACCCGCTCCAGCACCTCGGGACGTTGCAGCAGCGCCCAGGCGCCCACGCCGAAGACGTCACGCGGCTCGTTGACGCCCCCGCCGATGATGACCTTGACGTTGTTCTGGATCTCGGCGAGGTCCACCGGCTCGGCCGCGTGGACCATGGAGGAGATCACCGAGCCGTCGGGCTCGCGGCGGACCGCCTCGGCGATCTCGGCCACCGCTTCCTCGATGGCCCGGGTTGCCTGCTCGGCGCGGAGCCAGATGTCGGGGTCGTTGGCGTAGTTGCTGTTGCCGTCCATCATCGCCCGTGACCAGGCGGCGATGTCGTCGGCGGTCGTGTTGTGCAGGCCGAGGACCAGGGCCAGGTTGGCGGCGACGAGCGGTTCCGCGAAGTCGCGGATCAGGTCGGCCTCGCCGCGTCCGGCGATCCGGTCGAGCAACTCATGCGCGGTGCGCTCGAAGGACCCGGCCCACAGGTCGCGGACCTGGCGGGGGCGAGTGGGCGGCTCGGCGGCGGAACGCAGCCGCCGGTGCTCAGGGTCGTCCTCGCGAAGCATGTTGGGGCCCACGGTGCGCAGGAGCAGCGAGCCCTCCTCGCGGGAGCTGAACACCTCGGGCAGCTTCTCCGCGTGGACGATGTCGTCGTACCGGGTCAGCAGGTGCCGTCCGACCGAGGGCACCCAGGCCAGCGGGGCGGAGCGGCGCAGCTCGGCGTAGGCGGGGTACGGGTCGTGGCGCAGCTCGGAGAGGTCGAGCTCGACGACCGGCGCACCGGGGGCCGCGGTGGTGACGGCGTTCATGAGGTGCCGTCCGCGCCGATCAGGACGAAGAACATCGTGGCGGGCTCCGTGCCGGTGACGCGCCAGGCGTGGCGGGTGCCGTTCTGCACGACTATGTCGCCGGGCCCCAGGACCGCCGTCTCGCCGCCGTCCAGGTCGAGGACGATCTCGCCGGACAGGACCACGCCGTAGTCGACGGTGGGTGTGGTGTGCATACCGGGGTTGTCGGGCTCGAAGAGCTCGGCGAGTCCGGGGGAGGTCGCCAGCTGCTCGGCCGCCGCGGCGGCGGGGTCGAAGCCGGGGGCGGCGTAGACACTGCTCGGCGGGAAGGTGACGGTCAGGGCGATCGTCTCGCCGGGAGCGGGCAGGAAGGACTGCAGCGATGCCGTCGGGTCGGCCGACGGGGTGGCGGGCGCCGTCGTGTTCCATACCAGGGACCTGGCGTGGCCCGGGGTGTGGACGAAACTGTGGGTGAGCGGCGGCTCGCCGTCGCTGACGATCACGGGCTTGCCGCTGGCGCTGACACCGGTGACGACACGACGGGCCATGGTTCTCTCCTTTGAGAAGCACTTCGGCGTTTGGGGTATGACAGTCAGAACCCTGACGATTTTTGTGAGGTCGCCGCCTACGGTGAGGCCGTCGCCGACGCTGTTCCGCGTCCGCGAGCGGTCACTATGTGGGGGTTCGGGTATGAGCGGTCAGGTTGGGCGCGGTCAGTCTGCGGCCGGGGTGTCCTGGTTGACCAGGGTTCGCAGCAGGTGAACCAGCTCACTGAGCTGGTCGTCGCGCAGGACGGCGGTCCATGCCCGCTCACGCAGGGTCTGGGCCTCGATGGCCTTCCGCAGCGTCTCGCGGCCCTCTTCCGTGAGTTCGACGATCAGCTGGCGGCGGTCGGTCTCGACCCGTCGGCGGGTGACGAGACCGCTCTTCTCCAGGGTCGCCAGCGCGCTGGAGATACTGGCGCGTGTGGAGCCGGAGACCCGGCCGATGTCCTGCTGGGCGAGGCCGTCGTAGGTCCACAGGGCGTTGAGGATCCTGAAGCCCGCCCAGGTCAGGCCCAGTGGCCGGTGTACGTGCCGTTCGAAGTCCTTGGTGAGCCGGGCTTCGAGGCGGGTGAGGTCGGTGACCATCTCGATCGCGTCGAGATCCCTGGGGTCGGTCGTCCCCAGCTCTCGGTGGTGATGGCGCAGCAGCTCCGCGAACTCGCGGGTCCGCTGCACATTCGTGGTGTCCGGTTCACGCGTGGTGTCCGTCACGATCTCCCACCCTTCCTCGTACGGCCGGACTTGTGTCAGCCGGCGACGATCGGATTGACCATAGTGCCCACGCCCGTGACCTCGGTCCGCAGGACCTTACCTTCGGTGAGGTACAGCCGAGGGGTGCGGCGGACACCGCAGCCGGCCGGGGTGCCGGTGAAGATGAGGTCGCCCGGCTCGAACGTCACCCGCTTCGACAGCCAGGCGATCAGCTCGGGCACGCTGAAGATGAGATCCGAGGTGCGGCCCCGCTGCACCTCGAGGTCGTCGACCCAGCCGGCCACCTCGATGTCGTCCGGGTCCTCGAACTCGTCGACGGTGACCAGGTACGGGCCGATCGGGCTGAAGGTGTCGTACGACTTCGGCAGCGTGAACTGGTTGATCGGCTTGCGCCACTGCTCCTTGCGGTCACTGATGTCCTGACCCGCGGTGACACCCGCCACGTAAGACCAGGCGTCGGCCTCGGGGATGTTCTTGCCGGTCTTCCCCATGACCACCACGAGCTCGGCTTCGTAGTCGACCTTGTCGTACTGAGGCTCCACCACGACGGAGTCGTACGGGCCGACCACCGACGAGGCGAACTTGGCGAACACCGACGGCTCGTCCGGGACCGGGAGGTTGGACTCCTCGGCGTGCGCACGGTAGTTGAGGGCTACCCCGATCGCCTTGTACGGCTTGGCGACGCGGCCCAGATCCTGCGGGTCGAACGGCCTCCAGTCGGCGTCCGCGGCACGCTCGGCGAGAGTGCGCAGCTCGTCGTGGAGTGAGAGGTCGGAGAGGACCTCGAGGCGCGGCTCGATCGCTCCCTTGCCGGCGTCCGCGAGATCGAGGGCGCGGTCCCCGCGCACGGCGACGGGGCGGCCGGCGAGGTTGGCGAGCTTCATGCGGGTACTTCCTTCTGGTCGGAGAGCTGGGGGAGGGGGAGCGCGAGGTCGCCCTCTGTCTGCACGCCGAGCGTGTTGATGACGGTGGCGATGGTCAGGTACTGGCCGACGGTGTAGAGGACGTCGATGATCTGCTCGACGCTCAGGTGCGCTTCGAGTCGGCCCCACAGTTCGTCGTCCACGGACTGGCGGTCGACGAGCGAGTCCGTTGCGGCGAGCAGGTCCTGGTCGAGTGCGTCGAGGACGTCCCATACGCCGGTCGCCGCGGCGAGGATCGACTCGTCGGCCAGGCCCGCCCGGCGGGCGATCCTGACGTGCTGATCCCACTCGTACGCCGCCTGCGCACGGGCCGCGATCCGCAGGATCATCAGCTCGCGGGACGCCGGCGGCAGGGTGTTCTTGCCCAGCACGTGGTTGCTGAAGACGAGGAAGCGGCGCAGTGCGTCCTCGTGGTGCGCCAGGGTTGCCCAGATCGTGTAGATCCGGCCGTTCTGATCGCGGTACGGCGCCAGTGCCGCCAGCGTTTTCTCCTGCAGGTCGGCCTCGTCGACCGGCCGTACGCGGGCTTTCTCGGGCACATCTCCCGGCATCGGAGTCCTCCTCGGCTCGATGACGTCAACGTATTCGTATGACCCTTGACCGTCAAGGGTCTGACAAATATCGTCGTCGTCATGACGATCCAGAGCCTTGGGTACGTGGGCATCGGCACGCCCGACCCGACAGCATGGGCGGAGTACGCCCGGACAGTGATAGGCCTCGCGGTCGAACCCGCCGACCCCGAGGGGCAGGTGCGCTATCGCCTGCGCATGGACCAGCACCCCTTCCGTATGTGGCTCACCGAGGCCCCGACGGGCGGCGTGACGGTCATCGGCTGGGAGGTCCGGGACGGGGCCGCGATCGACGAGATGACGGTGCGGCTCAAGGAGGCCGACGTCGACGTGGCCGTCGGCACGGACGAGGAGTGCCACGACCGCCAGGTGGCCCGGATGGTGCACTTCACCGGCCCGCTCGGCATCCGCACCGAGCTGTTCTGCGGCCGCCGCCTAGCCCCGAGCCAGTTCGTCTCACCGCTCGGCGTCGACTTCGTGACCGGTGAACAGGGCCTCGGGCACGTCGTGATGAAGACACCGCACGTGCAGGAGGCGGTCGACTTCTACTGCGACGTCCTGGGGTTCCGGCTCAGCGACACCGCCGACTACCCCTGGGGCACGTTCTACTTCCTCGGCTGCAACCCGCGGCATCACAGCGTCGCCTTCATCCGCTCGCACAAGAACGAGGGAACCCACCACATCCTGTGCGAGGTGACCACCGCGGAAGAAGTCGGCCGCGCCCTCGACCGCACGCGCGAGCACGACGTCGAACTCATGGCGACGCTCGGCAAACACGCCAACGACGGAATGTTCTCCTTCTACATGACCTCGCCCGCCGGATTCGGCATCGAGATCGGCGCGGGCGGCGTGCAGGTGGACGAGAGCACCTGGGTCAGCCGCGTGTACACCGCCGACATCTGGGGGCACCACCCCGTCGTGTGACGGACCATGTCGTACGTTCCCCCTGCAGCCCTCTCCGACGAAAGCAGCCGTATCCATGCTCCAGAGCCATCTTCAGGACACCTGGGTCACCCCCACGGCCACGGACGCGTCGGCGGCCGAGGTGCGCGACGCGATCACCGGTGACCTGGTCTGCCACGTCTCCTCCCAAGGCCTCGACCTCGCCGGAGCGTTGGACCATGCCCGCGGCGTCGGCGGCCCCGCGTTGCGCGCCCTCACCTTTCACCAGCGGGCCGACCTTCTGGACGCGCTCGCCTCAGCTGTCCGTGCCCGCCGCGAGGAGTTGTACGCGCTGTCGGCCCGCGCCGGAGCGACCCTGTTCGACGCCCGGTACGACGTCGACGGCGGCATCCGCGTCCTGCGCGACTACGCCACCCGCGCGCGCCGCGAACTGCCGGACGCGCCGTACCTGGTCGAGGGCCCCGCCGAACGCCTCGCACGCGGCGACGACTTCCTCGGCGTCCACCTCTGCACCCCCTCCCCGGGCCTGATGCTTCAGGTGAACGCCTTCAACTTCCCCGTCTGGGCCCCGCTGGAGAAGCTGGCCCAGGCGCTGCTGGCCGGTATGCCCAGCGTGGTGAAGCCGGCCACCCCCACCGCGTACCTCACCGAACACCTCGTCCGGATCGTCACCGAGGCCGGAGCCCTGCCGCCCGGCGCCCTGCAGATGATCGTGGGCTCGGTCCGGCCCGCACTCGACCTGCTCCTGGAGCAGGACGTGCTGTCCTTCACCGGCTCCGCCGCCACCGCCGAGACACTGCGCACGCAGCCGAACCTGGTCGCCCGCTCCATCCGGTTCAACGCGGAGGCCGACTCCGTCAACGCCATCGTCCTCGCCCCCGACGTACAGCCCGGATCACCCCTCTTCGAGGCCTTCGTCCGCGAGGCCGTGACCGAGATGACGGTCAAGGCCGGCCAGAAGTGCACGGCGATCCGCCGCGTGCTCGTCCCGCAGGAGCACGAACTCGCCGCGCTGGACGCGATCTCCGCCGAATTGGCCGGGGTGAGCATCGGCAACCCGGCCGCGGAGGGCGTCCGGATGGGCGCGGTCGTCAGCCTCGAGCAACGCGAGGACGTACGCCGGGCCGCGCGGGCGATCGCCGACTCCGGCCGCTTCGTCCACGGCGACCCGGACAAGGTGCGGGTGGTCGACGCCGACCCCGAGCGAGGGGCCTTCCTGGACACCATGCTCATCTCCGCCGACCCGGACGCCGCCGCACCCCACGAGGTCGAGCCGTTCGGACCGGCCGCCACGGTCATGGCGTACCGCGACACGACCCACGCGACGGACCTGGTGGCACGCGGCCGGGGCAGCCTCGCGGCCTCCGTCGTCAGCGACGATCTCGCCTGGACGCTTGCCTTCGTCCAGGACGCCGCTCCCTGGCACGGACGGCTGCACCTGATGGACTCGGCGAACATGGCGCAGACCACCGGGCACGGCTCACCGCTCCCCGCCCTGAGGCACGGTGGCCCCGGCCGGGCGGGCGGCGGCTCGGAGATGGCGGGCACGCGGGGCGTTCTGGACCTGATGCAGCGCACGGCACTCCAGGCCTCGCCCCGGCTGCTCGACGCCCTCCGGCCCGCCGACCCCGCGTGACCGTCACTCTGTAGGGTCCTCGCAGGCGAGAGCGAAGGCCCAGACAGTAAGCACTACGGCTTGATGGCTACCCCTGTCCACAGGCTGACCTCGGCATCCGTGGGCTCCGGCGCGGGCCCCTCGGAGCTGCCGTCCGCGGCCTCCGGGCGCCAGCGGTGACCGAGGGCGATGCCGGGGGAGAGGAGGTCGAGGCCGTCGAAGAAGCGTGAGACGTCGGCCTTGGAGCGGAACTGCACGGGGGTTCCGGCACCGGTGTAGATCTTCGTGACGTTCTCCCACGTGGTGGGGTCGAAGTCCGGGGTGCAGTGGGTCAGGGCGAGGGCGCTGCCCGAGGGGAGGGCACTCATGAGGCGGCCGACGATTCCGTACGGGTCCTGGGAGTCGGGGACGAAGTGCATGAGGGCGTTGAGGGACAGCGCGACCGGCTCGGTCAGGTCCAGGACTTCCGCCAACTCCGGGGCGTTCAGGAGCGTTTCGGGGTCGTTGACGTCCGCCTCGATATAGGTCGTACGGCCCTCAGGGGCGCTGTGCATCAGAGTCTCGGCGTACTTGAGGACGAGGGGATCATTGTCGGCGTACACGACCCTGGCCTGCGGGACGACGGCCTGGGCCACCTGGTGCAGATTGGGCTCGGTCGGAATGCCGGTGCCTATGTCGAGCCACTGCCGGATGCCGTGCTCCCGGGCGAGGACACGGGTGGCGCGGTGCATGAAGGCGCGGTTCTCCCTGGCGCACACGAAGATGCCGGGGTACGCCGCCGCAACCCTCTCGGCAGCCTCCTTGTCGACGTCGAAGTGGTCTTTGCCGCCGAGGTAGTAGTCGTACATGCGGGCCGAGTGCGGCCTGCTGGTGTCGATGTGCCGCGCGGTGTGGGGGGAGGTCATCTTGTCCCTTCAGAGGTGTGCTTCGGCATGCCGGCCAGGTGGCAGCAGGCAAGGTGGGGGTCCGAGGCCGGTCTGGTTCAGCTCTTGGTCAGGTGATCGGCCAGCCCGTTCTTGATCCCCGTGACGAACGCGCTGAACTCCTCGGGCGTGTAGATCAGCGCGGGACCGGCCGGATCCGTCGACTGCCGAAAGGCCACCCGGCCGTCGGCGAGCCGCTTCGTCTCCACGCACTGCCCGCCGCTGGTACCGCTCCACGGGCACTCCCAGCCCTGCTCACCGAGTTCCGTCGCGGGCATGCCGTTGTAGGTACCGGTGCTGCTCATGTGTACTCCTTGCGCATGCGGTTCAGGAGAGCCTTGCTCTCGGTGGTCGACGTCAGCAGGGACATCCGGTTGTGCGCCTCGAGGTGGGCGGCCACGTCGGAGCGCTGGTCGAGGTAGACGGCGCCGGAGAGGAGCTCGGTGTAGACGATGTCCGGCAGCTCCGGCTCTTCGAAACGGAAGTAGGTGAAGGGGGCGAACGCGCCGGTGTGCGCGCCTGCGCTGAACGGCACGATGTCGAGACTGACATGGTCCAGTTCGGCCGCCGCCAGCAGCTCGTCGATCTGCTCGCGCATCACTTCCGGCCCGCCGACGACCCGGTGCAGTACGGCCTCTTCCATC
Source organism: Streptomyces sp. NPDC048825 (assembly GCF_043198355.1). NCBI lineage: Bacteria > Bacillati > Actinomycetota > Actinomycetes > Kitasatosporales > Streptomycetaceae > Streptomyces > Streptomyces sp. NPDC048825. The sequence goes on from NZ_JBICUR010000006.1 coordinate 118,970, forward strand.
ACCACCCACAGGGTCGGCGCCGACGGCTTCGTCAGCAGGCTCTGACGGCGCAGGCGCAGACCGACTCTTCGCTCGAGTTCCTCGTCGCTGTCGTTGGGGAAGCCGGCGCGCAGGACGGCCCTGGCGTACGCGTGTGTCTGCAGGACGCCCGTGACGTAGTGGGGCTCGTACGTACGCAGCGTCTTGGCGCCGCTCTCCAGGCTGACGTAGGCGGTGAACCAGCCGGGCAGCACATCGCGGTAGCGGTGCCACCAGCCCGGGCGGTTGGCCTGTTCGGCCAGCTCGATGAACTCGTCGATCTCCTGCCGGCCGACCCCGTACGTCTGCAACAGCAGCTCCACGTACAGGATCTTGAGGCTGACCTCGGCCTTCTCCAGCCGCCGGATCGTCAAGGGCTTCACACGCAGGGCCTTGGCCGCCTCGTCCAGCGACACCCCGGCGCCGAGCCGCAGGTCCTGCAGCCGCTTGCCGAGGATCATGCGGAGAACGGTGGGAGCGCCGGTGCCGGCGCCCGAACGGGCTTCGCTCACGGCCTTACCTCCTGAATGAGTGTCACCGGCGTAGCTGAATAGGTGTCACCTGCATGAGTCTGACAGCGACTTGGTGATGACGCCAGACGGATACCGGCTACCTGAAATTATCAGGCAGGAGGTTGCAGGTTGAACGGACCGGCAAGCATAGTGTCAGCATGACCGATCTCACCGACCGCGATGGCAGTCCCCGTCAAGTCCTGGACACAGTCCGGGACTTGGTGCGCATTGCGGCCGGATCGGGCACTAGCTGCCGCACCGACAGGTCTCCGCGCCGCCCCGGTGAGGCTCCCCCCTCAGCTCTTCGCACTACCCGTCCCCCGACGGAAGGCGACCACTGTGCCCTCCCTTACGTCCCCTCCCTCCCCCCAGCTCCTGGTCGGCACCACCCCGGCCAGAGTCCACTGGCTCGAACTCAAGGCATGCCCGGCCGGCGTCGGTGAAGCCCGTTGTGCGATGGGTGAGCAGCTGCGCACCTGGCGACTGCCCGAGCAGTTACGCCAGGACGCGCTCCTGATCCTGTCCGAGCTGGTCACCAACGCGATACGCCACACCCCCAGTACCCGGATCCTCTGCTGCGCCGGCCTCACCGCGGACGGGCTGCTCCACCTCGAAGTGCACGACGAGGACCTCACGGTGCGGAACCTGCCCCCACGCAACCCGAGCCCGGAGGATGAAGGCGGGCGCGGCCTGTTACTCGTGGAGCACTTCGCGCACGAGTGGGGCGCCGAGCGCTCCGCTCTCACCGGGGGGCACGCGGTGTGGGCGGCTTTCGCCTCGGATCGCGTGTGACGCCATACCCGGAATGAAGGTGGAGGACTGACCGGAACAGGAACCGTATCTTCGTGAATGGGCGTTTTACGGTGTCCTGATGCGACTTGTTCCTAGATGGGCCGTGCTCTCATCGGGGTGTGCGCCCGTCCTGCTGGCCGGAGGCTGGGCGATCGCGGCAGTGCTGGAGGGGCCCGCCTACGACCCTGTCAGTCAGACGATCAGTGTCCTGGCCGCGTACGGGGCTGCCGGATTCTGGGTGATGACCGGAGGACTGCTCGCCCTGGGCGTCTGCCACCTGCTGACCGCCCTGGGACTGCGCCCGGCCGCACTCGCCGGGCGTGTGGCGCTGGCCGGCGGGGGAGTGGCGACGCTGGGAGTGGCACTGTGCCCGGCGCCGAGCAGTGGGGGGTCCCTGCGGCACGGGTTCGTTGCCGGGGCCGGATTCGCTCTCCTGGCGGTGTGGCCGGTCCTGGCCGCCGATCGTAGAACGGGCACGCCTTGGGGACTTCGGCCCGCGCCCTCGCTCGCGGCGACCGCTCTGATGACCGTCGGCGCGGCATGGTTCCTGCTCGAATTGCACCGTCACGGTGCTCCGGGTGTCGCCGAGCGCGTCGTGACCTGCATCCAGTCCGTCTGGCCTTTCGTGGTCGTCGCTTCCTGCGTCCGCCATGCCGACGACGACCGGCCTGCGATGTGAGGGGCGCATGCCAGGTGGATTGGTGTCACTTCCAAGTGGCCAGGTATTCGCCGATCTTCTCCCGCATGAATACGGAGGACTCCTTCGCCTTCTCCTCCCAGGCGAACACACAGGCGGTGAGGGTGCCGTCGAAGCCGCCTGCGTCGAGTTCGCGGAAGAGTTCGCCGAAGTCGACCTCGCCCTCACCCATGTTCAGGTGCTGGTGAATGCGGGCCGGGGTGCCGGGCGGGTTGAGGATGTAGCGGTTGCCGGAGGACGCGGTGTGGTCGAAGGCGTCGGCGAGGTGCACGTGGGTGAGCAGGTCGCCCGCGTACTCGATGATTCCGGGGGCGTCGTTGCCGATGTGGAAGGTGTGCGGGGCGCAGTAGAGGAAGCTGACGTTCGGGTGGTTGATGCCGCGGATGAAGTTGATCGCGTCGTGGCCGTCCTCGATGAAGTCGTCCGGATGCGGCTCCAGGGCGAGGTGGATGCCCTCGCGTTCGAAGAGCGGCAGCAGTTCGTCCATCGACTTCCAGAACTGGGCCTCGCTGCGGTCCGGGTCCTCCGGGCGGCCGTTGAACTCGGAGATCATGCTGGTGACGCCGAGGTCCGCGGTGATCTGGATGGCCCGCTTCCAGTACCGTACGGCGGCCTGCCGCGCGTCCTCGTCCGGACCCGACCAGCGGAACAGCGGGAGTACGGAGGAGATACCGACGCCGGCGGACTCCAGGGCCTTGCGGAACTTCGCGACCGTGCCGTCGTCGACGCGCGGGTGGCGGAAGAACGGCATGAAGTCCTCCCGCGGCGACAGCTCGATCCACTCGTAGCCCAACTCGGCCACCACAGCGGGCAGTTCGAGCAGCGGGGTGCTGCGGATCATGTACGGGTCGAGGGCGATCTTCATGGTGCGTACTCCTCGATTAAAGCGCTTTAAGTGCTGGTACTATCGGCGGCGTCACAGACAGATGTCAAGGGTGCTGCCCCAAAACCACGGGAGGTCGTGTGGACGAGCTCGGCTCCGGTGCCTCCGCGGGCGGCAACGGCGCGACTCCGCGCCCCCGCCTTGAGGACGTCGCCGCGCGCGTCGGCCTGTCGACGGCGTCGGTGTCGCTGGTGCTGCGGGGCGTGCCAGGGCCCAGCGAGCGCACCCGGCAGCGCGTCCTGAAGGCCGCCGCCGAACTCGGCTACCGCCCCGACCGCACGGCCAGTGCCCTGGCCAGCAGGCGCAGCCGGCTGCTCGGCGTCATGGTCGACATCCACAGCCCCTTCCATGCCGAGCTGGTCGAGTACCTGCACACCGCCGCCGAGGAGGTCGGCTACGACCTCGTCCTGAGCACCCAGACCCGGACCCGCGACGAGAGCACGGCCGTCGAGACGCTCCTGGCCTTCCGCTGCGAGGCACTGCTCCTCCTCGGCCCGGTGGCCCCCGCCTCCGTCCTCGCCGAACTCGACCGCAGGGCGCCCGTCATCTCCGTGGGCCGCCGGATCTCCGGCGCCGAACTCGACGTCGTCCGCACCGCCGATGACGACGGAGTCGGCCAGATCGTCGACCACCTGGTGGGCCTCGGTCACCGCACGATCTCGTACGTCGACGGTGGCAAGGGTGTCATCGCCACCGACCGGCGCCGCGGCTACCGGAGCGCCATGCGCCGCCACGGTCTCGACCGACAGATCAGCGTCCTGCACGGGGACATCACGGAGGAGGCCGGCGAGAAGGCCGGCCGGCACCTCCTCGACGACGGCGACCTGCCGACCGCCGTCGTGGCCTACAACGACCAGAGCGCCATCGGCCTGCTCACCGCCTTCCGGCGGGCCGGGATCGACGTGCCCGGCACCGTCTCCGTCGCCGGCTACGACGACGACACCCTGTCCCGGCTGGCCGCCTTCGACCTGACCACCGTCAGCCAGAACGCCGGGGAACAGGCCCGTCAGGCCGTGACGGCCGCCGTCGAGCGCCTCGACCAGGGCCGCACCGCTCCCCGCGAGATCGTCCTCGCTCCTTCCCTGGTCATACGGGGCACCACGGCTCAGCCGCGCTGATCAAGCATCACAGGCCGTCTCAACCGCCTCGTGGGCAGCCTGTCCAGCGGTGAGCGCCAGGCATTGGCGATCGCGCGTGCCGTCTACTTCGGCGCCAACGTTCTGATCCTCGACGAGCCCACGGCCGCGCTCGGCGTCAAGGAGGCGGCCCACGTCCTGCGGATCGTCATGCAGGCCCGCGCCAAGGGCGTCGCGGTCATCCTCGTCACCCACAACGTCCGCCAGGCCATGATGGTCGGCGACCCCTTCGCCGTCCTCATCCGCGGCCAGAAGGCCGACGACTTCCACAAGGGTGAGCGCACCCGGGAAGAGATCACCGACCTCATGGCCGGGGGCGAGGCCATGGCCCACCTTGAGGCCGAGCTCGCACAACTACAGGCCGACGCCTGACCGAACGGGGCACGGTCCGAGGCCGTGCCTCGTTCTCTGGCACCTCGTTCTCCGGCGTCACCGCGGCCCCGTCACGGAGGACCCGCGTCCTCCTGCGGAAAGCCATATCGTCCCTGAAGCCGGACGAAGCGGGCCGCGGTCACAATCCGCCGCTGCTCCAGCCCCGACGTCGTGCGCACGAAGCACACGACCCGCTCATGTCCGCCCCGCCCGATCGGCTGCACCAGGCGACCGGACGGCCGCACCTGCGCGATCAGCGGTGCGGGAACCTCCGGGAACGCGGCCGACACGACGACCGCGTCGTACGGAGCACGGTCCGGCACGCCACCGCTGCCGTCACCGACCCGAAGGTCCACGTTCCGTACCCCCTGCCGCGTGAGATTGCCGCGAGCCTGGAGGGCGAGGTCCGGCCGCATCTCGATGCTGACCACGTCGGCGGCCAGCCGGGCGAGCAGCGCCGTCTGGAAACCGAGACCGGTACCGATCTCAAGGACATGCTCGCTTCCGCCCAGGCCAAGGACCTCGATCATCATGGCGGACAGCGACGGCTGAGTCGTGACTTGCCCCTCCCCGATCGCAACGGGTTCGTCGCGGTAGGCGGCGGCCACGTGACCAGCCGGAACGAATTCCGCCCGGGGCGTCGTCCGTACGGCCTCGAGCAACCGCTCGTCCCTGATCCCGGCGGCTGCGAGGGCTCGCACGAGATCTTCGGGCGTACTGGGTACGGAGTTCATGGGCGGCTCACCACACGTCAGCCTAGGCAGCTCGGGGCAGCCGGGCGACCGGGTGAGCCGGACCGGTTCTGATTCCGGTCCGGCAACCCTGCGGGCAGGCCGTGCCCTGCCGATGGATCAGAGCGCGCCCTGGGTCCAGGGTCCGGTGATCGCGAACGTGATGCCGGGCGTCTGGATGTTGACGAACAGCCAATTGCCGTTCTTCGGTTCGAACACGGATCCGGCCCACTCGGAGCCCCTGTGGTCGGCGGCCGGGACGTTCTTGCCCGCGGTGCCGCCACGCAGGTCGACGTTGTTGACCGCGAAGCGGAAGATCTCGCCGTCCGTGGTCAGCCCGTGGACGTACTCGGTGCCGCCGCCGTCCTCGCAGAGCACCAGGCCTCCGCGGGGGCTGACGCACATGTTGTCCGGGGCGTTGAGCACGTCGGCGCCGGGGGAGGCGAAGAGCACCCGGAACTCGTCGGTGGCCGGGTCGAGTTCGAAGACCTGCCCCTGGCGGGCCGGGCCACCGTCGGTCGTGATCACGTAGATGCGGTCGTTGCCGTACCAGGCGCCCTCGAGGCGGCTGAAGACAGCGGCGCCGTTCGCCTGCGCCTGGAGCCGCACCGTGTCCGTTGCCGGGTCGGCGTCGTCCACGGGCACCCAGGAGACGGTGCCGTAGGCCTTCTCCCCGTCGAGGCGGGTGTCGTACGACGCGGTGCCGATGCTCATGGCCTCGAGCCGACCGCCCTTGGACAGGTCGCCGGGAACCGCCGGAAGGAAGCGGTACAGCGACGCGTCGCCGCGGTCCTCGGTCTCGTAGACGTAGCCGGTCGCCGGGTCGATGGCGATGGCCTCGTGGTTGAACCGGCCCATGGCCTTGTAGGGCTCGGGGTTGCCCTTGCCCTCGGAGGCCACTTCGAAGATGTAGCCGTGGCGCTTGTCGGCGACCGTGGAGAAGGTTTCCTCGCAGGTGAGCCAGGTGTTCCAGGGGGTGGGTCCACCGGCGCAGTTGCGCACGGTGCCGCCGAGGCTGCCGTAGGACTCCAGCCACTGGCCGGCGTTTGTGTCGAAGACCAGGGTGGTGGTGCCGCCGCCGGCCGCGGGGTTGTAGGCGGGGGCGGTGAAGGCGGGGCCGGCGCCGCGCTCGTGGTTGCGGACGATGTGGAGCTTGTCGTCGTATCGGAAGGCCGCCATGCCGTCGTGCGAGCCCGGGGTGCGTACCCCGTCGTCCATGAGGTCGTTGGTCCAGCCGTAGGAGATGTACTCGAACCCGCGCGGCAGCTGCAGCAGTTCCAGTCCGGTCGCCTGGTCCTTGACCGGGCTCAGCGGGCCGTACCCGGCGTCGAATTCGAGCTTGACCGGCGCGGCTGCCGCCGTCCGCGCCGCGAGGGCCTGGAAGGGCACGGACGCGGCCGCGGCCACGGCCGCCCCGCGCAGGAGGGTGCGTCGTTCAGGACCGGAACTGGTGGGTCTTCCGGCGGACTTGGCTGACATGGGGGTCCTCTCGATACGACGAATCGATGCGACGAACGAGGGGGCGGCGCGCGTCACCCTAGGTGCAGAGGCTTGGTTCTTTGCCTAACGGAAAGTGAGCGTTGGGAGAAGATCTTTCGGCCGTGCGCTCCGCTGGTAGGGCGGTTAGAAGCTGCGGGTTGGTGGGTGGCTGGTCGCGCCCACGCGGCGGAGCCGCATATTGACACAGCCCCGCGCCCCTGGGGTCCGTGGGTGGGTCGGGGCCGCGAACCGGTGCGTCAGCCCGTCGCAAGGTGGGCATACGGCCTCGGGCGCCGGGAGTCGCAGGCCTTTGCTTTTCAGGGGCGCGGGGCTGTGACGTCAGCGGCTCCGCCGCGGGCGTGACCAGCCACGACGGGTCCGCATGCGCCAACGAACCGAACCCACCACCCCCGTAGGCACCCCCAACGGCCGGAGGCCGGAGGCAGCGGCCAGTCAGTCGAACTCCTCGACGTACTCCTCAGACGGTCCCAGCTCGGGGCGGTCCCGCAACTCCAGGGTTCCGCCGAGTCGTTCCAGTTCGAGGACCGTCACGGTGTTCTCGCCGGCGCGCAGCAGCGGTGCCGGGCAGTAGAGGGTGACCTGCGGGCCGATCTCCCAGTAGCGGCCGAGCAGGAAGCCGTTGATCCAGACGAGGCCGCGGCTCGATCCGGGCAGTGCGAGGAAGGTGTCCGCGGGTGTGTCGACGTCGAACGTCGTGACGGCGAAGCCGGCCTGTGTGGTCGCGGGGCCGGGGGCGACCGCGGCGGCCAGGTCTGTTGACGACCACTCCTGCAGCGCGACCGGTGTGCTGTCCCAGCCCTGCACGATGCGCCGGTCGACGAGGACGGGGCCGAGCAGGCCCTTGTGCCCGCCGATGCCCGGGCCGTAGTTCACCCGGCCGAGGTTCTCGACCAGGACCTCCAGGCGTACGGCGACTCCGGTTCCGTGGATGGGGAGTTCCGGCTTGTCGGGGTCGGCTACGCCGAGGGGGGTGCCGTCGGCGAAGACCAGCGCCCGGTCGCGTACATCGGTGAGGACCAGCCGGTGCTCGCCGGCCGGGATGCGCGGGTGCGCGGTGTGCAGGACCATCCCCGCGTCCAGCCCGAGCTGCTCGAACGAGGCGGGGCGCGGGGCGGTCAAGGTCGGGATCGGGGCCGGCACGGCGCGGAGGCCGGCGAGGAGGTCGGCGCGGTGGGCGAGTGGGACGCGGGTGGGCGATAGCGTCGGCATCCGCTCGGGGGAGCGGAGGGGGCCGCGGGCGCCGAGAGCCTCGCGTACGGCGAAGAACTTGGCGGTGAGGCTGCCGTCCTCGGCGATCGGGGCGTCGGAGTCGTAGCTGGTCACGATGGGCTGGAGTCGGCCCTCGTGCTCGTTGGCGCCTGCCCAGAGGCCGAAGTTGGTGCCGCCGTGTGCCATGTAGATGCTCACGCTGCCGCCGTCGGCGATGATGCCGCGGAGTGTACGGATCGCGCTGTCCACCCCACGGACGTGGTGCCGCTTGCCCCAGTGGTCGAACCAGCCGTTCCAGAACTCGGCCACCACGAACGGTTCGTCCGGTCGCCGCGTGGCGAGGAGCTGCCGGGCGGCGTCGGGCTGGGAGCCCAGGGTGATGGCAGCCAGGGTCCCGGGCAGGGTTCCGCCGTCCAGCATGAGCTCGGTGGGGCCGTCGGCGGTGAACAGCAGCTCCCGGATGCCCCTTTGACTCAGGGCCTGGCGGTTCCAGTGCAGGTAGGCATGGTCGTCGCCGAAGCTGCCGAACTCGTTCTCCACCTGTACCGCCACGACCGGCCCGCCTTCGCCGGTCTGGAGCGCGGCGATGCGCGGGACCAGCTCGTCGAACCAGCGGCCGACGGCGGAGGTGAAACCCGGATCCGAGCTGCGGACGGCGACGTCCCGGCCGGTGAGCCAGCTCGGCAAGCCGCCGTTGGACCACTCCGCGCAGATGTACGGGCCGGGCCGGACGATGACGTCGAGCCCCTCCTCGCCAACCATGCGGATGAACCGTTCGACATCCCGCCAGCCGTCGAAGCGTGGCGCCTCGTTCTCGCGGGGCTGATGGAAATTCCACGGCACGTAGGTGTCGACCGTGTTGAGGCCGAGGTCGGCGAGCCTGCGGATCCGGTCCCGCCAGAGGCCGGGGTGGACACGGAAGTAGTGCAGTGCCCCGGACAGGATGCGATGGGGGACGCCGTGCCGGTACAGGCGGCCCCCGCGCCGGCTGAGCGCGCCGGTGGCGCCGTCGGCCTGCGCATCGGTTGTGGTGAGTGCCGGAGAGATGTGCGTCATGGGGGGCTCAGTCACCGTACGAGCGTATGTTATCGATGCCACGCGTAACAGGCCCGGATATGATCTGGTGGACGAGGACATCGGGGGAGAGGAGCGCCATGACCGAGGACACCGCGAGGCCGAGGCAGCCGAGCATGAGCGACGTGGCCCGGACCGCCGGGGTGTCGGCGCAGACCGTCTCGCGCGCGCTCCGCGACTCGCCGAACGTCAACCCCGAGACCAAGCGGCGCGTGCTCGCCGCCGTGGACCAGGTCGGCTACCGGTTCAACAGCGCCGCCAGGGCGCTGTCCTCCGGGCGAAGCCACACCATCGGGCTCGTGCTGCTGGCGTCCGGCGGGTACTACTCGCGCTCGGCGGTGACCGCCGGCGTGGAGGCAGCCGCCGGTGCGGCCGGGTACGCGGTGAGCATCGCGACCATCGCCGCGCTCGACACCGGACTGATGGAGCGGGCCCTGTCCAAGCTCGCCGACCAGGGAGTCGACGGCTTCGTCATCGCCGTACCCCTCATCTCCGTGACACCGAAGATGGAGGACATCACCCGCGACATCCCGACCGTCACCCTCGACGGTTCACGGACGGCGGGCGCCCGGGTGCTCGGGATAGACCAGCAGGAGGCGGGCCGCGTCGCCACACAGCACCTGCTCGACCTCGGACATCGCCAGGTCTGGCACATCTCCGGGCCCGACGAATGGATCGAGGCGCGTCAGCGGCGGCAGGGGTGGCAGGAGTGCCTGGCCGCTGCCGGGATAGAGGCGCCGCCGCCTCTCGAGGGCGACTGGTCGCCGGACTCGGGACACCGGCAGGGGCAGATCATCGCGATGATCCCGGAGGTGACCGCGGTCTTCGCCGCCAGCGACGAGATGGCCTTCGGGGTGATCCGCGCCCTGCGCGAGCGCGGCCGGTCGGTGCCCGACGACGTGTCCATCGTGAGCGTCGACGACATCGCCCTGGCGGCCTACTGCTATCCGCCGCTGACGACCGTCCGGCAGGACTTCTACCGCTACGGCGCGGCGGCTGTCGCCCTCCTGCTGCAGGGCGACGATGCCGACGTCGACGAATCCGTCGTCACCGCGTCACTGTCGGTACGCGCCTCTACGGCACCGCCGCGCTCTCTCTGAGCCTCGGGCCGTCCGTTCGCAGAAATGCCTCTCGTGGGCCCCTTGCGCCTTCGTGTCAGTCGGTGCCACCGTAAGCCCGTCATGTTATCGGTGCCACCATAACAACGCCGGGATCGGCATGAGCAAGGTGGGCAACTGTCCACGGGAAGGACCCCCATGAGGAGATCGCTCGTCCTCGCGGGCGCCGCGGTCACGGTGCTCGGACTGCTCGCCGGCTGTTCGTCCGGCGGGAGTGGCTCGGACTCCGGTAAGACGACCCTCAAGGTCGCCGCCCTGGAAGGCGGCTACGGCCGGGACATGTACGCGCAGGTCATCAAGGCGTACGAGGCCTCGCACCCTGACATCGATGTCCAGTTGCAGATCTCGAAGAGCATCGAAGACGAGATCACCCCGAACATGAAGGCGGGACGGTACCCGGACGTCGTCGTGCTCGGCCAGGGCCGCAAGGCCGCCCTCACCGAGACCCTCATCAAGGACAAGGCCCTCGAGGACCTCACGCCGGTACTGAAGGAGCAGGTCCCCGGCGAGGACACGACCGTGGGGGACAAGCTCACAGAGGGCATCGTCGGCAACCTCAACACCAATCCGTACCGCACGGATCAGACGTACCTCATGCCGATGTACTACGCGCCGACCGGGCTCTTCTACAACAAGGGCCTGTTCGAGCAGGAGGGGTGGAAGGTCCCGGGCACCTGGGACGAGATGTTCGCGCTCGGCGACACGGCCAAGAAGCAGGGCATACCGCTCTTCACCTACCCGACCGCCGGTTACCTCGACTCGTACTTCTTCGCGCTCCTTGCCGACGTCGGCGGGGAGCAGTTCTACACCGACGTCATGACGTACAAGAAGGACGTCTGGAAGACGGCGAACGCGCGGGAGGCTCTCGACATCACCACCCGGCTGCTGAGCTACGCCGCGCCGGCCACCGTCGGCTACGCCAACGAGCAGGACTTCACCAAGAACCAGCAGCTCGTCCTCGACAACAAGGCGCTGTTCATGCCGAACGGAACCTGGATCGTCGGCGAGATGGCGGATGCTCCACGCGCGGACGGTTTCCAGTGGGGTCTGACCCCGTTGCCGGCGGTCACCGCGGGCAGCAAGCGCTACATCACGACGTCGGTCGAGTCGGCCTGGATACCCAGCGCCGCCGAAAACAAGGACGCGGCAAAGGAGTTCATCGCCTACCTGTACTCCGACGAAGCGGCGAAGACCTTCGCCAAGTCGAACGCGATCCAGCCGATCGACGGCATTGTGAGCAGCCTGTCCGGGGAGAACGCCGAGTTCTACAAGGTGTACGAGGACCCCTCGGTCGCCCCGCTCGTCGGCGGATTCGCGAGCACCGCGCCCGTCGAGGGCGTCGACATCAAGGCCACGCTCTTCGACACCGCCAACAGCATCATCAGCGGCGACACCACCGAGGACAAGTGGCAGGACGCGCTGAACGACGCCAGCGAGAAGCTGCGCGAGGCGGGCGGCTGACGTGCCCGGTGGCGGCCCGGCCGGTCCGGGCCGCCACCGGTGCCCCCTGACCTGGCAGACCCTTTCCGCTCACCTTCGACGCCCTCGAGCACCCCTCGAGCGACCCAAGGACCGGCACGGTGACGACCCTCCGCACCCCCACCCCACCCCCAGGCTCGACGAACCGCGCATCCAAACCGGCACCGTCCAGCGGGAGTTCGCGGCGCGGCACCCGGGCCCCCGCCCGACGGCGCGGCAACACCCGCTTCGTACTCGCCTGCCTGCTTCCCGCGCTGGTGCTCTTCTCGATCTTCATGGTCCTCCCGACCATGAACGTGTTCCGGATGTCCTTCTACACCTGGAGCGGGTTCTCCCCGGACAAGCGATTCGTGGGGCTCGACAACTTCTCCCGCCTCCTCGACGACGAGCAGTTCGTGCGCGCATTCCAGAACACAGTCGCGCTGCTGGTCGTGGTGACCGTCGTGACGATGGGCATGGGCCTGTTCCTCGCCGCGATCATGACCCGGCAACGGCTGCGCGCGCGGAACCTGTACCGCTTCGTTCTCTACATCCCGAACGTGCTCTCGGTGGTCGTGATCGCGGCGATCTTCTCCGCCGTGTACGACCAGAAGAACGGTCTGCTCAACGGCACGCTCCGGCTGCTGTCGCTCGACGGCCTGCAACAAGTCTGGCTCGGCAACCAGAAACTCGTGGTCTACTCCGTCGCGATCGCGATGGTCTGGCAGTCGCTGGGCTACTACATGGTCCTCTACATGGCGAGCATGTCGAGCATCCCGGAGGAGCTCTACGAGGCGAGCGCACTCGACGGGGCCTCCGCTGCCCGGCAGTTCTTCGCCATCACGCTGCCGCTCATCTGGCAGAACCTCCGCACCACGCTGACTTTCTTCATCATGAGCGCCGTCAACCTCAGCTTCGTCCTCGTCCGCGCGATGACCGGCGGCGGGCCCGACGGTTCCTCCGAGGTCCTGCTGAGTTACATGTACAAGCAGGCGTACACGAACTCGTCGTACGGCTACGGCATGGCCATCGGTGTCGTCATCTTCGCGTTCTCGTTCCTCGTGTCGCTCCTGGTGAGCCGGGCGACGCGGCGCGAGCCCCTCCAGTTCTGAGAGCTCCTTGAGGACGGACACCATGACTACGATCAAGTCGTCGTCCCGCCCCCGCACGGGCCGGGCGCTCACCTACGCCCTTGTCGCCGCGATCGCACTCGCCATCGCGGTCCCGGTCGCCTGGGTACTGCTCGCCTCGCTCAAGCAGAAGAGCGAGTTCTTCGGCAGCCCCTGGACGCTGCCGAAGAGCCTGCACGCCGCCAACTACGTCGAGGCGTTCGTCGACGCGCACATGGGTCAGTACTTCCTGACGTCGGTGTTCGTCACGGTGCTCGGGCTGGTGCTCGTTCTGGCGGTCTCCGTGCCGGCGGCGTACGTCATCGCCCGGTACGAGTTCCGCGGCCGGCGTCTCGTGGAGACCGCGCTCCTGGCCGGGCTCTTCGTCAACGTCAACTACATCGTCGTACCGATCTTCCTCATGCTCGTCGACTGGGACCGCGCGCTCATCGACGTCTTCCCCGGCGGGTTCTTCATCGACAACCCCTCAGTCCTGTCGCTCGTCTACGCGGCCACGTCGATCCCGTTCACCATCTACCTGCTCACCGCGTACTTCCGGTCGATACCGGTCGAGTACGAGGAGGCCGCCGCGATCGACGGAGCGTCCCGCTTCCGGATCATGACCCAGGTCATGCTCCCGATGGCGCGCCCGGCGGTCACCACCGTGATCCTGTTCAACTTCCTGGCCTACTGGAACGACTTCATCATCGCGCTCACCCTGCTCCCCGGCGAGGGCAAGACGCTGCAGGTCGGCCTGCTCAACCTGTTCACCGCGCAGAAGGCGGCGGCCGACTACGGGCGTCTCTACGCAGGCATGGTCATCGTCATCGTTCCCGTCCTCATCCTCTACGCGGTCATCCAGCGTCGGCTCATCGAGGGCATCGCTTCCGGCGGAGTGAAGGGCTGAACCGGCCCCCCGGCGGCATCAGTTGCTCGCGGCATCAGCGGAAGGAATCTTCATGAAGGAACCGACGCGTACGGCGCTGCTCGTCACCGCTCGTACGCTCGTCGCGGCAGCCTGCCTCACGCTCGTCGTCACCGCGCGCACGACGGTCGGGTGGGGCAACCTGCTGGTCATGCTCGCCGCGCTGGCCGGGCTGCTGTTCCTGCTCGCCGCGTACAACCGGCGGTTCCGGTGACCGCGGCGGCGGCAGCGGCGTCCGGACGGGCGCGGGCGTCGTCGCTGGCCGCGGTCCGGCCGAGCGAGCGACAACTCGCCTGGCAGGCAATGGAGTTCTACGGGTTCATCCACTTCGGCATGAACACCATGACGGACCGGGAGTGGGGCGAGGGACACGACGACCCCGCCGCCTTCGACCCGGCCGGGCTCGACGCCGACCAGTGGGTCGCGGCACTGAAGAGCGCCGGGATGACCGGTGTGATCCTCACCTGCAAGCACCACGACGGGTTCTGCCTGTGGCCGAGCGACGTCACGACCTACTCGGTCGCCTCGTCACCGTGGCGCGACGGCCAGGGCGACGTGGTCGCCGAGGTCGCCGATGCGGCCCGACGGCACGGCCTGCGGTTCGGGATCTACCTGTCCCCCTGGGACCGCACCGATGCCTCCTACGGCTCCGGGACCGCGTACGACGACTTCTACGTCGCCCAGCTCACCGAACTCCTCACCCGGTACGGGCCGGTGTTCTCCGTGTGGCTGGACGGCGCGAACGGCGAGGGCCCGGGCGGCAAGACCCAGGTGTACGACTGGGAGCGGTACTACGCGGTGGTCCGCGAGTTGCAGCCGGACGCGGTCATCAGCGTGTGCGGGCCCGACGTCCGCTGGTGCGGCAACGAGGCCGGGGACACCCGCCCCGACGAGTGGAGCGTGGTCCCGCGCGCCCTGCAGGACGCCGAGCGGACCGCGGACCGCTCGCAGAAGGCGGATGACGGCGCCTTCGCCCGGCTCGTACGCAGCGACGAGCGAGACCTCGGCAGCCGCGCGGCGCTGGCCGGGCACGAGGACGACCTGGTCTGGTACCCGGCCGAGGTCAACACCTCGATCCGTCCCGGCTGGTTTCACCACCCGGCCCAGGACGCTCAAGTCCGTTCCGTGGACGAGCTGTTCACCATCTACCTGCGCGCCGTCGGCGGCAACTCCTGCTTCCTGCTCAACGTCCCTCCGGCTCGGGACGGGCGTATACCGGACGCCGACGTGGCGGTCCTTGAGCAACTCGGGCGGCGTATCGAGGACTTCCGGGCCCGGCGTATCGAGGCGAGCGTGACGGTCTCGTCCGGGGCCGCGGGCGACGTCGCAACCGCGTGGCCGGGCACAGGACGTACGCCGTGGCGACCGCACGACATGGACCAACTGCCGGGCGTGACGCTCGAGTTCGGACGACCCCGTCTGGTCGAGGCGGTAGTCGTGGGCGAGAACATCACGCAGGGGCAGCGCATTGAGCACGTCGTCGTACGGGGCCTTCGGGACGGCCGGTGGACGATGCTCGCTGACGCGCACGCGGTGGGCTACCAGCGCATCCTGACGTTTCCGCCGGTCGAGGTCGACGCCCTACGGGTCGAGGTGCCGGAAGCGCGGGACACGCCCATCGTGGCGTGCGTGGCCGCGATCGGGGCGGCCTCATGAAGGGCACCTTGCCCAGGCAGGGCACCTCACGTAAGCCGGTCGCTTCTCGCAAGCCCAGCACCTCACGCAAGCCGGGCAAGCCAAGCACGGCACGCAAGCCGAACACCGCCCGCAGGCCAGGTACTTCGCGCAGGACGTCACGCCGGGCCGTCGCCCTGATCACCGGCGTGTGCCTCGCCCTCGTCGCGCTGGTCGTCACCGGAATCACGTTGCTCCGCGACGACCGAACCAGCGAAGTCGCCTCTCTCGACGGGCACTCCGTGACCCGCGACGAACTGCTCTTCCACATGCGGCGGTTGGCACCGACCGTGCAGAACGAACTGCGCAACAAGTACCACCTCCGGGGCGCGATCGACTGGAACGCGCAGGCCGGCGGCAAGACCGCGCTCCAGCGGCTCGAGACCCGTGCGCTCGACGAGATCTGGCGGGACAAGACCACGCTCGTCCTCGCGAAGGAGCTGGGGCTCATCGGCTCCGTGGACCACGCGGACTTCCTCGCCGAGCTGGCCGAGGAGAACGAGTCCCGTGCCGAGGGCATCGCCGCGGGCCAAACCGTTTACGGCGTCGCGCAGTTCTCTCCCGAGGAGTACTACACACACCGGCTCACCGAGCTCACCACGAGCCTGAAGAAGCGGCTCAGCAAGGACGCCGGCGACCCCCTCCGGGTCACCGATGCCGAGATCCGGCGCGAGTTCGACGCCGACCGGGACGCCTGGAGCGCCAACGCGACCACGTACAAGTACTCGCAGCTCGTCGTGCCGGTGCCCGACGATGCTTCCGCCGACTACCCGGCCGGCCTGCAGCGGCGAGTGGCCGCCGCCGGGCACCTCGCGGACGTCGCCGCCGGGGAGCCCGGAGCCAAGCTCTCGACCGGCACGTACGACGGCAGCGGCTCGACCGGGCTGAACGCCCGCGACCAGGACCTGATGGCGGCGCTCGGGAACCTCGCCCCGGGCGAGAGCTCCGCCCCGGTCACGGGAACCGGTCAGATCACCTACTACGAGCTCGACAGCAAGAAGGTCGACGAGGACAAGGCGTTCGCCGACTACCGCAGGCGGATCCGGCAGTCGCTCGTCGAGGAGAAGTTCACCCAGTTCCTCCAGCGCCGGGTCGAGAACAGCGACACCGAGATCGACACCTCGGCGGTGGACGCCATCAACGCAGAGGATGTGCAGCAATGAGACCCGTCGATACTGAATCACCGCCCGCTGCGCGGGTGTTGCGCGCGGTCCTCACCGCGCTGCTCGCCGCGCTGCTCGTCGGATCGCTCGTCCCCGCCGCGCACGCCGCCGCGGCCCCGGACAGTGCTCCCGCCCGCGCCGCCGCCAAGCCGAGCTGGCCCGGCAACGCACCGAACATGACCGGCGGCAAGGACTACTTCATCGACGCCACGAACGGTCGCGACAACGCGGCCGGGACCTCGCCGAAGACCGCCTGGCGCACCCTGGCCAAGGCCGGCGCGACGACGTTCGCGCCCGGCGACCGCATCCTGCTGAAGGCCGGTGAGCAGTGGCAGGACGAGCAGTTGTGGCCGAAGGGCTCGGGCAGCGCGGGCAAGCCGATCACCATCTCGGCGTACGGCGACCCGAGCGCCGCCCGGCCGTACATCGCGACGAACGGGAAGGTACCGAGCCCGTTCAACGCGGACGGCACGAAGAATCCCGAAACCGTCGGCAGGACCGGCGCCATCGTGCTGCGCAATCAGCAGTACTGGGAGATCAACAACGTCGCGCTGTCCAATGACGACGACTTCGCGACCGACATCACGACAGGTTCGTACGTCCGCGACGGAATCATGGTGTCGATCAATGCCGACCTCCTGAAGGACGGCGCGGACAGCATCATGGACCACTTCCGCATCTCGGACGTGTACGTCCACAACCTCGACGGCCCGAGCAGCTGGCAGCGAATCCACTACGGCGGCGTCAACTTCCAGGTCTTCGGCAACCGCAGCTACAAGGAGTACGACACCGGCGGCTATTACTTCAAGAACGTCCGGATCGAGAACAACACCTTCGAGAACGTCGAACTGCACGCCATCCAGTTCGCCTTCAACTGGTTCTACGACCGTTCAGCGGACTCCGGCCAGTACGACGAGAGCGGGAAGTGGCACGAGGGCTGGGAACAGCTGTGGGTACGCACCCGGGACCTGTACAGCCGCGACGTCTACATCGGCCACAACTACGCCGAGAGCATCGGCCAGGGCGCGATCCAGCTCGCCAACACCAAGAACATGAAGGTCGAGTACAACGAGGTCAACGGCTATCTGGAGCGCTACGACGCGGTGTCCTGCGCGCTCTACCTATGGGCGGGCGCCGACTCGGTCATGCAGTTCAACGAGGTGTACGGCGGCCCGAACAACGAGTTCGACGGCACCCCTTGGGATCTTGAGTACACGAACTTCAACGTCACGTACCAGTTCAACTACTCGCACGACAACGCGGCGGGCTGGATGGCCTATATGGGCAACAGCTCCAATTCCACAGCCCGCTACAACCTGAGCGTCAACGACAACGGCGTACTCGTGAAAAACATGCTGTCGACGAACTACTCGCCGACGTATTTCACGAACAACACGTTCGTCTACGACGGCGCGGACCTCGACTACGTCCACGACGAGACATTCCTGAGCCGCGTCTACTTCCTGAACAACATCTTCTACAACACCTCGAAGACGACTCAGACACCGTGGTACCGCCGGACCGGCGCCCTGCGCCAGGCCGTGTTCTCCAACAACGACTACTACGAGGCGAGCGGCACCCACTCCACCCAGGAACCGGCCGACCCGAAGGGCTCCCGGGCCGACCCACGGTTCGTCGGTGACCCCGCCGACTACGTCACCGGGGCGGGCGTGAAACAAATCCGAAAGTCCGCGGCGCACTTCGCCCTCCGAGATGATTCGCCGCTCATCGATGCCGGCCGGTACAACCCGCACCTGGGCACCAAGGACTTCCTCGGCAGGCACATCTACTACGGCGACGCACCGGACATGGGCATCGCCGAGACGCGGATCGGTCCGCAGGTCACCAACCCGGTCGACGACGACCCCATCGAGGAGGAGGCGGACAACCGGGTCAACCTCGCACTCGGCAAACCGGCCACCGCGAACTCGACCCACCCCGGGGCCAACGGGACCCTCACCGCGGACAAGCTGACCGACGGCGACCTCACCACCCGCTGGGCGGCGGCCGATGACGCGGCCTACCCGATCACGCTCGACATCGACTTCGGCGCGGACACCAGCTTCGACGAGGTGTACCTGGACGAGTACACCGACTCGGGCACCAACCCAAGGGTGCAGTCCTTCGATCTGCAACGCTGGGACCCTGGAACCGGCGCATGGGTGACCTTCGCAAGCCGCGACGACGGCATCGGCCACGACCGCACCGTGACCGGCTTCGGCAGCGTCACGAGCTCCCGGCTCCGGGTGGCGCTCACCGGGCAGATCGCGACGGAGCAGTACACCCCGACGCTGACCGAGATCGCTGTGTACCGCACCGGCGAGTAGACCGGTCCGGAGCGTGCCACAGCCAACGGCGGGTGGATGCCACGGCGTCCACCCGCCGAGGGCTTCCACCCGTGCGGGGTCTCTGATTTCGTGGCCGAAAGCGGATCTGTGGTTGTCCCCAGGAGCAAGACTGAAGGTGGCAGGCTGTCCGGGACCTGCCGGCCCTCGGCAGCCTTGATCCATGCCTGTATTGCACAGATCACATCGATTGCATCGGTTACTGCTGCTCCTGCTGGCGCTGACGCTCGAGGCCGGCATGCTGACGGTCGCCGCCCGGTCGGCGCATGCGAACGCGACGACCACCGCCGATCCGGTGCGCGAACTGGCGCGGGTCGCGGAGCCGCTGCGCTCCACGGATCCCGGCGCCCCCGGCGGCGATCTGCGCCCGCTCGGCCGCATGATCGGCTCGGCGAAGATCGTCGGGCTGGGTGAGGCCACGCACAGCTCCCGGCAGTTCTTCACGATGAAGCACCGCGTCTTCCGGTACCTAGTCGAGGAGAAGGGCTTCACCACGTTCGCTCTGGAGGCGCCCTGGTCCACCGGCCTGGTCCTCAACGAGTACGTGCTGTACGGGAAGGGCGACCCGGAGAAGATCATGCGGAAGGAGTTCCAGAGCTCGTACCGGCTATGGAACACCCGCGAGTATCTCGATCTGCTGAGGTGGATGCGCGTCCACAACGTCCGCCACCCCGACCACCGCGTGCAGTTCATGGGTGAGGACAACGGCTACGCGGGACCTGAGCTCTTCGACGAAGTCACGGACTACGTGTCCGCGCACCATCCGGAGCTGCTGCCGGAGTTCCGCCGCTCTTACCGCGAGTTCCGGCCGACGGGGAGCGTGGAGGAGACCGTCAACGAGAACATGGCCAAGCCCATCGCCGAGCGCAAGCGGACGGCCGCGGCTGTCCGGGACGCCTACGAGCTGCTTCGGGCGCAGGGGCCGGACGGGGACCGGCAGGCGTACGAGTGGGTCCTCCAGCACGCCAGGGCCATTTCCCAGACCAGCACCTTCTACTCGTACTACGACTTCTCCGACCCGGAGAAGATTGCTCGGGCCATGCTCTACCGCGACCAGATCATGGCGGAGAACACTGTGTGGTGGCAGCGGCACACCGGCCACCGGATGCTGCTGTCGGCCCACAACGGCCATGTCTCCTACGAGTCCGACAATCCTGAGCAGTATCCGAAGACCCAGGGGGAGTTCATACGCGAGATGGCCGGGGCCGAGTACGTGAACATCGGCTACACCTTCGGGCAGGGCTCGTTCAACGCGCTGGATCTGGCGGACCCGGAGGAGCCCTACCGGCGCTTCTCCGTGGAGCCGCTGGGCGCGGGCAGCAACGAGGAGGTGCTGGAGCGAGTCTCGCACCGGGACTACTACCTCGATCTGCGGGCCGTGCCCGAGCCGACGCGAGACTGGCTGATGGCCAAGCGGCTGACCCGCTCCATCGGGAACGCCTGGCCGGAGGACCCCTACCAAACCTCGCTGGGGCGCCATTTCGACGTGCTGATACACCTCCATCGCGTCACGGCCGCGGATCTGCTGTCAACGACCAGGGACTGAAGGGCAGCGTCGAACTCCGTACGAGTCAGGGAAGGAAGACGGTCTTGCCGCGGGCGGGTCCGGAGCGGGCGCGGGCCACCGCGGCGGGGGCGTCGGCCAGGGGGACCTCGGCGTCGATCGTGACCCGGAGCTTCCCGGCGGCGGCGAGGTCGGCAAGGGCTTCGAGTTCTGCCCGGCTGGGGTTGTTGCCGAGATTGACGCCGCGGACCTCGCGGGCGGCCAGGGCGTCGGGCTCGGCGGCGTAGTTGGTGCTGATGAGGATGCCGCCGGGCTTGAGCAGGCCTGCCAGGGCGTCGGTGTCGCCGCCGGGCTGGGTGACCAGGTCGAGGACGGCGTCGATGCCGCCGGGGTAAGCGGCCAGGACCTGTTCGGCGGTGGGCGCGGCGCGGAAGTCGATGGTTTCGTGGGCGCCGAGGTCGCGGAGGTGCCCGGCGATGTCGGGTGTGGCGGTGGCCAGCACCCGGGCTCCCTGGAGGGCGGCGAACTGGATGGCGGACTGGCCGACGCCTCCGGAGGCCCCGTTGATGAGGATGACGTGTCCGGTGTCGAGCCGGGCGGTCTCGATGGCCTGGTAGGCGGTCATGCTGGCGGTGGGCAGCGCCGCGGCGACGGGGAACGGCAGGCTGTCGGGCATGCGGGCGATCTTGCCGTCCTCGGCGGCCAGCACGTACTCGGCGTACGAGCCCCGCCCGTGCTGGACGTTCATGAACTGGCCGTAGACGGTGTCGCCGGGCCGGAAGCGGGTCACGCCGGCGCCGATGCTCTCGACGACTCCCGCTCCGTCCGAGCCCATGACGAGGGGGAAGTCGTGCTCGACGGCGTTCTTCAGGGCGCCGTCGACGACCTTCCAGTCGAAGGGGTTGAGTGCGGCGGCATGCAGGCGGACCAGCAGCTCACCCGGGCCCGGCTGCGGTACGGGCAGATCGGTGAGCTGCGGCTCGGCTCCGAAGCGGGTGACGACGACTGCTTTCATGACTGTGCCTCCCAGGTGACGGTGAGCTCGTTGCGGCGGCCGAAGCGTTCGAGATGGCTGCTCACCACGTCCTGGATGGTGGTGAGCGTGGTCGCCTCGGGTGAGGTGACGCGGATCAGCAGGTGGTCGTCCGCGGGCTGGAGTACGACCTCGGTCTCCTGGAAGGTGAGGCGGTGGCCGCCGTCCGGGGTCTCCTCGACGGGGATCTTGCGGCCGAAGTGCGAGGCGAACTGCTTGGCGTAGCGCGGGGCGGCGTCGGTGGTGACATGGCCGAGGGAGGAAGGCATGGATGACTCCTGGGTGAGGGGATCGGTGCACCCGCAGCTTGGGGTGCGGTCAGCCGACCAGCGCGGGGACCGTGGCCGTTTCGGGCAGTGCGATGGTGTGGTGGGTGTGCTGGGCCTTGGCGTGCAGGTAGCGGACGTTGCTGTCGGTGGCGAAGACACCGGTACGCCGGATGAAGCGAACGGGGACGCCCAGGTCCCGCAACTGCTGAGCTTTGTCGGGGTTGTTGGTGAGCAGGTCCAGGTCGGCGATGTCGAGGGCTGTGAGCATCTGGGCGGCGGCGGTGTAGTCGCGGCCGTCCTCGGGCAGGCCGAGCGCGGTGTTGGCCTCGTAGGTGTCCAGGCCGGCGTCCTGCAAGGCGTAGGCGTCCAGCTTGTTGTAGAGGCCGATACCGCGACCCTCCTGGCGGAGGTAGAGCAGGACGCCGCCGGTGGCAGCGATGCGCTCCACGGCTTCACGCAGCTGCGGGCCGCAGTCGCAGCGCGCCGAGCCGAACACGTCCCCGGTCAGGCACTCGGAGTGCAGCCGCACCAGCGGGGCCGAGGCCGCCGTGGGGTCGCCGAGGACGAGCGCCAGGTGCTCCTTGCCGTCGGCCAGGCCGTGGAAGGTGACGGCCTCGGCCGTGACCTCGTAGCCGTCGGCGAAGCGCAGCGGGATGGTCACGCGGGTGCGCACGGAGGCGTTGGCGACAAGCGTGTGGCCTGTTGAGAGGGAGGCGTGCATCGGGGCTCCTCGAGGATCGGACAAAGGCGGTTCAGATTTGAACCTCGATGCCTGAACGATACCTAGTGCTTCAAATTTTGAACAATGCCAAGGCGTGTGACGCCGACCACATTGGTTTGAATTTGAATTGCATCACGCTGGCGAGACGCCGGGATCGCCCCACGGTCGCGGTCCAGAGCGATGTCGTACTGCGATCGTGGTACGCGCAGTGCACGCCGTGGGCTGACGCCGGATTCCGCTTTCCTCGAGAACCTTGAAGCCTCAAAAAATGTGAGGTGGATCGTGATCGAGGTAAACGACCTCAGCAAGAGGTACGGCGACAAGCTCGCCGTCGATGAACTGAGCTTCTCCGTGCGTCCCGGTGTGGTGACGGGGTTCCTCGGGCCCAACGGGGCGGGCAAGTCGACCACGATGCGCATGATCATGGGCCTTGACCGTCCGTCGTCCGGCACGACGCGTATCAACGGCCGCCCGTACGAGCAGCACAAGGCCCCGCTGCAGGAGATCGGGGCGCTGCTGGAGGCGAAGGCGATCCACCCCGGACGTTCGGCATATAACCATCTGCTGGCGCTGGCAGCGAGCAACGGCATCGGCAAGCGGCGGGTGCTGGATGTGATCGACATGGTCGGCCTGACGGAGGTGACCCGCAAGCGGGCGGGCGGGTTCTCGCTGGGCATGGGGCAGCGGCTGGGCATCGCCTCGGCACTGCTCGGCGACCCGCAGGTCGTCATGTTGGATGAGCCGGTCAACGGCCTGGATCCTGAAGGCGTGTTGTGGATCCGCAACCTGTTGAAGGACCTTGCGGACCGGGGGCGGACGGTCTTCGTCTCCTCTCACCTGATGACCGAGATGGCGTTGATCGCCGAGGACCTGATCGTGATCGGACGGGGGCGGCTGCTGTCCGCCGGTCCGCTCGCCGCATTCATCGCCGGATCCTCCAGCAGCAGCGTACGAGTGCGCTCACCGCAGGCCGCTGACCTTCGTGCCCTGCTGCTGGGCGACGGCGTCTCGGTTTCCACGAGTGAGCCAGGCGTGCTGGAGGTCACGGGACTGGAGGCGGCCGAGATCGGTGAACGCGCCGCGGCCGCCGGCGTGGTCCTGCATGAGCTGTTCCGTCAGGAGGCCTCGCTGGAGGAGGCGTTCATGGAGCTGACCCATGACGCAGTCGAATACCACGCCACCTCCGCCGAGCCCGTCACGACGGGAAGGACGAACCGATGAGCACCACAGACCTCGCCCCGCAGGACACGAACACGACGGACCGCCGCTCGGTGGACCGTCAGCGGGTCACCTTTCCGCGGGTCGTCCACATGGAATGGATCAAGCTGCGGTCGCTGCGCTCGACGACCCTCACGCTGGCGATCACGGTGGCCCTCCTCATCGGCTTCGGCCTGTTGTTCAGCAGTGTGGTCGGCTCGGGAGAGGGCCCCGACCAGGAGGACTTCGGCGACCCGACCTCGATCACCCTGGGCGGCGTGATGCTCGCCGCGCTGGCCATCGCGGTGCTCGGAGTGCTGATGAGCGCCGGAGAGTACGCCACCGGAACCATCCGCGCCACGCTCGCCGCAGTCCCGTCACGCCTGCCGGTGCTGTGGGGCAAGGTGGTCGTCTTCGCCGCGGTGAGCTTCGTGCTCATGTTCGTCGCGGCTCTGGGTGCCTTCCTGGTCGGCCAGTCGGTTCTGTCCTCCCGCAGCATGGACACCGCCGCGCTGTCCGATCCCGGGGTGTTCCGCGCGGTCGTCGGCGCGGCGATGTACCTGACCGGTGCCGGCCTGATCGGTCTGGCGGTCGGGGCGCTGCTGCGCAACACCGCCGGGGCGATCACCCTCGTGGTGGGCGCGCTGTTCGTGGTGCCCGGCCTGATCCAGCTGCTGCCCAGCAGCTGGAACGAGACCATCAGTCCGTACCTGCCGTCGAACGCGGCGAACGCCCTCATGACGGTGCAGACGGAGAGCGACTCGCTGTCACCCGGGTCCGGACTGGCGGTGTTCGCCGTGTACATCGTGGTACTCCTGGCCGGCGCGGCCATCGTGCTCAAGCGGCGCGATGCCTGAGTCCGATGTCTGAGTCCATCGCCGTCGGTACTCCGGCTGCCCGCCCGTCACCCTCTGGCGTACGGGCGGGTGGCCCCGTCCTCCCGTACGAGGTGACTCGGTACGAGAGAACGGTGCAGCCGTGACCGGCCCGGCGTCGTGGCGACGGGTGACCGGCATCGAGCCACGCCTGCTGGATGCCGCCCTCGCCGCCGTCGTGGGCGCCGGCGGCCTGCTCTACCTGCTGTTCGGACGAGGGCCCGACGGTGAAGCACCGTCGTGCGCCGACGCCGTTGCCGCCGGGGCCGCGGTTCTTCTGCTGCTGGCCCGCCGCCGGGCACCACTGCCGGTCCTGGCACTGACAGTGCTCGGCGAGACCGCCTTCACCGCCCTCGCCTCCCGTCCATCACCCGTGCTCGCCGTCACCGCGCTGATCGCGGTCTACACCGTGGCCCGTACGGTCCGTCGTCGGATCGCGGTCATCGCCGCCGCCGTCACGGCCACCGCGCTGTACGTCGTCGTCGCCTATCCGATGGACTCGGCCTCCGACCCGGAGGGCGGCGCCGTGTTCGCCTGGGTCGGCATGTTCGCCGCTGTCGGTGGCACCGTGCGCACCTGGCGCGACTACACGGCCGCGATGGAGGAGCGGGCGCTTCGTGCGGAGGCGAGCAAGGAAGTGGAGGCCCGCCGCCGGGTCGCCGAGGAGCGGCTGCGTATCGCCCGGGAACTCCACGATGTGGTCGCCCACCACATCGCTCTGATCACCATTCAGGCGGGCGTCGCCGGGCACTTCCTGCGTGACCGGCCGGACCAGGCCGACGTGGCGCTCGGCCACATCCGCGAAGGCGGCCGCACGGTGCTGGATGAACTGGGCTCGCTGCTGCACGTACTACGACAGTCCGGCGACGAGACAGACGAGACAGATCAGACGGACTTGGCGCAACCCACGGAACCCGTGCCCGGCCTGTCCCGCCTCGGACGGCTCCTCGAATCGCTGGGCGCCGCCGGGCTGAGCGTCCGCCACCGGCAGACCGGCCGGGCGCGCCCCCTGCCGACCGCCGTCGACCTGGCCGCCTACCGCGTCATCCAGGAGGCGCTGACCAACGCCCACAAGCATGGCGCCGGCGCCATGGCGGAGCTGCTCGTCGACTTCCGCACCGACGCGCTGCACATCGAGATCTCCAACCCGGTACGCACCGGCCCGGTCCCGGACGCCCAAGGCACCGGACACGGGCTGACGGGCATGCGGGAGCGTGCGCACTCGGTCGGCGGCAGCTTCCACGCCGGAGCGGGCGCCGACGGTCGTTTCCGCCTCGACGTGCGTCTGCCGCTGCCGGAGGCCGACACACCGGCGGATGCTCCGAGCGGATCTGACACAGAGCTGGATACCACCAGCGCGCAGGGGAGACACGCATGACCATCCGAGTCCTGCTCGCCGACGACCAGGCCCTCGTCCGTGCCAGCTTCCGCTTGATCATCGACTCGGAGCCGGATCTGGAGGTCATCGGAGAGGCGGCGACGGGCGGCGAAGCGGTCAGGCTGGCCCGCAGCACCCTCGCCGACGTCGTGCTGATGGACATCCGGATGCCCGAGATGGACGGCCTCGCCGCCACCGGCGCCATCACAGCCGACGACGACCTCGCAGGCGTACGGGTGCTGATCCTGACGACCTTCGAAGCCGACGAGTACGTCTTCCAGGCACTGCGTGCCGGAGCCAGCGGCTTCCTCGGCAAGGGCGTGGAGCTCGCCGACCTCCTCGACGCCATCCGTCTGGTCGCGCAGGGCGAGGCACTGCTGTCACCGAAGGCGACCAAGGCGCTCATCGCCCGCTACCTCGCCGCACCGGACCCCAAGGGCCCTCCGGTGCCGGAGCTGACGAGCCTGACCGAACGCGAGCGCGAAGTACTCGTCCTCGTGGCCGCCGGTCTCTCCAACGATGCCATCGCCGAACGTCTCCACGTCTCGCCCTGGACCGCCAAGACCCACGTGAACCGCACCATGGTCAAACTCGGCGCCCGGGACCGCGCCCAACTCGTCGTGATCGCCTATCAGACCGGCTTCGCGCGGGGGCAAGGGCCAGTACTCTGACCAAAAAAGTCAGTCTCTCCGACTCTTTGAGCGCTGCCCGGATCCCACGGAGCCCGCGCCCGGCTGATGCGCCAGACCGGCAAGGCGCAGGCCATACACCCCATCGCCGTTGCGACGATCGCCGAGGTCGAGGCCGAGTGGACCGCCCACCTCGGCAAACGCCGCATGGACCAGTTCCGCGACGGTCTCGCAAGGCTCCGCGAGACCACGGACCCGTACCTCGGCCCGTAAGCCGCCCTGCTGATCAAAACAGAAGGGAGAGGTCGAAATGTCCGAGTACTCGTTGGCTCTCAGTGACGCGGAGATCGCGCGGTACCAGCTCATGGCCGAAGCCGCCGAGCGGAGGGAACGCGACCTGTGGGTCGCCGCAGGAGCGGTTCCCGGAGCGCGCATCGCGGATGTGGGATGCGGACCCGGCGCGATCGCGGTGCGGCTGGCGGAGAAGGCCGGGCCGGACGGAGCGGTGTGGGCGGTCGACCGGGACGAAGGCGCGCTGTCCGTCGCCTCCGCTCTTGCCGAGAAAGCCGGGGTGCGCGTGCATACAGCGACAGGGTCCGCCGACGCCACCGGGCTGCCCGCCGGCACTTTCGACCTGGTGATGCTCCGGCATGTCCTGGCCCACAACGGTGGCCGTGAGCAGGCGATCGTCGACCATCTCGCCACGCTGGCCAGGCCTGGCGGCGGTGCCGTGTACCTCGACGACATCGACGCCGGCTCCTTTCGGCTGCGCGGAGCCCCAGCAGCGTACGAGGAGATGGACGAGCGGTACCGCGAACTGCACCGCCGCCGGGGCAACGACCTGACCATCGGCACCCGGCTCGACGAACTGCTCACCGCGGCCGGCCTGGAGCTCGTCGCCTTTGAAGGGCACATCAATGTGATCACGCCGCCGCCGGGTATGCGTGGTCCGGCCTGGGCTGCCCGCGACGCCATGATCGCCGAAGGTCTGATCACGCCGGAGGACATCGCCCGCTGGGACGAGGCCTTCCGCAGGGCCGAACAGGAGTGGCGCGAGGTCAGGTTCTTCGCCGCCAGCTTCGTCGCCTTCGCCCGGCGGCCCTGAGGCTTGGGTTGAGGCGCTGCTCCCTGGGCGTCCGACTGCTCGGCGTCCGACTGCGACTCCTGCCGGACCGACCCGAGTGCTGGTCGACGGGCACGTGCTACTCCGATGCAGGGGGTCGCCAGCCGTGCCCGTTCCTGCGGCACCTGTGCGCGGCAACCGCCTTGCCGCCACACCGAGGCTCGGCGTCTGCCGAGCCACTCCAGCGGGTTCATGGTTCTCCTCGTACCGGTTGGGTGTGAGTGGGGTGTGCGATGGATCCGATCGGTTCAGGGCACGGACAGCTCGAACCGCATGACGCGGACCGCGCCGCCGAGTGCCTGTGTGGCGTGGTTGAAGAGGGCGAATCGGTAGCCCATGAAGAAGCGCCAGTCGTTGCCCATGGAGAAGGAGGGGCCGAGGCGGGTGAAGTTGGTGCCGTCAGTGCTGTAGGAGAAGGTGCCGGGGCGTGCCGCGCCGGGGCGGATGTCCGCGCTCGCGCGCAGCCAGATCCGGCTGCCGGTCACGGGCGCGCTCGCGACCTCGGTGCCGGTGCCCGTGGTGTTCCAGTTGCCGTCCATGGTCAGCCCGTTGACCATCACCACCCGTGTCACGCCACCGTCGCGTTTGACACCGATCCAGGCGGAGGAGTCCCGCAGCAGCGCGAGTCCGGCCCGGTCGCCGTCCCGCATCGCCGAGAAGTCGAGCAGGGCCGTTGCGGTGGAGGTAGGACCCTGGATGCGGTGCGTGAGGGTGTTGCGGGCCCAGTACAGGTCATTGGTGACGGTCGCGGTCCGCAAGGTCAGGCCGCTGTTGACCGACCACTTGGTGTTGTCCGGGTTGTGGTTCCACTCCCACTTCGGCCTGAGCGTCGTGCCGTCGAAGGTGTCGACGCCGATCATGGGGGTGACTTGGCGGGGTGGAGTGGGTACGGTCGGGCTGGGATACGAGGTGCCCCATGCGCCGTTCACCAGTTGCACGACGGGCCAGCCGTCCGAGGTCCAGGTGACCGGCGCCAGGGCAGGCATCCGGCCGCCGGGGTAGGCGTCCACGAAGGCCATGTAGTACCAGGCGCCGCTCTGCGTCTGGACCAGTCCGCCCTGGTGCGGGACGCCTCCGCCGGGGATCGGCCCGCGTAGGTCGAGCAGGACCTGACGCATCGTGTAGGGACCGAAGGGGCCGCTCGACGACTTCAGGATGTACTGGCCGTTGGCCGGGCGGGTCAGGAAGATGTAGTACTGCCCGTTGATCTTGTAGAAGCGGGCTCCCTCAAGCGTGCCGACACTCGATGGGGTGCTGAACACCTGCTGCGTGCGGACCTGGTTGCGCCCGTCGGGCGAGAGCTGGGCCACGCTGATGGTGGTGTTCCCGTACGCCACATACAGGGTGTCGTCGCTGTCGACGAGCAGACCCGCGTCGTAGTACGGCGTGCTGATCGTCGTCAGCCTGCTCCACGGCCCCTCGACGGCGGTGGCGGTGTAGATGTAGGTCCGGGCGAAGTCGATCTGGCCCAGCCAGTAGAACGTCCTGTTGCTCGGACGGTAGGCCAGCGACGACGCCCAGATCCCTCTGACATAGCCACGGGCGCCGTTCAGGTCGTACTTGGCGCCGAAGTCGAGGACGGGCACCGAGTGGCCGACGATCTCCCAGTTCACCAGGTCGTACGACCGCAGGACGGGCGCGCCCGGCGCATAGTGCATCGTCGAGGCCGAGGCGTAGAAGGTGTCGCCGACGCGGATGATGTCGATGTCCGCGAAGTCCTGCCAGATCACCGGGTTCGTGTACGCCGCGGCGGCTGCACGGGCCGGCCCCTGGGCTGCGGCCAGAGGCAGGACCGCGCCCGTGGCCAGGCCGGTGGCGGCCGCCAGCGCGCGACGACGAGAGAGAGATTGATGAGGCCATGACATATCCATATGCGGCGTGCTCCTTGCGGCTCGGCCGTTGCGGTGGCGCAACCCGGAGATGCTCTGCCGGGTTCGAGTGGAGCGGCTCTGGCGTGTTCGGGATCTCGAATGTAAGTCGAGCTGTCGAGCAACCTGGATGATAGGGGGCCGGTGGGCGCCGTCAAGAGCTTTCGCATGATTCGTAGGATGTCGCGAAACATTCGAACCCTCTGGGTGGGAAACGGCGCAGGTCAGTCAGTCGGATGAGCCCGGATGTGCCGCATCCCCAGTCCTTGGCGTGCAAGGCGTGGCAGGTTTGCCGGACGTGTTGACATGACCGCTCGCCTCTCTAGTATCCGTGAGGCTCTCAGTTTCCGAATGACATCCGAAATTTCGGACCCCTCCCTTGCGTGATCCCGGAAAAGGAGCCCCTAGGTGTCCAGACGATCAGGCGGACGATTGCTCCGTCTCCTCGCGACCGCTGTGCTGACGATCACCGCGTCCGTGACGGCCTCCTCTCAACCCACGGCCTCGGCCGCGCCGGGCAGTCCCGCGCTCACCCCACCTCTCGGGTGGAACAGCTGGAACAGCTTCGGGTGCGGGATCACCGAGGCACAGGTCCGCCAGGCCGCCGACGCGATGGTGTCCTCCGGCATGCGGGACGCCGGCTACCGGTACGTCGTGGTCGACGACTGCTGGTTCGACCCGCAGCGCGACGCGGCAGGCAACCTGCGGGCCAATCCGGCCAAGTTCCCGAGCGGGATGAAGGCGCTCGGGGACTACATCCACAGCAAGGGCCTCAAGTTCGGCATCTACCAGGTGCCGGGCGAGCGCACCTGCGCGCAGACGACCGGCGCCTATCCCGGGGCGACGGGCAGCAGGGGGCACGAGGTCCAGGATGCCAACACGTTCGCCTCGTGGGGCGTCGACTACCTCAAGTACGACTGGTGTTCCTCCGAGGGCACCCGTGACGAGCAGGTCGCGCGGTTCTCGCTCATGCGCGACGCCCTGCGTGCCACCGGGCGGCCGATCGTCTACAGCATCAACCCCAACAGCTTCCACGCCATCACCGGCGCCACGTACAACTGGGGCGAGGTCGCCGACCTGTGGCGGACGACCGAGGACCTGCTCGACATCTGGCAGAACGGCAACACCAACAGCTATCCGATGGGCGTCGGCAACGTCCTGGACGTCACCGCGCCGCTCGCCGCGCAGTCGGGCCCGGGCCACTGGAATGACCCCGACATGCTGGTCGTCGGCCGCCCCGGCCTGTCACTGACCGAGTCCCGCTCGCACTTCGCCCTGTGGGCGCTGCTGAGCGCCCCGCTCATGGCCGGCAACGACCTCCGCACCATGTCCGCCGACGTGAGCGCGATCCTGCGCAACCCCCGTCTGCTGGCGGTGAACCAGGACCCGCTCGGGGCGGGCGGGCGCAGGGTGCGCGACGACGGCAACACCGAGGTGTTCGCCAAGCCCCTGTCCGACGGCTCGGTCGCGGTGGGCCTGTTCAACCGGGGAGGCAGCACCGCGACAGTCACCACGACAGCAGCGCAAGTCGGCCTCTCCGGTGGGCCGTTCACGCTCACGGATCTGTGGACCGGCGGTACGGCGAGCACGTCCGGGCAGATCTCGGCGAGCGTCCCCGCGCACGGCGTGGCCGTGTTCCGGGTGACCGGGGGCAGCCAGCTGACCGCCACCACCTCGCGGCTGCGCGGCACCGCATCCGGCCGCTGCCTGGACGTGGACAACGCCTCCACCGCGGCCGGGTCCACGGCACTGATCTGGGACTGCCACACGGCCGCCAACCAGCTGTGGACCACGTGGGCCGGCGGCGAGATCCGCGTCTTCGGCGACAAGTGCCTGGACGCCTACAACCAGGGCATCACCAACGGCACCCGCGTCATCACCTGGCCCTGCAACGGCCAGAACAACCAGAAATGGACCGTCGGCTCCGACGGGTCGATCCGCAACGTCCACGCCGGGCTGTGCCTCGACGTCAACGGCGCCGCCACCGCCAACGGGACCCCGCTGGTGCTGTGGGCCTGCAACGGCCAGGCCAACCAGAAGTGGACCCGCGTGTGAGGGACGCCGCACACCGGCCGACGACTCAGGCGCCTCCTCCTTCACCACGCGCGTGGCCTCAGCCGCCGGCGGCAGCGGCTACTCCTCGCGACCTCGCGACCTCGCGCGTCGCGCACTTCAGATCTTTTCCGCACATGGCGATGTTCCAGCAGGAGAAGGGGAGTTGCATGAAACGGCACTGCCTGTGCTGTCACAGGGAGTGCACCGAAGTGACCAGGTGGTTCGGCCGGAGACATCGGAGCCAGGGGCGCCGCCGGCTGTTCGGCCAAGGTGTGTGGACTTGAGCAGAGGGTCTGTCTTCTTGGTGCCATCCGCGGCGAGGGTCCTCGCCGCGGATGGCTGTTGTGGCGCCGGACGGCACGCAAGCGTCCGGCGCCGGTCACGTCACGTCCTGGTGCAGGTGGTCCCGTTCAGGCTGAACCCACCCGGCGCGGCGAAGGCGCCGCTGTAGGTGCCCTGGAACCCG
This sequence comes from Streptomyces sp. NPDC048825, assembly GCF_043198355.1. Taxonomy (NCBI): domain Bacteria; kingdom Bacillati; phylum Actinomycetota; class Actinomycetes; order Kitasatosporales; family Streptomycetaceae; genus Streptomyces; species Streptomyces sp. NPDC048825. Next base: position 150,804 of record NZ_JBICUR010000006.1, read on the forward strand.
AACGTCTGCCTGCCGCCGGGGGTGATGCTCGCGTTGTGCGTCAGGCCGCTCGCCGTGACGGATTCCGAGGACGGGGAGACGGCGGCGTTCCAGGCGCTGGTGATGCGCTGCCCGGAGGGCAGGGTGAAGGCGAGGCGCCAGCCGTCGACAGGTGCCGAACCGGTGTTGGCGACGGTGACGTTCGCGGCGAAGCCTCCCTGCCACACGTTCGTGGCGTACGACACCTCGCAGATCGTGGCGCCGCCAGGGCCGCCCGGTCCACCACCCGTGTTGACGGTCGACGAGAACGAGTTCACGGTCAGCCCGGTGCCGTTCTGCCAGGGTTCGAAGCCGGCCTGAACGCTGGTCAGGTACCAGCTGCTCTGTGCCAGTCCGCGGGCTACGGCCTGCCGGACGAAGTCCATCACGTCGAAGCTCCAGCTGCCGATCGCCGACGGGGCGACGAAGGACAGCACGTCGTTGGAGCCGTTGCTGCCCGACCACACCTGCCAGGTGCGTCCGCCGACGGTGGCCGTGCCGACCTGGGAGCCGATGGGCTGGATCGGGCCCACCTTGTTGAACCAGATCATGATCTCGGTCCGGTTCACGCCGTCGGTGCGGGGCGTCGGGTCAAGCCAGATGTCGTACGAGGCGTTGTACACGGCGTCGCCGACGTAGCCGTACGAGATGCTGCTCGGCGCGCTGGAGATGTCGGCGAGCCGCGCGGGGAGGTTGGTCCCGGGCGAGCAGTTGGTGTAGTGGCAGCCGTTGAAGAGGGACGGGTACGACTTCGGCGCGCCGTTCGTGGGCACGGAACCGTCGGCCCGGGCGAGCCGGAAGCCGGTGTCGGTGGCGGTGACGCACTGGGGCTCGTTGGTGCCCCAGCGGTTGTTCTGGACGACGTATCGCCCCTGGATGACAGCCGAGCCGAACTGTTCGCACACCGTGGTGTCGGCCTGGGCCGGGGGCGTGGCGGCGAAGAGCGCCGCGACGGCGGCGAGCGCGGTGACGAGCGTACTCAACGTGCCGCGCACGGTGCGGGGAAGCTGCGGTAACGGTCGCATGCGGGCCTCTTTCTGAGGTACGGCCGGAGATGGGGGGAGGGGCGCTTCCTCTCCCTATGCTGGGAGCGCTCCCATGCCCTGCTTCTGGCGGACTGTAGGACGCATGCATGCCCCTGACAACTCTGTGGTGGCGTCGTGTTCAACGCACTGCGTGGCTTCCACCGCACCACCACACGCGGGGAAGCTCCCGTATCCGCTGCTGGGTCCTGCCTGTCTCGGCCAGCACGTCATCGACCATCTCGAACGGGACAACCCGCGTCAACTCGCCCAGATGGCCGGGCGCGAACGGCCCCGCAGCAACCGCTACCTCATGAGAAACGACAAGACTTGGCGTCCACCGGAGCTCCTGCTGAACAGTGATCTTGGTTGGCACGGTTCCAGCAGGAGCTCCGTCCCTGCTACAGGTGGCTCGCCACATCAGCCCCACGCCCTCGTCAGTCAAGGTTTGCCGGTCAAGGAGCGGTGTCCGGTGGGTGCTCTCGGTGTGCCGGCCGGAAGTCCTCGTACTGGACGTACTCGGGCTTTCGGCCGGTGCGGCGAGAGGGCGTGGCGGGCGTCGCGACGGGACGAACCTTGGCTGACGCGGCACTGGTTAGCGGGTCAGGGACACCGTCGCCGGTACGCGTACGCGACCGGCGGGCCCGGTGGTGTCACTCCCGGTTACTCCCGGTGCCACTCCGCGGTCTCACTCGGCGGTGTCGCTCGGCGTCGCGGCGGCCCGGCCGCGGCGGCGGAACAGGAGGAGGCCGCCGACGAGGGCGGTGACGCCGCTCGCGGCCGTCCACAGCGGGAGGTCGGAGGAACCGGTGGCCGCCAGATCGCCGTCGCTCTTACCGGCCTGGGCGCTGGGGCCGGTGGGCGGCTCGGCGGCGGAGTCCCCGGACGAGCCGGCTGACCCGGACGAGCTGGACGACCCGGATGAACCGGACTTGGCGGCAGGCGTCGGCGCCGACCCGGACGGCGCGGCAGCCGACTCGGGCGCGGTGGCCTTGTCCAGAGTGAACGCCAGTGCGCCGAAGCCGAGTTCGTCGTATCCGCCGCTGTTCGGGCCGTAGTCGCCGCCGCCTCCCTCGCGCCTGTTGCGGGCCACCATGTCGCGGGTGTTCGGCATGGCCATGCCGCGCCTGATGGCGTAGTGGTGGTAGACCCTCTCCCAGACCGGGCGCCCCTGGCCACGGGCGCCTTCGGAGATGACGGTCTGCTCCGTTGGCACGCAGTGCGGGCCGTTTCTCCAGGTGTAGGTGGTGTACGGCACGTCGTGGCCGAGGTTGTACCGGGCGACGTACTCGCACGCCTTGCGGAACTTGGAGTCGTCCGCGGCGTAGAGGTCGACGCCCTGGTTCCAGGCCATCTCGCAGATGGTGCCCATCAGGCCGATGCCCATCATGCTGTGGGCCTGGTCGCGCCCGCTCTCCTGCCACTGGGCCAGGCCCACGTCGTCGTAGACGTAGGGGATCGCCTTGGCCAGCGAGCCGTTGCCTGCGCCGTTGTGGAAGTAGTCCACCGTCTCGTTGAACTTGGCCCGGTCGTCGCAGAGGATCCCGATGGCCATGAGCGAGGCCATGGAGCACAGGTCCCAGTTCGCCCAGTAGTGGCCGATGCAATTGGTCTCGCGGTTCAGGAAGCGGTGGTTCATCGGATAGAAGTATTTGACCATCATGTCCTGGAAACGGGCCAGGTCGAAGCCGGGGTAGCCGCGCATGAGCTCGCCGACGTTGGCGAACTGGTACCCGTAGATGCCCGTCAGGAGCACGACGTCGGAGCCTCCGGCGATGCCCTTCAGCGTCCCCGACCAGGCGTTGCAGATGTCCCGCGCGGTGTCGGCGTGTGCGGTGTCGCCGGTGATCTTCCAGCGCAGCGCGTTCTGGTAGGCGGCGTGGATGTCGCGGTAGAGGATCGGGTAGTTCTGGACCTCGCCCCCTCCCCGGGCCACGATCGCCTGCGGGTTGGGCCGCCATGTGCTCTGCGAGTGGCGGTTGGCGGTGAGCTTGGCGAAACCCGCCTTGTAGGGGGCGGCGCCCGCCTTCACCTTGGCGGCCATGCGCTTGAGATCGGCCCGGGTGTGGAGCATCCCGGGGTGCGCGAAGGGCGTGCTCGCCGCCGTCGCGGGGGAGGCGGCCACGCCCGTGCCGATACCGATACCGACCGCGCCGGTCGCCGCTCCCGCGGCCTTGATCATGCTGCGTCGGCTGATCCGAAGTGTCACTGCGTCGTTCCTCAGGCTCTCGTGGGGACGGTGCCTACGTACGGGAGACGGGACACGGAGCAAGCGATAACAAAAAAGTGAGCGGCACCGCCGACGAGCCGGTCCGGGCAGCAGGTTGCCGCCCTTGCCGATCGTCTCCGTAGGAAGCCCCCCCGGCCGCCGCGTCCCCCAGGCCGCCGTGTCTCCTGGGCTGCCGCGCCCTCCGGCTGCCCAGCGGCTAATCGGGGCCTGAAAATAGTTACTGGTAGCACGCTGATTTGCTTTCTGGGGTGAGTGCACGCCGGCGAAGGCCAGTACGGCGGTCCGCACCGTGGCGGCGTACATCGCGACGAGGAAGGCCCGGTCGGCCAACTCCGCCAGCTCCGGCAGACGCAGTGAATCGGCCGGCGAACGTGCCGCCTCCACCGAGGTCCGGGCCTGCTCCTGGGCCCCGGGGGAGCAGCCCCTGCGGACCGTCGGGCAGCGCGGCACCGGCCATCCGCTCCCGGTACACGCCGGAGAGAACCGAGCCGGCCATCGCCACGCCGAGGGTCCCGCCCACCTGCCGCGTGACACTGTTGACGGCCGATCCGGCACCCGCCAGCTGCTGCGGTACGTGGCCCATCATCACGGCCGTGACCGGCGTACCGACCAGCCCCATGCCGAAACCCTGCACCCACAGCAACGCGGCAATGACAAGAAGCGGGGTCCGCCCGTCGAACCACAGACAGCCCACGTAAGTGGCTCCGGTGCCAGTACCTCCGGTCGCGACCGTCCACCTGGCCGACCGCAGCCGGCTCAGTCCCGGGGAGGCCTAGCTGCCCAGGACGATGCCGACGGCCGCGGCGTTATCACGGTGCCGGCGTCCGCCGGCCGCCGGCGGTGCCGATGCCGGCGGCCGGGCCACGCAACAGGTCGAACAGCCAGCGCAACGGCTCGGCCCTCACTCGTCTGCAGGCCTGTGCCAACGCATCGCCCGTCGGATTAGCTACCGTCGGGGCGCGCGACGACCGACTTACGCCACGAGGACTGAGCGCCCTTGCCGAGTGCCGTGAGGGCCACGTGGAGTTCGGTGCGCTGGTCGCCCAGGACGGCGCGATCAATGCCGGGCGAACTGAACCCCGGTCGGTTGCACGACGTTCGGCCGCAGCGCGATCCCGGTCATCGTCAGTTGTTCTCCGTAGATGTCCGTGACTCTGATCGAGCTGCCGCACCCGCTGCCGTTGGCGGAGATGAAGTAGTTGTATTCGGTGCGGGGCAACTGCCGCCAGCCGCCGCTGGTCCGGACCTCGAGGCGCGCGACCGGGTTGCGGTGGCCGATCGCCTGGATGCCGCACCAATAAGGGCTGGACCCGGTCTTGTACCTGATGGAGATCGTGTCGGACGTGCTGGGACTCAGCAGCTGCCAGGTGACGGATATCCGGCCGAGCTTGAGATCGGCGAGTTTGGCGAAGGCCTGTTGGCTGAGGTCGAGTTGCCCGGGTGCGCAGGGCAGGGGGCATACGTTGGTGATCCGTACCGTGATCGACTTGCCGTTGGCCGCGCGGACGAGCACGTACGCGCCGCACGCCCTGGACATCTCGTAGTCCGTGGCGTTCATGGCCGCGATCATGAGGTCGGGACTCGGGCCGAACAGGCAGGCGCCGTCTCCGTCGGCGGCCTCATAGGCGGTGGCGACCCCCGTGTAGCTGGTGTTGGGCCGAATCCGCCCTGCCGACGGTGACGTGGTGGACGCCCTGCGCGGGGGCCGCGGGGTGGCTGTGGCCGAAGGGCGTGCTGGAGGGGTCGTCGCAGCAGCCTTCGGCGTTGGGGTGCCGATCGCGGTCGGCTTCGCCGACGCGCTCGGGGTGCCCGTCTCAGTCGTGGTGGTGGCTCTCACCTGGGTGCTGGCGGCGGGTGTGGCCGCGGCATGCCCTGCCTCCGCCTTGCGGTCGGGGAACGACCCCATGACCAGGTAGGCGAGAACCCCCGTGACGGTCACCGCCAAGGTGGTGCCCAGCACAAGCCTGCGTCTTTGCCTGCGCTGACGCGCGGCCTGCCTCGCTGTCTTCATACCTGTCCGTTCGGAAGATCGAGCCGATGGTTCACTGCTCAGTGACCGCAGAGAGCGAAAAGGTTGCCTTCGATTTCTCATTGGGGCGTACCGGAGTTCCGCGGTAGGCGTATCCGGACGGCTTGCAGGGTCGTTCCCGGTGAACCGTCTGGTGGCGCGGGTCCCCCTTCGGGATGGTCGGAGTCCGGCCTGCCGGCGGGGGATGGCGCCGGCGCGATTCCCGACGGGCGCAACGCGAGGGCGCCGGAGGCGATCTGGAACCCGGCCACGAACGACTACGTCCTGTACTGGGCGACGAACGCGCCCCTCAACGTCGCGCGCGTGCGTGACGCTGGCCGAGCGGGTGCGTCGACGGGATCACCGCCAACACCGAGGCACTGCGCGCGAGCGTGGAGAACCCCATCGGCCTGGTCACCGCCCTCAACCCGCACATCGGGTAAAGGGCGGCCATCGACATTGCCGAGGAAGCCATCATGACCGGCTGCGGTGGGGCCGAACTCGCCCTGGAGAAGCGCCTGTTGCCTGGCCGAGTGGCTCGCCGACCCGCTGCGCCCCGGAAGCCGCTGCGCCCGGAAGCCGTCGCGGGCAGCGGCCAGGTCCTGGTCCGACGGGCGCGGTGCGACGGGGGGACCGACGCGGAGGTGAAGACAAGGCCGACCGGCCGCCCGAGGTGCACGCGGTTGGTGTGCCGATGGGGAGCGCCGACTTCATGCAACCTGAGGGGGCAGACGCCATGATTCCCGGTTCGGGCTCATGCTTCCTCACTGATGGCCGCCGGCAGGCGCAGAGGTCGCCAGGTCCGGGATCACCGCACTTCACCGGGTATCCGCGAGAAGTCCAATTCCCGCGCCCCGAGGCAGGCCGATAGTCTCGCCATGATCGATGCGACCAACTTGCGTTCTGAGGACGGCTTGGACGTGGGTGATGGACGGCTTCACACAAGCCGCGGGACGTCCGGAGCGTCAGACGATTCGGCAGGGAGAGGGCAATGACCGTTCTCGATGGGATCCTCGCGGGAGTTCGCGAAGACTTGGAACAACGCAAGCGTGCGACGCCGTTGGCGGAGCTGCGCTCCCGGGCAGCAGACACGGCACCCGCGCTTGACCCTCTGCCCGCTTTCCGCGCGCCTGGCGTGTCCATCATCGCCGAGGTGAAGCGAAAGAGCCCCAGCAAGGGCGCGCTGGCAGACATCCCCGACCCTGCGTCCCTCGCGGCCCAGTACGCGGCCGGCGGTGCCGCCGCGATCAGCGTGCTCACCGAGAGCAGGCGTTTCGGCGGCTCCCTCGCCGATCTGGACGCCGTACGTGCCCGGGTCGACGTGCCCGTCCTGCGCAAGGATTTCACCGTCGACCCCTATCAGCTGTGGGAAGCTCGCGCACACGGCGCCGATCTTGCGCTTCTCATGGCCGTGTCGCTGGACGACGGCCGGCTTACGGACTTGATGGGGCTGTGCAAAGAGTTGGGTCTCACGCCGCTCGTGGAGGCGCACACGGCCGACGAAGTGCGGCGCGCTGCCGCCGCAGGAGCTGAGCTCCTCGGAATCAACGCGCGGGACCTGACCACGCTCGACGTGGATCGCACCGTGTTCGCCGACCTCGTGACGGGCATCCCCGAAGGCACGGTCAGGGTCGCGGAATCAGGAGTGACGGGCCCGAAGGACGTCGCGGAGTACCGCGGTTGGGGAGCCGACGTGGTACTGGTCGGCGAGGCACTGGTCCGCTCGGGGGACCCGCGCAGCGCCGTGCGCGAGTTCATCGGGGCTGCCGGGGCGTGATGGCGTATGGCTCGGCCGGTGGCACGCCTGGAAAGTGGCCGAGCCTCTCACCGCCGAACCGGCTGAGGCCCCGGCTTCCACCGCAGCGGGAGCACGACCCCGCGCAAGTGGCCGCTGTTTGTGAGCAACTGGGCGTGGGCGAAGGGCCATTCATGCTCTCGTGCACTGGCTGGCCGGGCTGTCTGGTGGAGACACGGGCAGCTCCCGGGTGTCCGCACCTAGTGTCTCGGATCCCGGCGACGCCTGCGGAAATCGACCCACAGCCGGACGTGGTACCGACCCCTACGCGGCGGCGGGCCCACTGACGCGGCGCAGGCCGTCGCCGCCCTGCCGGGAGCCCGGCGACCGCCCGCCGGGCTCGGATCTCATCGCGGCTCGGGCTCGGTGAGGGCCTGCGCGCACCAGATCGTCTTGCCGTCGGTGGTGTGCCGAGTACCCCACCCCTGGGTGAGCTGGGCGACGAGCAGCAGGCCCCGGCCGCCCTCGTCGAAGGCGCGCGCCCGGCGTAGGTGCGGTGCGGTGTTGCTGGCGTCGGAGACCTCGCAGATCAGGGAGGTGTCGCGAATCAGCCTTAGCCTGATCGGGGGCTCGCCGTATCTGATGGCGTTGGTGACAAGCTCGCTGACAACCAGTTCGGTGACGAATGACGCCTCCTCCAGATCCCAGGCCTCCAGCTGTTCGAGGGTGAACTTCCTGGCGCGCGGCACCTGCGCGGGGTCGGGTACGACGTCCCAGTCAGCGACATGCTGGGGATCCAGCGCGTGAGTGCGAGCGAGCAGCAGGGCGGCGTCGTCGGTGCGGCGTTCGGGAAGCATGGCGTCCATCACTGTGTCGCAGAGGCCTTCCAGCGAGGTGGCCGAATGGTTCAGGACGCGCAGCAGTTCGGCGATCCGCTGGTCGACGTCACGCTCGCGGCTCGCCACCAGCCCGTCGGTGTAGAGGGCGAGCAGGCTGCCCTCGGGCAGCTCGAGTTCCGTAGCCTCGAAAGGCAGCCCACCGATGCCGAGCGGTGGTCCCGGCTGTGCGGGTGCCGGGGTCCTGGTGCCGTCCGGGGAGATGATCAGCGGCAACGGATGACCCGCGCTCGCCAGTGTGAAGCGGCGGGAGACAGGGTCGTAGACGGTGTACAGGCAGGTGGCCCCGAACTCGCCGGTCGGCTGGAAGTGGCCGACGGGCTGGACGTCGCTGGCGAGGTGGATGACCAGGTCGTCCAGATGGGTCAGCAACTCGTCCGGCGGCAGGTCCACGTCGGCGAGCGTGCGCACCGCCGTGCGCAACCGGCCCATGCTGGCCGAGGCGTGCAGGCCGTGACCGACTACATCGCCGACGACCAGGGCGACCCGGGCACCGGAGAGCGGAATGACGTCGAACCAGTCACCACCCACTTCCGCGCCGGTCCCGGCGGGCAGGTAGCGGGATGCCACCTCGAGCGCCTCCTGGCTTGGCAATTGCTGCAGCAGCAGACTGCGTTGCAGGGTCAGCGCGGTCGTGCGTTCGCGCGAGTACCGGCGGGCGTTGTCGATGGCGACGGCTGCCTTGGCGGTCAGCTCTTCGGCGAGGATCAGATCGTCGGCGGTGAAGGCCTCGGGCCGGTCGCTGCGGGAGAACACGACGACGCCGAGTAGCGCGCCGCGGGCCCGGAGCGGCACGGTGATCCGGCCGGTCAGCCCGTCCGCGGCGATGGACTCGTCGATCAACGGGTTGCCCGGCGGCCAGTGGGCCGGGTCGGCGGCGAGCCCGGGCCCGAAGGCCCATTCGCCGCCGTGGCCGGGTTCGGCTGCGAGCTGAACCGTGGACCTGCCGGTGGCCATGCAGCGGGTGGCGACGGAACCGGGGGCGTGGCTGACCGGCATCGGGTGCCCGGGAGCCCGGTCGGTGTCACACTGCGCGCTGTGCTGGGCGGCGCGGCTGAGCGCGATGGCTTCGCCGGAGGCGGACGCGGGGGAAAGGGGCGGTTCCTCTCCGCGCAGCACCTCGTCGAAGAGATCGACGGTGACGAGGTCGGCGAATCCCGGCACCGGGGTCGCGGCCAGTTCCTGGGCGGTGCCGAGCACGTCGAGCGTCCGGCCGATGCCGCCACTGGCCTCGTTGAGGATGAGCAGGCGCTGCCGTGCCCAGTACTCGGCGCTCATGTCGAATCCCCAGTTGGCGACCGCGCGGACCCTGCCCTCGGCATCCCGGACGGGCCACATGCTGGTGGCCCAGGCATTGGCGTAGTCGCTGCCGAGCGGGCGGAAGACGGTGATGAGACGCGCGGGCTCCCCCGTCCTGGCCACCTCGGAGAGCTGGTTGGTGTACGCCTTGTCGTCCAGTTCGGGGAACAGCTCGCGGTACTTCTCACCGAGCACTTGCTCCTCGGAGTGCGCCATCACCCGGCAAGCGGAGGCGTTGACCCACAGAAACCGCAGTTCAGGGTCGTAGACGCCCAGAGCGAAGGGGCACTGTTCGAAGGCCAGGTCGGCGATCACCGGGCGGCGTTCCCAGCGGTGGACGGTCACCGTATGGCCCAGCGCCCGGCCGTCGGCGCCGAACAGCGGGTGAGCCGACACCAAAGCGTCCACGGTGGAACCGTCCCGGTGGCGCAGGGGGATGAGCCCCGTGTGGTCGCGGCCGCTGCCGTAGCTCCCGGGGAAGCCGGGTGGTGGTGGAGCGGCCAGCAGGTCGGTCACGGGGCGCCCGACGGCGTCCTCCGCCGTCCAGCCGAGCAGCAGCCGCCCGCTCTCGCTCCAGCCGCTCACCACGCCGTCCGGGCCCACCACAAGCGCGGCAGTGCGGGCATCCTGCTTGCCGGCCATGTCCACGCGCTACGCCTCCGTCCGGACAGCTTTGCCCGTCAGGGCTGGCTTCCAGCCGCAGCTTCCAGCCTAGGTCGGCTTCTGCTCCACGGCGCCCCGGAGGTGCGTTCTACTACCTGGACGCCCCGCCGGCTCCGGTCGCCCGTGCCCGGGCGATCGCCGAGGTCTGCGCGGCGCACGGAACCACCCTGCCCGCCTCCGCGATCGCCTTCCCGCACACGCATCCCAGTATCATCAACGTCAGCCTCGGCATGCGGACTGCGGACTGCGGAACAGGTCGGACGAAACGTGGAACTCCATGATCAGCAAGTCCCGGACGGCCTCTGGGCCGATCTCCGCGCTCAGGGGCTGATCGGGTCGGACGTGCTCCCGGGGCACAGTGGGGGGAGGGAGGCGCGTTGTCTCTGACGGACAAGGCCATCGAGCAGATCCGCGAACTGATCCGGACCGGTGCCCTGCCGCCGGGCTCCAAGCTCCCACCGGAGCTGGACCTGGCCGCCCAGCTGGGCCTGTCCCGCAATCTCGCCCGGGAAGCGGTCAAGGCGCTGGCCGTCGCGCGGGTCCTGGAGGTCCGGCGGGGCGACGGCACGTATGTGACCAGCCTGCAGCCGAGTCTGCTGCTGGAGGGGCTCGGCGGTGCGGTAGAGCTGCTGCAGGGCGACTCGGTCGCCCTGCAGGACCTCATGGAGGTACGGCGGCTCCTCGAACCGATCGCCACGGCCCTTGCCGCCACTCGGATCTCCGACGCCCAACTGGCCGAAGTGAAGCGGCACCTGGACGCCATGCGCGAGGCCCGCGACAACGTCGAACAGCTCAACGCCCACGACGCGGCCTTCCACCGCGCCGTCATCTCGGCCACGGGCAACGAGACCCTCCTCACCCTCCTGGAGGGCATCTCCGGCCGCACCCTGCGTGCCCGCATCTGGCGCGGTCTGGTCGACGACAAGGCCGCGGGCCGCACCCTCGCCGAACACGAGGCGATCTTCCAAGCCCTGTCCACCCGTGACGCCGCCCTCAGCCAGGCCGCCGCACTGCTCCACGTGAGCAACACCGAGCAGTGGCTGAGGGAACACCTGCGCTCCGGCGAACCCCTCCCCTTCGGGACGACAGCGCGGAAGTGACCGGGGGAGAGGGGCGCTGCCGCCACGGTGGAGGCTCATACCCAGCACCGTGAGGATGGCCGAGGGACGCCCAACCGACCTGGTGGCAGGCGCCGTCGGCTGGGCCGACCTCGCCTCCCGCCTGCAGCGGAGGGCGTCGCGACTGATCGTGCATGATCAGGAATCGCTCTCTTGACCGCCGTAAGCACTCAGCAGCCGGTCGTACTCCGCTTGGGAAAGGGGGAGCACCGAGCCGTGCTTGGCCTCAGGGGGCAGTCGGTAGCTCGTCGACGGGATCCACTCCCCGGAGTCGAGATCGGTCGTCTCGAGCGGGACGTAGCTGCGGCGCCCGACCCCGCCGCAGTTCGTGCGCATGCTGCGTGCTCATCTTGAACGCTTCGGCGTGGCCCCCGACGGCCGGGTGTTCCGGAACGACGCTGGCAACTACGTGGACGCTGCGGCGTACGGCAAGACGTGGGCGCGGGCACGAGAACACGACCTGACTCGGACGGAGCGCGCCTCCGGTCTGGCTGAGCGGCCGTACGATCTCCGGCACGCCGGGATCTCGCTACGCTGCCCGGGAGGTCTTCCACCTGGTCAGACCCACACAGGCATAACCGCCGTCATAGGCAGTCGTGAGAGATGAGGCGGGTCGCTGCGCTCATGGGCGGGCGGCTCGTGGGGTGATGTCCGCCGGCGCCATGTAGTCCGCGACTGGTCCGGAAGGAACTCCCTTGGACGCCAGACAGTAACGAGAAGAACTCAGTAGATTACATCGGGTAATTGCCGTGTCGGGTTGCCTGGAGCGCAACGATGCCTCCAGGCAACCGACTTCAGGCCCGGGAATGGTCCGGATCTTGTCCTCAGCGAGACGGGCCTGGTCATCTGTCGACGCCGCATCCCTCGGTTCGTGGACTGCTCCAAGCGGATGTGTTGGCCCGCCCAGTGCTACGGCGAGGTGGGCAGGTGCGGGGAGCGGAGCACGAGCAGGGTGATCTCGCTAGGGGCGAAGACGCGGAACGGCGGGCCCCAGAAGCCGGTGCCGCGGCTGGTGTAGAGGAGGGTGCGGGTGCCGTGGTGGCTGAGGCCGGCGAGGGCGGGCTGGTCGATGCGGACCAGGTGGTGGAAGGGCCAGATCTGGCCGCCGTGGGTGTGGCCGGAGAGTTGGAGGTCGATGCCGTCGGCTGCCGCCCGGTCGACGAACTTGGGCTGGTGTGCCAAGAGCAGGACGGGTAGGTCGGGGGCGGCGCCGTTCAAGGCTCCGGCGAGGTGGGCGCGGTGGCCTGCCAGGCCGGAGGACTCGGCGGTGACGTCATCCACGCCGGCGACCACGAGGGTGTCGCCTCCGCGTTCGAGCAGCAGATGGCGGTTGCGCAGCGGCTCCCAGCCCAGCTCGCCCATTAGGTCGACCCAGCCCTGGGCCTCGCTGTAGTACTCGTGGTTGCCGGTGACGTATACACGGGCCCGGGTGGCCCGCACGCTACCGAGTGGGAGGGCCTGGGCGCGGCGGCGTTCGGCCGTGCCGTCGGCGATGTCGCCGGTGTGGCAGACCAGGTCGGCTTCCAGAGTGTTCACCGTCTCGCATACCCGCGCCGACCAGCGAGTGCGATCGAGCGGGCCGTAGTGGGTGTCGGTGATGAGGACGACGCGGATGCCGTCCAACCCGGCACCCAGCCGTGGGAGTTGCACGTCGAGTCGGCGCACGCGCGGCACGCGGCGGGCTTCGGCGTATCCCCAGGCGAGTAGTACGGCGGTTATGCCGAGGACGGCCCAAGTGACGATTCGGGCCCGGTCCTGACTCTCGTCGATGCCGGCCACGGTCAGGGCGAGCCGCAATGGGACGCCGAGCAGAATGGACCAGGTGAACAGAACCCAGCTGGTGCCCAGCAGGGTGTCACCGACGATCGCCGCCCGGTCCTGCTGGCGCCGGCCGTGGCCGCGCACCATCGCGAGCGGCATACCGACGAGGCCGAGGGCGAACAGGGCGGTGCCGATCAGAGTGACGGGCAGCGGCCAGTGCTGGCCGGTGTGCAGGAGCACCCAGCAGGGCACGGCCCACAGCAGGACGGGGGCGATTAGGGGGATGTAGCGCATCAGGCGGTGCAGTCGGCTCTGCCGTGGAGCTTGCGCTTCGCTGTCGGCGGGTCGGGTATCGCTGGTGTCGGTCACGCTTCCCCTCCCTGACCAAGCTGCCGTCTCGCGCACTGTATCCAACCGTCCTCGGGCCGGCCGGACCGGCGTTCATGGGTGCGGCCCCTTGAGGCGAAGGGTTCTCTGCGGGATGGCAAGACTCCGCCGCAGACACGTCTCTTGGCATGAGCCGCGATCAGGGCGCTACTGCCCCGGCTTGGTATCGCCGCCAGTGGAGCCTCCTGGCTGGTCCGCGACGACGTGTTGGGTGAGAACTCGCATCGGTGCGGACCGGGGAGGCCACTGTCCTCCCTGGACTTGTCCATGCCCACCACCTGGGCACTCAAAGATCAACCAACTTTGCGATCGGCGTAGGACAAACCCGACACTCGTCAGGCGCGGATTCCCTTCACCGGACGCGCCGGGCGAGCTGGGTCGCCTTCCACGACGTCATCATGCAGGCGCCGGGACACCGCATCGCCCGTGGCTGGTCCGCGCGTTGGAGAGCCAGGTCGTCAACACCGCGCGGTACATGGGCCGGCCCGAGCGCCTTGTGCGTCGCCTCCAACCGCGGCCATCGCCGCGTGTACGAGCGCATCGCCGCCCACGACCCGAGCGGTGCGGCCGAGGCGATGTTCACCCACATCACCGAAGCCGGGCTCGTCCGCCGCAGCGCACCAGGCGACCCGGTGCGACTGGACCGTTGGCAAGCGCCACCGGCGGCGGCACCGCGTTACGGGATGGCCCTCGGGCTGGTGAGCGTTGCCCGACACTGTGCTCCGTCACCGTATGAGCGCTGACGGTGTCGCGTGACCCGGGCGGGGGGGGGCGGCCGCCCCCCCCCCCCCCCCCCCCCCCCAACCCCCCCCCCCCCCGGGCCCCCCCCCCCCCCCCCCCCCGGGGGGGGGGGGGGGGGGGGGGCGCCCGGGGGGGGGGGGGGGCCCCCCCCCCCCCCCCCCACGCCGCCTCCATACCGGAGCCGGAGTCGTGTCACGCCGTCAGCGCCGCAGTGTCAGCAGACCCGGACGGTAGGGCCATTGGCCGTAGTCGCCGCCGGAGTTGGGGTCGCGTCCCTGGTAGAGGAACTGCAGGTTGCAGGGATCGACGGTGAAGGTCTGATCGGCGCTGGTGCGGATCAGTTCGCCATGGCTGATGTCGTTGGTCCAGGTGGCGCCGCTGTTGGCCTTGCCGGCGAAGGGGTTGCTCTCGGTCGCGGCCTGGGGTGTCCATGAGCCGTTCAGACTGGTGGCCGTGAACGAGCGGAAGTAGCGGCCCTGCGAACCGATCGCCTCGACGATCATGAGGTAGCGGTTCTGGCCCTGGAGCTTGTAGACCTGCGGGGCTTCGAACAGGTTGTTCCTCGTATCGCTCATGACCACTGTCGCGGTCGAGCCGAAGCTGCCCGGGAAGTTCCCGATCGGCATACTGGCCCGGTAGATCTTGCCGTTGTCACCGGCGAAGAACAGGTACATGTTCGTGCCGTCACCGATGAGCGTCTGGTCGATGGGACCTGTCCCGGAGTCGCTGATGCTGGCGGTGGAGAGCACCTGCTGGGATGACCAGCCATTCGGGTTGGTGGGGTCACTCGACGTCCGGTAGGAGAAGGCGGTCCCACCCCACTGATAGGCGAGCACCCAGATGTTCTTCGGCGCGAAGTAGAAGAGCGTGGGCGAGACGGTGGAATTCGACATCGCGTTCTGGCTGGCCGAAGCCATCTCCGACCAATTGGTGAACAGGCCGAAGTTCATCGAACCCCAACTCGTCCCCGTGTCGTGCGTCGTCGCATAGACGAGCTGCCTGCCGTTGTAGGGGGCGACGGTGAAGTCCTTGAGCGAGACCCACCCCGGCTTGGGCTGCGCCAGCGCGCCCGTTGATGTCCAGCGGTATGTCGACGGAAGATCGCACTGGCCGGGATTGTCGCCGCCGACCTTGACGAGCCGCCACTGCTGGTTGGTGCCGCCCCAGTCGTCGTACTGGACGACGTTCGCGTTGTCGGTGGTGGAGGCGCCTTGTACCTCGAGGGCCTTGTTGCTGTGGCGCGCGATGAGCCTCACGTAGCCGTCCGAGCTGTCGGCCAGCCGCCATTGCTGGTTGGTGCCGTTCAGGTCGGCCCACTGGACGATCGAGCCGCCGTTCGCGGTGGAGAAGTTGTGGACGTCCAGCACCTTGCCCGAGTGGCGGGACTTGATGCGGTAGTAGCCGCCCCCGGAATCGACGAACTGCCACTGCTGCTGGTTCTGATCGTTCCTGGTCCACTGGGTGATGCGGGCGCCGTCGTTGGTCGCCATGTTGTAGACGTCCAGGGCTTTGCCGCTGTTGCGGTTGACCAGCACATACGAGGCGTTGGGGTCTACGGTCGCCGCGCCGGCGGGCTGGGCACCGAGGAAGGTAGCCACGAGCAGCAAGGGCGCAAGGACGGCGAGTAAGCGTCTTAGACGGACCGGGGACGGGTGGCGAAACCACATCAGAGGGCCTCCTTTTGGGGGGCGGGGGTGAGGTGACCCCGATGAACCGCGGAGCGGACGTGCCGGGGGGCCAGGGACAATCTCGAAACATTTCGAAGAATTCCCGAATGCTTTGACGCCACAAGCTAGGAATGTGGGGCCCTCTGGTCAAGGCCTGTCGCCGATCTGTCCACAAACAGCGCCTCCCCTTTGGGCTTGACAAGCTGTCGCGCCGACCGGGAACACTCCGGAGTTTGCGATGCAGCTCGCCAGTCCAAGGCGTCCGCACGGAGGGAGAGAAGTCGAGCAAGCAGCGTCCGCACACTCGTCCCGGCCCCGGCCCCGGCCCCGGCTCTACGGCTCCGTCGACGGTGGCGCCGGGGGTTCGCCGTCCGGCTCGCCGGGTCCCGAATGTTTCGGGAGAGGGACCGAAATTTCTTGTGCGGGGAGTATTGACGATTCATCGTCAATACCTCAATCTTCCCTGTCTGAGAGCCCGGCCATAGTTCGAGATATCGACCCACGTCGGCCCTGGGCAATCTGTGCTGCACGGCAGATCCACACGCAGCTGCACGACAGATCCGCGCACCGAAGCACCTGCGCCACCCCGTTTCGTTCCGGTGAGGTTCGCACCAGCGCATCCTGGCTCTTCGCGCAGTTGGAGAGGTAGGCGACGCGTGGTGGTCCCCCGGCTGAGCCGCGATGGAGTACCCCCATGCCTGTGTCGAAAACACCGCCCGCCGCCCGCCATACCTCACCCGACGGCCGACCGGGTGCCGTCCGTGCCGGTTGAGATCGTCCCGGTCCCATGACCGCGGTGTCCGGTGATTCCGTGCTGCCCGGGTTCCGGCCCGCCCCGTCCGTCTGCCGAGGGGGAGCGGACGACGCATTCCCCTGCGCTTCAGTCCTTCCGTGATTTCTACCTTGGAGGCACAGTCATGGGCTCGTATGCCCTTCCCAGACCCGTTATCCGCCGGAAGATCCGCGGCCTGCTATTAGCGCTGGTCGTCGGCGTCCTCGGCGTGGCCGCCGCACTGGTCGCGCCGCCGACCGCACACGCCGCCGAGAACACGCTCGGCGCCGCGGCGGCGCAGAGCGGCCGCTACTTCGGCACCGCCATCGCCTCGGGCAGGCTGGGCGACTCGGCGTACACGTCGATCGCGAGCCGTGAGTTCAACTCGGTGACGGCCGAGAACGAGATGAAGATCGACGCCACCGAACCGCAGCCGGGCCAGTTCAACTTCACCGCCGGTGACCGCGTCTACAACTGGGCGGTGCAGAACGGCAAGCAGGTGCGCGGCCACACCCTGGCCTGGCACTCCCAGCAGCCCGGCTGGATGCAGAGGCTCAGCGGCAGCGCGCTGCGCCAGGCGATGATCGGCCACATCAACGGCGTGATGGCCCACTACAAGGGCAAGATCACCCAGTGGGACGTCGTGAACGAGGCCTTCGAGGACGGCGGTTCGGGAGCCCGGCGCGACTCCAACCTGCAACGCACCGGCAACGACTGGATCGAGGTCGCCTTCCGCACCGCGCGCGCCGCCGACCCGGCCGCCAAGCTCTGCTACAACGACTACAACGTCGAGGACTGGACCTGGGCCAAAACCCAGGCCATGTACCGCATGGTCCGAGACTTCAAGCAGCGCGGCGTGCCGATCGACTGCGTCGGTTTCCAGTCGCACTTCAACAGCGGCAGCCCCTACAACAGCAACTTCCGCACCACCCTGCAGAACTTCGCCGCCCTCGGCGTCGACGTGGCCATCACCGAACTCGACATCCAGGGCGCCCCGGCCTCGACCTACGCGAACGTGACCAACGACTGCCTGGCCGTCCCGCGCTGCCTCGGCATCACCGTCTGGGGTGTGCGTGACAGCGACTCCTGGCGGCCGGAGCACACGCCGCTGCTGTTCAACCGCGACGGCAGCAAGAAGCCCGCCTACACCGCCGTCCTCAACGCACTCAACGGCGGCTCCTCTACGCCCCCTTCGGATTCCGGGCCGATCAAGGGCGTCGGTTCGGGCCGCTGCCTGGACGTGCCCGGCACCAGTACCACCGACGGCACCCAGCTCAACCTGTGGGACTGCCACAACGGCACCAACCAGCAGTGGACGTACACCGCCGCCGGCGAGCTCAGGGTCTACGGCAACAAGTGCCTGGACGCCGCAGGCACCGGCAACGGCACCAAAGTCCAGATCTACAGCTGCTGGGGCGGCGACAACCAGAAATGGCGCCTCAACTCCGACGGATCCATCGTCGGCGTCCAGTCCGGCCTCTGCCTCGACGCCGTCGCAAGCGGCACCGCCAACGGCACCCTGATCCAGCTCTACTCCTGCTCGAACGGCAGCAACCAACGCTGGACCCGCACCTGATGGGACATGCCACAAACGAAGGGGTGAATCGATGAAGACCTACGGTGCGGCTTCCCCCGCCCCTCCACGCAGACATCGCTGGTGGTCCCGGGTCGCCGCCGTGGTGGCGGCGACCCTCGCGATCGGCATGCTCGCCGCGGTGAATCCGGCGCCCGCCGAGGCGGCGACGGTGGACACCAATGCCTGGTATGTCCTGGTCAATCGCAACAGCGGCAAGGCACTGGACGTCTCCGGCACGTCCACCGCCGACGGCGCGCGGGTCAGCCAGTGGACGCGCAACGACGGAGCCAACCAGCAGTGGCAGTTCGTGGACTCCGGCGGCGGCTTCTACCGCCTCAAGGCCCGGCATTCGGGCAAGGTTCTCGACGTGGCCGGCACCTCGACCGCGGACGGTGCCGCGATCCAGCAGTGGGCCGACCACAACGGGGCCAACCAGCAGTTCCGCCTGGCCGACTCCGACGCGGGCCACGTCCGGCTGATCAACCGCACCAGCAGCAAGGCGGTGGAGGTGCAGGGCGCCTCCACCGCCGACGGCGGCAACGTCGTCCAGTACACCGACTGGGGCGGCGCCAACCAGCAATGGCAGATGGTCAAGCTGTCGTCCGGTGGCGGCGGCGCATGCGGCAGCGCCCCGACACTGGCGAGCGGTACGCACACGATTCAGAGCGGCGGCAAGAGCCGCAGCTTCATCCTCAGGGTTCCCGCCAACTACGACAGCAACCACCGCTACCGGCTGATCTTCGCGTTCCACTGGCGGGGCGGAACCGCCGGCGACGTCGCCTCGGGCGGCACGAGCGGGAGTGCCTGGTCCTACTACGGCCAACAGGAACAGTCGAACAACGGAGCGATCCTCGTCGCCCCCCAGGGCCTCGGCAACGGCTGGGCCAATTCGGGCGGTGAGGACATCACCTTCGTCGACGACATGATCCGGCGCATCGAGGGCGGCCTCTGTGTCAACCCGGCACAGCGTTTCGCCACGGGATTCAGCTGGGGCGGCGGTATGAGCTACGCACTCGCATGCAGCCGGGCGAACGTCTTCAGGGCCGTCGCGGTCATCTCCGGCGCTCAGATCAGCGGGTGCAGCGGCGGCAACCAGCCCATCGCCTACTTCGGAATCCACGGCATCAGCGACTCCGTCCTCAACATCGGGCAAGGACGGTCCCTGCGCGACAGATTCGTCAGCAACAACGGCTGCACCCCCCAGAGCCCGCGCGAGCCCGCGCCGGGCAGCCGAACGCACATCACCACCACCTACTCGGGCTGCCGTGCCGGATACCCGGTCCAATGGGCCGCGTTCGACGGAGGCCACATACCTGGTCCGGTCGACGGCTCCCCCAACGAAAGCGGCGTCGCCACCTGGACCAAAGCAGAGATTTGGAGGTTCTTCGCACAGTTCCAGTGACACACCCGCACCACGGAGTGGTGCCAGGATCATCCTGGCACCACTCCGTCGACGTCTATCCCTGCCAAGGTCCGCGCCGGGAGGCGCGCAGGCTGAGGGCCGACCTGTGACTGCGCCGGACGCAGCCCTCGATGGTGCTTCCACAGGGGCGCCGTTGGGCCGCGGTTGGCCCGGGGCGAATTCCCTTGGAGTCCGCCCAGTGGCGCAAGGTGTTGAGTCGATCGCGTAGCGTGTTTATTCGTCGGGTTGCCTGGCGTGCAACGATGCCTCCGGGCAACCGACTTCACGCTCTAGAAGAAGCCAAGTTTCTTTGGGCTGTAGGAACAAAGAAGGTTCTTCGTCTGCTGGTAGTGCTCCAGCATCATCTTGTGATTCTCGCGGCCGATGCCGGACTGCTTGTAGCCGCCGAACGCCGCGTGTGCCGGGTACGCGTGGTAGCAGTTCGTCCATACCCGGCCCGCCTGGATCGAACGGCCCGCGCGGTACGCCGTGTTCATGTCCCGCGTCCATACGCCGGCCCCGAGCCCGTACAGCGTGTCGTTGGCGATCTTGATGGCGTCGTCGAAGTCGGCGAACGACGTGACCGAGACGACCGGGCCGAAGATCTCTTCCTGGAAGATCCGCATCCGGTTGTCGCCCTGGAAGATCGTCGGCTGGACGTAGTAGCCGCCCGCCAACTCGCCGCCGTAGTCGATACGGTGACCGCCCGTCAGTACCTTGGCGCCCTCCTGCTGGCCGATGTCCAGGTAGGAAAGGATCTTCTCCAGCTGGTCGTTGGAGGCCTGGGCGCCGATCATCGTCTCGGTGTCGAGCGGGTGACCGGTCTTGATCTGCTCGGTGCGCGCGACGGCCGCGTCGAGGAACTCGCTGTAGTGGCCCTGCTGCACGAGCGCCCGCGAAGGACAGGTGCACACCTCGCCCTGGTTGAGCGCGAACATCGTGAAGCCCTCGAGCGCCTTGTCGCGGAAGTCGTCGTCCTGCGCCCAAACGTCGTAGAAGAAGATGTTCGGGGACTTGCCGCCGAGTTCCAGCGTCACCGGCTTGATGTTCTCGGAGGCGTACTGCATGATCAGCCGCCCCGTCGTGGTCTCCCCGGTGAAGGCGACCTTCGCCACGCGCGGGCTGGACGCGAGCGGCTTGCCCGCCTCGACCCCGAACCCGTTGACGATGTTCACCACGCCCGGCGGCAGCAGATCCGCGACCAGGCTCATCCAGTAGTGGATGGACGCCGGAGTCTGCTCGGCGGGCTTGATGACGACCGCGTTGCCCGCGGCGAGCGCCGGGGCCAGCTTCCACACCGCCATCAGGATCGGGAAGTTCCACGGGATGATCTGCGCCACCACACCCAGCGGCTCATGGAAGTGGTACGCGACGGTGTCGTCGTCCAGCTCGCTGAGTGAGCCCTCCTGGGCACGGATCGCCCCCGCGAAGTAGCGGAAGTGGTCGATGGCGAGGGGGATGTCGGCGGCCAGGGTCTCGCGCACCGGCTTGCCGTTCTCCCAGGTCTCGGCGACCGCCAGCTTCTCCAGGTTCGCCTCCATACGGTCGGCGATCTTGAGGAGGACATCGGCGCGTGCGGTCACCGAACTGCGGCCCCAGGCCGGGGCGGCCGCGTGTGCCGCGTCAAGCGCGCGCTCCACGTCCTCCGCCGTGCCCCGCGCGATCTCCGTGAACGCCTGCCCGTTCACCGGGCTCGGGTTCTCGAAGTACTGCCCGCGGGCCGGCGGCACATACTCGCCGCCGATGAAGTGGTCATAGCGCGTCTGGTAGGAGACGATCGCGCCGTCGGTGCCGGGCGCTGCGTAACGGGTCATGCTCTTCTGCCTCCCGGGGAAGGGCCCCCCGCCGTTGGGCGGCTCTCGGCGCGAGGGTAGGAGCGGAGACGTTGCAGGTACGTTGCGCGGATCAGGACCCCCTGGGGCGGGTCAGTGTTCCGCCCACCTGGGCGGCGCCGACTGCTCGGCCTCCAGTTCCTCGAGGCGAGCCCGTACGGGCGCCGCCGGGCGTATCGCGGCGAGTGTCCGCCATACGTCGAGATCGTCCTCGCCCCACGCGGCGTGCGCCCAGTCCGCCAGCAGGTCCGGATCGCGGCGGGCAACGAGTGCCGCGCGCAGTCCGTCGGCAAGCCTCCGGCGCAGCCGCACCACCTCCGGTGCCTGCGAACCGGGCAGCAGCGGACCCGCGTACGCCCTCGCCGCAGCCGTGACCGCCCCAGTGCTGAGCCCCCGCTCCACGACCGCGATGTCGGACTCCACCGGAACCGCCAGCCGGTACGGCCGTGAGCCGAGCAGCCCCGCGCCGAGGAGCCGCCGCAACCGGGCCAGCTCCGCACGCAAGGTCACCGGCGTCACCGACTCGTCCTCGTACAGCGCGCACAGCAGCTCATCGCCGGTCAGACCCTCCGGGTGCCGGGACAGGAGCACCACGATCTCACTGTGCCTGCGGCTCAGGCGCAGCTTGCGGCCGCCCGCCATGAGCAGCGCCTCATCACGGCCCAGAGCGGTCAGCCCGAGCGTGTCGGTGGTGGTCGGGGCCGGTGTCAACAGGGCCAGTTGGGACTCCGCCGCTCGTGCCACGGCCTGCACGAAACCCAGGCTGTGCGGATGCGCGAGCCAGTCCCCACCGGTGATGTCGACCGCGCCCAACAGCCGCCCCGTGCGCGGATCGTGCACAGGAGCCGCCGCGCACGTCCACGGCTGCACACGCCGGATGAAGTGCTCGGCCGCGAACACCTGCACCGGCCGGTCGAGAGCGACCGCCGTACCCGGAGCGTTCGTACCGACCGCCGACTCCGCCCAGCGTGCACCCGGTACGAAGTTCATGCCGTCCGCCTTCTGGCGGGTCCCCGCGTGGCCCTCGACCCACAGAAGCCTGCCCTGCGCGTCGCACACCGCGAGGAGATGCTCGCCGTCCGACGCGAACGTGCCCATGAGCTCACGGAACAGCGGCATCACCCGGGCCAGTGGGTGCTCCGCACGGTAGGAGCCCAGGTCGCCGTCCGTGAGCTCCACGGATGCGGTGCCGTCCGGTCCTACACCGGCCCGTGCCGAGCGACGCCACGAGTCGGCCACCACGGAACGCACCGGCCATGGCACCGTGCCCGCCTCTGTGAACGTCTCATGGGCGCGGCGCAGCACCCGCACCCTCTCGAGGGGATCGGACCCCGGTCCCAGGGCCACCCATGGATCGGACAACTCGGCCTCCCCGGAATGCGATGTCGGTTGGGGACATCGTCACTCCGGTGACGAGCGCGGACAAGCGCCACGACCAGGCTTGGTACGGGCGCGGTACGGGTCGTCCCGGGACCCGGTGGCCTTGCGGCCTCAAGGGCCCTCCCCTCAGGCGGAGTTGACCAGTCTCATATACCGTGTCCAGTCCCAGTGCGGCCCCGGGTCGGTGTGGTCCGAGCCCGGCACCTCATAGTGCGCGAGGACGTGCGATCGGTCCTTGGGGATGCCGTACTTGGCGCAGATCGCCGCGGTCAGCCTCGCCGACTCCTCATACATGGCGTCGGTGAAGTATCCGGGCTTGTCCACCCAGCCTTCGTGCTCGATACCGATGCTGCGTGTGTTGTAGTCCCAGTTGCCCGCGTGCCAGGCGGTGTCGCGTTCCCGCACCATCTGCGCGACACCTCCGTCGGCGGACCGCACGACGTAGTGCGCGGACACGTTCTTCTCCCGGTTCTGGAAGATCCGCAGAGTGGTCGCATAGGTCGCCTGCGTCACATGAATGATCACGAAGTCGATGGGATGGCTTCTCGGACGGTCGGAGGCCGTGTAGTTGGAGGGGCTCGCCGGGATCCACTCGGCGGGCGGGTAGTCGAACGCCGGGGTCCTGGCGCCCGCCCGTGTGCTGGGCAGTAAAGCGGTGGAGAATGTGGCGAGGGCGGCTGTCTGCAGGACGCGTCGCCTGCTGGGAAGCGAATGGGGCCAGAAGCCGGCACGATTCAAGGAAGAACTGCCTTTCGGTGGTCAGTGGTGGTGAGCCGTTTCGCGCAGCCGGGCGTGCCGCCCGCGAGATATCTCGCGTTCAGACAGCCACTCCTCGCGGAGCTTGGCCACGCCCGGGAACTCGCACACCACCGACCCGTTCCGGCACCGCAGCAGTACTACTCCTGACATGTGAATCCCCCGATCCCCCGGTCCTCGGACACACGGTCCATGGAAATGTCTCCGCCGCCCGGACATCGGGCGCCTCGCGTGAATTACGGTACGGCGCCTGCCGATTGAGACGGAAGTGTGTAGCCCAAATCCGTGGATAACACACGAATTGTGGATAACTCAGTCACCCATAAGGGGGAGTGGGGCAGGAGACACGGCTGGCGGAGGGGGCTGGAACAGGCTCCACACGGGTGAGCAGCCCCGGTCTATGCCCGGCTCGCGACCGCCGCCGGATCATCGAGCACAGCCCGCACCACCGAGTGCGCGGCGCCCAGCAGCGGCCCCTCGGGCCCCAGCCTGGAGACGGCCACCGCGCACGCGGGACCGGCCGTGCGCCGCGCCAACTCCCGTTCCAGCGAGGGCAACAGCCACGGCGCGAGTTCGGACAGGGCCCCGCCCAGCACCACGGCTTCGGGATCCAGCAGATTGACCGCGCCGGTCAGCGCGATGCCGAGCGCGGTTCCGGCGTCGTGCAGAGCTCGCCGTACGTCCTGGTCATCCTGCGCGGCGCGCTCGGCCAGCAGCCCGACGCGGTCCTCGCCCGGTTCCAGCCCTGCCGCGCGCAGTACGGCCTCCTCGCCCGCGTACTGCTCGAGACAGCCCCGCCCGCCGCATGCACAGGCCGGCCCGTCGGGACGTACCGGCACATGCCCCAACTCGCCCGCGAACCCGTGCCTGCCGCGCAGCAGCCGGCCGTCCACGACCACCGCTCCACCAATACCGATCTCCGCCGAGACATGCAGAAAGTCGCGCGGTGCGGCCTCGTTGAGCCAGAGTTCGGCGAGCCCGCCGAAGTTCGCCTCGTTGTCGACCGTCAGCGGGAGTTCGCCGGGCAGCAGCGCGCCGAGGTCCGTGTCCTGCCAGTCGAGGTTGGGGGCTCGTACCACGGTCCGGGCATCGCGGGCCACCAGTCCGGGCACGGCGACTGCGAGACCCGCGGGCCACAGGCCTTCCCGATCCGCGTCGGCGACGACCTGGCGTACCAGTGCGGTCAGGTCACTCAGCACCGGTTCGGGCGACCGGCCCCGGTTGGCGCCGTGGCGCACCGCCCGTGCCCGCACCTCGCCGCGCAGATCCACCGCGCACACGGCGAGATGGTCGACGCCCACCTCGGCGCCGATCCCGGCGGGACCGTGCCCGCTGACGGCCAGCGCCGAGCCGGGCCGCCCCACCCGGCCGGGGCGCTCGGGGCCGAGCTCTTCGAGGAGCCCTGAGCGGATCAGTTCGTCCACGAGGGTGGAGACGGCCGCGCGGGTCAGCCCGATGCGGGAGGCGACGGCGGCACGGGACAGCGGCCCCTCGGCGCTGACGGTGTGCATCACGCGCGAGAGGTTGCGGCGGCGCATGCCCTGCTGGGTGTCGGGCAGTCGGCGGCCGGGACTGCTGGGGTGGGCCTCGTGCAGCGGTGCGGTCATGCCTCCGTCAGTCCTCGTCCGGCCGACCCCTGTCAGGGCTGCCCTGGTCAGTGCGGGCCGACGCCCGCGGAGGTGGGTCTTGTCAGCGCTGATCCGGTCGGCGTTCCAGCAACGGGGCCGCGTCGGAGAGTACCCCGGCGATGCGCGCCAGTGCCGCCTCGTCCCGCTCCACCGCCTCGAGCACCGGTCCGCGCGCGGTGTCCCAGCGTCGGGCCACCGCCGCCGGGTCCTCGCCGGTCAGTACGCCCGCGGCCTGCGCGGCGGCCCCGAGTGCGACCAGCTCCTTGGCCTCGGGTACTTGAACGGGGCGTCCCGACAGCCGGCGTACGGTCTGCTGCCATGCCGTTCCGCGCGCGCCTCCGCCGATGAGCAGCAGTGGAGCCGAGCGGTCCGCGTCCGCGTCGAGCACCAGGTCGAGAGCGCCGAGCAGCGAGTGGACCGCGCCGTCGTACGCGGCCTGCAGCAGCTGACCGGGCGTCGTGTCGTGGCGCAGTCCGTGCAGAAGCCCCGAGGCGTGTGGCAGGTCGGGGGTCCGTTCGCCGTCCAGGTAGGGGAGCAGGGTCACGCTCGTGCCCGGCTCGACGGCCTCGCGATCGATGCCCAGCAGAGTGGCGACGCGGTCCACGGCGAGCGTGCAGTTGAGGGTGCAGGCCAGCGGCAGCCAGTCGCCACGCGCGTCGGCGAAGCCCGCCACGGTCCCGCTCGGATCGGTGGGGCGGCGCGTCGAAACCGCGTACACCGTGCCGGACGTGCCGAGGCTGAGCACCGCGGTGCCCGGCAGCAGCCCGAGCCCGAGCGCGGCGGCGGCATTGTCCCCGGTGCCCGGAGCGACCAGCGTGCCCTTGGAGAAGGGCAGTTCACCGCTGTCGCGCACGGTCCCGACCACCTCGCCGGACCGGACCACCCGCGGCAGCAACGCCGGGTCCAGGCCCACGTGGCGGAGGATCTCCTCGTCGTACGCCTCGGTCCCGGACGCCCACCAGCCCGTACCGGACGCATCGCCCCGGTCGGTCGTCCCCAGCCCCGTGAGGCGCTCGGTGAGGTAGTCGTGGGGCAGCCGCACGGCCGCGGTCGCGCGGATCGCCTCGGGCTCGTTCTCGGCGAGCCACGCCCACTTCGTGATTGTGAAAGAAGCGCCCGGCACGCTGCCTGTGCGCTCGGCCCAGGTCTTCGGGCCGCCCAGTTCCTCCACCAGGCGCCGGGCCTGCGGGGCCGACCGCACGTCGTTCCACAACAGGGCGGGGCGCACCGGAACACCCTGGGCGTCCAGCGTGACGAGCCCGTGCTGCTGGCCGCCCACGGACACCGCCGCGGCCTCGTGGGCCGCGTCACCGCACTGGTGCAGCGCCTCGCACAGCGCGTCCCACCACTGCCGGGGGTCACTCTCCCGGCCCGCTCCGGAGGAGACGGTGTGCGGCGCCTGTCCGCTCGCCACCACCTCTCCGGTGGCCGCGTCCACGACCAGCGCTTTGGTGGACTGGGTGGACGTGTCCACGCCGACGACGAGCGGACCCTGGGCTGCTGACATCGGGCTCTCTCCCTCTTTTCCGCGGCTCCGCGGGATACGGCCTGCTTCCGGGCGCCCGGACCGACACGGTCCGGCTTTCACACCTGGTCTCTTCCCAGAGATGCCTCCGCATACTAATTTGTTAAGCGCCATGACGAAATAGTCGGAGCGAGCTAGGAGCCGCGGCATGAACTACCAGCCCACCCCCGAGGACAGGTTCACCTTCGGCCTGTGGACCGTCGGCTGGCAGGGAAGGGACCCGTTCGGCGATGCCACCCGGCGTGCCCTTGACCCGGTCGAGACGGTGCAGCGCCTGTCGGAACTGGGTGCTCACGGAGTGACTTTCCACGACGACGACCTGATCCCCTTCGGGTCCTCGGACACCGAGCGCGAGTCGCACATCAAGCGCTTCCGCCAGGCGCTCGACACGACCGGTATGACCGTGCCGATGGCCACCACGAACCTGTTCACGCACCCAGTCTTCAAGGACGGCGCGTTCACCGCCAACGACCGTGATGTGCGCCGCTACGCACTGCGCAAGACGATCCGCAACATCGACCTCGCGGTCGAGCTGGGCGCCAAGACCTACGTCGCCTGGGGCGGCAGGGAAGGCGCCGAGTCCGGCGGCGCCAAGGACGTACGCCTCGCACTCGACCGCATGAAGGAGGCCTTCGATCTCCTCGGCGAGTACGTGATCTCCCAGGGATACGATCTGCGCTTCGCGATCGAGCCCAAGCCGAACGAGCCCCGCGGCGACATCCTCCTGCCGACGGTCGGCCACGCCCTGGCGTTCATCGAGCGCCTGGAGCGGCCGGAGATGTACGGCGTCAACCCCGAAGTGGGTCACGAGCAGATGGCCGGGCTGAACTTCCCGCACGGCATCGCCCAGGCCCTGTGGGCGGACAAGCTCTTCCACATCGACCTCAACGGCCAGTCCGGCATCAAGTACGACCAGGACCTCCGCTTCGGAGCAGGCGATCTGCGGGCGGCCTTCTGGCTGGTGGACCTCTTGGAGAGCGCCGGCTACGCGGGACCGAGGCACTTCGACTTCAAGCCCCCGCGCACCGAGGACCTCGACGGCGTGTGGGCATCGGCCGCGGGCTGCATGCGCAACTACCTCATCCTGAAGGAGCGTTCGGCCGCCTTCCGTGCCGACCCGGAGGTCCAGGAGGCCCTGCGCGCCTCACGCCTGGACGAACTGGCACAGCCCACCGCCGCGGACGGCCTTCAGGCGCTGCTCGCCGACCGCGCGGCCTTCGAGGAGTTCGACGTGGAGGCCGCTGCCGCGCGCGGGATGGCGTTCGAGCGCCTGGACCAGCTGGCCATGGACCATCTGCTGGGCGCCCGGGGCTGATGCGCCTCCGTGGGTGAGGTCTGCGCGGAAGTTCTGCGGAATCGTGCGATCCATGCCATGAGTCCGTATCAAGTTCCGCGCAGGGCTCGCATGGTGACCGGTTCGAGGCGACTCTTGTCGGTATGGCCATGCCGCCCTTACCGCCCCAGCCTCCCCGGCCGCCGGACGACACGCCGCCTCCGGGCAACGGCGGCTTCGGCCCGCTGCCCGAAGGCTTCGGTCCGCCGCCCGAGGGTTACGGCACGCCTTCCGGGGGTTTTGGCCCGCCCCCCGGGGGCTACGGGCCGCCGCCCGGAGGCGGTGGCCCCCCATGGCAGGGCGGCGGGGACTGGCAGCAACCGCCGCCCCCTGGCCCACCTGGCGGTCCGAGAGGGCGCCGCAACACGCTCTTCATCGTTCTCGCCGTGATCGTGGCGCTCGGGGCCGTCGCCGCGGTGGTGCTGGTGGCCACCAGCGACGACGGCTCGTCGGGCAAGCAGTCACCTGCGGAGAGCAGCGACACCACAGGGAGTACGCCCACGCCATCGCTGAGCATCCCGTCGGAGCTGCCCAGCGAACTGCCCTCCCTGCCCTCCGGAGTGCCCGATCTGCCGACTGACCTGCCCAGCGGCCTGCCCACCGACCTGGAGTCACTGCTCCCGACTCCCGCGGGCAACGAGGTGCCGTACTACATGCTGAAGGCCGGTGACTGCTTCAACGTCGACAGCAGCAAGCCCGGCCAGGCCGCGAAGCGGTCGTGCCGTACGGCGCATGACGCCGAAGTCGTCAAGGTGACCGAGCTGGCAGGCACTTACTCGACCGATGCCGCGCTCAAGAAGGCGGCAACGGACCTGTGCGAGAAGCCCCTGCAGGCCAAGGCGGCCAAGCAGCCGGCCGGAACCGTGCGCGGCACCCTGGTGCAGTATCCGGACTCCACCGGCTTCAAGCTCGGCATCGACAACGTCGCGTGCAGCCTGGCCGCCGACCCGGGCGGGAACCGCAAACTCACCAAGCCGCTGACATGAGGCACGCGCGCGTGGAGCACGAACATCAGCCACGCGCGCGTATCCGGATGAAAACGCGAGTGGGGCGTTCAGATTCCACTTCCGTGCGGCAGCCGTACGTACGTCACTGTCGTCTCGACTCCGCTGTCCACCAGGCGTCCCTGGTCGTCGAACGCGCCCTCGCCGTCCGTCATCCCGAAGTCGTTGTCGTTGATCAGGGCGAGCGTGTCGTGATCCACGCGCGCGACGCCCTCGATCTTGCCGGGCACTCCCTCGACCTTGCCGAGGTCGACGACGAGGCGCTTGCGCAGCACCGGAACACCGGAGGCGGCGGGATCGTCGAGCTGCTCCAGGGACGGGGACGTGGTGTCGTCGTCCCACTCGTCACCGAGGATGTCCGCGCCCCGGCTCAGCTTCACGACCTGCAACCTGGCGGCCTTGTCGGTGCGCTCCTCGACGAGCAGCCGGTCACGGCCGACGGCGACCAAGGAGGAGATCTTCAGCTCGGATGTGTCGTCCTCGCCCGGGTCGACCACGTTCATCGGGTCGAAGCGGTAGGGGTACTCGGCGGTGACGGCCCGCTTCTTCGGTGAGAAGCGCAGCAGGCGCGTCGTGAGCGATGCCTCACCCGAGTCCTTGTCCGGTACGGACAGCGGGCTCTGCACGGCCATCACCAGCTCCCCGCCCGGGAGTTGGGCGAGCCCTTCGAAGCCCCGGTTGACCTTCCGGTGCAGCAGGATCGAGGGCAGTGCCTCGACGACCGGGTAGTCCGTGCCGGTCAGATTCAGCCCCTTCGGCACGTAGCGGGTGAGGACCTTCCCGCGCGCGGAGACATGGATCAGCGAGGGCCCGTACTCGTCCACGAGCCAGAAGCTGCCGTCCTTGGCGCGCACGATGCCCTCGGTGTCCACACCGTTCGGGTTGTACGAGAGCGGCGTCTTCGCGTCGTACGAGTACGGCGCCTCGTCGCGCCCCTTCTGGTTGGGCAGACCTGTGACGGGCTTCCCGGAGGAAGTGGTGATCGGGATCGCGTCCAGCACCTTCACGGTGTCCCCGGACACGCGGATCTTCACGATGGCCGGGTCGAAGCCGGGCACGGGGAACGTACGGCGCTTCTTGCCGTCCACCGGGATCTGGCCGTTGGGGCCGCGATCGGTGACCGTCCAGAACTCGCCGCTGCTGCCCGTCGGGTAGATGTCGCTGCCGATGCCACCGAGGTCCACACCGCGGTCGTTGTCCACGCTGCCCGGCAGCGACGCGTTGCTGAACGCGCCGAGCGGAATGTCGCCGAGCGTCGCGGTACGCGTGACCCGCGCGTCCCCTGCGGGGGTGCCGACAGCCGTGCCGGCCGCCACGAGGGTGGCCAGCAAGGCCAGCGGCACACCCACAGCGACACAACGGTGGACGTGGCGCCGACCGACGGCATGCGGGGACATCAGGCCTCCTGAGGCACAGGTGCGTGTACAGCGGCCAGATTCCGCCCCCGCATCGAACGCCGTACGGCCGACAGGTAAACGCAGAGCGTCAACCACTCATCTGCTGGGCGGAGTTGGGATCATTCGCGGCCTTCCGCCAGAGCGAGGGCCGTCGCCGGATCCTGTGCGGCCGGGCCCACGGGAGCCCATCGTCCCCGTTCCTTGCGATACGGCCACCAGCGGCCGTCGCGCCCCAGTCGCAGTTGCGCCTGCCCATCGACGACGGTCCAGCGATTGCGGGACGCCCGCAGTCGCGGCCGCTCGTCCTCCTCCCAGGCCGATTCGAGGGCGGCACGCGCGCGTGCGAGCGTTTCCGCCTCCACCGTCCACTCGGCCTCGAGCACGTCGAGCGCCGTCGCACCCCCGTACTCCCAGGCGCGGACGCCGAGCTCCAGCCCCTCACGGTCGCGGCCCGACCCTTCGCCGAGCCGAGCGGTCACCGGGAACTCCGGGGATTCGGCGGCGCCCACGGCCAGCCGCACCGCATCCTGCGCGGCCGTCAACTCCGACTCCACGGGATGCGCTTCGTGATCGGGCCGCAGCGCCTCTGCGAGCAGCCGGTGAGCCTCGCGAGCCGTCTGCGTCGCCAAGAACGCCAGCGCAGTCGGATCGACGCCGGCTGCGGGCCCTGCCTCCGTGTCCAGCAAGGGCGGCTGTCCCGGCTCTCCGGGCAGCACAGGCGCGGCAGGCAGAGGGGGCAGGATGTCCGCCGCTGCGTACGCCTCAGCGGCGTCCACGCCCTCGTACGGCTCATCCCGCACGGGGGCCGCTTCGGCCCGTGGGACGCTGCGCTCCTGCAACTCGTCCAGCAGTTCACGCTCTGCCCGGCCGCGCATCAACAGCAGCACGAACGGGTCCTGGTCCAGCAGCCGCGCCATCTGGTAGCACAGCGCTGCCGTATGGCCACAGTGGTCCCAGGCACCGCAGTCGCACTCGGGCTCCAGATCGCCCAGCCCCGGCAGGAGTTCGACGCCTGCGGTCTCCGCGTCCTCGACCAGATGCGGCGGCATCTCACGGTCGAGCAGCGCCGCGATATGCCCGGCCCGCTCGACGGCCATGTCCAGGAAACGGTCCCACTGGTCCTCGGACAGTTGCTGAAGCAGGACATCAGCGCGATGCGGAGTACGGTCGCGGTCCTGGACCACCGCGGTGATGCGTCCAGGACGCACCGACACGGCTCCCACGGCTCCCACGCGCGCGAGCCTGCGGCCCGTCTTCACCTGCTCCGAATCCAGTGCCGCGTCCTCCAGCGCCTTCAGCCAGGCCTGCCCCCACCACGTCTGTGCGAAGCCCCGTCCGCGCGCGGGCGGCAGCGCGGCGAAGGTGCGCTCCGGGCTGTCTTCGTACGGATCGCTCATCGGGCGCCTCCTCGCAGCTCCACCAGGTCAGCCAGTTCCGTGTCGGTCAGCTCGGTGAGCGCCGACTCCCCGGAGCCGAGCACCGAGTCCGCCAGCTCCTGCTTGCGTGCCAGCATGTGCGCGATACGGTCCTCGATCGTCCCCTCGGCGATCAGCCGGTGCACCTGCACGGGCTGGGTCTGGCCGATGCGGTACGCGCGGTCGGTGGCCTGTGCCTCGACGGCCGGGTTCCACCAGCGGTCGTAGTGCACGACATGCTCGGCCCGCGTCAGGTTCAGACCCGTGCCCGCGGCCTTCAACGACAACAAGAAGACCGGCACTTCGCCCTCCTGGAAGCGATGCACCATGGCCTCCCGCTCGGCGACGGGCGTGCCACCGTGCAGGAACTGAGAGGGCACCCCACGCGCCGCCAGGTGGCGCTCGATGAGCCGCGCCATCCGCACGTACTGGGTGAACACCAGAACAGCCGCTCCCTCGGAGAGGATGGTGTCGAGCAGTTCGTCGAGCAGTTCCAGCTTTCCGGAGCGACCCGCGATCTCCGGACTGTCCTCCTTGAGGAACTGCGCCGGGTGATTGCAGACCTGCTTCAACCCGGTCAGCAACTTCACGATCAGGCCGCGCCGGGCCATGCTGTCGGCACCCGAAATCTCCGTCAGAGTCTCGCGGACCACTGCCTCGTACAGGCCTGCCTGCTCCTTGGTGAGCGACACGGCACGGTCGGTCTCGGTCTTCGGCGGCAGCTCGGGCGCGATGCCCGGGTCAGACTTGCGACGGCGCAGCAGGAACGGCCGTACGAGCTGGGCGAGCCGATCCGCAGCGCCGGGATCCTGCCCGCCCTCGACGGCCTGCGCATACCGGGTGCGGAACGTGCCGAGCCTGCCGAGCAGCCCCGGAGTCGTCCAGTCGAGAATCGCCCACAGCTCGGAGAGGTTGTTCTCCACCGGAGTCCCGGTGAGCGCCACGCGCGCGCGTGCGCCGATCGTCCGCAGCCGGCGTGCCGTGTCCGAGTACGGGTTCTTCACGTGCTGCGCCTCGTCCGCGACGACCATGCCCCACGACGCCCCGGCCAGCTGCTCGGCGTCGAGCCGCATCGTGCCGTACGTCGTGAGGACGAACTCACCGTCGGCCAGGTCCTCCAGGCTCCGTCGCGGCCCGTGAAAACGGCGCACAGAGGTGCCCGGAGCGAACTTCTCGATCTCGCGCTGCCAGTTGCCCATCAGGGACGTCGGGCAGACGACGAGAGTGGGACCCGCTGCCGACTCGTCGCTCTGCCGGTGCAGATGCAGGGCGATCAGTGTGATCGTCTTGCCCAGGCCCATGTCGTCGGCCAGGCAGCCGCCCAGCCCCAGCGAGGTCATCCGGGCCAGCCAGTTGAGGCCCCGCAGCTGGTAGTCCCGCAGGGTCGCGGCGAGCGCTGCGGGCTGACCGACCGGCTCCTGCGCCTCCGGGTCCGCGAGCCGCTCCCGCAGCGTCGCCAGCCACCCCGTGGGCCGGACGTCG
Organism: Streptomyces sp. NPDC048825; assembly: GCF_043198355.1. Lineage (NCBI taxonomy): Bacteria > Bacillati > Actinomycetota > Actinomycetes > Kitasatosporales > Streptomycetaceae > Streptomyces > Streptomyces sp. NPDC048825. Next base: position 183,851 of record NZ_JBICUR010000006.1, read on the forward strand.
ACCGGGCGGCCGTCGACCTCCGTGGAGCCCGTGAGAGCGGCGCTCAGCGCGTCGATGGGTGTGACCTTGTGGTCCTGCTGCGCACGGGCGCGGTGCACCTCCTGCGGGTCGACGAGCACCCACTGATCGCGCAGCCGCACCATGGGACGGTTCGCCTCGGCGAGCCGGTTCAGCTCCTGCCGCGTCAGCTGCTGATCACCCAGCGCGAACGACCAGTTGAAGGCCAGCAGCGCGTCGGCCGACAGGAACGACGGCACGTCCGACGACAGCCGCCCCGAACCTTGCTCGTCATCCGGCGGTCCGATGACCGCGCGGGCCGTCAGCTTGCGCGCCAGCTCCTTGGGCCAGTGCACCTCGACCCCGGCAGCCGCGAGCGTCCGCGCACCTTCGCCGAGCAGCTCGGTGATCTCCTCGTCCGCGAGTTCGATCGCGTCGGGCACGGCCGCCGACAACAGGGGCGTGAGCGGAGCCCAGGCCCGTGCGGCCCGGCGCAGGGCGAGCAAGGCGTCCAGACGCGCGCGCGGACCGAAGGCCGGACCCGACGAGCCCGTTTGGGCCCACACTTCGGCGGCGTCCGCGATCAGAGCCGGGTCGCTCACACTGTGCAGCTGGAGCACCGCACGGAAGGGCAGCCGTGGCTCGTCCGCCACGGCCGACTCCAGGCCTGGAACCTCGATGCGCAGCGAGATCCGTACGCCCGCGTCGTGTCCCGCGGCGACATCGGCGGCCCAGGCGCGCTGCTCGGGGATGTGCTGCGGTGCGGGCGCCGCGAAGGCCGCGCCGCCCGTTGCGAGTGGCGCCGCAGCAGACCGGGGGAGCGTGTCGGCGACCGCGTCGAGGAAGGCACGCACCAGCCGTTCCGGGTCGGGCAGACGCAGCGGTTCGGTCTCGTCGACCGGCACCGCATGCGCGTGCGGCGGCATCGCGGCGGCGAGTTCACGGATCCGTTCCACGTCCTCCGCCCGCAGCGGACCGACACGCCACGCGTCATGGTCTGCGGCGCTCAGGCCGGGCAAGAGCAGGCCGCGCGCTGCCAGTTGAAGCGCGAGCACGGCTGCCGCGCCCCAGAACGCGGCTGCCCTGTGCGCGTGTGCGGCGGCACGCGCGCGCGTGAGGACCGGCAGCGCGGTTCTTACCGGCAGCAGCACGGCAAGCACGGTGACCAGCTCGGTGCCGTCCTCGCCGGGCAGGACGACGGTCAGCTCCTCGACGGAGCCTGATCCGACGCCAGGAGGGCTGTCGCCGTCGGGGTGCCAGAAGGCGACGCTGCCGGTGCGGGCCGGTTCGGCGGGCACGAACACGGCGCAGCAGCGGGCCAGTTCGGAGATCTCGGAGGGAGTCGCCGCGGGATTCCTCTGCACAGGAATAGCTTATTCCTCAAGTTTGACTACTGGAAGGCAAGGTTGCCGAAGGTACAGCACCGAGGGCGCTTGGCGAGAGAGGCAAAGCTATGACGTGAGTCACTTTCCCAGGGGGTGTCGTCAGGTCTACCTGAAGGCGGGTGGGTTCCCCAGGGCGAACACGGGTGGTGCCGCCATGGTCGCCCAAGGTCACTGATCCGTACGTTTCTTCAGGTCAGCCCGTTCCCGGAGAGACCGGAGACCACCATGCCCCAGACCGCCGCAGCCGTCGCGGAACGCCCTCCCGGAGCTACCGTCGGAAGCGAGTTCACGCCGCTCCTGCGCACCGTCAAGGGCCAGGGTCTCCTCGGCCGCAGGCACGGCTGGTACGCGCTGCGCATCACCGTCAACGCACTGGCCCTGGCCGCTGTCGCAGTCGGCATCGTCCTGATCGGCCACTCCTGGTGGGTGCTTCTCCTGGCCCCACTACTCGCCCTCCTGTCCGCCCGGACGGCCTTCATAGGTCACGACGCGGGCCACTCCCAGATCACCGCCAACCGGTCCGTGAGCCGCCTGATCGGGCTCGTCCACGGCAACCTCCTGCTGGGCATGAGCTACTCGTGGTGGAACGAGAAGCACAACCGCCACCATGCCAACCCGAACCACATCGACAAGGACCCCGACGTCGCCGCCGACGTGCTGGTCTTCACCAGCGAACAGGCGAGCAGCCGGGCCGGCTTCCGTCGCTGGCTCACCCGCAACCAGGCCTGGCTCTTCTTCCCGCTCACCCTCCTCGAAGGCATCGCCCTCAAGATCCACGGCTTCAGGGACCTGCGTCGGCAGACTTCGCGCGAGCGCACGGTGGAGGGCTTGCTGCTGATGGTCCATGTTGCCGCCTACGCGACGCTGCTGCTCACCTCCATGCCGATCGGTCAGGCCCTCGCCTTCGCCGCACTCCACCAGGCACTCTTCGGCCTCCACCTGGGCCTGGCCTTCGCGCCGAACCACAAGGGCATGGAAATGCCCGACCCCGAAGGCGAGCGCTGGGGTCATCTACGCCGCCAGGTGCTCACCTCCCGCAACATTCGTGGCGGAGCTCTGACCGACTGGTTTCTCGGCGGCCTCAACTACCAGATCGAGCACCACTTGTTCCCGAGCATGCCGCGCCCCCACCTGAAGGCGGCCCAGCCCCTGGTGCGCGCCCACTGCCGAGAGTTGGGTATCCCTTACGTGGAAACGGGCATCGTGGACTCCTACCGTGAGGCCCTGCGCCACATGTACGAGGTCGGGGAGCCCCTCAGGGGCGAGTAGGGGTCGCGACTCAGGGTCGTATCAGGGTCGCGTCCTGGAACCGCGAAGGGCATGGACCCGTTCTCAGGACAGAGAGCGGCAGTGGCCGCGAAGGAGGCGACACAAGATGTCGAAGAACGCGAAGATCGCCGCGGGAGGCGTGGCGGCCGGGCTCATCCTGTTGATCTGGCTGCCCTGGTGGGCTGCCTTTCTGATCATCGTGGGGGTTCCGGCGGCAGCGTATCTGACGCTGGACCCCTCACAGCGGCGCAGGCTGCGCCGCGTCACGCGCAAGGAGATCGGCCGCTGAGACTGCACCGACCGGGTCAGTTCCCTTCCAGCGGACAGGAGTTGACCACACCGCCGCTCGCGGACCTGCCGACGGCACGGTTCGCGAGCGGCGCTCCACCCCGGCTGTGAGTGCGTACGAGTCAGAGCGGGCGTACGGCCATTTTGTCCAGTGCGGCCAGCAGGCCGGGCAGCTCCGGTCCGCGACCCACGGGCAGGATCTCTCCCGGCTTCTCGTCGAGCAGTACGAACGCGATGTCGTCGGTCCTGGCCACCATCGACCAGCCCGGACCGTCGGCCCGCAGTGTCCGGGCGCCACCCGGCGCGAAGGACGAGCGCACGCGACCGAGGGGCGGTGGCGTGTCCACGTACGCGCGGACCTCCGCGAGGACCCGCCGGACACCGCTGCGCGGCTCGCTGCTGCCGTCGCCGCCTTCCTTGGCGTCGTTGTCCCTCTGCGCTGCCGCCCCGTCGGCAGTCTCGCCGCCCGGACGCACAAACTCCTCGTCGTCGATCTGTTCCCGCCAGGCCGCCCACTGGAGCGCTATCTCATCGGCTCCGAGGCGCCGTTGGGCCGGACCCCAGACTGAGGTGTCCGGTGGGGACAGCGGTTCCTGTTCGGCGATTTCGGGCGCGGGGTCGTGCGGGGCGGGCACATGGGGTGCGGCGACGGCCACGGCCAGCGGCCACCCGGGCAGCGCCGCGACCATCGAGCGGTCGTCGGGCGAGAGGTCGTACTCCATGCCGCAGTCCCACGACGCGATGGCGACGGCGACCAGCGACACGTCGTCCACGACGACCGTCCACCGCGCTCCGTCCCCGTCCTGCCCGAGCACCAGGCCGTATCCGTCGGCGAGGGGGGCCAGTCCGAGCGCCGCGCAGGCCTCCGGGTAGTCGTCCCCCAGCACGCTGGGGAACTGCGCGGGCGTCAAGAGCACCGCCGTCAGCACATACAGCGCGTCGTCGTCCACGGCGGCGACGGTGGTCTCATCCGTCCCAGCCATCCCAGCCTCCCCATTTGCTACATCCGTCGGCGCACCTTAGTGCGATTGCGCGGCCGTTGTCACGGCTCCCGGGCGCGCGCGGAGCCGCAGGTGTCGGGGCTGGACGGGGCGTAACGGCCGCTCGTCACGGTTCGGGCTGGCCGTCCGCCACGCCCTCGGCACCTCTGGTACAAGCAGCCGGCGTCAGACGGCAGGCAGGCCGAGGAGCGTCCGCGCCACCGCCGTGGGCGACTCGTCCCGTTCCCGCGCGAGGGCGATGACCGCCCTGCACGCCAGCTCGTTCACTCCGAACGACAACGCCTCCGGCGACACCCAGGCCGCGGCCTCGTCGATCCGGTCCTGGTCGTCGTCGGCGCACGCCGACACATAGGCCGCTGCCGCCTCGAACAGGTTGTGAGTGCGCTTCTCCGGACGCCGGTCCTGCTGAGACCCGGCCGCTTCCGGGCGCGAAAGGAACTTGCGGAGTCTGGCTGACATGCCGGACATACGGGCCACCTTCCCCCTGTGCGAGTGCCATCGCTGATCGCTCACCTGCTGGTAATCAACGTAGAGTTGAAGTCCCGGCACCAGAAGAGGGACGGTGCGGTGAACCGGCACGGCACCGCAACCCGGGGTTACCGGCGCAGCCTCGCCGGAGCGTCCTCAGGAGTCTCGTACAGCGAGCGCGAGGAACCGGGCGTCCTCGTCGACGTACGACGTCATACGCCAGCCGGAGCCGGACAGGAGCGGGCCGAGAGTGGCCTCCGCACGCAAGTCGGCCGGTGTGATCTGCCGTCTCTGGCGGGCCGCGAGGGCCGCCCGACCGATGGGGTGGAAGAGAGCCAGCTTCCCGCCGGGCCGTACGACGCGCGCCAACTCCCGCAGATTCTCCGCAGGGTTCGGCAGGTGCGCGACGAGGCCCGCCGCGAAGACGGCATCGATCGAGGCCGTGCGCAGGGGAAGCGCGGCCACATCGGCCAGCAGCAGCCTTCCCGCGCCGTCCCGTCCCGCACGCACCGCGGCCTCCAGCATCGCGGGAGTCAGGTCCGCGCCCAGAACCACTCCGGAGGGTCCCACGGCCTCCCTCAGCGGCGGCAGGGCCCGTCCTGTGCCGCAGCCCGCGTCCAGTACGTGGTCGCCCTTCCGCAGGTCCAGGTCTGCGACCGCCGCAGCGTATGCCGGACCGTCGTCGGGAAACCGGGCGTCCCACTCGGCCGCGCGGACCGAGAAGAACTCCTGCACGTGTGCGTGGTCGTCGCTCATGCTTCGCATGATCTCGCACCGCCGTGAACCGCGAGGCGGTGTACACGTTCGAGCGTGACGCGATCGTTCAGGTACACCTTGGCGTCATATTCCAGCAGTTTTCGAAATGAGCCCCCTTCGTGCGCTCCGGTGGGGGCTAGCGTCCCGGAGCCATGGGACACCTGGACCACGCCACCTTCGGCTGGCTGACCCCCGTGCTGTCGTACGTGATGGCCTGCATAGGCGCCGCCCTGGGGCTGCGCTGCACGGTCCGCGCGCTGGGCGCCTCGGGGCGATCGCGCCGCAACTGGCTGCTCACCGCGGCCTCCGCGATCGGTACGGGCATCTGGACCATGCACTTCGTGGCGATGCTCGGCTTCAGTGTCAGCGGCACCGAGATCCGCTACGACGTACCGCTGACCATCCTCAGTCTGATCGTCGCCATGGTCGTCGTCGGCGCGGGTGTCTTCGCCGTCGGCTACGGCCGTGACCGAGGCCGGGCACTGGTCCTCGGCGGCCTCACCACCGGCCTCGGCGTGGCGAGCATGCACTATCTGGGCATGGTCGCCCTGCGGCTGCACGGTGACGTGAACTACGACCCGGTGCTGGTGGGGATCTCCGTCGTGATCGCCGTGGTCGCGGCGACCGCGGCACTCTGGGCGGCACTGAACATCAAGTCGCCCGTCGCGGTCGCCGTCGCCTCCCTCGTCATGGGAGTGGCGGTGAGCAGCATGCACTACACCGGGATGATCGCGGTCAGCGTGCGTGTCTCCCCTTCGGGCGAGGCCCTGCCCGGGGCCACGGCGATGCAGTTCATCTTCCCCCTCGCCGTCGGCCTCGGGTCCTATCTCTTCCTGACATCGGCGTTCGTCGCGCTCTCCCCGACCGCTGGAGAACGCGAGGCCTCCGCATCGGCCCAGCGACCGGTCGAGAGCGCTGCCCACTAGCGCAGAGGAACGCGACCTGCAGGCGCGCCCCCGAACCACTCCGAGCGAGGAGGCCATGCGTACACCCCGTAGGACCCCAGCAGGCGGCTCCCAGCCGCCGCCCCCGACTCCCGCACGGGGCCGCCGCGCGCACGCCGGACCACCGGCCGACGAAGGCTCCGCCCCGGAAGAGCAGGCCGGCGCCGCGCCGGGTGAGATACCCACGCGCGCGGGACGCTGGAGTCCGCGCCCCCGCACCGTACGAGCGAAGATCGTCTGCCTGCTGATGGTGCCCGTTGTCTCCTTGCTCGCGCTGTGGGCGTACGCCACCGTCACCACGGCCCAGGACGTCGCACGGCTGCGGCAGTTGCAGCGGGTGGACTCCCAGGTGCGTGCCCCGGTGGCCGCCGCCGTCGCCGCGCTCCAGGCCGAGCGCACAGCCGCCGTACGCCGTGCGACCGACCCCGCTGCCGAGAAGGAGAGCGCCCTCAAGCAGCTTGCGGCACGCACCGACCGGGCCGTGGCGAAGCTGCGGCTCGGGGAGCACAACACCGTCGCCGACAGCCAGGAGCTGCCCTCCGGAGTGGCACAGCGCCTCGAAACCTTCGTCACCCAGGCCGAGCAACTGCGTTCCCTGCGGACCGCGGTGCTCGAACGGCGGACGGGATGGAAGGAGACGTACGCGCAGTACACGCAGACCATTTCGACGGCCTTCTCGGTGGGCGGTGCGCTCACCGGCATCCAGGACGCCGATCTCGGCTCCGACGCGCGCGTGGTGCTCGAGTTCGCCCGCGCGGGGGAGGCCCTGGCGCAGGAGGACGCCGTGCTCGCCGGCGCCCGGCTCACCGGGACCCTCGACGGAGAGCGGCTGCGACTGTTCAACGGTGCCGTCCACACCCGCCGGTTGCTCACCGAATCCGCTGTCCCGGACCTGCGCGGGCCCGAGCAGGCCGCGTGGGGTGCCGTCGCCGAGGGCAGCGCGTACGCCGAACTGCGCGCTGCCGAGGACGAGGTGCTCGCGAGCCGACACGGCCGCAGGGCCGTCCAAGCCGCGCCCGAGGAGAACTGGAAAGCAGCGCACGCGCGCGTGCAGGACGACATGCGGACGATCGAGGCGGGCGCGGGCCATGGGGTCGCGGACCGCGCCGACCCGTTCCGGCGGGGCCTGCTCTCACCGGCTGGTGCCGCGGTCCTCCTCGGCCTGATCGCTGTGGCGGCTTCCCTCGTCATCTCCGTACGCATCGGACGCGGCCTCGTCGTCGAGTTGGTGAGCCTGCGCAACAGAGCACTGGAGATCGCCCGCCGCAAACTCCCGCACGCCATGCGCAGGCTGCGGGCAGGGGAGGAGATCGACGTCCGTGCCGAGGCTCCTCCCGGCCCGCCGGCGGAGGACGAGGCAGGTCAGGTCGCGGAGGCTCTGGGCACCGTGCACCGCGCTGCCCTGCGCGCCGCGGTCGAACGCGCGGAGCTCGCCAGTGGCATCTCCGGAGTCTTCGTCAATCTGGCCCGCCGCAGCCAGGTCCTCGTGCACCGCCAGCTGAACCTGCTGGACAGCATGGAGCGCCGGTCAGAGGATCCGGATGAACTGAGCGACTTGTTCCGGCTCGACCACCTGACCACGCGTATGCGCCGGCATGCGGAGAGCCTGATCATCCTCTCCGGAGCCGCTCCCGGCCGGGCCTGGCGGATGCCGGTGTCGCTCTCGAACGTCGTCCGTGCCGCCGTATCCGAAGTCGAGGACTACGCGCGCGTGGAGGTGCGGCACCTCCCGGAGACGTCGGTCGGCGGAGCCGCGGTCGCCGACCTCACGCACCTCCTTGCCGAAATCGTCGAGAACGCCGCCCAGTTCTCGCCGCCCCACACCAAGGTGCGCATCACTGGCGAGCCGGTCGGCAACGGCTACGCGCTGGAGATCGAGGACCGGGGCCTCGGCATGGGCAAGGAGGCCCTCGCCGAAGCGAACCGCCGCATCGAGCAGTCCGAGGCTCTCGACCTGTTCGACAGCGACCGGCTCGGGCTCTTCGTGGTGAGCAGGCTCGCCGCCCGCCACGGCATCAAGGTGCACCTGCGGACCTCGCCCTACGGCGGCACAACCGCGGTGGTCCTGCTGCCCACCGCACTGCTCCAGACAACCGCGGCAGAACGTTCCGGTGTTCACCGGGAGCAGACCGGACCGCCCGCGGAACGCGAGTACGCGCGCGTGCCCGCCGCCCCTCAACAGGACTCCGTAGAGCCCCTGAGTGAACGGCCCGCTCTGGTGGCCCCCATGCAGGCGGCCATGCAGGCTTCCGAGGACCGGCCGGGGGCCGACGGGAACGGCCCGCACGACGCCCCACCGCCCGGCGTCACGACTCTGCGGCTGCACCGCCCGGCCGACGACACCCAGGAATCGGACGGGCTTCCACGGCGCGTACGACAGGCGAGCCTCGCCCCGCAGCTGCGTGAGGAGCGCCCCGCCGAACCCACAGCAGCGGCGGACCCGCAGGGCGACGAGGAGCGCACCCCTGAGCTGGTACGGGACCGTATGGCGGCCTACCGCGCCGGCTGGGCCCGCGGTGGCGGCCGCTCGCCCGGCCGCGGCGCGACTCCCGGCCCGGCGTCGGGCGGCGATGGCAGTGAAGGAGACCTCGCATGATCCACGATCAGGGCATGGGGACCACTCAGCGGACCGGTGAACTCGACTGGCTGCTGGACGACTTGGTGACGCGCGTCGGTGAGGTACGGCACGCCGTGGTGCTGTCCAACGACGGGCTCGCGATGGGCGCGTCCGGCGACCTCACGCGCGAGGACGCCGAGCACCTCGCCGCGGTCGCCTCGGGCTTCAACAGCCTGGCCAAGGGCGCGGGCCGGCACTTCGGCGTCGGCGGCGTACGCCAGACCATGGTGGAGATGGACGACGGCTTCCTGTTCGTGGCCGCTGCCGGCGACGGCTCCTGCCTCGCCGTCCTCAGCGCCGTGACGGCCGACATCGGGCTGGTCGCCTACGAGATGGCGCTCCTGGTCAAGCGGGTGGGCGAGCACCTCTCCACGGCGCCGCGGGCCGCCGCGGGACCGGCCGCGTCCGGGTGAGCGAAGGGCGACGGACATGAGCGAGGACAGAGCCGGCCCCTCTGAGCAGCCGGGCAGCCAGTGGTACGACGACGAGGCCGGGCCGCTCGTCCGCCCGTACGCGATGACAGGCGGGCGCACCAAACCCGGAGTCACAGGGGTGCGCTTCGACCTGATCGCGCTCGTCACGCTGGACACGGGCGCCCCGGACGTCGGCGACGACACCTCGCTCGGCCCGGAACACCTGGCTCTCATCGACCTCTGCCGGGCGGAGACCCAGTCCGTCGCCGAACTGGCCGCGGGCGCCGACCTGCCCGTCGGCGTGGTCCGGGTGCTCCTCGGAGACCTGCTGGAGCTGGGCAGCGTCACCGTCAGCCGCCCGGTGCCACCCGCTCAGCTGCCCGACGAGCGCATCCTGCGCGAGGTCATCGAAGGACTGAGAGCGCTGTGATGACGGACCCGAACCCACACCGGCCGTGGCCGGCACTCCCGAGAGAAGTGATCGATGGTCTCCGAGCAGTCCGACGCCCCGAACGGCGAGACGGCCCCACTGGCCTTGAAGATCCTGGTCGCCGGCGGATTCGGCGTGGGCAAGACCACGCTCGTAGGAGCCGTCAGTGAGATCAGGCCGCTGCGCACCGAGGAACTGCTCAGTGAGGTGGGCCAGTCGGTCGACGACACCGACGGTGTGGACAAGAAGGTCACGACCACCGTCGCCATGGACTTCGGCCGTATCACCATCAGATCCGGCCTGTCGCTCTATCTGTTCGGCACACCGGGACAGGACCGGTTCTGGTTCCTGTGGGACGAACTGTCGCAGGGCGCCCTCGGTGCCGTCGTCCTCGCGGACACCCGGCGGCTCGGGGACTGCTTCCCCGCGGTCGACTACTTCGAGCACCGGCGCATCCCGTTCGTCGTGGCCGTCAACTGCTTCGCGGATGCGCGTACTTATGGCGCCCACGAGGTGTCCCGCGCCCTCGACCTCGACCGGGGCACACCCGTGGTGCTCTGCGACGCCCGTGACCGGGACTCGGGGAAGGAGGTGCTGATACGTCTCGTCGAGTACGCCGGGCGGATGCACACCGCCCGGCTGCTCGATTCCGTCGGCTGACGCTGCGGCTCGCTCAGTCCGAGACGGCGGCCTGGGCGAGGACCTTCTCGATGCTCACCCGCACGAGGAGTTCGCCCGGCACGCCGTTGCGGGCGGCGAACTCCTCGGCCCGGTCCTCACCCATGTAACGCGCCCCTATCCGCCCGGCCCAGAGCCGGACCTCATCGAGATCCTCCGAGATCCGGGCGCGCCCCCGCAGGACCACGAAGGCGTACGGGGGCCGGTCGTCGTCCACGCACAGGGCGACCCGACCGTCCCGGGCAAGATTCCGCCCCTTGACGCTGCCCTTCCCGGTGTTGAAGACAAGGTCGTCTCCGTCGAGCACGAACCAGATCGGTGCCACATGCGGACTTCCGTCCGCTCGAACAGTCGACAGCTTGCCGGTGCGGGTGCCGTCCGAGACGAACGCCCGCCATTCCTCATCGGTCATGTTCTGTGCCATGCACCCATCCTGCTTGCCCGGACGGCGGCTGTGGGGAAGGCTGGCTCGTCAGATCCTCAGGCCAGAGGTGACTCACAACACGGGGAGACGGATCATGGAGCCGAACCAGGGACTCGGCTGGTTGCTGGACGACCTGACCGAGCGCGTCGAGCACGTACGACATGCGCTGGTGCTGTCCAACGACGGGCTGGTCACGGCGGCCAGTACGGGACTCAGGCGCGAGGACGCCGAACACCTCGCCGCCGTTTCCTCGGGGCTGCACAGCCTGGCCAAGGGCTCGGGCCGGCACTTCGGCGCCGGCCAAGTCCGTCAGACAATGATCGAGTTCGATGACGCTGTCCTGTTCGTCACGGCGGCGGGCACCGGCAGCTGCCTGTGCGTGCTCAGCGCGGCCGAGGCGGACATCGGCCAGGTCGCCTACGAGATGACGCTTCTCGTCAACCGCGTCGGTGAACACCTCGACATCGATGCGCGACAGCCGGAACACGCACCCGCCATAGACCTCTGACCTGCAAAGACGTTGACCCGCCCCAAGTTATCCACAGGCCAGGCGGGCAGGGCGGCAAACCGGCTACGGTTTTTCCCGAAGCGAGCGCACACATACGGCGCAAGCAAGGCAAAGGCACGCAAGTGCACGTCGCTGTACGGGGGAGAACCACCATGTGCGGCAACACCATCACGCAGTCTGCCCTGCCCACCACCCCCTCGGCCGCTGCGGCGGTGGTCCGGCCGTCGCTCGCGCTGAGCCGCGCGGCGCGGGAACTGGGCCTCAAGCGAGGCGAGTTCGACCTCGCCGTCCGACTCGGGTGCATCAGGACCGTTCCCGACGAAGGGGGCGGAGGCCGTCGCGTGGCCCGCACGGAGATCGACCGGGTGCGTTCCGAAACCGGTTTTCCCGAGGCACTGCGCGAGCGCGTCAAGGCCGTGGGCACCGCGGAGGGCGCGGCCCTCATGGGGGTGTCGGCAGCCCGGTTCACGCGGTTCGCACGCCTCGGCCTGATCGCGCCCGTCAAGTGGTATTTGAATCGTTACCGCGCTGTGGTCTGGCTGTATCTGGCCGAGGGACTACGGCAGTTCGCCGCGAGCTCAAGCGGCCTCTTCTTGCAGGTCAGACACCAAATCAGGCTCAACTAGCGTCGACTCTCCGGGGCCTGCGCCGACGAGCGGAAGCTGCCCGCCTGGGTGCGCTGGCTGCTGCGCGCGTTCTGTGTGTCGGCCGCTGCGTTCGCTGCCCGCATCAACTACCTGCACGGCGCCGAGCAAGGGGTGCTGGTCGGGTGGGGTCTGGCCGCGGTCACCATGCTCGGGCCGCTGTTCTTCGAAGTCCGCCAGTGGGTTCTGACTCTCACCGCCGACGCCACCGATCCGCGGAAGCGTGCTGAGGAGAAGGCGCGGGCGAAGCACGACCGGAAGCGCCGTCGGCATCACAAGGACGTGGTGAAGCTGGCGAGGCAGCTGGTCTCCGCAGCCCCCTACGGCAAGCTCGCCTTCGAGGAGGCGTTCGCCACCGCCTGGGAGATCAAGCACGGCACCTGCAGCCCCGGCATGACGCCCAAGCTGCACGCCCAGCTGCACGGTTCACGCAAGGCCCTCGCCGCCACGTTCGACGACGCCAACGGTTCCCGGTACCTACGACGACCGCCCCAGAACAAAGACACCGCATTCCGCGTCACCTGGACCGTCACCAACGGCACCGCGAAACCGCTCGACCTCGACTCGTGGAGCATCAACCCGCAAGGCGCCACCACCGGCGGCGAAGTGACGTTCTTCTACGTCGAGAAGGGCTCCAAGCAGATGACGGGCCGTCTCGCCCCCGACCGGAACGGTACCTACACCGGCGAATACTCGCTGCCGAAGAGCGACGGCACCGAAGTCGTCGTCACCGCGGCCCGCATGGACGACGCCTTCCTCAAAGACGACGCCGCGTACCTCGCCGAAGACCCGCACTGGACCGGCCCCATCAAGTAGCCGCTCCAGGACCGGGCAAAGCCTCAACCACAACTTGGCAGTTCACCTGCACCGAAGCATCACGTGATCAATCTGCTTCACGTGTCGCTAGGGCCACCCCACCGGGTGGCCCTTCGCCATTTCCGGGAGGTGCTCGTGCCTCCAGCGCTCGCTACCGCAGCCGACGCCGCCTACTACACCGGCCGCTCCGTCGGCACCATCTGGCGGTGGGGCCTCCGAAGGCCGCATCACCCGATACGGGCACGGCAAGCAGATCCGCTACGACCTGCGTGAGCTTCCGCGTAAGACCGTCGACGAGTTCACCGGTGAGACGCACCTCGGCGACCCGCCCCCGCTACCGGCAGGCGCACGCGCCGCATAGACCGGGGCCGGCCGCTCATCCGCCCCCGACGTCCCGCCGCCCAGCACCCCCCGCCGGCACGGCGTGTTGCGCCGGGCGGCGGGACCACCCCGCACGGGTCACAACACGGCCACACGGCGAACACAGAGTCTCCATACGGCGCATGATGCCCCTCTCATCACCACGTACTGGGGGAACCGTGCACATCCGTACAGCCGCCGTAACCGTCCTGCTCGCCCTCACAACCCTGACCGGCTGCAGCAGCGACGGCAAGGCCGACCCCGCCGCCTGCAAGGCCGCACTAGAGAAGCAGTACGAAGATTCCGCCACCGGCAAGGAGGCCGACGACCGCCCGCCCGCGTGCAACGGCGTCGACAACGCAACGCTGCAGAAGTACGCCGCCGAGATCATCAAAGAGCAGATCGACGAGGGCCTCGAAGGCGCCCTCGGCGGCGTCACAGCCCAGCCGTAAGGAGGTGGCGCCCGTGGCCGGCAACCCGCGCAACGGGCGCCCCTACCGCCGTCTCGTCGCCGCAGTGAAGCCGCGGGTCATCCGTGCTGGATCTGTGGCCACAACATCCCCGCCAACGTCGACGGCCGCCGTCATCCGCTCGCCTTCACCCTCGACCACCTCGTACCGCTCAGCCGAGGCGGTGACCTCCTCGACCCCGCCGACGCCCGCTCAGCGCACCGGCGATGCAACAGCAGCAGGGGGAACAGGACCGCGCCACGCCCGCAGCAACGGGCCTCGCGCAGGTGGTAGCACGCAACGTCAGTGATCAGCCCTGACTGCCAGCATCGTGAGCAGGAGCAGCCCAACGATCACGACCGCGACGACGGCGCCGACCGTCCCCAACGTGGTCCAGATGATGGCCTTCAGCGCCTTCATGCTCAACCTGCACCCCCACCTGCCAGGCTCACCCTGCACCCAGCAGCCGTGATCACCCTTGGTGGGAGGTTACAGGCGTGCTGTACGTCGTGACCGGCCCGCCAGCCGCAGGCAAGTCCAGCTGGACCAAGGCGCACGCCAAGGCCGACGACATCGTCATCGACCTGGACCTCATGGCGTTGGCCATGGCCGGGCCAGGTGCCGACCACCACGCACACAGCGAGGTACTCACCAAGGTCGTGCATCGTGCCCGCTTCGCCGCCCTCAACGAGGCTTATCAGCACCTCGACACGACCGATGTGTACGTGATCCACACGCAACCCAGCGCGAAGGCTCTCGCGAAGTACAAGCGACTGAAAGCGCGCATCGTCACCGTCGATCCGGGTCGCGACATCGTCATGCAACGCATCGGAGCGATGCGGTCACCCGAGATGGAGCGCGTCGCGGCCCGCTGGCACAACGCCCGTCGGGGGCAGCAGCGGGTCGGCATGCCGCAGGCGTCGCGAGGTTGACGCTGGCGAAGGTGGCCAACGAGCGCTCGACGCTCAGCAAGGACGGCTATGCCCGTGAACGCCTCGGTGTGGGCGAGTGTCCGTCGGACGAGTCGGACACGTGGCAGGTCATCGGCGAGGAAGCGTGGCCGATCCACTGTCCGCCGCCGAGGTCCTCGCGGCCCTGCGCGATCCTCGGCGCCGTCACCGACGACCCGTCACTCATCTCCGGCATGCCCGACGCGCTGGAGCCCTTCATCCTCGCACTCGTGCCCGCAGCAACAGCAGCGATCGCCGGATGGGCGGCACCGCACACCCCGCGCTCCAATGCCTGACTGAACGGAGCAGCTGGTGCCCGATGAGCTGTCGGTGGGCGAACTCGGGCGCACCGTCAACGCCCCCCGCCAGGAGGTCCAGGCGATGGGGCAGGGCATCAACTCTCGCCTCGACAAAGTGGTGTCGACCGAGGTGTACGCCCTTCAGCCTGCCTACACCGACCAGCGGATCAACCAGCTCGGGCAGGATCTCCAGAAGGTCGTCGACGCCCGTGAAGCGCTGGAGACCGCGTTCGAGCAGTACCGGCTGAAGGAGCGGGACCGGCGGGAGCAGGAACGCCAAGCCCGCCTGTACCAGATGATCCTGCCCGTGCTGATGGCCCTGTGTCGGCGGCGATCGCGATCTGGGCGGTGGTTGCGAAATGACCGGCGTCCGCAAGAAGCGCAAGCCGCTGAGGCTTCCGCGCGCCGAATGGCTCGGCGCCATCACCGGCGTACTCGCGCTTGGACTGCTGGCGGGCATGGCCGTTCTGTTCGTGGACATGTCGCACGACCTGCGCGGCGAGCAGGCTGCGCGAGATGCTCTCGCCCGCCAGGTGCAGGACCTCGGCGGGAAACCCATCGCTGGACCGCCAGGGTCACGCGGCGAGCCGGGGCCGGCGGTCACCGGGCCGACCGGTCCGCCTGGAAGTCCCGGAGCGTCCGGCCCGCCCGGTAAGAACGGCCGCGACGGAGGCGACGGAGCCAGCTCCACGGGGGAGCCCGGCGAGCCTGGCCAGCCCGGCGCATCGGGAGCGCCTGGCCAGGACGGCGAGACGGTCATCGGACCCACCGGACCAGCAGAGCCAGCGGGACCCGCCGGACCCCCAGGCGGGCCGGGGCCAGCAGGCGAGGACGGCACAGACGGCCGCGACGGGAGTGACGGACGGACCTGCCCGCCGGGCTACAGTCTCCAAGCCCCGTCGTATGACCCGGACGCCCTGGTGTGCCGGAAGGACGGCGCGCCCCAGCCTGACGAGCCCGGCAACGGCAACGGCGGCCTGCTCTCCGCGGGCCTCGACCCCCAACGCCGCCAGTACCCGTAGGGAGACGCCTATGCCCGACGACGACACCGAACCCGCGCAGCCCCAGTACGAAGGGCTGTTCCTCGAGCCCGACCTACCCCCGCCGCCCGACGACGACGGCGAATGACCGACGCCCCCGCTTCTCTGCCAACCGGCAGGGGAGCGCGGATCCTCCGCGCTCCCCTGCGCTACTGGGACCCGTTCCATGAATGGGCCCAGCCGCGCGGCCATCGATCCGAACCGCCTCGACGCCGCGGGCGCGGCATGCGCCCTCGCCGCACGGCTGGGCGAACGACTGCACTCCGGAGCAGACGCCGAATGATGGACCCCAACGATGCTCGCTTCAGCAGTGAGATTCTCTCGCTCACGACGGCCAATCCGGGCTGGCAGGTGCACATGCAGCAACGGGTGACGGACCCGGAGTCGAGGAAGACCGAAGTTGATGAAGAGGCCTGGTTCCCAGTAGTGGCCTGGGCGCTGGTCAAGCGCGTCTATGTTGACGGTCAGACGGTCAACGAGACGGAGCCCGTCTTCGTCGAGAACGGGCGCTTGGTCCACTCGACCGAGTACCGCCGCCTTCATTCGGATGTCGACCCGGCACCGGGCCAACCCAAGATGGTGGTTCGGATTGCGGTCAAACCGCCGACCGAAGCGGAAGCACGCCAGGGTTAGACCGCCTCGTGCCACTGACCGCAGCGCCCGCCTCGCCACCCACGTCGAGGCGGGCGCGGGCGTGTGTCAGCCGGTCTTCTTCTGTTCGCGGATTTCGTGGACGCTGGCCGCAAGCGTGCCGTCTTGCTGCTCGTAATGGGAGAGGGCGACGCCGAGGCCGAAGAAGGTGGGCGCCCATTCGCCGACGAAGATGCCCCATCGGTCGGCGCGGGCGAGGCCGCGACCCCGCCGGAAGCCTAGCCCGCCGACGGGTTCGGCATTGAGGCTGGTGAACCAGCTGGCCACGGAGAGGCCGATGGAACCTATGGCTGCCATGTAGGCGTGTTCGCTGCGGATGCCCATGTCGTGGAGTCTCTTGATGACCATGATGGTGCTCCGTTCGAATTAGTGGATTCCCGCACGAAGTACCCGAAACCGGTGCATCTACCCGTCGAGTAGCCCGAGCTCGGTGTCCGGCCGACAGTGCGTGCACGCTTCGATCCCGTCGGCGAGCGCCCGCACGGCCTGGTCCCGTTCGAGGGGCCGTGTGTATTGCCTGCCGTGCGGCAGCCGCCGACGTGGACGGCGACGGGGTGGCGTGCGCCGAGGGAGTGCTGGAGGAGCCATTCGGGTTCGGGCGGCCGGTGCTGCTCGCCGTACTGCCGCTCCTGCTCGCGGCGTGCCTCCTGGGCGATCCACCGCCGGGTGCGCTCGAGGTCTTGCTGCTGTACGCGTTCGAGGAAGCGCAGCTGCTCGAGTCGGGACGGCGGACGACCGTTCATGTGTTCGATTCCAGGCTGTATGGTTCCCCGTGCATTTGGAAGGAGGCTGCGTGCGTGACCGCCTGAACCTGAACGACCTACTGCGACAGCATCGCGTGGACCTGGCTGGCCTGGACCCGGCGCCAGCCGAGCCGTCCCTCCAGGACCGCCTCGACCGCGTGTGCGGCACGACACCGCCTCCGTGCACGCTGTGCGGCGTCGTGAGCCCCACCTGCCGCATCATCGCCACGCCGCACGGGCCGCGCTGGGTGGACCTGTGCGCGGAGCATGGTCTCGCGACGTGGCCGCGGGCGTAGCCTGCGAGCGTGCATCCGGAGCGCTTCCGCCTCACCCTCACGTCAGGCGACAAGTCTGTCGCGCACGGATGGTGGGGAGACGAGGCCACCGCGCGGCGGAAGTTCCGCGACTGGATCGGCGAGCACGGCAGTATCGAGGGCGCCCGTGTCATCCTGACCGACGAGGAGACGGGCGAGACGTTGACGAGTTGGCCGGACGAGCCGTAGCCCTCTGCCATGCTGGGGATCATGGCTCACCGCCCGTACCCGACCCGCGCCCGTGCGATGCAGCAGATCCTGCGCCGCCACCGCAACCAGCTGCCGCCCGGGCTGCTGCCAGCTGGCCGCGCGCTCGGCCAGGTTCGCGGCCGTGGCACCCACAGGGCCGAGTCCCAGGATTGCCACATCGGCGTCGAATGCGTCTGTCATGCGAGCCCTTCCAAGGGTCAATCAGTTGAGTGGCGAGTGCCGCCCCCGGACGCACACCGGCCGCGCGGTCGCCGACGCTGGTCAGTCGTGTCCACGAAGCACCCGACCACGACTGCCGAGGTCAACGCCTTTTACCCCACGGCCTGACCGCCCTCAGCCCAGCTTCCTGAACAACCCCTCCTGCACGACGGACACGATCAGCTGTCCGTCGAGGTTGTAGATCCGTCCGCGCGCCAGACCCCGGCCACCCGTGGCGATCGGCGACTCCTGGTCGTACAGGAACCATTCGTCGGCGCGGAACGGCCGGTGGAACCACATGGCGTGGTCCAGAGAGGCCATGTCGAAGCCGCGGGGGCCCCAGAGCGGTTCCACCGGGATGCGGACGGCGTCCAGGAGGGTCATATCGCTCGCGTACGTGAGCGCGCACGTGTGGATCAGCGGGTCGTCGCCCAGGGGGCCGACGGCGCGCATCCACACGGCGCTGCGCGGCTCGGCGTGCTCGACCTCCTCGGGGGTCCAGCGCAGCCGGTCCGCGTAGCGGATGTCGAAGGGCTGGCGCCGGGCCATGCGCTCCAACGTCTCGGGGAGCTCGCCCAGATGCTCCCTGATCTCCTGAGTGACGGTCGGGAGCGACTCGGGATCCGGGACCTCGCGGGCCGGCGGCAACTGGTGCTCGAAGCCGCCCTCTTCAGGCTTGTGGAAGGAGGCGGTCAGATTGAAGATCGTGCGGCCCTGCTGCACGGCGGTGACGCGACGCGTGGTGAACGACCGCCCGTCGCGGACCCGTTCGACCTGGTACACGATCGGCACACCCGGCCGACCCGGGCGCAGGAAGTACGCGTGCAGCGAGTGCACAGGCCTGTCCCCGTCCGTGGTGCGGCCGGCGGCGACGAGGGCCTGGCCCGCGACCTGCCCGCCGAAGACCCGCTGCAGGGACTCCTGCGGGCTGCGTCCACGGAAGATGTTGACCTCGATCTGCTCCAGGTCGAGCAGGTCGACGAGTCGTTCCGCTGGGTTCGTCATGTGTCAGGTTCTCCTGTGCTCACAGCTGGCCGACGTCGGTGACCTTGACGACGGCACGTCCCTCGGCGTCGGAGGCAGTGAGGTCGATCTCCGCGCTGATGCCCCAGTCGTGATCGCCGTTCGGATCGGCGAAGGTCTGCCGGACCCGCCACAGGCCGTTCTGCGGCTCCTCCTCGATGAGCAGCAGCTTGGGGCCGCGTGCGTCGGGGCCCGTGCCGAGGTCGTCGTACTCGTCCCAGTACTTGTCCATGGCCTCGCCCCAGGCATCGGCGTCCCAGCCCGACTCGGCGTCCATCTCGCCGAGTTCCTCGACCTGGTCGAGGGCGGCGAGCTCGACACGGCGGAACATGGCGTTGCGGACGAGGACGCGGAAGGCCCGCGCGTTCGCGGTGACCGGCCTGACCTGGTCGGCCTTCTCCTGGGCTTCCTCGGCCGTCATCTCCTCCGGGTTGGCGAGCTGCTCCCACTCGTCGAGGAGGCTGGAGTCGACCTGCCGCACCATCTCGCCGAGCCAGGCGATCAGGTCCTGAAGATCCTCGGACTTGAGGTCGTCCGGGACGGTGTGATCAAGCGCCTTGTAGGCACTGGCGAGGTAGCGCAGCACGATGCCCTCGGTGCGGGCGAGTTCGTAGAAGGAGACGAACTCCGTGAAGGACATGGCCCGTTCGTACATGTCGCGGATGACGGACTTCGGTGACAGCGGATGGTCGCCGACCCACGGATGGCTCTTGCGGTAGGTGTTGTACGCGTGGAAGAGGAGCTCCTCCAGCGGCTTCGGGTACGTCACGTCCTGGAGCCGCTCCATCCGCTCCTCGTACTCGACGCCGTCCGACTTCATCGCCGCCACGGCCTCGCCACGGGCCTTGTTCTGCTGGGCGGCGAGGATCTGCCGGGGGTCGTCCAGGGTCGATTCGACGACGGAGACCATGTCCAGCGCGTAGGAAGGGGACTCCGGTTCCAGGAGCTCGAACGCGGCGAGGGCGAAGGTGGACAGCGGCTGGTTGAGCGCGAAGTCCTGCTGCAGATCGACCGTCAGGCGCACGATGCGGCCCTGGGAGTCCGGCTCGTCGAGCTTCTCGACGATGCCGCCGTCCAGGAGCGAACGGTAGATGGCGATCGCGCGCCGGATGTGCCGCAACTGCTGCTTGCGCGGCTCGTGATTGTCCTCCAGCAGATTGCGCATCGCGTCGAAAGCGTTGCCGGGCCGGGCGATCACCGACAGAAGCATCGTGTGCGTGACCCGGAAGCGGGAGGTGAGCGGCTCCGGATCGGATCCGATGAGCTTCTCGAAGGTGTTCTCCGTCCAGCCGACGAACCCTTCGGGAGCCTTCTTGCGGACCACCTTGCGACGCTTCTTCGGATCGTCGCCGGCCTTGGCGAGCGCCTTCTCGTTCTCGACGACGTGTTCGGGAGCCTGGGCGACGACGAATCCCGCCGTGTCGAAGCCCGCCCGGCCGGCACGGCCCGCAATCTGGTGGAACTCACGCGCACGAAGCGTCCGCACACGGTTGCCGTCGTACTTCGCCAGAGCGGTGAACAGCACCGTGCGGATGGGGACGTTGACGCCGACACCGAGGGTGTCCGTGCCGCAGATGACCTTCAGGAGGCCGGCCTGCGCCAGCTTCTCCACCAGTCGCCGGTACTTGGGCAGCATGCCGGCGTGATGCACACCGATGCCATGCCGCACGTAACGGGAGAGATTGCGGCCGAACTTGGTGGTGAAGCGGAAGTTGCCGATCAGCTCGGCGATCTGGTCCTTCTCCGCACGCGTGCACATGTTGATGCTCATCAGCGCCTGGGCCCGCTCCACCGCCTGGGCCTGCGTGAAGTGCACGATGTAGACGGGGGCCTGCTTGGTCTCGAGGAGCTCGGTGAGCGTCTCCGTGAGCGGCGTCAGCCGGTACTCGTAGGAGAGGGGCACCGGCCGGGTCGCCGAGCGGACGACCGCGGTGGGGCGGCCGGTCCGACGGGTGAGGTCCTTCTCGAACATCGAGACATCGCCGAGCGTGGCCGACATCAGGATGAACTGGGCATGCGGCAGTTCGAGGATCGGGATCTGCCAG
Source organism: Streptomyces sp. NPDC048825 (assembly GCF_043198355.1). Classification (NCBI taxonomy): domain Bacteria; kingdom Bacillati; phylum Actinomycetota; class Actinomycetes; order Kitasatosporales; family Streptomycetaceae; genus Streptomyces; species Streptomyces sp. NPDC048825. The sequence continues at coordinate 204,771 of NZ_JBICUR010000006.1, forward strand.
GCCCAGCCGCGGTCACCCTCGGCGTAGAAGTGGAACTCGTCCATGACGACCTGGCCGACATCGGCCCGCTTGCCGTCGCGCAGCGCGATGGACGCCAGGACCTCGGCTGTGCAGCAGATGACGGGGGCGTCGGCGTTCACGGACGCGTCACCGGTCAGCATGCCGACGTTCTCGGTGCCGAAGAGCTTGCACAGCTCGAAGAACTTCTCCGAGACGAGCGCCTTGATCGGTGCCGTGTAGAAAGTGACCTCGTCACGGGCGAGCGCCGCGAAGTGCGCACCGGCGGCGATCAGGCTCTTGCCCGATCCGGTGGGTGTCGACACGATCACGTTCGCACCCGACACCACCTCGATCAGCGCCTCCTCCTGGTGCGGGTAGAGCGCGATACCGCGTTCCCCGGTCCACGACTCGAAGGCTTCGTAGAGGGCGTCGGGATCTGCGGTCTGCGGTAGCTGATCGATAAGGGTCACGTCCCCATCTTGCCTGTGATCCCCGGCAATGAGGGAATCGGTTGCCGACCGGAAGATCACGAACGCTACGCTGTGGCGCCGACGAGGCATCAGCGCACATGGACAACTGGGCGCGAGTACACCGAGTACATGAGGAATGGGGCGGGGCGCGGCCATGATGGGACCAGCACACTCACTGTCGGGGGCCGCGGCCTGGCTGGGCGTCGGAGCCGCGGCGGCCGCCGCCGGGCACACGATGCCCTGGCCGGTCCTCCTGGTCGGCGCGCTGATCTGCGCCGGCGCCGCGCTCGCCCCGGACCTCGACCACAAGGCGGCCACCATCTCGCGGGCCTTCGGGCCCCTCTCACGGGGCCTGTGCGAGATCGTCGACAAACTCTCGTACGCCGTCTACAAGGGGACGAAGAAGCAGGGCGATCCACGTCGCTCGGGCGGGCACCGCACCCTGACGCACACCTGGCTGTGGGCGGCGTTGATCGGCGCGGGCACCTCCGTCATCGCGATCACAGGGGAGCGCTGGGCGGTCCTGGCGATCCTCTTCGTGCACATAGTGCTCGCCATCGAGGGTCTGCTGTGGCGGGCGACGCGTGGCCAGAGCGCCGACGTCCTGGTCTGGCTGCTGGCCGCGACCAGCGCCTGGATCCTCGCCGGTGTCCTGGACAAGCCGGGCAACGGCTCCGACTGGCTGTTCACGGCGCCGGGCCAGGAGTACCTGTGGCTGGGGCTGCCCGTCGTCCTCGGCGCGCTGGTGCACGACATCGGGGACGCGTTGACCGTGTCAGGCTGCCCGATCCTGTGGCCGATACCCATAGGCCGCAAGCGCTGGTACCCGGTGGGGCCGCCCAAGCCGATGCGGTTCCGGGCGGGCAGCTGGGTCGAGCTGAAGGTGCTGATGCCTGCCTTCATGCTGCTCGGCGGAGTCGGTTGCGCGGCGGCGCTCAACGTCATCTGAGCGATCTACGCCGCGTCGTCCCCGCCCGGGGCCGGGCCCCCGTCGCCGTACCGCTTCTCGAAGCGGGCGATCCGTCCCTCCGTGTCCACGGTGCGTGCCTTGCCGGTGTAGAAGGGGTGGCTCTCCGAGGAGATCTCCACATCGACGACGGGGTACGTCCCGCCGTCGTCCCAGTCGATCGTCTGGTCGCTGGTCGCGGTGGACCGGGTGAGGAAGGCGTAGCCGGCGGCACGGTCGCGGAAGACGACCGGGTGGTAGTCGGGCTGCTTGTCCTGCATATGTGCTCCTCGCATGGGGAGTCGCTGCGCGGGCAGTGGCCCGGGACTATGGATCAGCCGTACTGGGCGTCCTCGTCCACGATGTGCATGGCGGCCTCCTCCGCCGAGGCGGCGGCGCCGTCGATGCCCACATCCGTGGCGATGAGCCTGCTCTCTTCGTCCTCGTGCGCACCTTCGTCCGGAGCCACGAGACGTCCGGAGCGGATAGTGCCCACCTCGTTGTCGAGGGCCTCGCCGTCCGAGTCCTGGCTGTCGCCGATACCGTCTCCGTCGAGAGGTGCCACCTCCGGCAGTTCTTCCGCGAGGCGTTCGTCCAGCGTCTCGCCGCGAAGCCGTTCGGCCGCGGTCACGTCCCTGCGCTCCACGGCCCACGGCCGCTCCGGCGGCGACCAGCCCCGGTCCAGGGGGTCGCTCACACCGTCGGATTCCAGGGTGTCCTCGGTGTCGAGGAGCCCCGAGTCGTCCTGCACCTCGGATTCATCGGGCTGGTAGACGTCGTCTCCCCATCCGTCGGCGCTGTCCACGGGTACCTCCAGGTGATGCGGGCCGACCCGCTGCCACCGCGTTCGGCGGCAGGCGCGCGGGCCGCTGGGCTCAGGCCTCGCTCATACGGAACCGGGTGGTGCCTGTGCGCTGCCCGAGCCCGTGCCGATATCCAGCCTTCCACCCCTTGTCGACACACCGCAACGCCACGGAGCCGACCACCGGCCGCACACGAGGGCACGGGCCTTGCCCGGCCACCGGTGCGGGCGGTGCCCGGTCCGCCCGAAGACAGGCGGACCGGGGATCGGAGAAGCGCCGACTCACCCGTGCCAGGACCGCCACAGCGCGGCGTACGCGCCGTCGGCAGTGACCAACTGGTCGTGGCTGCCGAGTTCGCTGATGCGGCCGTTCTCGACGACGGCGATGACGTCGGCGTCATGCGCGGTGTGCAGCCGGTGGGCGATGGCGACCACGGTGCGCCCGTCGAGGACGCGGGCCAGGGAGCGTTCCAGGTGGCGGGCGGCGCGCGGGTCGAGGAGCGAGGTGGCCTCGTCCAGGACCAGCGTGTGCGGATCGGCGAGCACCAGCCGGGCCAGCGCGATCTGCTGGGCCTGGGCCGGGGTGAGGCCAAGCCCGCCCGAGCCGACCTCGGTGTCCAGACCGTCGTCCAGCGCCCGCGCCCAGTCATCGGCGTCCACCGCGCCGAGAGCCGCCCACAGCTCGGCGTCATCGGCATCCGTACAGGCGAGCAGCAGGTTGTCGCGCAGGGACCCCACGAAAACGTGGTGCTCCTGGTTGACCAGCGCCACATGGGAGCGGACGCGCTCGGCGGACATCCCGGACAGTTCGGCGCCGCCCAGGGTGATGTGGCCGACGCGGGGCGCGTAGATGCCGGCGAGCAGCCTGCCCAGCGTGGACTTGCCCGCGCCGGACGGGCCGACCAAAGCCAGCCGGGTGCCCGGCGCGACCTCCAGCGAGACCTTGCGCAGGACGTCGACGCCTTCCCGGTAGCCGAAGTGCACGCGGTCGGCGCGCACCTCGCGCCCGTCCGGGTCCAGCGACCCGTCACCGGCGTCCGGCTCGATGTCGCGGACGCCGACCAGCCGGGCCAGCGAGACATGGGCCACCTGCAGCTCGTCGTACCAGCGCAGGATCAGGCCGACCGGGTCGACGAGCATCTGCGCGATGAGCGCGCCCGTCGTCAGCTGGCCGACGCCGATCCAGCCCTGGAGGACGAAGAACCCGCCGATCATCAGGACCGAACCGAGGACCGTGACATGCGTGATGTTGATGACCGGGAAGAGCACCGAACGCAGCCACAGGGTGTACCGCTCCCAGGCGGTCCACTCCTTGACCCGTCGGTCCGACAGATCGATGCGACGCTCGCCGAGGCGGTGGGCCTCGACGGTGCGCCCGGCATCCACGGTCTCGGCGAGGACGGCGGCCACGGCCGCGTACCCGGCGGCCTCGGAGCGGTAGGCCGACGGCGCGCGTTTGAAGTACCAGCGGCAGCCGGCCACAAGGAGCGGGACGGCGACCAGCACGGCGGGGGCGAGCGGCGGCGCGGTCACGGCGAGCCCGCCGAGCAGCAGCGCCACCCACACCACGCCGATGGCCAGTTGGGGCACGGCCTCGCGCATGGCGTTGGCGAGCCGGTCGATGTCCGTCGTGATCCGGGACAGCAGGTCACCCGTCCCGGCCCGCTCCAGGACACCCGGCGGCAGCCCCACCGACCGTACGAGGAAGTCCTCACGCAGGTCGGCCAGCATGCGCTCGCCGAGCATGGCGCCACGCAGCCGCACCTGGCGTACGAAGACGGCCTGGACGACCAGCGCGAGGACGAAGATCGCGGCGGTGCGTTCCAGATGCAGTTCGCGCGCCGCGCCGGCGCTGTCGGAGACGCGCTCGACGAGGGAGCCCAGCAGGTAGGGGCCCACCATCGAGGCGACGACGGCGACCGTGTTGACGGTGATGAGCAGCAGGAAGGCCCGGCGGTGCCGTTGGAACAGCTCGCTCACGTAGGCGCGTACGGTCGCGGGGGCGCCGACGGGCAGGGTGTTCGCCGTCGTCGGGGCAGCCGGGTCGTAGGCCGGTGGCGCCACGCCGATCATGCGGTCTCCTCGATTTCTTCGAGTGCTTCCAGGTGGTCCATGTCGCCTGCGGCGGCCTCGTCGTCGGTCTCACGGGTCACCACGGCGCGGTACCTGGGTTCGTTGTGCACCAGTTCGCGGTGCAGGCCGACCGCGGCGACCTCGCCCTCATGGACGAGCAAGACCCGGTCCGCGTGGTCCAGGAGCAGCGGGGACGAGGTGAAGACCACCGTCGTACGCCCCTGCCGCAGCGACCGGACGCCGTCGGCGATCCGCGCTTCGGTGTGCGAGTCGACGGCGGACGTCGGCTCGTCCAGGACGAGCACCTCCGGGTCCGTGACCAGGGACCGTGCCAGCGCGAGGCGCTGGCGCTGGCCGCCGGACAGCGAGCGCCCGCGTTCGGTGATCCGGACGTCCATCGGGTCCTCGGCGTCCAGCGATCCCTGGGCGAGCGCGTCCAGGACGTCACCGCACTGCGCGGCGGCCAGCGCGTCCTCGGCACTGACGCCGCCCGAGGCGGGCACGTCGAGCAGTTCGCGAAGGCTTCCGGACAGCAGTACCGGGTCCTTGTCCTGGACGAGGACAGCCGTGCGGGCGGAGTCGAGCGGCAGCTCGTCCAGCGGTACGCCACCGAGGAGCGCGGACGGCAGTTCCGAGGAGTCCGCGGCGTGCCCGCCGAGCCGCTCGGCCAGCACCCCCGCCGCGTCCGGGTCACCGCACACCACGGCGGTGAGTACTCCGGCCGGAGCGAGCAGTCCGGTCGCCGGGTCGTACAGATCCCCGGCGGGCGCGACCGCCTCGCGCGAGCCGTTGCTGTCCATCGCCCGCTCCAGCGCCAGCACCCGGGCCGCACGTTTCGCGGACGGCCGGGAGAAGGAGTACGCCATCGCGATCTCCACGAAGTGGTGCAGGGGATACGACATGATCATGACGGCGCTGTACACGGTGACCATCTCGCCGACGGTGATCCGGCCCTCGCGGGTCAGGTTCACGCCGTGCCAGACGACCGCGATCAGCAGCAGACCTGGCAGCAGCACCTGCACCGCGGCGATCAGCGACCACATCCTGGCGCTTCGGACCGCGGCGTGGCGTACCTCCTGCGAGGCCCTGCGGTACCGGTCCAGGAACAGCTCCTCGCCGCCGATGCCGCGCAGCACGCGCAGACCCGCGACCGTGTCCGAGGCCAGCTCGGTGGCGCGCCCCGCCTTCTCGCGCTGGAAGTCGGCACGTCTGGTGGCGCGCGGCAGCAGTGGCAGCACCGCGAGCGCCAGGACGGGCACGCCCACGGCGACGACGATCCCGAGCGCGGGCTCGTACACGACCAGGGCGACGCAGACGAGGACGATGGTCAGGGCGGCCGCGGTGAACCGTGACACGGCCTCCACGAACCAGCCGATCTTCTCCACGTCGCCGGTCGATACGGCGACCACCTCACCGGCTGCCACGCGCCGCGTCAGCGCGGAGCCCAACTGGGCGGTCCTGCGGGCCAGTAGCTGCTGGACGCGGGCGGCGGCGGTGATCCAGTTGGTGACCGCGCTCCGGTGCAGCATGGTGTCGCCCACCGCGATACCGAGCCCGCACAGCGCGATCAGCCCACCCGCCAGAGCCAGCCGTGTGCCGGAGCGGTCCACGACGGCCTGGATGGCGAAACCGACACAGAAGGGCAGCCCGCACACGGAGAGGAAGTGCAGCAGTCCCCAGGCCAGGGACTTCAGCTGTCCGCCGAGTTGATTCCGGCCGAGCCACACCAGGAATCGGGGACCCGAGCGGGCGTCGGGCACACCCGGGTCGGGATACGGAAGGTCTTGAATCTGCATGACGTCCCAGGGGGCTCGTAGAACGGGGTGGGGGGAGGCAACAAACCGTGCAAGGTTCGCGTCACAGCGTGTCCGCAGGCAAACGGTTTTCCGCCGCCTGGCAAAGATTCGGCCCTGACCGTCCGCATATGGCCGGGATACCCCGGTGCCGGGCGCAAGAGTCCGGAACACGGTGCGACGATGGATCGCATGCGATTCGGCGGTGCGATGCGTACGACAGTTGTGGCCGCGGCCTGTGGTGCCGTTCTCATGTCCCTGACGGCCTGCGGCGGTTCGGACGGCGAGAGCGGAGCGAAGTCGAGCGACCGGCCGCGGCAGGCGCAGGCGCGCACCGTCGACCTCAAGCGCATTCCCGACGTCGGGGACAGGCTGCGGAAGCAGATTCCGGCCAACTCCCGTCAAGTCGTGGCGGTCTACGGCGAGGGCAAGGACTCGGCGGAGTCCAGGATCGTCCTCTACACGAAGTCCGGTTCCACCTGGGACCAGACGCGCAGCTGGCAGGGGCACAACGGCAAGAAGGGCTGGACCGCCGACCACCGCGAGGGCGACAACCGCAGCCCCGTCGGCGTGTTCACCCTCAGCGACGCGGGCGGCGTCCTCCCCGATCCGGGCGCGGGGCTCCCGTACACCCGGTCCGCGGGCTTCCAGGCCCCGCGCTACTGGGCCAAGTCGCACTGGCACGACTTCGATTACGTCATCGCCATCGACTACAACCGCGTCAAGGGCACCTCGCCCAACGACCCGACCCGCCCCCAGGGCCAGTCCAAGGGCGGCGGCATCTGGCTGCACATGGACCACGGCAGCGGTACGTCGGCCTGCGTGAGCCTGTCCAAGTCGGGCATGGAGTACCTGCTGCGCACCCTCGACCCGGCCAAGCACCCGGTCGTGGTGATGGGCGACAAGGCGAATCTCAAGGCCTGACAAGCCCTTCGTCGACTTCCCCGTCGGCACGGCCCCACCAGCTCACCAGCCACAAGTCCAAGCCCTCAGCCCAAGCCCTCAGTAGTAGTGCCGGAGCGAGGGCCACAGCCCTGACCACGGCTGGGTCGTTCCCGAGCAGAGGACGATCGCCGCGTCCTGCTCCTCGTTCTCCACGCCGTGCCCGTTGTCGACGTGGGCGACCTGACGGCAGCCGGTGAAGTACCGCTCGATGTCGCGCGCGTCCTCCTGCCGGACGAGGAGCACAGGTCCGTCTGCCGAGTCCGGCGGAGGACCCCAGTCGGCGTAGCTCATATGGCCGGAGTAGGGCTTGGGCAGGCCGCGTGCGGCCCCGTAGCGGTCGAGAGCACCCGCCTCGCCGTAGTTCTGCGTGAAAATCACGGCGCGCTCCTGCTCACGCGCGGGTATCTCGGACCACCCTTCACTCGCCGCGTCGGCCAGCGCGGGCCAACCGACCTGTTCTCCCTGTTCCTTGTTGAGCGCCATGGGTACGGCGAGCGCGCTCTGCGGCAGCACGGGCAGCGTCACCATCGCGTTGATCGCCGCGCTCAGCACGACGGCGACCACGGGCCATGTACGGCCATGCCGACGCGTCCAGGCGAGGACCGGCTCGCAGCCCGCCACCAGCAGCACGATCAGCAGCGGCACGGCGTAGTACCCCTTGCCGCCCAGCCCAAGGACAAGCCCACACAGCAGCGGATACGCCACGGCTGTCGCCCGCGCCCAGCGCAGTGCCGGATCACGCCACAGCCGCAGCCACCCCGCGACCCAGACGGGCACGAACAGCGGTGAGAGATAGATGAGTTGCTGGGGGACGAACAGGATCCGGTTCTCGGTCCCGTCGTCCGAGCTGATCCCCTTCGCGACGGTCCACTGCGGCCAGTCGTGACCGGCCTGCCACCACAGGTTGGGCGCCGCCACCGCGAGGGCGACAGCGGCCCCGGCGAGCAGCCACGGACTGCGCAACACCCGCCGCGGCCCCACGGCGAACACAGCCGCGAGCAGCGCCACGACCAGCAGCGCCACGAGGTACTTGTTCAGCAGACCGACCCCGACGCACAGACCGACCGGCAGCCACCACCGCCCGTCCCCGGTACGCAGGAGCCGCAGCACCAGCCAGCAGATCACCAGCCACACCAGCAGGTCGAAGGTGGCAGTCGACACCATGTGCCCGACCGCCAGCGGCTGCGCGCCCAGACCCGCGAGCCCCGCGGCGAGCACTTGCGCCCCCCGGTCGGCGCCCAACTCCCTTGCAAGGAGGGCGACCACGAAGACGACGGCGACGAAAGCAAGCGTCGCCGCGACCCGCAGCCCGACCGTCGAGTCCCCGAACAGCGCGGTGGCCGCCCGCGCGACGAGAGGAGTCAGCGGCGGCTGGTCGACGTACCCCCACGCCAAGTGATCGCCGGCCGCGAGGAAGTACAACTCGTCCCGGTGGTAGCCGTACCGGCCGGACAGCGCGGTCAGTACGGCGGCGAAACCGACTGCCAGAGAGGCGACCGGAACGGTGGCGAAACGAGGCAACTCGTGTGGTGCGTCATCGTCCCGTTCCGGATCCATAGCGCCCCCTCGCCAACCGGTCGCACCACCGTACTGACATGGCAGTAGCCCGTCGAGAGGGCTGAGTCATCGCCCGAGGGCTCATTGCGAGCAGCGCCAACTCCCCGTAGAACACCGGCCATGAGAAGACGGATCATCATGTCCATGCTCGCCGGAGTGACCCTCGCGGCGAGCACCCTCCTCGGCGCGCCCCCAGCCCCGGCTGCGCCATCCCACACCCTCGCCGCCGATTCCGCCGCCCCGCCCGCGGAGTTCGGCACCGACTGGCACGACCCCCTGACCGCCGCCCCGCCGGTCACCAGACCCGACGCGGAGTCCTGCGAAGTGACGGTCGCCGAAGCGCAGTTCCGCGACTTCACGCCGTACAAGGGCACGTACGCACCCCCGAGCGGCTGCGGCGACCGATGGAGCAAGGTCGTGCTGCGACTCGACGGCAAGGTGAAGGGACGGCAGTTCGACCGGCTCGGCTATCTGCACATCGGCGGAGTCGAGGTCTTCCGTACGTCCACCCCGCAGCCCTCGCCGGACGGCATCGAGTGGTCGGTGGAGAAGGACGTCACGCGCTACAGCGACACGTTCCGGCAGAGCCAGGACGTCGAGATGCTCATCGGGAACGTCGTCGACGACACGTACACGGGCATCATCGACGTCAAGGTGACGCTGACCTTCTACGAGGGCGGGCCCGCGGCCACCACCCCCGACCGCGTCCTCACCCTCCAGGACGGCACCCTCACCACGCCCCGCAACAGCGAACGCATCGTCGCCGAGGTCTACGCCACGGGATCGGGCGGCGGCTGCGAGGAGTACTGGTATCTGACGGTGCCCGATGCCGCGCCGTACTCCTGCAAGGCGGACGACGGCCCCTACCGCGAGGTGCAGATCAAGGTCGACGGCCAACTGGCGGGCATCGCCACGCCGTTCCCGACCGTATGGACCGGCGGCTGGTCCAATCCCTTCCTCTGGTACGTGATTCCGGGGCCCCGCGCCTTCGACATCAAGCCCATCGAGTACGACCTGACGCCTTTCGCGGGGCTGCTCAACGACGGCCGTCCGCACCGGATCGAGGTCTCCGTCGTCGGCGTTCCGGAGGGGCAGACCGGCTGGAGCACCCCGGTGAACGTCCTCGTCCAGCAGGATGCCCACAGCAAGCAGGTGACCGGAAAGCTGACCGCGCACCATGTGGGTGGCCTCGCCAACTCCTCGACGTACACGCCCGGTTCGGAGCATCGGCTGGACACCGAGGCCGGTCACCGGCTGACCGTGTCCGGGTACGTCGACACCTCGCACGGCCGCGTGGCGACCACCGTCAAGCGATCGCTCGACCATGCCTCCGTACACCGCTGGACCGACGGCGAGAACACCGACGCCCTGAAGGCGACCTGGACCGACGACGAGACGGTCACCGTCGACGGTCGCGGACCGGCCAAGTCGACCCGCACGCAGCGCACTTACACGATGGACGGCACCACGACCCTGGGCGCCGGGGACCGGCTGCGGACCGTCATGTCGCTGGGGGACCGGGCCGCCGTCGTGGAGATGCGTGGCGGCCGACGCACCGCGTGGTCACGGCTCGACGACAGCTATGCGGGCGACGCGACGTATACGGCGAATGTGCCGCGCGACCAGCGGCACGCGGTCGGCACGACGAGCGAGCGCTACCGACGGTGGGGGTCCCCCCGCTCGAGCGAAGTCGAGAGTGGGGGAGGGTCGGGCGGATGCTACGACCGGAGCGTGATCACCGTCCAGGGGACGCTCACCGAGGATCGCGAGCGCTGCTGAGACGAGGGCATGTGTGACGTGTCACACGCTCCATCATTTACATGGACGTGACATGGACGTTGTCAGCGGTAGTAAACGCCCCCGATAGTGATCTGCGCGGAAGTGTTTTTCCGCATGCCAGAAGTCCCGTTCGGAGGAGTGCCCCCGTGCCGCCGTCTGTACCGTCCCCCACGCGACGCGTCGCACGCATATTGCGTACCTCATTGTTCGCGCAGGTCGCCGTCGCCCTTGTGCTCGGAATCGTCGTCGGAAGGTTGTGGCCGGACACGGCCACGACCTTCCAGCCGCTCGGCGACGGTTTCATCCGGCTCATCAAAACGGTGATCTCGCCGCTCGTGTTCTGCGTGGTCGTCGTCGGCATCGCCAAAGCCGGCAACCTCAAGGCCTTCGGGCGGATCGGGCTCAAGGCCCTGATCTGGTTCGAGGTCGCGTCCACGGCCGCTCTGCTCATCGGTCTGATCGCCGCCAATGTGGTCAGCCCCGGCTCCGGCATGAACGTCGACCCCTCGCAGCTAGACACCTCGGCGGTCGACGACAAGACCGCCGGCGGTTCACTGCCGTCGACCACCGAGTTCATCCTGGAAGCGCTGCCGCAGAGTGCGATCGGCGCGTTCGCCGAGAACTCGCTGCTCCAGGTGCTGGTGCTGGCCTGCCTGGTCGGCGCCGCCCTGCTCCACCTCGGCCACACCAAGGTGCCCAAGATCCTCCCGGCCATCGAGCAGGCCCAGGAGGTCATCTTCGCCATCGTCGGCTTCGTCATGAAGCTGGCACCGCTCGCCGTGTTCGGCGCGATGGTTCACCTGGTGGGGGAGTACGGCCTCGGGGTGATGAAGACCTACGGCAAACTCATCATCCTCTGCTACGCCGTTGCCGCGATCTTCCTCGTGCTGCTCGGCGTCGCGCTGAAGCTGGTCACCGGGCTCAGCCTGTGGAAGTTCGTGCGCTACACGCGCGAGGAGATGCTGCTCGCGCTCGGCACCGCCTCCAGCGAATCCGTCCTGCCGCGCATGATGCAGAAGCTGCGCCAGGCAGGCGCCCGCGACGACGCCGTGGGCCTGGTGCTGCCCACCGGCTACTCGTTCAACCTCGACGGCGCCTCCATCTACCTCTCCATCGGCACGCTGTTCATCGCGCAGGCCGTCGGCGTGGACCTCAGCCTGAGCCAGCAGATCACCGTGGTCCTGGTCCTCATGCTGACCAGCAAGGGCATGGCCGGCATCCCCGGTTCGGCCTTCCTCGCCCTGTCGGCGACCGCGTCATCGCTCGGTGCCATCCCCGCCGGGGCCGTGGCCCTGCTGCTCGGCGTCGACCGCATCATGGACTCGATGCGCGTCGTCACCAACCTGCTCGGCAACTGCGTCGCCGTGTTCGCGGTGTCGAAGTGGGAGGGGGCGCTCGACACGGATCGGGCCAAGAAGATGCTCGACGGTGAGATCGCGTTCGTGGAGGAAGACGAGGCCGACGAGGGCAAGCCGAAGACGGAGGCACCCGCTTCCGAGGACACGTCGCAGACGGGGAAGCCCTCCCCTGAGGGCGCGGCTCCCGAGGGCGCCGCTGTCGAGAGCACCGCTCCCGAGGACGCCGAGGTCAAGACACCGGCCAAGTAGCCCGCGGGCTGCGTGAGTTGAGAGAGCGGGGCCCGGCGTTCACCGCACGCCGGGCCCCGCTCTGTTCAGTCCTCCACTGCGGGCATCCCGTCGACCAGTGTGTCCAGCAACCCGCCCAGCACCTTGCGCTGCTCGTCCGTCAGCGGGGCGAGGATGTCCTCCGCCGCGGCCCGGCGCGCGCCGCGCAGCTCGCGCAGGGCCCGGCGCCCGTCGTCCGTGAGCTCGATCCGTATCACCCGGCGATTGGTCGGGTCGGGTACGCGACGCACCTTGCCGCTGGCCTCCAGACCGTCGACCAGCGTCGTCACGGCCCGGGGCACCACTTCCAGACGCTCGGCCAGATCGGTCATGCGCGGCGGCGAAGCGTAGGGCGCGAGGGTGCGCAACAGCCGTGACTGGGCCGGAGTGATACCGAGCCCGCGCTGCTGAAGATGACGCTTCTGGATGCGGTGCACACGACGGGTCAACCGCAGCAGCTGCTCGGCGAGCACGCCGTCGGCGTCGGGGGTGTCCATGCGGGAACAATATCAGGACGTAGTGCATTGTGAGTATAGGTAACAATGAGCTATGCTCCCTCAGTCAATCTTCGTCCCACATCCCGTAGGAGCCCATGCCTCCCGACCAACTCCCCTGGATGCCGCCGCCCGCTGAGCCCGGACAGCCGCGGCAGGTGCGCCGCATCCTGAAGCTCTTCCATCCCTACCGCGGCCGGCTCGCCGTCGTCGGCCTGCTCGTCGGCGCCGCGTCGCTGGTGTCGGTCGCCACGCCCTTCCTGCTGAAGGAGATCCTCGACACCGCGATCCCGCAGGGCCGCACCGGCCTGCTGAGTCTGCTCGCGCTCGGGATGATCCTCAGTGCCGTACTCACCAGCGTCTTCGGCGTTCTGCAGACCCTCATCTCCACGACGGTCGGGCAGCGCGTCATGCACGACCTGCGCACCGCCGTCTATGACCGGCTGCAGCGCATGTCGCTCGCCTTCTTCACCAGAACGCGCACGGGCGAGGTCCAGTCGCGTATCGCGAACGACATCGGCGGCATGCAGGCCACGGTCACCTCGACGGCCACCTCACTGGTCTCCAATCTCACCAGCGTCATCGCCACGATCGTCGCGATGGTCGCCCTGGACTGGCGGCTGACCGTCGTCTCGCTGCTTCTGCTGCCCCTGTTCGTATGGATCAGCCGCAGAGTCGGCAACGAACGCAAGAAGATCACCACCCAGCGGCAGAAGCAGATGGCCGTGATGGCCGCCACCGTCACCGAATCGCTCTCCGTCGGCGGCATCCTGCTCGGCCGCACCATGGGCCGTTCCGACTCGCTCACCCGGTCCTTCGCGGACGAGTCCGAGGGTCTCGTCGACCTCGAAGTGCGGTCGAACATGGCGGGACGCTGGCGCATGGCCGTCATCTCGATCGTCATGGCCGCCATGCCGGCCGTCATCTACTGGACCGCGGGCCTGGCGGTCCAGTTCGGCGGACCCGCCGTCTCCATCGGCACGCTCGTCGCCTTCGTATCGCTGCAGCAGGGCCTGTTCCGGCCGACCGTCAGCCTGCTGTCCACCGGTGTGCAGATCCAGACCTCGCTCGCCCTGTTCCAGCGCATCTTCGAGTACCTCGACCTGCCCATCGACATCACCGAGCCCGAGCGCCCGGTCCACCTCGACCAGGTCAAGGGCGAAGTCCGCTTCGAGGACGTCGAGTTCCGCTACGACGACAAGAGCAGTCCGATACTCGACGGCATCGACATCACCATCCCCGCGGGCGGCAGTCTCGCCGTCGTCGGCACCACCGGCGCCGGAAAGTCGACGCTCAGCTATCTCGTGCCACGGCTGTACGACGTCACCGGCGGCCGCGTCACACTCGACGGGGTCGACGTCCGGGACCTCGACTTCGACACCCTCGCGCGCGCGGTCGGCGTCGTCTCCCAGGAGACGTACCTCTTCCACGCCTCCGTCGCCGACAACCTGCGCTTCGCCAAGCCGGACGCCACCGACGAGGAACTGCACGCCGCCGCGAAGGCCGCCCAGATCCACGACCACATCGCGTCCCTGCCAGAGGGGTACGACACGATGGTGGGCGAGCGGGGACACCGCTTCTCCGGTGGCGAGAAGCAGCGCCTCGCCATCGCCCGCACCATCCTGCGCGACCCGCCCGTACTGATCCTCGACGAGGCGACCAGCGCCCTGGACACCCGCACCGAGCGTGCCGTGCAGGAGGCCATCGACGCCCTCTCTGCCAACCGGACCACGCTCACCATCGCGCACCGGCTGTCCACCATTCGGGGCGCCGACCAGATCGTGGTCCTGGACTCCGGGCGCGCGGTCGAGCGCGGCACTCACGAGGAGCTGCTGGAGCACGAGGGCCGTTACGCCGCACTGGTGCGGCGGGACGCCCAACTGGAGCCAACAAAATGAAGATATGCCGGGTTTATGTCTTTATGCGGGTTAGCGTGCCCGCATGCAGACCCACACTCCGCCACGGAGAACGATTCGACTGACGCGCCGAGGCCGGATCGCTCTCATCGCGACCGGAGCCGTCATGGCGGCCACCGCCGTGGCGGTGCCGCTGCTGAGCACGGACGAAGCCCAGGGACCTGAGCGACTCGTTGTCCCGGAGGGCTGGCGCGCCCGCCAGGTGTACAAGGCCGTCGACAAGGCTCTCGCCCTGCCCGCGGGCACCACCAAGAAGTCGCTGGACAAGGCCCGCCTCGAGCTCCCCGAGGACGCGAGCGGCAACCCCGAGGGCTACCTCTTCCCGGCCACATATCCGATCGGCGAGAAGTCGACTCCGGCGTCCCTGCTCTCGTACATGGTCACTACGGCGAACAAGAAGTTCAGCGGCGGCACGGTCACGGCCGGGGCCGAGCGGAACGCGATGAACGTCTATCAGACCGTCACCGTCGCGAGCATGGTCCAGGCCGAGGCGGACACCAAGGCGGACATGGGCAAGGTGGCGCGCGTCATCTACAACCGCCTCGCCCGCGGTATGCCGCTCCAGATGGACTCGACGATCAACTACGCGCTGAACCGCACCACGCTCCGCACCAGCGAGCGCGACACGAAGCTCAACAGCCCGTACAACACGTACCAGCGGATGGGTCTGCCGCCCACGCCGATCGCCAACCCCGGCGAGGACGCGATGCGTGCCGCGGTCAGTCCGGCGCAGGGCGACTGGCTGTACTTCGTCACGGTCAAGCCGGGCGACACACGCTTCACGGCCGACTACGCGGAACACCAGAAGAACGTCGCCGAGTTCAACCGGAACCACCCGAGCGCGTCCGCGTCCCGCTGAGCCGCGGCGCAGCGGACCTCACGCGGCGACCGGCACCTGTGCCAGCAGTCGGCGGATGTCCCGTACCGCTGAGCGCCCCGCACGGTTGGCGCCGATCGTGCTGGCCGACGGCCCGTACCCGACCAGATGGACGCGCGGATCAGCGACCGCACGCGTCCCCTCGGCCCGGATGCCACCGCCCGGCTCACGCAGCCGCAGGGGTGCCAGATGGTCGATCGCCGCGCGGAAACCGGTTGCCCACAGAATGACGTCGGCGTCCACACGACGGCCGTCGTCCCATTCCACGCCGTCCGGAGTGATCCGGTCGAACATCGGCAGACGGTCCAGGACCCTGTCGTCGATCGCCTGCCGGATTGTGTCGTTGAGCGGCAGCCCCGTGACCGACACGACGCTCTGGGGCGGAAGCCCCCGCCGGACCCGCTCCTCCACCAGCGCGACCGCGGACCGCCCCGCGCCCTCGTCGAAGGGCCCCTCGTGGAAGACCGGCGGTCGCCGTGTCACCCACGTGGTCTCGGCCGCGTACGGCGCGATCTCCATCAGGTGCTGCGTGCCGGAGGTGCCGCCGCCCACGACGACGACCCGCTGCCCGGCGAACTCCTCGGGGCCGGGGTACTGAGCCGTGTGCAACTGCCGTCCTCGGAAGGTCTCCTGGCCCGGATAGCGGGGCCAGAACGGCCGGTCCCAGGTGCCCGTCGCATTGATCAGCGCCCGCGTCGACCAGGTCCCCGTCGAGGTCTCCACGAGGAGGCGCCCGCCTGTGCCCTCGCGTACGGTCCGCACGTCGACGGGTCGCCGCACCCGAAGACCGAAGGCGCGCTCATAGGCGTCGAAGTACTCCGAGATGACCTCGGAGGACGGGCGGTGCGGGTCCGCGTCCGTCAGTTCCATGCCGGGCAGCGAGTGCATCCCGTGCACCTTGCCGTATGTGAGCGAGGGCCACCGGAACTGCCATGCGCCGCCCGGCTGCGGCGCATGGTCCAGAACCACGAAGTCCCGCTCCGGCTCGTAACCGGTGCGCCTCAAGTGGTAAGCGCTGGACAGTCCGGCCTGCCCAGCGCCGATGACGACCACGTCGACTTCTCGTGCCGCTTCTGGTACCCCGGTTTCGTTCACGCTTCTACTAACTCGACTGGGAGTCCGGATCTTCCCGAGTCGGGAGACCGGCCGGGCACCGAAGCCGGCCGGTGCGCCAGGATTGACTCATGTCCGATGCCTTCAACACCCGCGTACTGAACGTCGCCACCGGTTCCTCGGAGACGGTCGTAGACCTCACCCACGAATGCGAGGCCTTCCTCAGTGAGGCGGCGGGCGACCGCGACGGCCTGCTGAACATTTTTGTGCCCCACGCCACCGCCGGAGTAGCGATCATCGAAACCGGAGCCGGCAGCGACGACGACCTCCTCGCCGCCCTCCACACCCTGCTCCCCGCCGACGACCGCTGGCAGCACCGCCACGGCAGCCCCGGTCACGGTCGTGACCACGTACTCCCCGCGCTCGTGCCTCCGCACGCCACGCTGCCGGTCCTTGGGGGCCGCCTCGAGTTGGGGACCTGGCAGTCGGTGTGCCTGGTCGACACCAACATCTCCAATACCAACCGTCATGTGCGGTTGAGCTTCCTGGGGTGAGCAAGGTCGTCCTGGGGGTGGCCGTCGAATCTCCTTACCCTGCGTGCGGAACGGCTGGGCCGTGTCGTCGACTGCCTTAACACGGGCTACAAGATGCGTGACGAGAAGAAGCTGCTCGTTACGTACGGACACAACGGTCCGTGGGATCTGGACGATCAAGTTGGCGAGAACCGCTTCACGGTAGTCGCCTTGCTCGCCGGACCGCCCGGCCTCGGCTACCTCGGCGATCACGTTGTCCTGCGCCCCGCCATGCTCGTCGTCCTCGCCTGCGCCGCCTTCCTGGGCCCTGGTGTCGAGACCCGGCCCCGCACCGGTTGTCGCAGCGTCCGCGCGCGACGGAGCCGTCGAGAGCCCAGCCACGGCTGACCCATGCCGGACCGGCGTAGGCCGGCTGCACCTGCTCACAGTCGCCGAGCCTGCGTTTGTTCTGCGCCCACCCGACTCCGCCCTGGCCTATGCGAATATCTATGCAGGGCTGTCGAAGCAAGCGTGGGCATGCGTGCGCTCCGGCGGCTCGGATGGCACAAGACGACAGAAGAGGGGTCCGGTGGCGATCGTCGGCGAGGAACTGCGGATGATGACGCACGTGGCCCGGCTGTATCACCTTCAGGGCGTCCGGCAGCCGGAGATCGCGGCGCGGCTGGATCTGTCGCAGGCGAAGGTGTCGCGGCTGCTGAAGAAGGCGCAGGACCGTGGCATTGTGCGGATCACCGTGACGCCGCCCTCCGGCACCCACCCGGACCTGGAGGACGGCCTGCAGGAGCGGTACGGGGTGAAGCTCGCCCTGGTCGTCGACACCGCTCCGGACAACGAGCGCACGATGCTCGGCGATCTCGGCGCGGCCGCCGCTTACTACCTTCAGACGACGTTGCGCTCGAGCGACACCGTGGGCATTTCGTCGTGGAGCGCCAGCCTGCTCGCCACGGTCCAGGCAATGCAGCCGGTCCCCGGATTGAAGGACGTGCGCATCGTGCAGGCGGTGGGCGGCATCGGTGACCCTGCCGCGGCGGGCCACGCCTCCCGCATGACCGGCCAGCTGGCGCAGTTGGTGAACGGTGAGGCGGTCTATCTGCAGGCGCCCGGTGTGGCCGGGTCGGCGGAGAGCGCGCAGGCGTTGCGCGCGGATCCGTTCGTGTCGGCGGCTCTGGGCGAGCTGGGCGACCTGGACGTGGCGTTGGTGGGCATCGGCGAGATCACCCCGTCCAGCACGCTCGCCCGCAGCGGTAACGCCTTCTCCGACGAGGAGCGCGCCGAACTGGAGAAGCAGGGCGCGGTGGGCGATGTGTGTCTGCGGTTCTACGACGCCAAGGGCCGACCGGTTGAGTCCGAGCTGGACTCCCGGGTCGTCGGCATCACCCGTGAGCAGCTTGCTGCCGCCCGCCGGAAGATAGGGGTGGCGGGCGGCAGCCGTAAGCACAAGGCGATCCAGTCGGCCGTGGCGGGCGGCCTGGTGGACGTGCTGGTGACCGATCAGGAGACGGCTGCGGCCTTGATGGCCTGATCACTCACCAGCAGATGTAACCGCCGTCGACGATCAGGTCGGAGCCGGTGACGAAGGACGCGGCGTCGGAGGCGAGGAAGACCGCGGGGCCCACCATCTCCTCGACCTCGGCGATCCGGCCGAGCGGGGTGTCGGCGGCGTACGCCTTGAGACGTTCGGCCACCTCTGGCCGCTTGTTCATCGGCGTGAGGGTGTAGCCAGGGCTGATCGAGTTGACCCGGACTGCGCGGTCGGCCCACTCCGTGGCCAGGCTCTTGGTGAGGTGCATGACACCGGCCTTGGAGGCGTTGTAGTGGGCCTGCAGCAGTCCGCGGTTGGCGATGGTCCCGGACATGGAGGCGATGTTGATGATCGAGCCGCCGCCGTGGGCGAGCATCACGCGGGCCTCTGCCTGGGCGCTGAGGAACACACCGGTGAGGTTGATGTCGACGACACGGCGGAAGTCCTCGGCCGACATGTCCTCGGCGGCGGTGGCGCCGGCCACGCCCGCGCAGTTGACCGCGGTACGGATCGGGCCGATCGATTCGACGGCGGTGCGGACGGCCTCGGCCAGGGACTCGGCGGAGGTGACGTCTCCACCGATGCCCACAGCCCTGCCGCGCGCCGCGACGATCTGGTCGGCGGTGACCCGGGCGGCCTCGGCGTCGCGGTCGAAGCAGGCGACGTCGGCGCCGCAGGCGGCGAAGCCGAGGGCGATGGCCCGGCCGATGCCGCTGCCCGCGCCGGTGATGAACGCGGCCTTGTCTTTGAGGGAGAACGCTTCGGGGGTGAAGGTCATGATGCGGCTCTTTCGACAGTGGTGGAGCGGGTGAGGGAGAACAGGCGCCGGTGCCTGGCCTGTTTGACCTCGGCATGCCCGGGCGGCGGGTGAGATCGCGACTCGTGGGTGGGCCTACCGGTCCCGGCCGGTGTCAGGTCCTCTTCCCACGGGCGCAGGCGACCGCGTCGTGCCATCCGGCCATGCGGCGGTTCCGCCAGGCGTCGTCCTCGTGCGAGGCGAAGCGGGTGCCCTGCGGGGTGAGCGCGGGCAGGTCGGCGTCGTCCCAGATGCCGAGCGCGGTGCCGGCGAGATACGCGACGCCCAGGGCGGACACCTCCGGGCGGCCGGCCCGAAGCACCGGCCGGCCGATCAGCTCGGCCTGGAGCGTCATGAGGCGGTCGTTGCCCGTCGGACCGCCGTCCGCGCGCAGCTCCGCGACCGAGCCATCGAGGACGGTGTCGAAACGCATGAGCGTGTCGGCCACCTGGAAGGCCATCGACTCGACCGCGGCACGTGCCACTTCGGCGGGGCCGGTGTCGAAGTCCATGCCGACCAGCAGCGCACGGGCGCCGCGGTCCCAGTACGGGGCGCCCAGTCCGGAGAACGCCGGGACCAGGAACACCTCGGTGTCCTCCCGCCCGTCGACCGCCAGGGCGGCGATGCCGGCCGAATCGGTCCCGAGCAGCTGGGCGGCCCAGCGGATCGCTGTGCCGGCGGAGGCTATGTTCGCCTCCAGGGCGTGCGCGGCGCCCGCGTCCCGGGTGCGCCGCCACGCCAGGGTGGCGGCGATGCCCTCGGCGGGCCGGCGGCCCTCGGGGTTGAGGACCATGAGCGAGGCGCCGGTGCCGTACGTGGCCTTCACCACGCCCGGCCGGCCATGGCTCTGCGCGAAGAGCGCGGCGTGCGAGTCCCCGAGCACCGCCGCGACGGGCAGCCCGTCCGCGAGGCCCGGTACGTTCCGGGTGTGGCCCAGCTCCTCGTCCGCACCGTCCGAGGCGGCGATGCGGGGCAGTGCCGCGCGGGGAACGCGGAAGAGGTCGAGCAGGTCGGGGTCCCAGTCGGCGTTGTCCAGGCGCACGAGCTGGGTGCGGGAGGCGCAGCCGGTCTCCGTGGCGTCGGTGGCGCCACCGGTGAGCCGGTGCAGCAGCCAGGCGTCGACCGTGCCGACGCGTAGCCGGCCGGCGGCCGACCTCTCGCGGTCAGGATCGAGCCGGTTGAGCAGCCACTCGGCCTTGGTCGCGGAGAACATAGGGTCGACCGGCAGACCGGTGCGGTCGCTGATCAGCTCACCCTCGGCCGAGGCGGCCAGCTTGGCGCACCGCTCGGCGGTGCGCCGGTCCTGCCAGCTCACGAGCGGCGACAGCGCGGCGCCGGTGTCCGGGTCCCAGACCAGTACGGCCTCACGCTGGACACTCAGCCCCAGACCGACGATTTGCGTGCCCGCGGTGGCGGCCTGGGCTGCCAGCTCCTCGGCCACCCCGGTGACGCTACGCCACAGGACGGCCGGGTCCTGCTCGACCCACCCGGGCTCGGGGTACTGCTGGGTCAGCGGCCGGTGCGCGGTGGCGACGACCCGTCCGTCCTCCGTGACGAGCAGTCCCTTCGTCCCGCTGGTGCCCTGGTCGACGGCGAGGACGGCGCCTCTGCCCACGGCACTCATGCCGCCGCTCCCTGCCCGGCGCCGGTCAGCTCGCGCGCGGCGCGGACGATGGCCTCGGCGTCGATGCCGAAGTACTCGGACAGGAAGGCCGGGCTGCCGGTCGGGGTGAACTCGTCGCGCACGCCGAGGAGCTTCATCGGCACGGGGCCCTGGGCGGCGAGGAACTCCGCGACGGCGCTGCCGAGCCCGCCGTGGACGTTGGCCTCCTCGACGGTGATGATGCGGCCGGTCTCGGCGGCCGCCGCGAGCAGCGCCTCCTCATCCAGCGGCTTGACGGTGGAGAAGTTGAGGACGCGCGCGTCGATCCCCTCGGCGGCCAGCTTTGCGGAGGCGGCCAACGCGGCAGAGACCGTCGTGCCCACACCGATCAGCGTAATGTCGCCGCCGTCGCGCAGACACGCGGCGCGGCCGGCCTCGAAGGGTACGTGGGGGGCCAGGTCCGGCACCTTGGTGCGGCCGATACGCAGGTAGACGGGTCCCTCGTACTGATGGGCCCAGCGCAGCGCCTCACGTGTCTCGGCCGGATCGGCCGGTGCCAGGACGACCATCTCGGGCAGGGTGCGCATCCAGGCGAAGTCCTCGACTCCGTGGTGGGTCGGGCCGAGCTGGCCGTAGGCAAAGCCGGGGCTCATGGCGCACAGCTTGACGTTGGTGCGCGAGTACGCGACGTCCGCCTTGATCTGCTCCAGGGCGCGGCCGGTGAGGAAGGGAGCCGCGGCACACACGAACGGGATACGGCCGCCGTTCGCGAGGCCGGCGCCCGCGCCGACCATCAGCTGCTCGGCGATGCCGACGTTGACCAGGCGGTCCGGGAAGCGCTGCTGGAACTCCTTGAGGTTGGAGGAGCCGACGGAGTCGTTGCAGACGGCCACCGTGCGCGGGTCGGCCTCCGCGAGCTCGATCAGCGTCTCGGCGAACGCCTTGCGGCAGTCGTGCAACTCGGCGGCTACGGCGGTGGCGGTGGCGGTGGCGGTGCTCGCGGCTGCGGCAGTGGTGGTGCTCATCGGGCGGTCAGCTCCTCGAAGGCGGCGGCGGTCTGTTCAGCGGTCGGCACCTTGTGATGCCACTCGACGCGGTCTTCGATGAAGGACACGCCCTTGCCCTTGACCGTGTCGGCGATCAGGCACAGGGGGCGGTCGTCGAGGGAGCGATCCTCGCTCAGGGCCTGGTAGAGGGCCTCGTAGTCGTGGCCGTCGACGGCGCGGACGTCGAAGCCGAAGGAGGCCCACTTGGCGTCCAGCGGGTCCAGACCCGACGTCTCCTCGGTGGCGGCGCCCTGCTGGAAGCGGTTGCGGTCGACGATCACGGTCAGCCGGCCGAGGCGCTGCTGCGACGCGCTCATCGCCGCCTCCCAGTTGCTTCCTTCCTGCAACTCACCATCACCCGTGAGTACGAAGGTGCGCCGGTTGGAGCCGTCCAGCTTGGCGGCGACCGCCATCCCCACGGCGACCGGGAAGCCGTGTCCGAGCGGACCGGTGTTGGTCTCCACCCCGGGCACCTTGCGGCGGTTGGGGTGGCCGTTGAGCGGCGACAGCGGCTCCATGAACGTCGTCAGCTCGATCTCGGGGAAGAAGCCGGCGTGCGCCAGGGTCGAGTACAGGATGCCCGCGGCGTGGCCCTTGCTGAGGACGAACCGGTCGCGCTCGGCCCACTCCGGTTCCTCGGGCCGGACATCGAGGACCGCGAAGTACAGCACGGTGACGATGTCGGCGGCGGAGTAGTCACCGCCGATGTGCCCCTGACCGGCCCGGCTGATCATCTCCAGATCGCTGCGGCGGATCGAGTAGGCCAGCTCCCTCAGGCGCGCGGTGCGCTCTGCCGGGGGCGCCGCGCGCAGCTCGCGCCTGGTGTCGGCGAGCTGCGCCGTGGCGCTGGGGACTGGTGCGAGAACCATGGGTGAATATCCATTCAGAGCTGCGTTACGATTCACCCGAAGTGAAGCCCGCGAATCCGAATGAGTCAAGGGGGCCGAGCCCCCAACAACCCCCAGAGGGAGCCGGAACACCGGTGAAAACGGCGATTCAGTGCCCCGACGCGTGGCTGGAAGCGCTGGGATCAAGCCACCGGGCGTGCCGCTGCACGTGAGTTCCGGGCCGTTGAGTGCGAGATGCCGATGTGCAGGACACCGCCCGTGGGCCTGGAGGTGTGCTGTATCCACTCCGTGGCGTCGTTCTTCGTCTCCCGT
Organism: Streptomyces sp. NPDC048825; assembly: GCF_043198355.1. Lineage (NCBI taxonomy): Bacteria > Bacillati > Actinomycetota > Actinomycetes > Kitasatosporales > Streptomycetaceae > Streptomyces > Streptomyces sp. NPDC048825. The sequence continues at coordinate 227,761 of NZ_JBICUR010000006.1, forward strand.
GTCGACACCGAGTACGACAGGTGGCTGGACGCGATCGGCACCGACGAGGCCCCTCGGCTCGCAGCGCTGGACGGCGCTGAAGTCCGCCGGGCCAACCGGCAGCGCCCGCTGTGGGCCTCGACCGGCGTCAAGGACCCGGCCCTCCCCGACACTCTCTACGTCGACGAGTTGGTGACCCACGGCGTGGTCAACACCATGCCCGAGGCCACGCTCAACGCCGAGGCGGAACACAGCCGGCCGCACGGTGACACCGTCCGCGACACCTACGACGCCTCGCAGGCTCACCTTGACGAATTCACCGCGCTCGGCATCTCTTACGCCGAGGTCGTCACCCAGCTCGAGAGGGAAGGCGTGGAGAAGTTCATCGCCTCATGGAGCTACCTTCTCGATGCCGTGCGCCACTGCGGAGTTGCGGCGTGACAGCGAGGCTGCCGTAGATCTCTCCCCCGGCAATTCTGTGGCGCGGCCACGCGGTCGCCATACCGACTCCGGATACGCAGGCGTGTTTCCAGGCGGAGCTCAAGCCGCGGGATCACGCCGGTCCGCCGGCTCCGGGCGGTGGACGCCGCGGGGGCGGTAACCGAGGGCGTCGGAGCAGCTCAGCAGGTCGGCGAGGAGCCAGACGATGGCCAGCCACATTTCGGTGCCCTGTAGTCCCGGTTCCGGGCCGGGGCCGGTGGCGCCCGGGCCGAAGCCGAAGCCGAAGCCCCGGCCGTCCTGCCAGCGCAGAAGGGCCGCGGCCAGTTGGCGTTCGGCCCAGGCGCGTATCTCGGCAGACCGGTAGCCGTCGCCGTCGGTGCCGGCTCCGAGTTGCCGGGTGCACAGCCACAACGGGTGCACCACATCCAGCACGTTGCAGGCGTTCTCCTGCCCGGAGCCGAAGTAGCGAGCGTCACGGGCGTGGTCCAGGACCGCGTCCACGACCCTCTCCGGGTGTGGCACCGGCAGCCCGAACTGGGCGAACGAGCCGCGCGTGAGCCGGTAGTAGCCGTTGACCACCTGAAGCCGACCGGCAGACGGTGAGGGTGTGCCCCACATGCCGGTCCACGGGTCGGCGTGGGTCAGCAGCCAGCCGAACAGAGCTTCTACGGTCCCCGGCGTGACTCCGTCGTCCGCTTGGCGGAGGTTCCAGTGCACGGCCGTGGCCCATGAGTCGATCCAGGCACCGGCACCCCATGCACCCTCCTGCCACGGCAGGTGTTCCAGCCGCGCGACGAGCTGTCCCGGTGTCATCTGCCGTACGCCGTGCACCGGATGGGGAAAGGATCCGCCCAGCAAGTCGAGGGCGTAGCCGACGGACAGGACGTGGTAGAGGCCGGGCCCTTCGCCGATGAAGCCGTCGGCGTCGATGGCAGGCAGTGGTTCGCCGAACTCCGGTACCAGCCCGGTGCGGGGGTCCTGCATGGCAGCCAGCCGCTCGACATGCTCGTCGGCGGTCAGTTGGTCCGGGACGGTTCCCAGCAGCAGGTCGGCGATCTCCACGGCATCGCAGTGCGCGCGCACGGTGGGCGCCGCACCGGGGCGGTCGACGTACCGGTCGCCGTTCCAGCACCGGGCGAGGAGATCGGAGGCTTGGGCGCGGGCGGTGTCGGCGAACCGGATCAGGTCGTCTCCGCCGTGCCCCGGGCGGGCCACGGTGACGGCTTTGTACTCCCGTCGATCGCGCAGCGGCCGTGCCGGGTTGCCGGCGGCCACCGTCCAGGCCGGGAGATCTCTGATGACCACCGCGCCGGCTCCGATCACGCAGTGGTCGCCGATGGTCACCCCGTCCACGACGACCACGTGCGAGCCGATCCACACATCGTCCCCGACGGCGATCCCCCTGCTGGTGAGCGGCTGTTGGAAGACCGGCCGGTCCGGCGCCATGGAGTGGTTGAAGCCGAGCAGCGAGGTGTGCGCGCCGATGCGCACGCCGTCGCCCAGGGTGACGCTGCCCCGCACTGTGGTGAACGGGTTCAGTGAACAGTCCGAGCCGGTGGCCAACTCCCCTGTGACATAGGCGTGAGCGGCGATGTAGGAGTTGTCTCCCAGTCGCAGGCGGTCCGGGAACACCGCGGCGGACTCAGCCACGTAGCACCGCTCACCGACCTCGCTGTCCCCGGCGAGCGCCTGCTGCCGCTCCCGCTGGGCGGCCCGCTCTTCTGCGGTCGCCTCCTTGGCGAAAAGCCAGGGGCAGTGGTCGAAGTGGCGTACAGATTGCTCTTGTTCGTGATCCATGGGACGGAACACTAGGCGGGCCGGAAACACCCGTGGCAGGGGAGCGGAGTGCGGCGCTCAGTCGCGGCGCACCCCGCTCCCCATCGCCTCCAACCAGCGTTCCAGCGGGGTTGGTACGGCACGTCGCGGCACAGTCGTCAGGCCGTGGCGAGGTGCATGACGGCAGAGTTCGTCGCCTCCGCCGCCGACAGGATGCCCTGCTGCCGACCTCGGCTGAGGACCAGCACGCGGTGGGACAGCCCCAGGACCTCGTCGAGGTCGGAACTGACCACCACGACCGCCATGCCCGACCGGGCCAAGTCGGAGATCACCTCGTAGATGGCGGCCCGGGCGCCGACGTCGATGCCGCGGGTGGGCTCGTCGAGGATGATGACCTTGGGCTTGCCCTCCAGCCACTTGGCGATGACGACCTTCTGCTGGTTGCCGCCGGACAGGGTCCGCACCGGCTGCGCGGCCCGTCCCTTGACGGTCATCAGCTTGATGGCGTCGGTGGCGACTTCGGTGACGCGTCGTGGGGTCAGCCAGCCTTGCCGGGCGACCCGGTCGAGGTTGGGCAGGACCACGTTGTCGCCGATCGAGAGGTCGAGCACGGCACCCTGGCCCTTGCGGTCCTCGGGTACCAGCGCCATTCCCGCCTCGATGGCATCCCGGGGCCCGCGCAGCCGCAGTACCCGGCCGTCGACGGACACCTTTCCCTCGGTCACCGGGTCGACTCCTGCTATCGCCCTCACGAGTTCGGTGCGTCCGGCGCCGACGATCCCGGCGATGCCGAACACCTCGCCCGCGTGCACGCTGAAGGAGACGTCCCGGAAGGAGGGGTTGGACAGACCCTCGACGCGCAGAACCTCTCGCTCCGCCGGTTCTCCCGTATCGGGGAAGATCCGTTCGACGCTGCGCCCCACCATCTCCTCGACCAGCTGTGAGACAGGCACCTGAGCGGTCGCATGGGTGGCGACCTTCTGCCCGTCCCGCATCACCACGATGCGGTCGCAGATGCGGGCGATCTCCTCCAGGCGGTGGCTGACGTAGATGAAGGACACGCCTTCCTTCCGCAGCGCGTCGATCCGCTCGAAGAGGTGATCGGTTTCGTCGCCTCCCAGGGCGGCTGTCGGCTCGTCGAGGATCAGCAGCTTGGCGTTGAGGGTGAGGGCTTTGGCGATCTCGACCTGTTGTTGCGCGGCTACACGGAGCGTGCCGACCAACCGGGTGGGGGAGATGTCCAGCCCGAGACGGTGCAGCTGTTCCTCGGCGCGGCGGTTCATCTCCGTACGGTCGATGCGTCCGCCGCGGGTGAGGAGCCGGCCGAGGAAGACGTTCTCGGCGATCGACAGGTCCGGCAGCAGGCGCGTCTCCTGATGGATGAGCCCGATGCCGTGGGTGATCGCGTCCCCTGGCGACTTCGGCTCGTAGGGCCGTCCCTGCCAGGTCATGTGGCCGGTCTCGGAGGGGAACGTGCCGGCGATGATGTTGCCGATGGTGGACTTTCCGGCGCCGTTCTCGCCGAGCAGCGCCACTACCTCGCCGGGGCGTACGTCGAGGTCGACCCGGTCCAGGGCCTGTGTCGCGCCGAAGCGCTTGGACACGCCTCGGACGATCAGGCCCTCGTGTGTCTGGTCCCTCGGGACTTGGCTGACGTTCGTCATGATGACGTTGCTTCCCGGGCTCAGGGGTGGGTCTTGATGTACTGGTCGGCCTTCGCCGTGTCGTTCTTGGTCAGGAGGTAGGCGGGCTGCAACTGCGTCGCCGGGACGTCCTTGCCGTTGATGACGTCCAGCGCGGTGTTCACCGACATCCGCCCCATCTTCTGGGTCTGCTGCACCATGGTGGCGTCGATGGTGCCGTTGCGGACGGCCTTCAGACCCGCGACGTCGCCGTCGAAGCCGACGATCAGACGCTTTTTGCCGTCGGCGCTCTTGACGGCCTGCGCGGCACCGAGGGCCATCGCGTCGGCCTGGCCCCAGAAGATGTCGATGCTCGGGTGGGCCTGGAGCATGTCCTGGGCCACGGAGTACGCCTTGTCCTGCGCCCAGTCGGCGGTCTGCTGCGAGACCACCTTGATGCCGGGCGTCTCGGCGAGGGCCTGGCCGAAGCCCTTCTGCCGGTCGACCTGCGGGGTGGTGCCGATCTGGCCCTGAAGGATGGCCAGTTGGCCCTTGCCGCTCTTCTCCTTGATCGCCCATTCGCCGAGCGTCTTGGCGGCCGCGACGCTGTCGGTGGCGATGAACGACTTGCCCGGTGCGTCCTCGGGGTTGCGGTCCACCGTGATGACGGGGATCTTCGCGCGTTCCGCTGCCTTCACCGGCACGCCGGCGGCCGTGGCGCCGGCCGGGATGTAGATGATCGCGCTGACCTGCTGGCTGATGAAGTCCTGGATCTGGTTGACCTGGGTCGCGGCGTCACCGCGGGCGTCCGCCACGACGACCTTGACGCCCTTCTTCTTGGCTTCGGCTTCCACGGACTGCTTGATCTGGTTGAAGAAGTCGGCCTGGAGGTTGGCGACGGCCAGGCCGATCGTCACCTGCTTGCCGTCAGCGGTGGTCGTGCCGGCGCTGTCTCTGTTGCAGGCGGTGGTGCTGAGGGCGAAGGTGACGACGATGCCGGTGGCTATCCAGCGGTACTGGGACTTCATGACGATGGTGCTCCTTCGGGAAGCGGACCCGGCGACTCGGGGAGAGAGGCGGTTCAGTGGTGAGCAGGGAGGAGCCGATCTCTTGAGATCGGGGTGGAGCGGGTGGGGGACGAGACGACCGTGCGGCGGTAGTTCAGCGGTGGGGGACCTGCGACCGAATCGAGCTGAGAGCCGGTGAGGGCTGAAGTGGTCAGCGAGTCTCGCGTCGGCGAAGCACATCGACCATGACGGCCAGAGCGATCACCACGCCGATGACGATCTGCTGGACGAACGGGGAGACTCCGAGCAGGTTGAGCCCGTTGTGCAGGACGCCGATGATCAGGACGCCGAACAGGGTTCCGGTGACGGAGCCGACGCCGCCACTGAGGCTGGCGCCGCCGATCACCACGGCAGCGATCGCGTCGAGTTCGTAGCCCGTTCCGGCGCTCGGCTGCGAGGAGTCGAGACGCATCGAGAGGAAGACACCGGCCAGGCCGACGAGCACGCCGGTCACGGTGTAGACGAGCACCGTCCGCTTCCGCACGCTGATGCCGGCGAGCCTGGCGACCTCCGAGCTACCGCCGATGGCGTAGAGCTCACGCCCGCCGGTCCGGTAGCGCATGTAGGCCCACCCAGCTGCGTACAGCACGACGAGCACGAAGGTGACGACGGTGAAGATGCCGAGGTACCGGATGGTGGAGAGGTTGCCGAACCACTCCGGGTACCCGACGATCTGCTGACCGTCGGTGATGACGTTGGCCAGGCCACGGGCGATCGACATCATCGCCAAAGTGGCGATGAAGGGCGGGAGTTTGGTGAAGGTGATGCCCAGCCCGTTGGCCAGGCCGCATGCTCCCGCGACGCCGATCGCGACAAGAGCGCTCAGCCACAGAGGCCAGCCCATGTCGTGGGAGAGCCATCCGAGCACCATGGTCGCCAGCGCCAGCACGGCGCCGACCGAGAGGTCGATGCCGCCCGTGATGATGACGGCGGTCATGCCCAGGGCGAGAAGACCCAGGATCACCGCCTGGTCGACGATGTTCAGCAGGTTGTTCTGGGTCAGGAAATACGGCGTCGCTATGTAGAAGACGACGCACATGGCGATCAGGCCCAGTGCCGGACCGCGGGATCCAGTGAGCAGTCCGGTCGCCCAGGACGGCGCCTTCAGCCGTCGTTCGGCCGGCGGTGCGTCCACGGGCTTCGCCGCGTTGCTGGTCGTACTCATGAAGGTCTCCGGATAGTGAAGAAGTGCATCCAGGTAGGGAGTGGTGGCATGGACCGCCTTCGGTCACTTGCGCTGTCGTCACGCGCGTGACGTGCTAGTTCATGAACATCCCCCCGTCGACGTTGATCGTCTGGCCCGTGATGTACGCGGCCTCCTCGGAGGCGAGGAAGAGAACGAGGTTGGCCACGTCGTCGTCGGTGCCGGCCCGTCCCAGCGGGATGTTCGCGACCCACTCGGCCATGAGCTCGCCCGGCTCGTAGTCGCCGAGCAGTCGGCCCCATGCGCGGTCGTTGTAGTCCCACATGTCGCTGCCGACGATGCCGGGGCAATAGGCGTTCACGGTGATCCGGTCCTTGGCGAGTTCCTTCGCCAGGCTCTGCGTGAGCCCCACCACTCCGAACTTGCTGGCCGCGTAGTGCGGCGTGTAGATGAAGCCCTGACGGGCCTGTCCCGAGGCGGCGTTGAGGATGCGCCCTCCGTGTCCGTGTCGCCGCATGCTGGCGGCGGCTGCCTGGGCGCAGAGGAAAGTCCCGGTGGTGTTGACGGTGAGGACCTTCTGCCAGTCGTCGAGGCTCAGGTCCTCCAGCGGGCTGATGGTGATGACGCCGGCGTTGTTGACCAGGACGTCCACACCGCCCCAGGTGCGGTCGGCGAGGTCGAAGGCGCGGGCCACGTCGTCCGCCGAGGTGACATCCGTACGGACGCCGAGTGCGCTGCCGCCGGGGTGCTGGGTGGCGACCTTCTCGGCCGCCTCCTCGACGGCCTCGGACCGGTCGAGCATCAGGACGTCCGCGCCTTCGTCGGCGAACCGCGCGGCTATCCCGCGTCCGATGCCCTGTGCAGCACCGGTGACGACGACGCTCTTGCCCTCGAACCGACGGAAAGGTGTCAGAGCCATGATTTTTCTCCAGCGGCACAGGGCCGAGGGGCGGGCGGCGAGTCCATGGGCGAGATCGACCTACGGACCGTTCTGGAGCCGGTCGACTTGGCGTGGGCGGCGACGCGGGCGGGCTCAAGCATGGTCATGTGCACCGCCTTCATGGCCTCCGGCCAGCAGATCCCGCACGGCGGAGACGATGCCGTCGGCCGTCAGCCCGAAGTGCTCCAGCAGGAAGGCGGCGCTCCCGGTCGGCGCGAACTCGCGCTGCACGCCGAGGATCCGCATGGGCACGGGATGGTTCTGCGCGACGACGCTGGCCACTGCTGCGCCGAGGCCGCCCGTGGTGGTCGCCTCCTCGGCGGTGACGATGCCCCGGGTTTCGCGAGCGGCCCGCAGGACGGCTTCCACGTCCAGCGGCTCGACGAAGGTCATGTTCAGCACTCGGAGGCCGATGCCCTCGGCCCGCAGTGTCTCGGCGGCGGCCAGGGCACGGGAGACCATGGTGCCGACGGTCATGACGGTGATGTCGTCGCCGTTGGTGAGCTGGATGCTGCGGCCGGGTTCGAACGGCGCGTCCTGCGGCGTGACCGACGGGACCTTGAACCGCGGGATGCGCAGATAGGTGGGGCCATCGTGCGCGGCGGCCCAGCGGACGGCGGCGCGGGTCTGCGCCGGGTCCGCGGGCACGGCGATGGCCAGGTCGGCGATCGCGCGCATCCAGGACAGGTCCTCTATGGAATGGTGGGTCGGACCCAGCTCCCCGTAGGCCAGACCGGGGCTCTGGCCGCAGAGCACCACCGGAAGTCCGTTGTAGGCGGCGTCGGTCTTGATCTGCTCGGTGGCACGGCCGGTCAGGAAGGGGCCCGCCGCGCTGACGAACGGGACGAACCCGCCGATCGCCAGCCCGGCGCCGACGCCGACGAGGTCCTGCTCGGCGATGCCGACATTGATGAGGCGGTCGGGATGCAGCTCTTTGAACCGGACGAGGTTGCTCGACCCCACGGAGTCGTTGCAGACGGCGACGATCCGCTCGTCCTCGGCGGCCAGCGCGATCAGTTCGTCCGCGAACGCCTGGCGGCAGTCGTAGGTCTGCGCGGCTTCGGGCACGACGTCGGCAGTCATCGGCTGAGCTCCTCCAGGGCGGCCTGAACCTGTGCGGAATCCGGCACTTTGTGGTGCCACTCGACGCGGTCCTCGATGAACGACACGCCCTTGCCCTTGACGGTGCGGGCCACGACGGCGACCGGCCTGCCGGTCGTACTCGGGCGCAGTGCGGACAGCAGCTGTTCGTGGTCGTGTCCGTCGACGTCCCGGACCTCCCAGCCGAAGCTGGTCCACTTGTCGGCGAGTGGCTCCAGCCGTTTGGTGTCCTCGGTGCGAGCGCCCTGCTGGAGACGGTTGCGGTCGACGATCGCCGTGAGGGAGGCGAGGTCGTGGTGTGCGGCGGTCATCGCCGCCTCCCAGTTGCTCCCCTCCTGCAGTTCGCCATCGCCCAGGACGACGAAAGTGCGGTACGAGCGGCCCGACAGCTTGGCCGCCAGGGCACAGCCGACCGCGACGGGGAAGCCGTGCCCGAGGGGCCCGGTGTTCGTCTCGACGCCCGGCACCTTCCTGCGGTTCGGGTGGCCGTTGAGCGGGGAGAGCGGTGCCATGAACGTGGACAACTCGGACAGTGGGAAGAAGCCGCTGTGGGCGAGCGTCGCGTACAAGGCGGCCGCACAGTGCCCCTTGCTGAGGATGAAGCGGTCACGATCGGGATCGCGTGGGCTCTCGGGATCCACGGCCAGCACCCCGCCGAACAGGGTGGCGAGGATGTCCGTCACCGACAGATCGCCGCCGATGTGACCGAGCTGGGCGCCGTCGATCATCCGCACGACACTGCGGCGCACGTCGGTGGACAGCTGCCCCAACTCCTGGAGCTGGCCGGCCAGATCTTCATCGGCGATACGCCGACGCCGTTCCCGGAACTGCACGGTCCCGGCTGGGTCTGTGGTGAGCATCTGGATCGTCCTTGATCGCTGGATCTTGGGGTCCGACGGGTCTCGCGGTGTCGGCCGGAGGGGCTCGGCGAGCGGAACAGAGAGGCGTGAGTGCGGGGTGGGGCTGGAGACTGGCCGCCGGATCAGATTGAATAGCTATTCACTACTGAATCGCGAACGCCATCATGCTGTGCGCGTTTCGGCCACGTGTCAATAGGGTGAATCGATGCCTTTGCAGCTGCCGACGTGCGGCAGCGGCGGGGTGAGTGAGTGCGGCCGTGTTCTGGGGTCACGCGAGGAAGTGATCGGCGCCGAGGCTCAGGCGGCGGGAGCCTGCGAGGGCGTCATGTGCCGTCGGCGCTCGGTCGGCATCGGTTGCAGGTCAACTCCAGCCCCCGACTACGGCGTCTCGCCGGGCCCTCGTCCTGAACCAGGCAGCGACCGCCTTCGGTCAGGCGGCCATCTCGTGTCTCCAGGCTCTTACCGACTTTGGCGCCCAGGGTCGTGCAGCTACGCCGACAGGTGCCGCTAATCGACTTCCGCCGCCTGTGGGCGAGTGTGCTCCCTTGCGGGCCCCATGGGGCAGGCTGAGGCGTACATCCACTGCACCACGAGTCCGCCAAGGCCCGTGCGACACGCGGGCTTGCGCCGCGCCGGTTGCGTGGCGGGAATCCCTTCGTCTGTTGTCGGTGGTGGCTGGGAAGATCCCTGTCATGGAGACGATCGACACGAAGAGCCTGGTCCAGGCCCGCACCAGAGAAGAGCTCGCGGCGTTCGTCGCTGCCGGAGCGCGGCCGAAGTGGCTGATGTTCTGGGGGCATCAGCCACAGCGGGATGGTTCGATCGGTCCGGGAGCGCTCAGCCAGTGGTGGCCTTCCTCGTTCACCGTGGATGGCGTGACGTATGCAAGCGCCGAGCATTGGATGATGGCGGGCAAGGCCCGTCTGTTCGGTGACGACGCGTCGCTCTCGGCGATCCTCGCGGCGCGCTCTCCCGCCGAGGCCAAGAACCTCGGGCGGCTGGTCCGCGCCTTCGACGAGGCGCGCTGGGTCGCCGCCCGGTTCGAGCTGGTCGTTGCGGGTAACGTCGCCAAGTTCGGACAGGACCCCGCTCTGCGCGCGTACCTGCTCGGCACGGGTAACCGGGTGCTGGTCGAGGCCAGCCCGCGCGACCGGGTGTGGGGCATCGGGCTCGGCGCGTCCGATGACCGTGCCACCGATCCCTCCAGGTGGCCTGGCCAGAACCTGCTCGGCTTCGCCCTGATGGAGGCGCGGGCCCGTTTGGCTGCCGCTCGCTGCGACGAGTAGTCGATGCCCATGAGACCGCCCGCCATGCGTGGAGCGACCGGTCACAGCAACTGCCCCGACGTCATCGCGACGGCCTGCCTGCCGCGGAGGGGCTCGTCGGCGAGGCCGGCAATCAGCAGCAGGAGTGGGGGATGTGTTCCTCCCGGTGCCACCAGAAACGCTCGCGGGCCGGCTGTTGGGGCAGGTCGGGCAGGGCGGCGTTGTGGACGGCCGTCCGACTCTGCTTCGTCGTGGCCGTCAGGTCCGCGACGGCGTGCGGGATGCCGCCGACGACGACCTGCCGTACGGCGGCCGCGGCCGCGATGTCCGTCGTCGGGTCGCCCTCGACCAGGACGAGGTCGGCGAGCTTGCCCGGCTCGACGGTGCCGAGCTGGTCGGACAGGCCCAGGGTGCGGGCGCCTTGGACGGTGGCGGAGCGCAGCGCCTCGTAGGGGCTGACGCCGTGGCGGACCATGGTCTGCAGGTTGAGGTGGTAGTAGACGCCGGGCGGGACAAGCGGGCTGTCGGTGCCGACGGCGACGTGGGCGCCCTGTTCGACCAGGCGGCGGACGGTCTCGCCGTGCCGGGCGACGAAGGCGAGTTCGGCGGTCGGCTCGTCGGCCAGCGCCGCCTCGATGCCCTCGCGCAGCTCCGCGTACTCGGCGGCGGTGAGCAGGGAGGTCAGTCGCGGGTCGTCAAGGGCCCACTCCGCGTGGCGGTAGAGGGCGGCCCGGACGGCGGACAGGCCGAGACCGGACAGCCCGAAAGTGGGCGTGAACGCCATGCCGCTCGCGGCCAGTGGGGCGGTGACGTCCTGGTAGCTGTGGCCGAGGTGGGTCTCCTTCTGGCGGCGGCCGTAGCGACTGGTGCCGCCGATGTGCTCGACGCCGTCGGCGCCCAGACCGAGCGGGCCGAACAGGTAGTGGGACGTCGTGCGCAGGCCGATCCGGTGGGCGGCCCGGACGGCTGTGCGCTGGAGGGCGTAGGGCAGCCGGACGTACGTCTTGACCATGTCGTGGCCGAGAGCGCGGGCCTTGCTGATCTCGCGGCGCAGCTGCCCGGCGTCGGTGACCGGGCGGGCTGAGGAGTAGTAGATGCGGGAGCCGTCGACCATGTCGCCGGCGGTGAAGAAGCGGGGGCCGGTGCGGCGGCCGGCAGTGAGGGCCTCCTTGGCCTCGACAGCCGCGTAGTGTGCGGTGCCGGGTGAGCGCAGGGCCGTGACGCCGAAGGAGAGCCACAGGCGCATGAGTTCGTTGCGCTCCCAAGGGCCGTGCTCGTGGACGGCGACGAAACCGGGCAGCACCGTCAGGCCGCGGGCGTCGACGACCTCGTCGCCGGGCCGGACGGGACGGCTGCCGCGCGGGGCGACGGCGGTGATGCGGTGGCCCTCGAGGATGATGTCGACGTCGCGCCGCAGGCCGGGGCCGGTGCCGTCCCAGAGGGCGCCGGCCCGGACGACCGTACGACCGGTGGGCAGCGCCGGGCGCCAGGTGAGCCGGAGCGGGACGGCGGAGGTCTTGCCGGCGGGCGTGGTGAGGCGCAGGCGGCCTTCGGAGAGGTAGAGCAGGGAGGCGGAGTCGCCGCTCCAGCTGGGTGCGTCGGCGGTCTCCGCGCCGACCCGGCGGGCGGTGCCGGTGGTGCGGCCCTCGGCGTCGAGGTCGCTGATGTGCAGAGTGCCGTTCGCGATGTACACCGTCCTGGTGCCGTCGGGGGAGTGGACGGGGCCCGCGTCGATGCGGTTGGCGAGGGAGCCGCCGGGGAGGGGCTCGCTGTAATGGGCCTCGCCGGAGGCGAGGTCGACGGTGAGGATCCGGTTGTGGCCCTCGCGGTAGCGCGGGGTGACGGGGACGAGGACTGCGGCGGCCAGGCGTGTGCCGTCGGCGGTGAAGGTGGGGCGGCCAGGGGAGTTGAGCGGGCCGACGACCTTGCGGACGGCGCCGGTGGCGAGTTCCAGGGTGCAGAGGGTGGCGCCCTCGGAGACGAAGGCGACGGTGGTGCCGTCCGGGCTGACGGCGGGCGCGGCGGCGGACAGGCCCGTGTCGGTGAGGCGGCGCCGGGCGCCGGTGGCGAGGTCGTACCGCCACAGCGCGATGCCGTCGTCGCGGTCGCTGACGTATACGAGGCCGCGGCCGTTCGGCGTCCAGGCCGGGTCGGTGTTGCGATGGCCGTCGGCGACGACCGCCTCGGGGGCCAGGCCGCGGCGCACGACCCACAGGTCGCCGAGGGCGCCGAAGGCGACACTGCGGCCGTCCGGGGAGAGCGCGGGACCGACGATGCCCTTGACCTGGCGGCCGCCGGTGCCGTCGAAGTCCCGGGCGGCGGCGGGCCGTTCGGTGACCCTGGGCACGGTGACGCGGGCGCTGAACGGGACGTCCTCGACCGTGCCTTGGATCGTACGGCGGCGAAGGCGGCCGTCGGCGGTGTAGAGGAGTTCGTCCGGGCCGGCCCAGCGGGCGGCGAAGGGGAACACGTCCTCGCCGTCGTCGGACACGGTCTCGCCATCGACGACGAGCGCGGTGCCGGTGGTGGTGAGGTGGACGTAGGCGAGGCGGCTGCCGTCGGGCGAGAAGGAGGGTCCGGCGAGGCGGCCGCCGGTGACCTTGGCGAGGGTGGTGCGGGTGCCGTCGGTGCTGACCTGTTCGATGCTCTGCGGGGCGTCACCTGTTCCCGTGGTGAAGGCGATCGCCGTGCCGTCCGGCGTCCAGCAGGGCTGGCCCTCCTGGGCGGTGCCGGTGGTCCAGGCGGCGGCCTCGCCGCTGTCGACATCGATGACGTGGACCGCGTACCGGCCGTCGCTCTCGGCGGCGCAGGCGATCCGGGTGCCGTCGGGCGAGAAGCGCGGCTCGCGGTGGTCGGCGTCACCGGAGGTGAGCTGCTTCCGCCCGGTGCCGTCGGCGTTCATCAGCCACAGGTGGAACACGCCGTCGGTGTAAGCCTGGTAGACGATCCGGCGGCCGTCCGGCGAGAAGTCCGGCTCGCTCGCCTCCTCCTCGACACCGGTGAGCGGCACGGCGTCACCGCCCTCGGCGGGCAGCGTCCACAACAGGTTCAGCAGATCCAGGACGACGGTCCGGCCGTCCGGAGCAAACGCGACGGAGGCGTTGGTCGCCTCCGTGACGGCCACGCTCACAGCACGCGCGCCCGCCCCACCGTCCGCGGCAGGGGAGGCCCACGCCGGACTCCCGTGACCGCCCAACGCCCCTGCCCCCGCCGCGAGTCCGGCTCCACGCTTGATGAGCGCACGACGCGTCAGTCCCATTGGTCCACACCTCTCCGCAGGTTTGGATGCACCCTACAGATAAGGGCAGGTTCATGGAACAACCCATTCCGTTCTGTTCACGACACGCAAACTCCCGTTTACACAAGGGAGTTGGCGCCTGCGGCCGACGCGCACGGATCACCGCGTCGGCTACTCTCGCGGGGCGCGAACGGCGCTCCCCTGAAAGGGGGACGTTGCCTGATTCCTTGCTAACGGTGCCGCGAGGAGCTGTGAGCCTTGCGGCGCTGTTGAATGAAGTCCGTCCGCCGGCCTCCAGCACGTCCATTGTCGGTGCGGTGCGCTTCACTGTCCGACATGGAACTCAGGCAAGCGACTGTCAACGACCTGCTGGCCCAGCTCGGGCCGGGGGCCGGCTACATGTACCTGCCCAGCGACCTGGACCCGCACGACCTGACCGACCTGCTCGACAGCAGGTACGGCGCTCCGCGCACCCTCGTCCTCGACGGCTTCACCGATCCGACGGTCGACGAGTCCAGGGGCGCGGCTCTCCTCGTCCCCTTCGAGGACCGGGCCGTGAAGATACGGGCGTGGGCGTACGGGGATCAGTGGGTCGGCACGGGCACGGCGCGGGACGCCGAGGGGGCCGAGCGGCCGGTGTTGGTGGTCGCTCACAGGGAAGTGCCAGAACCCTTGACGGCCGCTCCGGACGAGGACGAGGACGTCGACTGGATGGAGCGGCTCAGGCGGATCACCGGCTGGACACAGCCTGCCCAGCGGCCGGACGTGGACTGGTCGGAGGTGGAGTCGCGCCTGGGCACCGCACTGCCGAGCGACTACAAGCGCATGGTCGAGACGTTCGGCGAGGGCGCCTTTGACGGATATCTGGGCCTGAACCAGGAGCCGTGGACGAATCTCAGGAAGGACGGTCTGCTCATCTGGGCGGGCACGGAGCACGAGGACCTGTACTGCTGGAGGGCCGACGGCGACGACCCCGACCGTTGGCCCGTCGTGGTCCGGTCCTTCGACGGTGAGGACGTCTCCTTCGACTGCCAGGCCGCGGAGTTCGTCTGCCGCATCCTCGTCGACCCGCACCACCCGTTCACGATGGCCCGCTATTTCGACACCCACTGGTTCATGATCTACCGGGAAAGCGGCTGACCAAAGCTCCGCCGCCAAGGCATCCGCAGCCTGGTTGGCGGCGCCTCTCGCGAGCCGGCCGGAGTTCGGCTCGGGGTGGCGATGCGGCATGAGCCGAGAAGGTGGCGAACGCCCTAGTGGCACAGCAATAGCCCGAACTATCAGCCGTGATCACGTTGTCAGGGCCGTGATGTGGACAGTCGCAGCGGAGACGGGCGAGCACGCGCGCCATGTCGCCGCCGAGCCCTAGCGTGCGGTGTCCCGGGGGTAGAGGTATGACTGACAGGGAGCCCGGCGGAACGGGCCCAGGGATCGCGCTGCCGCCGGAAGGAGCGTCCGGTATGCCTGAGCGAGAGACCCGGACCGGGAACGGCTGGCAGGACGGCGTCAGTGCTGCGCCTGGTGGGCTGCTCGATCTGCTGCGAGTGGCAGCCCTCGTCCTGGGGAGCGACGGCCGGATCGCGCTGTGGAGTCCCGAGGCCGAGTCGTTGCTCGGCTTCTCCGCCGCAGAAGCACTGGGCCGGGACGCGGGCGCGCTGCTGGTGGCCCCGGAGAACCGGTCCCGGGCGCGCGAGCTGTTCGAGCGCGTGCGCACCGGGGCGCGCTGGGCGGGAGTCTTTCCGATGCGGCACAAGGACGGCTCGTCGCGGTGGGTGGAGTTCCGCACCATGCAGCTGCGCGACGCACGCGGTGACATTCATGCCCTGGGCCTGGGCACCGACGCCGAGACCGTACGGAACGTGGAGCGGAACCTGGCCCTGTCCCACATTCTGGTCGACCAGTCGCCGGTGGGTATAGCGGTGTTCGACACCGATCTGAGGTGGGTGCGTGTCAATCCGTCACTGGAACGCATCAACGGCGTCCCCGAGGAGGCCGTGCTGGGCCGCCGCGTCGGCGAGGTGCTGCCGGCACTCGACGTTCAGGCCATCGAGTCGCGGATGCGGCAGGTCCTTGAGACCGGTGAGCCACTGCTGGATCAGCAGACGATCGGCCGCACGGTCGCGGACAGTGACGACCACGCCTACTCCGAGTCCTATCGCCGGATCGAGGACCCGAACGGGCATGTGCTGGGCCTGGCGATGGCGATACTCGATGTCTCCGAGCGACAGCGGGCGGCGGCCGAGGTTGCCAAAGCGCGGGAGCGCCTGGCGGTCATAGCCGACGCCAGCGTCCGCATCGGCACCACGCTGGACCTTCGCCGGACGGCATCCGAACTCGCGGACGTGGCTGTTCCGGAGCTTGCCGACCTCGCGACCGTCGACGTACTCGACTCGGTGGTCCACCCTGGCGGCGCGGCCGCAGTGCGGGCGGACCACTCCCTCGACTTCCGGACGCTCGCCTTCAAGGCCGGCCATCCCACCGATGCGATCGAGGCCGCGGGTCCAGTCGGCGAGCCGGCGTCGTACAGCTCGTCACGGGTGATCACCCAGTGCGTACGAGAGGCGCGGCCGATCCTGCTGCAACACGTGAACAACACGGCGCTACGGCGTATCGCCAGGGACGACTCCGCCGCCGAGGCCCTGCGGCAGGCCGGCGTCCACTCCTGTCTGGCCACTCCGCTGATGGCCCGCGGCGAGGTACTGGGCACGCTCAGCCTGTGCCGCACAGTGAACCCCCGGCCGTTCGACGACCAGGACCTCACACTCGCCACCGAGCTGGCCGTACGCGCCGCCATCTGTATCGACAACGCCCGGATGTACGGGCGCGAACGGGCCACCGCGCTGACCCTTCAGCGCAGCCTGCTCTCCCAGGAGCCGGTGCCCCACGGCGGCATCGAGGTCGCCTCCCGCTATCTGCCTGCGGTCAGCGAAGTGGGCGGGGACTGGTTCGACGTGCTGCCCCTCAAAGACGGCAAGGTCGGCCTGGTCGTCGGCGACGTGATGGGCAAGGGCGTGCACGCCGCAGCAATCATGGGACAGCTCCGCACGGCCACCCGCGCCCTCGCCCGACTCGACCTCCCTCCGGCCGAGTTGCTGCACCACCTCGACGACATCGCCGCCTCCCTCGGCGACTCCGACACGCTGGCCACCTGCCTCTATGTCGTCTGCGACCCGTGGCACGGCCGATGCGAAGTCTCCCGCGCGGGTCACCTGCCGCCAGTATTGGTGGACCCGGACGGGAAAGCCGCATTCCTCGACATCGCCGGAGGCGTGCCACTCGGGGTGGGTGGAGTGCCGTTCAGCGCCGACGAGTGGGAACTCGCCGAAGGCACACTGCTCGCACTGTTCACGGACGGCCTGGTGGAAAGCCACGCAACGCCCATCGACGCAGGACTGCAGACCCTGCTACGCCTGCTGGACGGCACGCACCTCCCCCTGGAAGAAACCTGCGACATGCTGCTCGGCGCGCTGAGCCGAGAGCCGGATGACGATGTGGCGCTGCTCCTCGCCCGGCGCAGGAGTTGATTCACAGCGGCGGCGGTGGTGGCACTGCGCGCGTCGCCGTGGCGCCATCGCGGCAAACTGAATCCAATTCAAATGCTCGGTAGTCGTACCGTGCAGATGTGGTGACCATGTCCCGGCACCTCGGTGATGCCGCCCGAGGTAACGGCCTGTTCAGGAGGCAATTCTCGCAATCCCTGCCCACGTGCATGGTCTCCACTTCGGCTTTCTGTCCCCATTTCTCAAAGAAAACCCGTGTACCAGGGGTAGCTGTACTGAGTTCAGTTCTGTACCGTCCGGGCGTCGGCAGGGTAAGGGACCGTGCCGTGGGAAGGAGAGTCGGAGGATGAGTGCCACTCAGCAGCCCGCCAAATCAGGGGCGGAGTCAGAGGCGTACGATCCGCGCACGGTGCGCCGCGCGATGCTCGCCGGGAGCCTGGGCACCCTGATCGAGTACTACGACTTCAGCGTCTATGGCTATCTCGCCGTAGTGATCGCTCCGCAGTTCTTCCCGAGCGACGATCCGGCGGCCTCGCTCCTGGCGGCGCTCGCGGTGTTCGCCACCGGCCTCGTGGTACGGCCGGTCGGCGGCGTGTTCTTCGGGTGGCTGGGCGACCGATGGGGCCGTCGCAAGGCGCTGGTGTCCTCGGTGGTGTGCATGGGAGTGGCCAGCAGCATCACGGGACTGCTGCCGACCTACAGTCAGATCGGTGTGGCCGCAGCTGTGCTGCTCCTCCTCACCCGGCTGGTGCAGGGCATCTCCACGGGTGGGGAGTCGGTCGGTGCCTACACCTACATCTACGAGTCGGCGCCGCCCCGGCGCAGGGCCTTCCTCGGTGCCGTCACGCCCATCGGGTCCAACCTCGGGTTCATGTTCGCTGCTGCCACGGCCGGGGTGATCTCCGCGCTCGCCACCAAGGACCAGATGGCCGACTGGGGCTGGCGGCTGCCCTTCCTGATGGCCGTGCCGCTCACGTTGTTCTGCCTGTGGGCCCGGCTGAGGATCGAGGACACTCCGGAGTTCGAGGAGGCCGCACGGCGCGCCGACATCCCCGCGGCTCCGATCCGGGAGGTCTTGTCCACCCACCGCGCGGCGCTGCTGCAGTCCATCGGCCTGTCCATGGCGCAGGGCGGCGCCATCTTCCTCGGCCTGACGTACATCGGCATCCATCTCTCGAACAACCTGGGATACGACTCCACGCAGGTGCTCTGGCTGAGTGCGGGCGTCGTCCTCGTCACCGTGCTGCTCATGGTGCCGGCCGGCTGGCTCGCCGCCCGGTTCGGCTCCCGTCGCATCCTGCTGTTCGGGCTGCTGGGATTCCTGGTGACCGCCTACCCCGCGATGATGCTCATGGGCCGGAACAACCTGGTCCTGGCCGGCCTGGCTTACACGCTTTTCATGCTGAGCAGCGCGTTCGTGCAGGTTCCCGCGGCCAGTCTGTGGCCGCATCTGTTCGAACGCCGGGTCCGCTACACCGGGATGGCGATCGGGTACAACATCGGCACCGTCCTCGCGGGCGGTACGGCTCCGTACATCGCGACCTTCCTGGTCCAGCGGACCGGGAACCTGCTCTCCCCGGCGTTCTTCGTCATGCTGGTCTGCCTGATCGGAATCGGTGCCCTGCTCACCGTCCGCGAGGACGTGTGACGCCGACCGTCCTGGCGCCTCACCCTTGACACCCATGCTGACGTCGACGCCGGCGACCGCGTATCGGTCCCGGCGCCGACGTCGGCGTGGTTTCAGCGGTTCAGCGGGCGGTCCAGCCTCCGTCGACGTAGAGCTCCGAGCCGGTCATGAAGCCCGCGTCGTCCGAGGCGAGGAACGCCACGGCGCCCGCCACCTCCTCGGTCGTGCCCAGCCGCCCGAGCGGGGTGCCCTCGATCATCGCGGTCAGCCGTGGCGTGCCCTGCCACAGTTCCCGCGACAGGGGCGTCTCGATGAAACCGGGATGCAGCGAGTTGACCCGCACACCGCGCCCGCCCCAGTGCAGTGCGGCGTTCTTGGTCATCAGCCGTACGGCGCCCTTGGCCGCGTGGTACGAGAACTGGGCGCCGAAGCCGCCGACGGTACCGAAGATCGAGGCGATGTTGACGATGGAGCCGCCGCCGGAGCGCTCGATGGCCGGACCGCCGTGCTTCATGCCGAGCCACACCCCGGTCTGCGTCACCCCGATCACTCGGTCCCAGGTCTCCCGGGTCTCGGTCTCCACCGTGCCCATCGCGGCGATCCCCGCGTTGTTGACCAGCACCGACAGGCTTCCCAGACGGTCGGTCACCCGGGCGACGACCGTTTCCCAGGCCGTCTCGTCGGTGACGTCCAGGCGCAACCCCAGGGCGCCGCCCGGCAGTTCCCCTGCGAGCTTCTCGCACTGGTCCTCGTCGAGATCGGTGACCACGACGGTCGCGCCCTCGGCGGCCAGCCGTCGCGCGATCGCTTCGCCGATGCCTCCGGTGGCACCGGTCACCAGCGCCACCTTTCCCGAGAGCCGGTCTTCCCTCACCACTGCTCACACCCCTTCTCAGGTACGCGGCACATCAGTTGCGCGGTACATCGATCGACAGACCGGAGCGCAGCAGCGCGGGCACCGCAGAGCCGACCCGGTCGAAGCCCGGGCCGACGGTCTGCCCGGCGAGATGGCGTGCGTGGATGCCCTCCGCGATGACCGCCAGCTTGAAGTACCCGAGGGCGTGGTGGAAGGGCAGCGCGGACACATCGCGGCCGGATCGCGCCGCGTACCGTTCCGCCAGCTCGGGTGCGGAGAGAAAGCCCGGGTTGGCCGTCGGGACATGCCCGTCGCCGAGGACCGGCTCGCACGCCGGGTCCCAGTAGACGAGGAGCAGGCCGAGGTCGGCGAGCGGATCGCCCAGGGCCGCCATCTCCCAGTCGACGATCGCGGCGATCCGCCCCGGGTCATCGGCGCTGAGGATGACGTTGTCCAGCCGGTAGTCCCCGTGCAGGACCGCCGTCGCGGCACCGTCGTCCTGGACCACGGGCAGTCCCCGTTCCAACTTTCGGTGCAGCGCGTCCAGTTCGGGCAGTTCACGGGTGGCGACCCGGTCCCACTGGCCGCGCCATCGCCGCACCTGCCGCTCCACATATCCGGCAGGGCGCCCGAATCCGCCCAGCCCGACCTCGTACGGATCGACCGCGTGCAGCGTGGCCAGTTGATCGACCAGCGCCTCGGAGCACCGCCGCGCATCTTCGGCGGACAGTCCGGCCGCCCGTTCGACGTCCCTCAGCACTTCGCCGTCGACGAAGGAGACGACGGTGAACGGCGCGCCGATCACGGACTCGTCGGCGCAGGAGAGCACGGTCCGCGGCACCGGGACCTCCGTGGCGGCGAGCGCGGCCATGACGCGGTACTCGCGGTCCATGTCGTGCGCGGTGGGCGTGAGCGTGCCCAGCGGTGGCCTGCGCAGCACCCAGCGGTGTGTGCCGTCGGTCACGAGGTACGTGAGATTGGAGCGCCCACCGAGCAGCAGGCGGACGTCCAGAGGGCCGGCGCACTGCGGGACCTCGCGCTCCAAGAAGCGCTGCAGTGCGGGCAGGTCCACCCCGGCCACGGTGGCGTCGCCGGTCGCCGTCACCGCACACCCCCTCGCTCCCGTGCGGCCCGGACCGCGCGCTTGGCGATGGCCCAGCGGTGGGTCTCCGACGGCCCGTCATAGACGCGGAACGGCCGGACCTCCCGGTAGAGGGCGGCCAGCGGCGTGTCCTCCGAGATGCCGAGCGCCCCGCAGATCTGGACCGCGCGGTCCACGACCCGGCCCACGGCCTCGGACACGAAGGTCTTCGCGATGGAGGTGTGCTGGGCGCCGGGCCTGCCCTGGTCGAGTTCCCAGCAGGCACGCCAGAGCACCGCCCGGCTCGTCTCGATGTCGATCTCCGAGTCGGCCAACTGCTGCTGCACCATTCCGAGTTCGGCCAGTGGACCGCCGAAGGCGGTACGCGTGGCCGCCCGGTCCAGGGCGATGTCCTGCGCCCGGCGGGCCACCCCGAGCCACCGCATGCAGTGCGTCAGCCGGGCGGGCCCGAGACGCACCTGTGCGTACTCGAATCCCTTGTCGGCCTCGCCGAGCACCGCGTCGTCGGTCACCTCGCAGTCGTCGAAGGCGAGTTCGCTGTGACCGGCGAACAGGCCCCGGTCCAGCGTGCCGATGTTCCTGACCATTTTCATGCCCGGGTTGTCGGCGCCGACCAGAAACATCGTCGCCCCGCCCGGATCACCGGGCTCACCGCTGGTGCGCGCCATACAGATGGCGAACGCCGCCCCGTCCGCCCCGCTGATGAACCACTTGCGGCCGTTGATCCGCCATCCGCCCGGGATGCGGACCGCCGTGGTGGCCAGCGCCCGCGGGTCGGAGCCGGCGCCGGGGGAGGGCTCGGTCATCGCGAAGCACGACCGCGTCTCACCGGCCGCCAGGGGAGCGAGAAAATGAGCTTTCTGTTCCTCGGTGGCGACCGCTTCGAGCAGATGCATGTTGCCCTCGTCGGGCGCCGCGCAGTTGAGGGCCAGAGGGCCCAGCAGCGAGTATCCGGCGGCCTCGAAGACGACCGCCTGACCGCGCAGATCCAGACCGAGCCCTCCCCACCGCTGCGGGACATGGGGAGCGAACACCCCCGCTGCGCGGGCCGCCTTCTGTAGGCCGCGCCGCAGGGGTTCGGGGCCCGCGTGTACGTCCCCGTGGCAGTCCTCCTCCGCAGGCAGAACGGTGTCCCGGACGAAGTCGGCGGTCCGCCGCGCGATGTCGGAGACGTCCCGGTCGATGTCGAACTCGATGGCCATACGGCCCCTCTCGATCCTTTACTTGGTGGTGTACGAGGTCACTCCCTGACCCCACGCCACGCGAGCGCCCCGCCGTCGATGACGTACGAGGTGCCGGTGATGAACGCCGCGTCGTCGGAGGCCAGGAAGCAGGCCAGCTTCGCCACCTCCTCCGGCCGCCCGAGCCGCCGCACGAGCTGCGGCGCGGTCAACTCCCGCTCCATGGCGTCGCGGTCGTCGGCCGCCTCGAAGAAGTCCCGCGCCAAGGGCGTCTCGATGACGCCGGGGCAGAAGCAGTTGCAGCGCACCGGCGCCAGGTCGACAGCGGTGACCTTGGTGAGGTGGATGACACCCGCCTTGGTGGTGCCGTACGCCGGGGCCAGGGGGAAACCGGTGAGCCCGGACACCGAGGCCGTGTTGACGATCGCGGGGCCGCGGGTGGAGCGCCGCAGGTGGGGCGCGGCGAACTTCGTCGTGAGCCAGACGGCCTTGAGGTTGACTTCGTAGACCGCGTCCCAGACCTCTTCGGGGAGCGTGTCGACCGCGCGGTCCTCCGGCCGGTCCACGAGCGCGGCCTCGATCACGCCGGCGTTGTTGACGAGGACGTCGAGCCCGCCGAACCGTTCCGCCGTGCGGGCCACCATCGCCTCGATGTGGTCGCGGTCGCGCAGGTCGCAGACGATTGCCTCCGCCTCCGCCTCGGCCCCGGCGGCGCGTACGAGGTCGGCCGTCTCGGCCGCGGTTGCCTCGTTCCGGTCGGCGACCGCGACCGCCGCCGCGCCCTGGCGCGCCATCTGCACGGCGATCGACTGTCCGATGCCCTGTCCCGCGCCCGTCACGAGGACCGTCTTGCCGTCGAGCGAGCCCATGCCCATATCCCTGCCCCTGCTCACAGCTTCTCGAAGATGTCGGAGCCCGCGACGGACATGGCGATGAAGACGCCCACGGATGTCACCAGCGTCATGACGAGCGCGATCGCGGCTACCAGCGGATAGGAACCGTTGGCCCAGTAGTCGAACAGGATGGTGCCCATGACCTGCGTCGTGGGTGCCCGTACCAGCAGCGACGCGGTGAACTCGTGGGTGAGCAGCACGAACATCAGGGCTCCGGCACCCGCGAGTGTCGGGCGCAGCAGCGGCAGCACGATCTCGGTGTTGGTCCGCAGCGCGCCCGCGCCGCTGGTACGCGAGGCCTCCAGGTACGTGTCGCCGAGTGCCACCATTCCGGACAGCTGCATCCTGGTGGCGAAGGGCAGCATCAGGGTCACGTAGACGAGGACGATCACCGTTCGGGTGCCGTACAGGATGAACGGCTCGCGGCTGTACGTCAGCAGGAAGCCGGCGCCGAAGACCACTGCGGGGATTCCGAGGGGCATCGCCACGATGAAGTCGACCGCGGCCCGGATGATGCGGAACCGGCGCCCCTTGAGCAGCAGTGAGGCGGCGATGAAGCCGAGCGGCAGCGCGATGGCGACGGAGATGACCGAGGTGACGAGGCTGTTGACGATCGCGTCGGTGATCCCCGACTCCTGGAACACGCGCCTGAAGTTGTCGAGCGTGAACCCGCTCGGTTGGATCCTGCCGCTCCAGAAGGCGGAGAGCGATACGACGACGAGTGCGCCCAGCGGCAGCGCCAGCGCCACCAGGCCGTAGAGAACGATGCCGGTGACCGCCACCCACGACGGCCGTCCGCCGGACCGGAACGCCTTGCCGCCGTGTGTGACGAAGCGGCTGTGGTCGCCGAGGATCACCTTCTGGAAGAGCACGACGGCGATGCCGAAGAGCAGCAGGGGTGAGCCGATCGCGGCGGCCCTGCCGTAGTCGACCGGGCTCTGGGACACGGCGACGTACATGTCCGTGGTGAGCACGTTGACGCCGTTGTTCCTGCCGAGCAGCAGTGGTCCCGTGAACTGGCCGAGTCCAAGGAGCAGAGCAACGAAGCCCCCGTACACCAGGACCGGGCGCAGCAGCGGCAGTGTCACCCGGAAGAACACACCGGCCGGTGACGATCCGCTGACCTGTGCCGCCTCGATCAGCTCCGCGTTGATGTTGCCGAAGCCGGCGCTGACGAAGAGGTAGACGAAGGCGGTCAGGCCGAAGCCGGTGATGAGGACGATCCACGGCAGCGTGTAGATGTCGACGGGGCCTTCGTCGAGATGGTCCCACCAGGGCAGGTTGCGCAGCGCCGCGTTGAGGTAGCCGGGGCGCGGCGAGAACAGGAACGCCCAGCCGGTCAC
This sequence comes from Streptomyces sp. NPDC048825, assembly GCF_043198355.1. Lineage (NCBI taxonomy): Bacteria > Bacillati > Actinomycetota > Actinomycetes > Kitasatosporales > Streptomycetaceae > Streptomyces > Streptomyces sp. NPDC048825. Next base: position 251,696 of record NZ_JBICUR010000006.1, read on the forward strand.
CGCGGCCACGGCCGGGACCACGATGGGCAGGACGGGCAGGACGCGAAGCAGCCGCAGGCGGGGTGGCAGGCGGGTCGCCGCCCAGGCCAGGAACGTGCCGAGGACGAGTGCGATGACCAGCGAACCCAGCGCCATACCGGCCGTCGTGCGCAGCGTCTCGGCCATGTCCGGGCTGTCGAAGGCGGCGCTGTAGCCACGGGCGTCGTCCTCGAAGGCCAGCCGTTGCAGGCCCACCAGCGGAGCGATCACCAGGTAGCCGATGGCAGCCAGGAAGGCGAGCGCGCCCAGCCGTGGCAGGTGGCGCCGCGCACGGGTCAGTGCCGTCGGATGCGGCGGGGCCGGGTGCGGTGGTGTCGTCGTGGGGGAGGGGGCGGGTACGGCGGGTGCGGCCACGACGTCACGCTCCCACTGCCGCGGTGGGGGTGTGCCCGGCTGTCCGTACCCCGTCGGCGTCGTAGTAGATGGCCACGTCCTTGGCGAACCAGGCGGTCACCCGCTGCCCGCGCGACAGACTTCGGGCCCATGGCTTGCCGGTCAGCGGTGCCTGCGCGTGCAGGCGGCTGCCCGCGATGGTGACGACCACGTCCATGTGACGCCCGCCGAACTGCGCGTCGACGACCTCAGCCGGGAGGCCGACGCCGTGGGCCGGCGGTTTCTCCTCGGCGGGACAGAGCTGAAGGTCGTCGGGGCGCAGCCGCGCGGCGACCTCGCTGTGCGAGCGGGGCACCGGGAGCTCGTCCACCACGGTCTGGCTCGCCGCCCCCGCTTGGCCGTCGGCGCCCGATGCGGAGGCGAGGGCCCATCCCTCGCCCTGACGCAGGAGTGGAAGCCGGTTCGACATACCGATGAAGCCGGCGACGTACTCGGTGGCCGGCTCCTCGAAGACCCGCTCCGGCGTGTCCAGTTGCTCGATTCGCCCCGCCTTCATGATCGCCAGACGGTCGCCGAGTGCCAGCGCCTCGCTCTGGTCGTGGGTGACGAACACGGCGGTGAAGCCCAGTCGTGCGTGCAGCTCGTGCAGCTGGGCGCGTACCTGGTCGCGCAGCCGGGCGTCGAGGTTGCTCAGCGGCTCGTCGAAGAGCACCAGGTCGGGTTGGGCGGCCAGACCGCGGGCCAGGGCGACCCGCTGCTGCTGGCCGCCGCTGAGCTGCGCCGGATAGCGGTCGAGCAGGGCGGCGCACTCGACGAGCTCCGCCGCCTCCTCGATCCGCGTGCGCGCCTGCTCACGAGGCACCCGTCTGGTTCTCAGGGGATATCCGATGTTGCGGCGCACTGTCATGTGCGGCCACAGCGCGTACGACTGGAACACCATCCCGATCCGGCGCTTGTTCGGAGGGAGGTTGACCTTCCCTCGTACATCCAGCACTGTCTGGTCGCCCAGCGAGATACCTCCCTCGTCGGGCGTCTCCAGACCGGCCAGACAGCGCAGAGTCGTGGTTTTTCCGCAGCCGCTCGGGCCGAGCAGAACGATGAACTCGCCCGGTTCGATCTCCAGCGACAAGTCGTCCACCGCGACAGCCGGCGGCTTGCCGGCGAACCTTTTCGTCAGACCCTCGATGCGCACGTGGGACACGGGGGACTCCTCACATCCAAAGATCGAGTGAGTGGGCACCGTCGGCATGGGTGCCCACACTGCTGTGCATCGGCACCGGCCGATGCACCCACCGCCCCTACTGGAAGAGGGACTTCCACTTCTTCTGGTACGCGGCCACGGCCTCCGGCGTGAGCTTGGCCGGATCCTGCACCCGTACCTTGTCGTTGGTGATCACTGTGCCGGGAACCTTGGGCAGCACCGAGCCGGCGGACGGCGTGATCAGCTTCTGTCCCTCGGCGGTCACCATGAAGTTGGCGAACAACTGGCCGGCGTTGGGGTGCGGGCCGGTCGACAGCACCATGCCGTAGTACCGGGCACCCCACACGCCGTTCGGCGGCATGCGGTAGTCGACGGGTGCGCCCTTTTTCTTGGCGGGATCAAGCGTGATAGGTGCTACGAAGCTGCCGGCGGCGATCTCGCCGGACTGCATCGCCTCACCCATGGGCAGGGCGCTGGGGTAGATGCGGGGCTTCTGGGCGGCCAGCTTCTTCACGAAGTCGGCGCCGTACGTCTCCTCCAGCCACAGGTAGAAGTCGACGATCGAGGGCGCGGTCGGCTCGATGACACCGATCTTTCCGCCCGCGAGGGACGGGTCGAGCAGGTCCGGGTAGTCGGTCAGCCCTTGGGAGTGGAGCTTGGTGTTCCAGCCGAACGTGAGCACGGCGGAGTTGGTCTCGAAGTAATTGCCGTCGTGGACGTACTGCTTGGCGTCGTAGTCGCCCTTGCCGGTGAGTTCGGGGCCGGTCGGCGCCAGGAACCGCTTGGCCTCGGCCTGCGGCTTCACCCAGGACAGGCTCGCGCTGACGTACATGTCGGCGATGCCCTTGCCGGTGTTGAACTCCGTCTCGACCTTCACCCCGAGGTCACCGTCGACGCCCCGGACGGTCTTGACGTCGATGCCCGGATATTTGGCCTCGAAGGCCTTTGCGAGGTTGTTGAGGGCGGTCAGATCCTGGGCCGAGTAGACAGTGAGCTGTCCTTCTTTCTTCGCTGCGGCGACCAGCTCGTCGATACCCGCCGAGGCGGGCACGACCTTGGACTCGGCGTTGTTGGCGGTGCCGCCGCCGCACGCGGCGGCCAGCAGTGTGGTGATCGACAGCACGATGAGCAAAGCCCCGCGCCGTCGCGGATCTGATCTCATTCTCGGCTCCCTTAGGTGAACCGGCCCCCGGCCGAACCGGCGCAGAACCGAGCGGACTTTGCGCTGAACGGTGGCCGGATGGCCAAGATTTCGTGGAAGTTACCAAACTGAACTCGGTTAGGCAATAGTATGCGCAGCCGCGCGACGGAAGGATTGTTGGAAGGTTCGAAGGAGTCGCGTGCCGCGGCTTTCGTGGCATCGGTTGCCGCAGGAGTGGGTGGGTGTCGGCCGGTCTGCGCGCGGGGTCGGGCGGGGGCGACTGGGGCGTTCGACCGGGCCGCCCCATGGTGGCAGCTGTTGGGCTTACTTCAGTTCAGTTTGGCAGGCGGCAGGGTGCTGGGCTCGGTATGCCGGGCGCCCCACGGGGCAGGCCTCAGCCGACGGTGTTCTCACGATGCGTGCCGCCATCGATCCGCACAAGCGTCTTGCCGGTGTTGTCGCCTCGCAGTAGTCCCGCCAGTGCCAACGGCGCCTGTGGCAGCCCGTCGACGATCGTTTCGCGGCAGTGGAGGCGGCCCTCACGGACCCATGCGCCCACTTGCCGTCTCATCTCGGGCAGTAAGTGGGTGTGGCCGCTGGCCCGGAAGCCGCGAATCGTCAGGCCCTTCGTGACCGCCAGCATGAGGTTTCCGGGGCCGTGCGGCGGCTCCTTCGCCGCATACTCCGAGATCATGCCGCAGATCGCGACGCGGCCCGACCTCCGCAGCGCCCCCAGGGCGGCCTCGAGATGGTCGCCGCCGACGTTGTCGAAGTACACGTCTATGCCGTCCGGGGCCGCCTCACGCAGGAGGTCGGGGAGAGGGCCGCGCTTGTAGTTGAACGCGGCGTCCAGGCCGAGCTCCTCCAGGAGGTAGCGCACCTTCTCGTCGGAACCGGCGCTGCCGATGACGCGGTGCCCGCGGATCTTCGCCATCTGTGCGGCGAGGCTGCCTACCGCGCCGGCCGCGGCGGAGACCCAGACGACGTCGCCGTCGCGCAGGCCCGCGGCGTGGAAGAGGCCGGCGTAGGCGGTGAGTCCATTGGCGCCGAGCGCGCCGAGGTGCGCCTGGGGAGGTGCAGCGTCCACGTCGAGCTTCGTGAGCGTGCCGACGCCGCCGAGGGCCTGCCTCCCCGCCTCGACGACGGCGTAGTCGCGCCAGCCGGAGGCGTGCCACACCATGTCGCCGGGGGAGAACCCGTCGGTGCGGGACGCGACGACCTCCCCGACGGTCATGATCCCGTCCATCGGCTCTCCGAGGGGGAAAGCCGGAAAGTATCCCGGTGGCGCCGTCTCCCTGAGCCGCAGCCGGAGGGCGGCGTCGACGGATGTCCATGTGTTCCTGACCAGCACCTCGCCCGGCCGTGGTTGCCGCACCTCGACCTCGACGACGCGAAAGTCCGACGAGCGGACCTCGCCGCGGGGATAGGTGACCGGCCAGACCTCACGGCCGATCATTGCCGTGTCTTCCCGGGGCGCTTGACCCGACTCGGCCGGGGTGTGCATCTGGTCGTCCATGTCAGCCGCGGCCCTCCTGTCCACGGGACGCGGCGCGAAGCGTCGCGGTGCCGGCCGCCGTGAGGCCGAAGACGAGGGCTGACGCGATGCCGCCGGCGTAGGCCCGGTACCACAGGCCTCCGGTGTCCGAACCGGCCGCGAGGAGCCCTTCGACGGGCTCGCCGTCCTCTCCCCGAACCCGTGCCCGGTCGTCGATGCGGACTCCATGGAACGGGAAGGTGATGGCCGGCACCGCCTCGACGACGTAGTAGGGCGGTTCGTCGAGCGGCAGGCGGTCCAGCCGGCGGCCCGGCGCCGGATCCTCACCCGCCGCCGTCCGGGCGTTGAACCGCTCGACGGCCGCGCGGACGGCGGACCCGTCGTATCCCCACTCCTCTGGAAGGTAGTTGAGTTCGTCGAGCTCCTCGGCGAAACCGACCCGACCGCCCCGTTTGCCGGCCAGCCAGAACTTGTCGACGGCGACCGCCCCTTCCACGTACGAACCCACCACCCAGTCGCGGAACACGCGGGCGTCGGCGATGAGGAGCCCGCGGTTCTCGGGCTGTTCCATCAGTGCCATCGTCGTCAGGTGATCGCCCAGCGTTTCGTCGGTGAACCGCTCGCCCAGCAGGTTGAACAGCAGGGCGTGCTCGCTGTAGTACAGCGACAGGTCGACGAAGTCCGACGGGTCCGCGAACGGGATGCCGCTCGGGATCAGATGTCCGTAGAAGCCGGCCCCGGGCAGCCCGGTCGATGCCCCGGCGGCGGTCGCCAGGCGGTAGCCGGACCCGCGGCTGTGGGGGTTGGAGCGCAGTTCCAGGCGGTCGGCGTGGGGGTGGACGAGTTCGTTGCGGAGGTCCACGTCCCCCTGGAAGCCTCCCGTGGCCAGGAGTGTCGAGGTGGCGCGCACCTGCCGTCGCGTGCCGTCGCTCGTGACGAGTTCCGCTCCGGCCACGGCGCCGTTCTCCACGAGGAGCCGCTCGGTGTCGGTGGTCAGCAGCAGCTCGCCACCCGCCTCGACGATGATGCGGCGGCAGGTGTCGACGTAGTGATTGGTGTCGAACTGGTGCCCCTGGCCGAAGCTGAGGATGGGCTGAGCGTCCTTGGCCTCGACCCCCGTGCTCCGAATCCAGGTGATGCCGTCCTGGAAGCGGTCCACGAGGGCGCGCTTGAGCGACGCGTCTCCACCCGGGTTGTGCCGCTCCATCTCCTCGTGGCCCGGGGCGGTCCAGGCGTAACCGGCGTAGCGCGCGGACCCCCCGACGTCATCGCCGATCTCGACGACCACGACGGACAACCCGTTGCGTACGGCTCGCGCCCCCGCGGTCAGCCCGGCCATTCCCGCCCCGATGACGAGCAGGTCGACCGTCTGGTGGTCCGGCATGCGCATTCAACCCCTTTCTTGACGTGCGCTGCGTGGTCAGTCGGGGACGAGCACGGCCCGCCCCCGCACCCGGCCCCGGCGAAGCCGGCCGATTGCCTCCGGTGCGGCGGACAGCGGGAACTGCTCCGTCTCGACGTGGATCGCCCCCGCCTGGGCCAGCGCGACGACCTCGGCGAGCTCGGGGCGGGTTCCCCAGAAGGGGAGTGAGAGCCTGAAGCCCGGCGGGAGAACGCCCGGCTTGGAGACCGTCAGCCGGCCGCCTCCGCTGCCGACGACGGCGAGTTCACCACCCGGACGCAGGATGCCGGCCGCGAGTTCCAGCGTCTGCGTGGTGCCGACGAAGTCGAGCACGGCATCTGCTCCCGCGCCACCACTCCGCTTCCGCAGGACACCCGCGGTGTCCGCCCGCACCAGGGTGCCGAAGTCCGCGCCGGAGCGGTCCGCCAGAGCCAGCGCCTCCTCCCGGACGTCGACCGCCAGTACACGGCTCGGGGTGGTCGCCCGAAGGATCTGTACAGCCAGGTGACCCAGCCCGCCGACACCGATGACGACGGTGGTGGTGCCCTTTTCGAGCGCGTGCCGGAGACCGGCCACGGCGTGATAGGACGTCAGGCCCGCGTCGGAGAGCGGAGCCGCCTGATCGGCCGGCAAATCGCCGATCGGCACCAGATGGCGGGCGGACGGGACGAGTACGCACTCGGCCATTCCGCCGTCCCGGCCCAGTCCCGCGCCGTGCCAGGCGAGGGTGTCGCGCCGGTCGCAGTAGTTGTCCCGGCCGGCGGCACAGCGGTCGCAGTCGCCGCAACCCCACGGTCCGTACAGCACCACGCGGTCACCGACCGCCACCCCGTCGGCGTCGGGACCCAGGGCCAAGGTCCGCCCGGCGACCTCGTGGCCGAGAGTGAAGGGCAGCCGGTAGGGGAGTGCTCCCCGAGCCGCGTCGATGACGTGCAGGTCGGAGTGGCACAGCCCGGTGGCCTCGACGCGTACCAGCACCTCGGCGCCGTGGGGGACGGGTTGCTCGACCTCGGTCTGTGTCGGGGGTTCGCCCCACGCCGTCAGCCGCAGTGCCCTCATCTTCACCGTCCCAGGTCTTGTCAGCCCCGCGGCCGTCACGGTAACAGAGGTGAAGTCAGTTCAATAGAACGGGGAAGGCAGTGAAGGAGGGATTGGCTTGACGCAAAGGGATGTCCAGGCAGAGAGGTTCGCGGGCAAGGTCGCGATGGTGACGGGCGCCGGCTCGGGCATGGGTGCGGCGGTCGCCCGGCAGCTGGCGGCGGAAGGGGTGCGGGCCGTCGTACTGGCCGACGTGAACGGCGAGGGTGCCGCGGCCGTCGCCAAGGAACTGCCCGCCGCCGAGGCGGTCGCATGCGACGTGGCGGACGCGGCGGGCGTCGACGCCGCCGTTCGGGAGGTGCTGCAGCGGCACGGACGGCTCGACATCCTGGTGCACGCGGCCGGGGTCGACGACCCCGAGGCCAAGCAGCGCATCGCGGAGGCGCTGGTCGAAGGGCGGCCGGTCGAGCTGACCGATTCCCTCGACGATGCCTCCTGGCGGCGCGTCATGCGGGTGAACCTGGACGGTACGTTCCATGTGCTGCGCGCGGCGGTGCGGGTCATGCGGCCTTTCGGGGCAGGGGCGATCGTGGTGATCGGCTCGTCCTCGGCCTTCGACACCCCGGTCGGCTATCCCCACTACGCCGCCTCCAAAGCGGGTGTGCACGCACTGGCTCAGGCCGTGGCCAAGGAGGTCATCGCGTCCGGGATCCGCGTGAACGTGGTGGCTCCGGGGCCGACGGAGACGGGGATGGCGGCTCGCACGCCCGAGGCGCTGCGCGCCGGTTTCGCCGACCCGCGGGTGCGTCCGTATGCGACGCCCGAGGAGATCGCCGACATCGCTCTCTTCCTCGCGAGCGATGCGGCGGCGAACCTGGTCGGCGCGGTGCTGCTCGCCAACGGCGGCCGGTTCACCGCCTGAGTGGGGTCCGGTCCGCGCGGCCTTGTCGGGAGCCGAAGGCGCCCCAATCAACTCGTGCAGGGGTCTTGCCTGTCTCGCAGGTCTATGCCTAGGTTCTCGAATTGAGTTCAGTTTATAGATCTGTTTTCACGGCTCTGAGTTCTCGGCTCTCAGCTCTCCGGCACACGAGCACGAGGGGGACCCCATGCACCGTCGCCACCCCGAGATCGACCCCCAGCTGCTGTCCGAAACCGAAGAACAGCGGCAACTGCGCACCGTTCTGCGGGACTTCTACACCGAGGCGAGCGGCCCCGAGGACGTCCGCAAGCATCTGGTCACTCCGCGCGGATACGACGAAGTGCTCTGGACGCGTCTCGCGGGCGAGATCGGCGTCCACGGGCTGGCCGTTCCCGAGGAGTACGGCGGCGCGGGTTTCACGTTCGCCGAACTGGCCGTGGCCCTGGAGGAATCAGGGCGCGCCCTGTACTGCGCGCCGCTGCTGCCCACGGTGGCCCTCGCCGCCCCCGCCCTGCTGCACAGCGGCGACCGCGCGGCATGCGAGCGCTATCTGCCGCGGATCGCCGACGGCACACTCACGGCGACGGTGGCCGGGTTCGACGCCGACGGCCCCGACAGCATGAACGTCACCGCGGAGCAGGCAGGTTCGGGCTGGGTGCTGCGCGGCCGGGAGGACTTCGTACTCGACGGGGCCGGCGCGGACCTGATCCTGGTACGAGCTCAAACTCCCGCCGGACCCACGCTGTTCGCCTGTGAGCCCGCACCGGACTCCTGCCATCGGACTCCGCGACGTGTCCTGGACGAGACGCGCCGTCAGGCGCTGGTGGAGTTCCGAGGGGCCCCGGCCACCACCGTGGGTACGGCGGAGGGCACCGAAGCCACCATCTCGGCGACGCTCGACACCGGGCTGGCCGCGCTGGCGGCCGAACAGGTCGGCGGCAGCGGGCACGCGTTGGACGCCACGGTCGAATTCGCCGCGCAGCGCCACCAGTTCGGGCGGCCCATCGGTTCCTTCCAGGCCGTCAAGCACCGGCTGGCCGACGTGCTGGTCGCGCTGGAGGCGGCCCGCTCGGCGTCCGCGTACGCGACTGCCTGCACCGCCGCCGCCTCGCCGCAGCTGCCGGTGGCCGCCTGCGCCGCCGCCGTGGTCTGCTCCGAGACCTTTCGCCTGGCTACGGCCGAATACGTCCAACTGCACGGCGGCATCGGCTTCACCTGGGAGCACCCGGCTCATCTGTACGTGCGCCGCGCACGCAGCGGCGAGGTCCTGTTCGGCACGACGGACCGGCACCGGGTCCGGCTCGCCGAACTCATCGGTCTCGCCACCCGTTCGGCCGCCTGACCAGGCGAAGAGGATGAACACATACCGGCGAAGAGGACAGACAGAGACCGGCGAGGAGGACAAACAGCGACCAGCGAAGAGGACAGACGAAGACCGGCGAAGAGCACAGACGAAGAGAGCCGCATGACGCCACGCACCCCACGCGCCCTCGCCGCACCATCCCTGGCCACAACGTTCACGCTCGGCGGTCTCACCCTCCGCAACCGCCTTGTCGCCACCGCACACGCCACCGCCGCCGTCACCGACGGCGCCCCCACCGAAACCGACGCGGCCTACTGGCGGCGGCTGGCCGAGGGCGGCGCCGGCATGGTGATCACCGGAGGCACCGCCGTGGCCCCCGAGTCGACGCTGCCGCAGCGCTACCTGACCGAAGCGTGGCGCCCCGAGATCAAGGACGCGGTACGTCGCCGCGCAGAGGCCATCACCGACGGGGGCTCCGTGGCCGTCGCGCAGCTCGTCCACCTCGGCCGGGAGACTCTCGGCGCCGGCACGTTCTACGCGCCGGTCTCGGCCGCGGCCGTCCGCTCGCCCCGCGAGGCGACCACGCCGCACCCGCTGAGCACCGAAGAGGTACGAGGTGTCGTCGACGCCTTCCGTATCTCCGCGGCGAACAGTGTGCAGGCCGGTTTTCACGGCGTGGAACTGCACGCCGGCCACGGCTATCTGCTCGCCCAGTTTCTCTCCAGGGTCAACAACACCCGGGACGACGAGTATGGCGACCGCATCGCCCTGCCGGCCCAGGTGATCGACGCCATCCGTACCGAGATCGGTCAACTCCCCATCGGCTTACGGGTGTCGGTGGAGCCCGGCGAGGAATCCGGACTCGGCCTGGACGACCTGATCGAGCTGCTGCCCCGCCTGTGCGCCGCCGCGCCCATCGCGTACGTCAACGTCACCACCGGCGTCCGCAACACCTACGTTCCCGGCATGGCCACCACCCGCCCGCCGCTGCTGGAGTCCGTGGCCCGTATCCGCTCGGCAGTCGCGGTGCCGCTCCTGGTCAGTCAGGGCTTCCGGTCGGTCGCGGACATCGAGCGGGCGCTGGACTCGGGGGCCGATCTGGTCGGGATGGCCCGGCCGTTCATGGCCGACCCCGACTTCGCCCGCAAGGTCATCGCGGGCGACGAGCGATCCGTACGCCCCTGCACGGGCTGCAACGAGGGCTGCCGTACCTTCGAGCCCACCGGATCGTGCTCGGTGAACCCCGAACTCGGCCCGCCGGGAGCAGCCGCCCGCCCGGCCGTCCCGCTGCTGCTTACCCGGCGGGGCTCCCGCGGCGGCCCTGTCGCCGTGCTCGGAGCGGGCCCCGCCGGCATGGAGTGCGCGATGGCGCTTGCCCGCTCCGGCGCCGAGGTGACGCTCTTCGACACGGCTCGGCGAGCCGGCGGCCAGGCACGCCTCGCCTCCCTCGCCCCGCACCGCTCCGGCTGGCAGAAGTTCGTCGACTACCAGCGCGATCAGCTCGCCGACCTCGGCGTGCGGGTGCGGCTGGGGACCTCCCCGGCGCCGGACGACCTGGCGGCGTACGCCCAGATCGTGCTCGCCACCGGCGCGGCGGAAGCGTCCGTCCACGTGCCGGGCGAGCTTCGGACACTCACCAGTACGGACTTCCTGAGCCGGTACCCGGACGTCGTACCGGAGGCGTCCGGCGTCGCCGTCCTCGACGACGGCTTCGGGTGGTGGCAGGGCATCAGTGCCGTGGAGAGCGCGCTGGCGGCCGGCGCCCGCGAGGTCACCGTCATCACCCCCGGCACCGGTTTCGCGACGGGCCTGTCTCCGGAGAACCGCACCCAGTTGATGAACCGGCTCACCGGTGCGCCCCTGCGCGTGGTCGCGATGAGCACCGTGACCTCGACGACCACTGACGGTGTGCGCCTGCGCCATGTCCTGGACGGTCAGGAGACGCACCTCGCCGCCGACGTCCTGGTCACCGTCGGCGAACGCCGGCCCCGCCGTCCCGACTTCGCCCCTGCCGCCCACCAGACCGTTCGCGCGATCGGCGATTGCGTCGTGCCGCGCCGTGTCGCGCACGCCGTCGCGGAAGGGCGCGCGGCGGCGGAGGCCGTCGCCGCGAGGCCGCTGTGACGATCCGCGCGTGGGCGGCGATCCGTCAGTGGGCCGGGCGGCCGTTGGCGCTCCCGCCCGAGGTCTGCGCCTGCGGCGTCGGCCAGGCCGGCGTGATGCGCCTCGATGACATCGATCGCCTCGATCGCCTCGATCGCATCAAGGGCATCAACGGCGTCGACGGCCGCGGCCTCGAAGGGGCGCACCCGAGAGTGAGCCGTCGACGGAGACCGGACGGCGACCGCGGGAGGCCGGACGTCGCATGTTTGCGCCCGGACGTTGGCCGCGGGAGGCCGGACTTCGCGCGTTGGAGTCCGGACGTCGGCTGCCGGAGCCCGGACGTCGTTCACCGGAGACGGACGTCATCTCTCGGGCCGGTCGACTGATGTCCCGCACTTCTGACCGCACCGCATGAGCTCCGGGCGATGCCTGTGCCCTCGCGTGCCGTCTGAGCCGAGCACACCTTCTCCTCCGCGGTACTTCCGCGCTTCCCCAGAGAGGCAGTCCCCGCATGGCACACCAATACGACCGCATCCTCATCGGAGGCCGGCTCACGGCCCCCTCCACCGACCGCGTCGCGCAGGTCGTCTCACCCAGCACCGAGGAGGTCATCGGCCACGTCCCCCTGGCCTCGACGGCGGACATCGACGCCGCCGTTGCCGCGGCCCGGCAGGCGTTCGACGCCGGCCCCTGGCCGAGGTGGAGCGTTCAGCAGCGCGCCGCGGCCCTGCGCGACCTGGCCGACCGCCTCGACACGCGCGCGGCCGAACTCGCCGGTCTGGCCATGGCCGAGACCGGCTGCCCGCGCGGCTTCGCCGAGGGGTACTTCGCCATCGCCCCCTCCAACTACCTGCGCTTCTACGCGGAGTTGGCCGAGGGATACGTCTTCGAGGAGGAGCGGGTCAACGGACCGACCCGCACCCTGGTCGTCCGCGAACCCGTCGGCGTCGTCGTGGCCATTCCCGCCTGGAACGGCCCGCTCCCGCTGACCACCCAGAAGATCGCCGCCGCCCTCATGGCCGGCTGCACGGTCATCGTCAAGGTGCCGGTGCAGGACCCCCTCGCCTGCCATGTCTTCGCCGAGGCCGTGGCCGAATCAGCCGTTCCCGAGGGCGTCATCAGCGTGTTCGCCGCCGATGCCGTGGAGAGCGAGTACGTGGTCGCCCACCCGGGTGTGGACAAGGTCAGCTTCACGGGAAGCACTGCCGTCGGCTCCCGTATCGCCGAGGCCTGCGGCCGCGACATCCGCCGTGTGACCTTGGAACTGGGCGGGAAATCGGCGGCGATCGTGCTGGACGACGCCGACATCGACGCCGTCGTCCCGGCTCTCGTGGGCTGCGGCGCCGCCTTCATGCAGGGCGAGATCTGCACCGCTCAGACCCGCATCCTGCTGCCGCGCTCCCGCTACGCAGAGTTCACCGAGGCCTTGGCCCGTCACATGAGCTCCCTGCCCATCGGTGATCCGGCCGACCCCGCGACCGTGATCGGACCGATGATCACCGAAGCGCACCGGGCGCGTGTCGAGGAGTACATCGCCCTCGGCCGGAAGGAAGGCGCCACCGTCGCCTGCGGCGGCGGCCGCCCTGCGGGCCTGGCCACCGGCTGGTACCTGGAACCCACCCTGTTCACCGACGTCACCAACGACATGCGGATCGCGCAGGAGGAGATCTTCGGCCCGGTCGTCGTCGCCATCCCGCACGACGGCCCCGACCATGCCGTCGAGCTGGCCAACGACTCCCCGTACGGGCTCTCCGGAACCGTCTGGACCCAGGACGAGGAAGCCGCCCTCCGCATTGCTCGCCGCGTGCGCACCGGAACCTTCAGCATCAACAGCTACACCCTCGACATCAATGCCCCCTTCGGCGGCAGCAAGAAGTCCGGCATCGGCCGCGAGAACGGCCACGAAGGCCTCGACGACTACCTCGAGCCCAAGGCGATCGCCCTGTCGGGCGCGCCGCTGACCGACTGAGCCGCGGCGCCCGCCTGTCGATCCCTCGGTCTCGGTCACGTCCTGGATCTCGTGCATCTCCTGTCTCGCCACGTCTCACGTCTCGTACGTCCCCTTCGTCCAATCCTTGGTCTCAAAGAAGAGAAAGAGGTAAGCATGGCGCGTCGCATAGTGGTGTGCGGCGGAGGTTCCGCCGGTGGTGTCCTGGCCGCCCGGCTCAGCGAGGACCCCGCGAACACCGTCACGCTCGTCGAGGCCGGCCCCGACTACCGCACCCCGGAGGAGACCGCCCCCGAGTTGCTCGACGCCAACCAGTTCGGGTTCACCACCCATGACTGGGGCTATGAGTCGGCCGACCACGTTGCCGATGCCGACAGCATTCCGATGTTCGGGATCGTCGAGCAGGGCATCCTGCCCGTTCTGCGTGGCAAGGTCATCGGCGGCTCCTCGTCCGTCAACGGCTCCAACGCCCTGCGGCCCACGCCCGAGGACTTCGCCCGCTGGACCGGACTGGGCAATGACCGCTGGTCCTGGGACCACGTGCTCCCGTATCTGAAGAAGCTGGAGGACGATCCGGTCGGCGGAGAACTGCACGGCACCGGTGGACCCGTACACATCGAGCGCTTCACCGAAGGCAACGGGCTGCGCCCGGTCATGTCCGCGTTCCTGGAGGCCTGCGCGCAGGCCGGCCACCCCGTCCACGAGGACATCAACGGCGTCCGCAGGCGTGGCGCGGGCCCGATCCCCTTCAACCGCAAGAACGGCATCCGGCAGAGCTCGGCCATCGCCTACCTCGGCCCGGCCCGCCACCGAGAGAACCTGACCGTATTAGGCGAACAGACCGTTGACCGCGTGGAGTTCACCGAGGACGGGACGGCCCGAGCGGTGATCCTCGCTGACGGCACCGTTCTCGAAGCCGACCTGGTAGTCCTGTCCGCCGGAGCCATCGGCAGCCCGGCGATCCTGATGCGCTCGGGCATCGGCCCGCGGCGGCTGCTCGACAGGCTGTCCATCCCCACGGTCCAGTGCCTGGAAGGCGTGGGCAGCAACCTCCGTGACCACCCCATGGTCTACCTCACCTACGCCGTGGACGAGGAGGCGGTCGGTGAACTCATGCCGCCGTTGCAGACCGCCCTGGCGTTCTCCTCGGCAGGGGCAGCCGGACAGGGCGAAGTCGACCTGCACGCGCTGCCGTTCACCATGGAGCCCGGGGTGATGCTGGTGCCTCTCGCCGTGGTCCGCCCGTACTCGTTGGGCAGCGTGGAGATCACCTCACGCGCTCCTGAGGCCGACCCGAGGATCCGGTTGGGTCTGTTCGACCACCCCGACGATCTGGGGCGCATGGTGGCCGGCATCCGGCAGATCCGGGAGATCATGGGCTCGGGACCACTGGAGAAGTACGTCCGTGCCGAGACGTGGCCCGGGCCCGAGGCGACCACGGACGCCGATCTCGCACGAGCCGTCCTCCAGGGCAAGAACACCTACTGCCACGCGGTGGGCACCTGTGCGATGGGCGGGGAGGGCACCCCGGCCGCGGTGGTCGACCAGGCCGGCAAGGTGCACGGGGTCGACGCACTGTACGTCGTCGACGCCTCCACCATGCCGGACATCCCGGCCGTGCCGACGAACACCACGGTCATGATGATGGCAGAGCGCTGGGCGGACCAACTGGGCTGCGGCGACTGACCGCCGACATCCCCACGCCCGTACGGCCGCATGGTGCGGCCACGCCCGCACGACCGCAGGGCGTGGCCGGCCCGCACGCCCGTACGGCGCGGCCACGCCCGTACGACCGCACCGTATGAGGGAGTCGGCCGCCGGATGTCCGGCGGCCGACTCACCGGCATGAGAGGAAGCGGTCCCATGAGAGGAGACGCGGTCAGGCGCCGTAGACGTATAAGCCGCGGCCGCTCTTGCGGCCCAGGTGGCCCACGGCGACCATGCGCCGCAGCAGCGGGGGAGCGGCGTACAGCGGCTCCTTGAACTCCTCGTACATCGAGTCGGCGACAGCCTGAGCTGTGTCCAGGCCGATCAGGTCGAGCAGCCGCAGCGGACCCATCGGGTGGGCGCAGCCGAGTTCCATGCCGCTGTCGATGTCCTCCGCGCGAGCCGTTCCGGACTCGACCATGCGGACCGCGGAGAGCAGGTACGGCACCAGCAGCGCGTTGACCACGAAGCCCGAGCGGTCGGGCGCCCGGACAACCGTCCTGCCCAGCTGCTCGCCGGCGAAGCCGCGGGCCAGGGCGTCGGCGCCGGTGGTGAGCGCGGGGACCACCTCGACCAGCTTCTGTACCGGTACGGGATTGAAGAAGTGGAGGCCCACGACATGGGAGGCCCGGCCGGTGGCCACGGCGAGGTCGACGACGGGGATCGAGGAGGTGTTGGTGGCGAGGACGGCCTCAGGGTCGGTGACCACCTTGTCCAGCTGACGGAAGACCTCAAGTTTCCCCTCCCGGTTCTCGGCGAGGGCCTCGACGACGAACTGCCGGTCGGCCAGTTCGTCCACGTCGTGGGTGAAGGAGAGCCGGGCCAGGGCCTGGTCGCGGTCGGTCTCGGTGAGCTTCCCCCGCCGGCCGCGATCGAGGGAGGCGGTGACGCGGCCGCGGCCGGCGGCGGCCAGCTCGGGAGTCGATTCGGCCACAGTCACATCGAGGCCGCGCAGTGCGGCGACCTCGGCGATGCCGGAGCCCATGAGGCCGCAGCCAACGATGCCGAGACGGGAGATGCCGGACATAAAGGTCTTTCTTGGGTGCGGTCGTTGAGGGGTGGACGAGGGAACGGCGGGGGGTGAAGCCCTCGGCCGTAGTGAACCGAAGTAGGTATGCTCCACGTCCGTCGGTTTGAATCAGGTTCGGTTCGATCACATGGCGGAAGTCTGCGGGTTATGTCTCGAGCTGTCTTTACCTTCGGAACCTGTCTCGATCAAAGGGTTGACAGCGCACCTTCATCCTCGCAGACTCGTAGTGAATTCAGTTCAATTTGGAGGCTGAGATGGCAGTGGAAGACGAGATCCAGTTCGAGCGTGACGGCCACGTGGCCCGTGTGTGGCTCAACCGCCCGTGGAAGAAGAACTGCGTCACGGTGCCGATCCTGAACCGGCTCGACGAGATCATCACCGAGGTCGACGAGGACCCCGAGCTGCGAGTCCTGGTGGTCCGCGGTCGCGGCGGCACCTTCTGCTCGGGCTTCGACCTCGACAGCCTGAAGGCGGAGTACGTCGGCAAGTCGAACGCGATCGATGTGGCCGTGAAGTCCGCGAAGGTGTGCGACCGCCTCTACTCGATGAAGACCCCCTCGGTCGCGGTCCTGGAGGGCCACGTCACCGCCGGCGGCTTCGAGATCATGATCTCCTGCGACTTCGCCATCTCCGCGGACGACGCCAAGATCGGCGACTTCCACATCCGCCGCGCGCTGTTCGGCGGGGCCGGCCCGATCTACCGGGTGCCGCGCATGATCGGCATCCGCAAGACCAAGGAGCTGATGCTCACCGGCAAGCTCCTCTCCGGCATCGAGGCCGTCGAGTTCGGACTGATCAACAAGTCCGCCCCGGCCGACAAGCTGGACGAGACGGTCGACGACTTCATCGGGGACCTCGTCGACAAGAGCCCCTTCATGATGTGGCTGACGAAGATGACGATCGACCGCAGCCTGGACGCCGACACCCAGTCGCTGATGGTGATGGAGCACCTCGCCGTGGGCGTGGCCCTCAACTCCGAGGACGCGAACGAAGGTGTGTCGGCGTTCCTGGAGAAGCGTGAACCCAAGTGGACGGGGCGCTGATCCGGATGGCCACGGATCCGCGGAGTCCGACCGTCGCCGTCGGGCTCCAGGGCTCGTGCTGCTCCGGCTGCGCGGTGACGGCCTACCCCGCGGAGGACGCGTGCCCGCGCTGCGGGGGACCGGCCGAGCCGGCGGTCCTCCAGGGCACGGGCAGGCTGTGGACCTGGACGGTGCAGCGGTACGCCCCCAAGTCCCCGCCCTACCAGGCCCCGCCCGGCGGCTTCGTGCCGTTCGCGCTCGGTTACGTCGAGCTGGTGGAAGGCGTGCGGGTGGCCGCCGTACTCGAGGTCGACGACCTCGACGACGTCCGCATCGGCATGCCCCTCACCGTGACCGCGGGCCACGGCGTCCCGCGGGCCAGGCCCACGACTCCCGGCGAGGAGGGCTCATGAGTACCGACGTACTGATCTGCGGCGCCGGGCGCACCCCGTTCGGCCGGTCGGAGGCGAGCGGCCGGCAACTGGCCGTCGGTGCGGTGAACGCCGCGCTGGCGGACGCCGGGATCGAGTGGTCGCGGGTGCGGGCCGCGTTCGGCGGCAGTGACAGCGCCGGCCTCGCCGACACGCTGGTGGCCCAACTCGGCCTGACCGGGGTGCCGTTCATCAACGTCAAGAACGGCTGCGCCACCGGCGGCAGCGCGCTGATCTCCGCCGTGAACGCGATCCGCTCCGGCATGGCGGACGTCGTCCTCGCCGTCGGCTTCGACAAACACCCACGCGGCGCCTTCGACCCTCGGCCCGAGGACTGGGGGCTGGGAGCGGAGTACGGCAGCGACGGGCTGATGGTGACGACCCAGTTCTTCGGCATGAAGATCCAGCGCTATATGTACGACCACGGAATCACCCCGCGCACCCTGGCCATGGTCGCCGAGAAGGCGTACCGCAACGGCGGTCTGACCCCGGAGGCATGGCGGCGCAAGCCGGTGTCGGCCGAAGAGGTCCTCGAATCCGGCATGGTCAGCGATCCGCTGACCCGCTACATGTTCTGCTCACCAGGGGCCGGCGCGGCCGCGCTGGTGCTCTGCTCGCCCGAAGCCGCGCGCAGCCTGGACACCCTGGACGGCCCGCCGGTCGCCTTGCGCTCGGCGGCCGTACGCACCCGGCGTTTCGGCTCGTTCGAGGTCTTCAGCCCCTGGATCCCCGGTGGTCAGCTGACCAGCGTCAGCCGTGATGCCTCGGCCGCCGCCTTCGAGGAAGCCGGGATCGGCCCCGGCGACGTCGATGTCTGCCAGCTGCAGGACACCGAGAGCGGCGCCGAGGTCATGCACATGGCCGAGTGCGGGTTCTGCGAGGACGGCGAGCAGGAGCGGCTGATCGCCTCCGGTGTCACCGAGATCGGCGGAACGCTGCCGGTCAACACCGACGGCGGCTGCATCGCCAACGGCGAACCCATCGGCGCCTCGGGGCTGCGCCAGGTCTACGAGATCGTCCAGCAGCTGCGCGGTCGGGCCGGTGAACGCCAGGTCCCGGGCGAGCCCAGGGTCGGCTTCACCCATGTGTACGGCGCCCCCGGCGTGAGCGCCTGCACGGTGCTGTCCCGCTGAACGAACGTCCCCGTTGAACGTCCCGCCGATCAGAGGTGGAAGAAGACATGAGCGATATCCCGGAAGCCGGCGCTGTCCCGGAGCCCGAGGAGTTCCGCGCCCAGGCCCGGCAGTGGCTCGCCACGGTCGCCAGGCCCCGCGCCGCCGACGAGGAATGGGGCAGCGGCTCCGACTCCGTCGCCGTGTTCGAGAACTGGACCGAGGAGCAGGAGCGCGAGCACACCGCCCGCATCCAGGAGTGGGAACGCACCCGCTACGACCAGGGGTGGGGCGCGCTCAACTGGCAGGAAGCGTACGGGGGACGTGGACTGCCCGCGTACTACGAGCAGCTCTACCGCACCGAAGAGGCGGCCTTCGACGTGCCGCACCGCACCGAGGTCTTCCCGGTGACGCAGCAGCTCGTCGCCCCCGCGATCGGCATCTGGGGCACCGAGGAGCAGAAGGAGCGCTGGCTGCGGCCCATGCTGCGCACCGACGAGCTGGCCTGTCAGCTGTTCTCGGAGACCGAGGCAGGATCCGACCTCGCCGCGGTGCGGACCAGGGCCGTGCGCGACGGCGACAACTGGGTGCTGACCGGGCACAAGGTGTGGACCTCCGGGGCCCGCGTCGCGACCTGGGGCGTCGCGGTGTGCCGCACCGATCCGGACGTACGCAAGCACGCCGGCATCACCGTCTTCCTGGTGCGCATGGACGCGCCGGGCGTGACCGTACGGCCCATCCAGCAGATGACCGGCGGCACCAGCTTCAACGAGGTCTACCTCGACGGTGTAGTGGTGCCCGACACCGACCGGCTCGGTCCGGTCGGCGAGGGCTGGCGTGTCACGCTCAGTGTGCTGGCCGCCGAGCGGCTCGACTCCGGCAACCTCGGCCTTGACAACGCCGACCGGGCGCTGGAACTGGCCGGGAACCTGCCCCGTCCGCTCACCGGCAGCGAACAGCAGCGGGCCGCCGACCTCCACATCCGCACCCTCGTCCAGCGGCTCATGGGACTGCGGGTGACCGCCGCCCTAGTCGCCGGACGCGCGCCCGGCGCGGAAGCCTCGGTCGGCAAGCTCTACGCCACCGAGACCATGCGGCGCACCAGCGATCTGGTCTCCGAGCTGCTGGGGGCCAGCCTGGTCGCGGACACGGGGGAGTGGGGCACCTACGCCTGGACGGAGCACCTGCTCGGCGCCCCCGGCTACAGCATCGCGGGCGGCACCGACGAGATCCAGCACAACATCCTCGCCGAACGCGTGCTCGGCCTGCCCAGGGAGCCGGTCCGATGAGTAAGGAGCACGTCCGATGAGCACGGCCACCCAGGTGCCGGAGCTGTCCGTCCGCGTTCGCGACCGGCTCGCCCGCCGCCACCCGGGCGCCTCGATCGGCGAGTTGACGGTGCTGCCGGGCGGCCACTCGGGGCTCACGTACTCCGTCACGGCCGGGGATCACAGGTACGTCGTCAAGGCAGTGCCTCCGGGGCAGCGGCCCGTCGGACGCAACGACGTGCTGCGTCAGGCGCGCGTGCTGGGGGCGCTGGCCGGGTCCGTGGAGCAGGTCCCGGTGCCGGGGGTCGTGGCCGTCGACGAGACCCAGCCGGCCTGGTTCGCCATGAACTTCGCGGTCGGCGAGGCCGTCGAGCCCGTACTCGACGAGCCCGAGGTGCCCGCCGCCACGGCCCGCGCCCGCATGCTGGAGATCGCCTCCGTCCTGCGGCGGCTGCACGCCACCGACACCCGTACGCCCGGGCTCGACGCACCGGAACCGCTCGACGCGGCCGGTGAGTTGGAGCGGTGGAGCCGCACCCTGCACGCCGTACCACCGGAACTCCGGCCGGGCGGCGAGGAGTTGCTGGCTCGCCTCGCCGCCGACGTGCCCGGCGGCATGCCACCGGTTCTGCTGCACGGGGACTTCCGGCTCGGCAACGTGCTGTGTGACGGTGAGCGCGCGGTGGCGGTCGTCGACTGGGAGATCTGGAGCGTCGGCGACCCGCGCATCGACCTCGGCTGGTTCCTGCTCTTCGCCGACCACCGCAACTTTCCCCAGCTGGGGCACGCCGTGCCCGGTCTGCCCAGCGAGGCCGAACTGCTGGACGCCTACCTCGGCGGCCGGCCCGCGCTGCCCGCGATGGACTGGTTCCGGGCGCTCGGCCGCATGAAGATGGCCGCGATCATGGGCCACAACCTGCGCCGGCACCGCGAGGGCAAGCACCACGACCCGGACCAGGAGCGACTGCCGCCGACCATCGCCGCGATGATCCGCACGGCACGCGACATCCTCGGCTGATCCGGACCGACCACACGAACCCCGGCACCCCGCACCCCGGCACCCCGGACAGGAGCAATCGTGGATTTCGGATTCTCGCCACGGGCGAGTGAACTCCAGGACCGCATGCGGTCGTTCATGGAGCAGCATGTCTTCCCCGCCGAAGCGGTCTACGACCGGCAGCTCGCCGAAGGGGACGACCCGCACGCGCTGCCGCCCGTGATGACCGAGCTGAAGGAGAAGGCGCGCGCCGAGGGGCTGTGGAACCTCTTCATGGCGCACGGCGACTGGGGCGCGGGGCTCACCAACCTCGAATACGCGCCGCTCGCCGAGCTGGCGGGCCGCTCCGTCATCGGCCCCGAGGTGTTCAACTGCTCGGCGCCCGACACCGGCAACATGGAACTGCTCGCGCTGTTCGGCACGCCCGAGCAGCAGGAACGCTGGCTGCGGCCCCTGCTGGACGCGGAGATCCGCTCCTGCTTCGCCATGACCGAGCCGGAGGTCGCCAGTTCCGACGCCCGCAACATCCGGACCCGTATCACCCGCGACGGCGACAGCTACGTCGTCAACGGCCGCAAGTGGTACACCTCCGGGATCCTCGACCCCGACTGCAAGCTGATCATCCTGATGGGCAAGACCGATCCGGACGCGCCCACGTACCGGCAGCAGAGCATGCTGCTGATTCCCCGGGACACGCCGGGCGTCACGGTGCTGCGCGACCTGCCGATGTTCGGCTACACCGACCGGTTGGGACATGGTGACGTGCTCTTCGAGGACGTCCGCGTGCCGGTGGAGAACATCCTCAGGGGCGAGGGGGAGGGCTTCGCGCTCGCCCAGGGACGGCTCGGTCCGGGGCGGATGCACTACGCGATGCGCGCCGTGGGCTTCGCCGAACGCGCCCTGCAGCTGATGTGCGAGCGCGTCACCGAACGCACCGCCTTCGGCGGGCCGCTCGCCGACCAGGGCGTGGTGCGTGAGTGGATCGCCCGCAGCCGCATCGAGATCGAGCAACTGCGCCTCCTCGTCCTCAAGTCCGCTTGGCTGATGGACACGGTCGGAAACGCCGCCGCACGCATGGAGGTAGCCGCGATCAAGGTCGCGGCGCTGGAGGTCGCCCACAAGGTGGTCGACCGCGCGGTGCAGGCGCACGGCGCGGCGGGGGTCAGCGACGACACCGTACTGGCGCGGCTGTACGCGATCACGCGTGCGCTGCGCATCGCCGACGGCCCCGACGAGGTGCATCTGCGGACGGTGGCCCGCCAGGAACTCGCCAAGTACCGCAAGACCGGCCCGAAGAGCGAACACCGGACGACCGACACGAAGGCAGGAGCAGCGTGAGTGCCAACACCCTCGACGGCAAGGTCGCCGTCATCACCGGTGGATCCCGCGGCATCGGCCTCGGCATCGCGACCGCCTACCGGGCGGCCGGCGCGCACGTGGTGATCGCGGCCCGCAAGGCGGCCGGACTCGCCGAGGCACGCGAGGAGTTGCTCCGCGTCAAGGGCGACGGCGACGTGCACACGGTGGTGGCCAACGCCGGCGAACCCGAGCAGGCGGAGGCATGCGTCGACGAGACCATGTCCCGCTTCGGCCGGGTCGACGTCCTCGTCAACAACGCGGCGACCAACCCGTACCACGGCGACCTGCTCGACCTGGACCTGCCCCGCGCGGAGAAGACCGTACGCGTCAACCAGTACGGCATGATCGCCTGGACCCGCTGCGCGTGGCGGGCCTGGATGGCCGAGCACGGGGGAGCGGTGGTCAACATCGCCTCCGTGGGCGGGCTGATCGTCGACCCGCACATCGGCTACTACAACGCCACCAAGGCCGCCATGCTGCACATGACCCGGCAGCTCGCCTACGAACTCGGCCCGCGGGCGCGGGTGAACGCCATCGCCCCCGGTCTGATCAAGACCGAACTGGCGCGGGCGGTGTGGGAGGTGCGTGAGCCGATCCTCACCGCCAAGCTGCCGCTGCGGCGCCTCGGCACGGTGGAGGACGTGGCGAACGCGGCGCTGTTCCTGGCCTGTGACGCCTCCTCCTGGATGACCGGCCAGACCCTCGTGCTCGACGGCGGAGCGACCGCCCTGCCGATCGGAGTGGACGAGTGAGCGCGCCGCAGTCGACCGCCGAGCTGTTCTCGCTCCAGGGCCGGACAGCCCTCGTCACCGGCGCCTCCGCCGGGCTCGGCGCACGCTTCGCCGCCGTCCTCGCGCAGGCCGGCGCCACCGTGTTCGCCGCGGCCCGCCGCATCGACCGGCTGAAGGAACTCGCCGACTCCGACGCCCGCATCCACCCCGTCGCCTGCGACGTCTCGCTCGCGGCCGACCGTACGCGGCTGGCCGAGACCGCGCTGGCCGCCACCGGCCGTCTCGACATCCTGGTCAACAACGCGGCCACCTCCGGCGAGACCCGCGCCGAGGACGAATCGCCGGATGCCTTCGCCGACGTCCTCGGCGTCAACCTCACCGCGCCCTACCACCTGGCCCGCCTCACCGCCGAGGCACCCGGTGACACGGGCGGCAGGAGCATCATCAACGTCTCCTCCATCCTCGGTCTGGTGACCGCCGCCCCCCTCGGCGGCGCGAGTTACTCGGCGTCCAAGGCCGGACTGATCGGCCTGACCCGGGAGTTGGCCGGACAATGGGGTCGCAGCGGCATACGTGTCAACGCGCTCGCCCCGGGCTGGTTCCGCACCGAGATGACCGCCGACCTCTTCGGCGACGAGCGCTCCAGCCGCTGGGTCGAGCGCAACACCCTGCTGGGGCGGGGCGGCGAGGGCCACGAACTCGACGGCGCGCTGCTGTTCCTCGCCTCGGACGCCTCCTCGTACTGCACCGGACAGGTGCTGACCGTAGACGGCGGATGGACGGCGCGATGACGGCCGGAGCGATGAGTGTCGGCATCGAGATCGACGACGACGGCCTTGCCCGCATCACCCTGCGCCGGGGCGAGGCGGGCAACGCCATCGACCTGGACATGGCGCGCGGACTGCTGGACGCGGCACGGATCTGCGCACGTGAGGCCGTACGGGCCGTGCTGCTCACCGGCGAGGGGAAGTCCTTCTGCGTCGGCGGTGACCTCAGGGAGTTCTCGCGCCTGTCCGGCGAGGCGCTGGAGAAGCACCTCACCGCGGTGACCGACGCGCTGCACGACGCCCTGCGTACGTTCGCCGCGGGCGACGCGCCCGTGGTGGCCGCCGTGCAGGGAGCCGTCGCGGGCGCGGGCATCGGTCTGGCCGCGGCCGCCGATGTCACCCTCGCCGCCGACAACGCCTCGTTCACCGCCGCGTACACCGGTATCGGTTACTCACCGGACGCCGGAGTCAGCTGGTTCCTTCCCCGCCTGGTCGGGCACAAGCGAGCCCTGGACCTGCTGCTGACGAACCGCCGGATACCGGCGGCGGAAGCCGCGGACATCGGACTGGTGAGCCGCGTCGTCGCCCAAGACCGACTGGCCGCCGAGGCCGCGCGCACGGCAGAGACCCTGCGCGGTGGACCCACCGCCGCCTTCGGGGCCACCCGTCGCCTCGTCGCCGCCGGGCTGACCGCGGACCTCGGTCCCCACCTGGACCGCGAGGCCCGTGCGCTCGCCGCCGCTGCCGCCTCCGACGCGGGCCGTGAGGGCGTAGCCGCCTTCCTGGGCAAGCGGGCGCCCGACTTCACGCGCGTCCCGCCCAGCAGCTGAACCCGTACCCGAAACCCCCTGGAGCCCACCGTGTCGGAAGCATTCATCGTCGGAGCCGTCCGCACCCCCGTCGGCCGCCGCAAGGGCACGCTCAGCGGCGTGCACCCCGCCGACCTCGGCGCCCATGTGCTGCGCGCCCTGCTGGAGCGCACCGGGGCCGACCCGGGCGCCGTCGACGACGTGTACTTCGGGTGCGTCAGCCAGCTCGGCGCACAGACCGGGAACATCGCCCGCACGGCCTGGCTGTCGGCGGGGCTGCCGCAGCACGTCCCCGGCACCACCATCGACCGCCAGTGCGGTTCCTCCCAGCAGGCCGTGCACTTCGCCGCCCAGGCGGTCGGCTCCGGCGCCGCCGACCTGGTGGTGGCCGGTGGTGTGGAGGTGATGAGCCTGGTGCCCATCGCCAGCCCGATGTTCGTCGGCGAGCAGGCCGGCATGGGCAGCCCGTTCGCGGGGGACGGCTGGCGCGAGCGCTTCGGTGACCAGGAGGTCTCGCAGTTCCGCGGGGCTGAGCTGATCGCCGAGAAGTGGGGCATCTCCCGTACGGACATGGAGCGGTTCGCGCTCACCAGCCACCAGCGGGCCCTCGCCGCCCAGGCCGACGGCGCCTTCGACGACGAGATCACCCCGGCCTTCGGGCTCACCGCCGACGAGGGCCCGCGCGCCGACACCACCCTCGAGAAAATGGCCGGCCTTAAGACCCTCACCGAGGACGGCCGGCTGACCGCCGCCGTCTCCAGCCAGATCTCCGACGGCGCAGCCGCCCTGCTGATCGCCTCCGAGGAGGCGGTGCGCCGTCACGGTCTGACCCCGCTCGCGCGCGTGCACACCATGGCCGTGGTCGGCTCCGATCCGATCCACATGCTCACGGGTCCGATTCCCGCCACCGAGAAGGTCCTGGACAAGGCCGGGCTGTCGATCGGCGAGATTGACCTGGTCGAGATCAACGAGGCCTTCGCCTCCGTCGTCCTCGCCTGGCAGAAGGAACTCGGCGCCGCCCCGGAGCGGGTCAACGCCTTCGGCGGGGCCATCGCGCTCGGGCATCCGCTCGGCGCCACCGGTGCCCGGCTCATGACCACGCTCGTCCATCAGCTGCGCAGGACCGGCGGACGCCATGGTCTGCAGACGATGTGCGAGGGCGGTGGCATGGCCAACGCGACCGTGCTCGAGCGTGTGTGACCTGAAGTCGATTGGCAACTGAGTTCAGCTTGGGGCTACTCTCGGGTAGGACCAGATGGGCGGCAGCCAGGAGACAGGCGGATCATGGGGACAAAGATCGTTGAACCGGAAGCGGGACCCAGGTCCAAGCGCGCCGCCATCCTGGCGGCCGCCGTCGACTGCTTCGGCGAGACCGGCTTCGAGGCCACCAAGTGGTCCACCGTGGCGGAGCGGGTCGGTATCGGGCAGACCGCGCTGTACCACTACTTCGAGTCCAAGACCCACTGTCTGCTCACCATCATGCGGCTCGAGTTGCAGCGTTCCCACGACAAGTTCACGGAGGCCACCGCGGACGCCGCGGAGCCGGTGGAGGCGCTCCGGGCTGCCGTACGTGCGGCGTACGACGTCTCCGACCAGGAGGTTCTGCAGATGCGCATCCTGCAGAACCACATGGACCTGCTCTCCGGCCCGCGCAAGTCCAAGCGGGAGGAGGCCGAGCGCGTCGCGGCCCGTCAGCTGGTCCAGCTCGTAGAGCGGGACTGGACGAACCTGCTGGTGCGGGGCATGTCCCAGGGCGCGTTCCCGTTGCGGGACGCGCAACTGCTGGGATCGAGTGTGCTCGGCCTGATCGTGAGCGTCTGGCGGTGGTACCGGCCGTCGGGGCCGACGCCGCTGTCGGAGGTCAGCGAACTGATCGAGGGTGCCTGCGTGCGGATGGTCGCCACGTGATGCCCTGAGCGGCCGCTGTCGGCTTCCCGGTAAGTTTTCCTGCCCCCTGGCGGACATTTCGTCAGGGGGCTTTGTCGTGCCCGTTTCCGGCGCCGCGCTACCGCCGCGGAAGCTTCGTGACGCACTATTGCCAGGCCTGTTTCCGCGGGATTACCATCCAAACTGAATTGAACTTGGCTCAGGTTGATCTGAAGAGGGTTCCTATGGCGTTGCGTGACTACATGGCCAGCATGGACAGCCGGCATCCGGAGCGGACGCTGGACCTGCTCGAACCCGATTTCCGCTTCCTCATCGCCCTGCCGGGCAAGGAGGTCATCGGCAAGTCCAGGGAGGACTTCGCCGCGTACATCGCGGGCCGCAATCCCGTGGACCGGGCGCACGAGATCCTGCGCTACAGCAGGGACGGCGACGTCGAAACCGTCTACGGAGTGGTGACGGAGGGCGGGCGGTACTGCGGCTCCTTCCTCTCAGCCGCGGTCGTGTCGCCCGACGGACTCCTGGCCCGCTACCAGTCCTTCTTCACCACTTCCTTCGAGCTCGTCGACTGGTCCGGGCAGGCCGCGAACGAAAGGAGCCGGACATGACCGACACCTCGACCGCGGCCCCCTTCCTCACCGCATGGTTCGAGATCCTCGACGGGGACGAGCCGTCGCGGATCCTCGATCTGATCAGTGACGACTTCTCGCTGTCCATCCTGTTCTCCACCGGCGACGGCAACGCCACCGACTTCGCCGGGGACCGCGCCGCCCTCGTGGGCTACCTCGAACAGCGCGAGAGGGGCACCCGCACCCACCATCGGCTGTCGGCGACCACGCTCGGCCAGGACGAGCTCTTCCTGGGAGAGGTACGACGCGCAGGTGTCCCTGAGGCGAGCTTTGTCGCCGCCGGGCGGGTGAACGCAGAGGGCCGGCTGCAGCGCCTGCTGATCGGCCGCTCGTCCGAGATCCGCTTCGACTGACCGCACATCTTCACCCGACCGCGTACGGAGGACCGTCATGTACAACCTCGTCCTGCTGGCAGCTCGGCCTCCGGAGTGGACGCACGAGCAGTTCATCGAGTGGTGGCGCGGCGACCACGCGGAACTGACCTACCGCCTGCCCGGACTGCGTGCCTGGCGGCACACCGGGATCGACGCCGCGCTGGAGCCGCGCTCCGAAGGCTGGGACGGGATCTCCGTGCTCAGCTTCGACTCCCCGGAGGACCTGAAGAAGGCCCTCGCGAGCGCCGAGTGGGCGGAGGCCGTCGCACAGGTCGGTGACATGAAGGGCCGCCGCATCGCGGTGATGGGGCACGAGGCGGAGATGTTCGCCGCCTGAGGCGCCTGGACCAACAGGTCCCGGTCCACCAGCACAGCAGGCACCGCAGCGTTCAGTAGACGGAGTTCGGCACAGCGCAGCGAGGGACGAGATGCGACAGGTAGTGCGGGAGTTCCAAGAGAAGGCGGACGAGGCCGACTTCGTTGCCGTCATCGATGACACGGGCAGCCATACGGCCCGGCAACTGCTCGACGAGGCCACACGGCTGGCCGGGGCCCTGTCCACCGGCACGGCCGGCGGAGCGGGCGGCACGGTCCTGGTCCAGGCGGACAACTCATGGCGTACTGTCGCCGCCACCATCGCCGTGGGCCTGAGCGGCGGGGTGATCGCGGTGGTCAATCGGCACACCACACACGCCGAGTTCACCGCGGCCTGGGAGGACATCCGCCCGGACGCCGTCGTCGCCGAGCCCTCGGCGATGGAGGAGTGGGCGGTGACCGAACGGCTGCCGGGACCGGCACAGACGGTGCTCGACGGCTGGACGTGCCTGTCCGCACCCCAGAAGCGCGAGGTGTCGCGCTGGTCCGGCGGCGTCCTGATCGGCCTCACCTCCGGGTCGACCGGGCGGCCCAAAGGCGTCGTACAGTCCGAGCAGGCCCTGCGCTATGCCGCCACGAGCACCATGACCGTCAACGGCCTGTCGCCCGGCGACGCCGTCGCCGCGATCGTGCCGCTGTCGTCGACGGCGGCGTACTGCTTCGGCGTCTACCTCTCCCTCCTGCTGCGCGGGCCGCTCGTCATGACGGGGAAGTGGGACAGGGCCGTCGCACTGCGGCGGATGGCCGACGCCGACGTCCGCTGGACCATGTGCGTACCGACCATGGCGCTGCAGATGGGTGCCGAGGCGGCCGGCTCCGGCATCCTCCGCGGGGTCCGGTCGATCACCGTCGGCGGCGGACCCATGGACCGCGGCGCCCTGGCGCGGGCCGAGCAGTCCCTGGGCACGAGGATCCTCCGCGTCTTCGGTATGTCCGAGTGCCTCGGCCACACCTCGCCGAGCCCCGACGAACCCGAGGAGATCCGGCTCGGCAGGGACGGCCGGCCCTTCCCGGGCACGGACGTGCGCGCCCTCACCCCTGACGGGCAGATAGCCGGACCGGGCGTGACCGGCCGGGCGCAGGTGCGCGGCCCTTCCCTCTTCCTCGGCTACGCCCGCGACGGCAAGGTCGATCCGCCGGCGCTGACAGAGGACGGCTACCTGCCCACCGGCGACCTGCTGATGACCCACGAGGACGGCAGCATCAGCATCATGGGCCGCGAGAAGGACATCATCATCCGCGGCGGCCGCAACATCGACATCACGGAGATAGAGCGCGCGGTCGCCAGTTACCCGCGGGTGGCCAGGGCCTGTGTCGCGGCGGTTCCCGACGACGTCCTCGGCGAACGCGTGGCGCTGCTCGTCGTCACCGAGGACGGCGGCGGCATCGACCTGGCCGAGGTGACCGGTCACCTGGAGAGCGTCGGCCTGTCCAAGACCAAGTGGCCCGAATTCGTTTTCGGCGTCGACGAACTGCCCCAGACCAAGGTCGGCAAGCTCGACCGGAGGGGGGCCCGGGACCTGGCCGTCAGACTGAATTCCCCTATGGTCGACCGGACCTGACGAGGCAACACACTGCGAAATGTGCCGTCGCGCGTGCCATCGTGCATGATCCACGGCGGTACATCAAGGAGGAGGAACATGACAGCGCGGTTCGACCAGGGCCCGTGGGCCGCCGCCGGGGTCCAGACCGTACAGCCCGGGGTGCATCGCGTTCCTCTGCCACTCCCCAACGACGGCCTGCACGCCGTCAATGTCTATCTGTTGGAGGACCTGGCCGACGACGGGGGCCTCGTCATGATCGACGGCGGCTGGGCGATCCCCGAGGCGCGCAAGGCGCTCGAGGAGGCCCTGGCCGCCATCGACCGCGACCTCGCCGACATCAGCCACATCCTGGTCACCCACATCCACCGTGACCACTACACGCATGCGGTGGAACTGCGCCGGCTGCTGGGCTCGCGCGTCTACCTCGGCTCGGGCGAACGCCCGGGCCTGGAGATGCTCGACCGACTGCGCAGCGACCTACCCGCCGGCTCACTGGAGACGCTGCGCAGGGGAGGAGCCGGCGAACTCGCCGACCGCATCGCGGCGATGGACCACGGCGGCTACGACCCGAGCGTGTGGGAGGCCCCCGACCGCTGGCTCGCCGCCGAGACGCTCCGCTTCGGCGAGCGCGAACTGCACGTCGTACCAACTCCGGGACACACCAAGGGACATGTCGTCTTCCTGGACGAGCAGCGGGGGCTGCTCTTCTCCGGGGACCACGTCCTGCCGCACATCACCCCGTCCATCGGCTTCGAGCTGGCCGAGCCCGGCGGCCGTCCGCTCGCCGACTACCTGGACTCGCTGCGGCTGATGAACCGTTACGCCGACGCCCGCTTGCTGCCCGCGCACGGGCCGGTCTCCGACAGCGCGCACACCCGGGTCGCCGAACTGCTCGCCCACCACGACGACCGGCTGGCCAAGAGCCTGACGGCGCTGGGCGAGGACACGCTCGACGCCCACGCGGTGGCGCGCAAGCTCGGATGGACGCGCCGGGCAGTGCCGTTCGGCGAGCTCAGCGCCTTCAACCAGATGCTCGCGGTCAACGAGACGGCGGCGCACCTGGATGTCCTCGTGCTCCGAGGTCGGGCGACGGTGGCGTTCGTGGGCGGCGTGAACCAGTACACGCGCGTGCGGTGACACCACGGGCCTGTGCGGTTCCGGCACCAAGGGCCGGCGTGCCACGCCCGGGAGATCACCCAGGAAGATCACTCCTCCAGATCCGGCAGCCGCGCCGCGGCCGGGCTGATGCGGTCGCCGTGCTGGTCGAAGACGAACAGGTGGGCGAGGTCGACGAGCAGGGGGATCTGCATGCCGAGGCGGAGTTCGATGTCGGGGGTGGTGCGGACAACCAGGTCACCGGGGAGGCGGCTCTCCTGCGTTGTCGGTGCCGGCTGTTCGGGCTGCGCGTCGTGCGGGTCGTCCAGGACCACGACCGGGCCGGCGCGCAGGGCGCCCGCGCGCTCCCGGATGCGGCCCAGGACCGTACCCTCACGGCGGCGGCGACGGATGGCGCGGGCGGGGTACGGGGCCTCGAGATCCGGCACGAGGGCGGGCTGGGAGCCGGTGTTGAAGTGGACGAGGACCTCGTGCCCCTGGAACTCAAGGTGCTCGACCAGGCCGCTGATCGGCACCTCTCCGGGACGTGCGGAGGCGGGCTTGGCGATGCGGATCGCCTCCGAGCGCAGCCCGACGATGACCTCCCGGCCCTGCTGGACCCGCAGCAACTGGTGGTCCAGGGACAGGGGTTCGGGCAGGCGTAGGTACTGGCGCCCCAGGTTGATGGACATCGCGCCGTCGATCGGGGCGCGGACCAGGCCGCGCAGCAGGTTGATGCGCGGCGTGCCGATGAAGGCGGCGACGAAGACGTTCCGGGGCAGCGCGTACACCGAGCGCGGGGAGCCCACCTGCTGGAGCACTCCGCCGCGCAGTACGGCGACCCGATCGCCGAGCGACATGGCCTCGGCCTGGTCGTGAGTGACGTACACCGTCGTGACGCCGAGCTGCCGGGTGAGCGTGGAGATCTCGGCCCGCAGGTGGTTGCGGAGCTTGGCGTCGAGGTTGGACAGCGGTTCGTCCATGAGGAAGGCGCTGGGCTGGCGCACGATGGCCCGGCCCATGGCCACGCGCTGGCGCTCGCCGCCGGAGAGCTGGCGGGGGTAGCGGTCGAGGAGGTCCTCGATGCCGAGCATGCGGGCCGTCGCGTCCACGCGGGGGCCGCTGTCCTCACCGGGACTCTCGATGCGCAGCGGGAAGCCGATGTTGCCGCGGCTGGTCATGTTCGGGTAGAGGGCGAAGTTCTGGAACACCATCGCCATCTCCCGCTCCGATGGCTGCAGAGCGTTGGCGTGCTCGCCGTCGAGCAGCAGATCGCCCTCGGTGATCTCTTCGAGGCCGGCGATCATCCTGAGCACGGTGGACTTGCCGCAGCCGGACGGCCCGAGCAGCACGAGGAACTCGCCGGGTGCGATGTCGAGCGAGAGCCGGTCCACCACGCGGACGCCCCGCGTATAGGCCTTGCTCACGTGGTGCAGAGAGATGGCGCGTGTCATGGCAGATGCCCCCGAGGGCTTGCTGAGCGCTGATGCTTCGCTGTCGGAGGTCCCGGGCGGGTCGCACGGGACTTTTGAGTCACGGGAATTACACGCGACTTGAGTCACGGAAATTAACGGACCGCACACGTCCGGGGGAAGACCCTGCCGGGATCGAATGGTCCCGTCCCGGCAGATGAGAAAGCGGACTGACTGATTCAGTCGGCAGTCCGGGAGCCCCGGGGCATGGGCCGCGGTCGTGTGGGGCCGCAGGAGTCGCGGGCACGACCACGCCTGGGCGTCCACGGTCGGCATCCACCACCGAAACGCCAGAGCCCCGACGCCAGTTCGCCAATCGTCATCGTCATCGTCATCGTCATCGTCATCGTCGGCAAGCGGCAAAAGCAAAGATCCCGTGTGCGGTGTGCGGTGTGCGGTGTGCGGAGTGCGGTGGGGTCATGCTCGGCCGCGCGTCTCCATCGCCGATCGGAGTTCCGATCAACTGGTGGCGGCGGCCTCGGGCTTCAAGGGTCGGCTCACGCCTGGTTCAGGGTTCGAGCCGGCCGGGCCGGTGCGGGCTGGAACGTGCCGCTCGGCCGCCCGGGAGGCAGTGTTCGCGGTGCGCCGGAACTCGCTTGGGTTGGTGCCTCGGACCCGTTTGAACGCTGCGCTGAACCCGAACGGGTCGGAGTAACCCACGGTCCGGGCAATGTCCGCGACGGTTGCCTCCTCCTGCTCGACCAGTAGGTCTGCGGCGAGCGTCATGCGCCAGCGGGTGAGGTAGGTCAGCGGCGGTTCGCCAACCAGGTCGGCGAACCGCTTGGCCAGCGTGGAACGCGAGACACCGGTGTGCTCGGCCAGCGCGGCGACCGTCCAGGGCGCCGCCGGTTCGGCGTGCAGCAGGCGCAGCGCATCGCCGACCACCGGGTCCTGCTGGGCGGCCCACCAGGCCCGCGGCTCGCCGCCGGGCCGGTCGAACCACTCGCGCAGCGTGCACACCAGCATCCAGTCCAGCAGCCGGTCGAGTACTACCTGCTGGCCCGGAGTGTCGACGGCGACCTCGGCGGCGACGTGGTCCAGCACGGCGTCAGCCGTGCCCCCGGCGCCCACGCGCAGCACGACGGGCAGCGCGTCCAGCAGTCGGCGGCTGATCTCGCCCCGCACTGGATAGGCGCCGACGATCAGGGTCGTCGCACCGCGGCCGTCACCGGCGTCCCCGCCGCGGTCGCACCAGCCGCGCCGGTGCCGGGTCCCGCCCTGCTCGGGCGTCGCGCAGTGCTCGCCGCACGCGATCGGTTCGGCCGAGGTGTCGACCTCGTCGACGAAGGTGAACGTCGACGGGCCGCGCACGACGATCGTCTCGCGGGCGCGAAGCGGCTCGGGCGGGCCGTGCTCCGGCACGATCCAGCCCGCCCCGGTGAGGACGGTGCACAGGGTCAGCGGCGCGCCGTCCACGAAGTGCAGCGCCCAGGGCGAAGTCAGGGTCGAGCTGCCGAACAACGAGCCGTGGGCTCGCACCCCGCGGATCAGGTCACTGAACACGTCCACCTCAGCGAGGTTAGACGAATACACAGGCAATCCGGCTTCTTGCCTATGGGCTCGTCCGAGTTGACGCTTTTCAATGACCTCGGAACCATTCCCCCTCGCCTATCGGAAGGGCTGTGATGAGCGCCGACGCCAGTTCGCTGACCACCCAGGACCTCGAGTTTCTCCGACGTCCCCTGCACGGGTTCCTGTCCGTGGCCGGAGGGCCGCTCCCGCCACAGCCCCGGCCGGTGTGGTTCGAGGCCACTGCCGCGGGCACGATCCAACTGTTCACGGACCCGGACTCGCTCAAAGTGCGGCGCCTACGCCGCGACCCCCGCGCCTCGATCGTTGTCGCCGCCCCAGTCGGGGAACGCGAGCGCTGGCTGTCGGTCGCCGGCCGCACCACGGTGGAACCCGACGGAGCACACGACCTGTGCGCCCGCCTGGCCGCTCGCTACTGGGACCTCGACGACCCGGCCCGCGCCGACGACCTCGCCGGGATCCTGGCCGCAGACCAGGTTCGTCTCGTCATCCACCCGGAGACCGTAAGTCGCTACATGTACTGACCTTCGTGTACTGACCTTCGTGGCAACTTGCTGACCGACGCGGCAGTGGTTCTGGTGGCCGCCTGTTCCCGGCGCCGCTCTTGCCGCCGGTGTGCGCCGGCGGCGCTGGTCGGAGTGGTCGCGATGTCGCGCCGTTGAAGAAGGCAGGCGGCGCGGACGGACGCCATACCGGAGTCCGTCCGCGCCGACTGCCGCCTCGTCAGCCAGTCGTCGCGCGAACCGCGTCGCGGATCAGGTCGGCGACCTCCTTCGGCTGGGACACCGCCACCGCGTGCGAGGCGCCCTCGAGTTCGACGACCGTCGCCCCGGCCCGCTTCGCGCCGAAGCGCTCCACCTCGGGGTTGATCGCCTGATCCGCGCCGGCCACCAGCGCCCAGGAGGGCTTGGTCTGCCACGCGGCCGCGGCGGCGGTCTCCTCGAACGCCGCGGCGGCGAGCGGGCGTTGGGCCGCCGCGAGGACCTTGGTGACGGCGGTCGGAACGTCCGCGGCGAAGATCTCCGGGAACGCCTCGGCCTTGATGGCGACCTCGACCGAGGGCTCCGCGCCCTCGACCGGGTACGTCCACTCCTTGAGGTTGCTGACCAGCGGCGAGAGCGGGAAGCGGCCCTGCAGCTCACCGAGGCTCTCACCCTCTTCGAGGACGTAGGCGGCGACGTAGACCAGACCGACCACGTTCTCCGTGGTGCCGGCCACGGTGATGAGGGCGCCGCCGTAGGAGTGGCCGACCAGCACGACCGGGCCGTCGATCTGAGACGCCACGGACGCGATGTACGCGGCGTCCGACGCCAGGCCGCGCAGCGGGTTGGGCGGCGCCACCACGGGGATGCCGTAGTTCTGCAGCTCCGCGACGACGCCGGACCAGCTGGCGGCGTCCGCGAACGCGCCGTGCACGAGAACGGCGGTGGGGGTGGTGGGCATCGGTGGGTTCTTCTCCCTCGGTTGTGTGAGTACGGGGCGCCGGGTCAGTGGCCGTGCAGCGCGGAGCGCAGCGTGCCGGTGGCCAGCGTGATGGCGGCCTGGGCGGCGTGGGTCTCGCGCAGGGCGTTGAGCATCACGAAGTCGTGGATGATCGCCTGGAAACGGACGGCCGTGACCGGCACACCGGCCTGGCGCAGCTTGTTGGCGTACGCCTCGCCCTCGTCGCGCAGGACGTCCGCCTCGCCCGTGATGACCAGTGCCGGGGGCAGACCGGTGAGCTGCTCGGTGGTCGCCCGCAGCGGCGACGCGGTGATCTCGGCGCGCTCGGCCTCGTCGGTCGTGTACTGGTCCCAGAACCACTGCATGCCGTCGCGGCGCAGGAAGTAACCCGTGGCGAACTGGTGGTACGAGCCCGTGTCGAAGCTCGCGTCGGTGACCGGGTAGAACAACACCTGCTGGACCAGGGGCACGTCACCGCGCTGCTTGGCCATCAGGGTCAGCGCGGCGCTCATGTTGCCGCCCACCGAGTCACCGGCCACCGCCAGCCGGGAACCGTCGAGGTTCTTGGCGGCGCCCTGCTCGACGATCCAGCGGGCGACCGCGTAGTTCTGCTCGATGGCGACCGGGTAGCGGGCCTCGGGGGAGAGGTCGTACTCGGGGAAGACCACGGCCGCGTTCGCGCCCACGGCGAGTTCGCGCACCAGGCGGTCGTGGGTGTGAGCGTTGCCGAACACCCAGCCCGCGCCGTGGATGTAGAGGATCACCGGGAGCGTCCCCTCGGCGCCGGCGGGTTTGACGATACGGGCCCGGATGCCGCCCGTCGGGCCGCCCGGGACGGTGATCCACTCCTCGTCGACGGCGGGCTTCTCGATCTCGCCGGACTGCACCTCGTCGACCGCCTTGCGGCCCTCGGCCGGCGGCAGCTCGAAGAGGTACGGCGGATTGGCGGTCGCCTCCACGAAGGCGGCTGCCGCCGGCTCCAGCACCGGCTGAACCGGCTCGACGGCATCGGACATGTGGTTCTCCTGATGTTTCGTGGGTGGTGTTCGTGGGTGATGTGCCGGGGGGCGTCGATCAGCACGCTAAAACCGCGAGGCCGACGCAAATGGCCCAGGAGCGCACCGGAAGTGATCCCACAGCGCACGGAAAAGGGGTGCCGCAGGAGGCAGTGCACCGGTGGTGCACTGTCGGCGTGAATTCAGTGCGCTGCCGGGACACTCGGCCGTATCGGTCTGACGCTCACCGCGTCTCCGCGTCCACCGCGTCCACCGCGTTCAGCGGCCGCGCCCCCCGGCCCCGCGGTGTCCCGCCACTCGCTCGGAGACATGCCGTACGCGGCCCGGAACACCCGGCTGAAGTGCGTGGCGCTCATGAAGCCCCAGCGGCCGGCGACCGCCGCGATGGTCCGCCGGCCCCGGATGCCGAGTAACAGGTCGCGCCGGCACTCCTCGAGCCGGCGGCGCTGGATCCACCGGCCGACCGTCGTGCCCTCGTCCTGGAAGAGCTTGTGCAGGTACCGCACCGAGATGTGATGGGCACCGGCGATCGCCTCGGGCGACAGGCCCGCGTCGGCCAGATGCAGATCGATGTGGCGCAGGATCCGTGACATCAGCGGTGACGGGGCGTCGGGCGTACCCGTCGCGTCCCTGCCCAGCTGCTCGGTGGCGAGTGTGGCCAGCAGGTTCACGGCGTTCCAGGCGAGCATCTCGCCGACCTGGGGCGGGGACGAGGCGGCCGTGTCGGCGAGTTCCGACAGGAACGGCGACAGCAGCGTGCCCAGCCGGGAGGTCCGGGCCACCGGAGCCGTCACGACCTGCTGTACGTCGCACTCCTCCAGCCCCAGCGACTCGCGCGGCACGAGGAAGACCTTGAGGCGGACCTGCTCCGGGAAATCCGGCGTGGGAGGCCGGCGGGCGTCGTAGAAGCAGATGTCTCCAGGTGCGAGGAGGACGTCCGGGGGCCGCCGTACGGCGGGATCCGCGGAGCCGCCTCGTATGCCCACGAAGAGGTACTCGCCGCTGTCCCGGGCGAGCAGCCGGTGCGCTGCGGGCCTGGGCAGCCCCTCACCGGGCAGCCGGGCGGGCGTCTCGTCGGAGACGACGATGTCGAGGCCCATGAGCATCCGGCACACCCGCCGCTCGCCGCCCTCGACTCCGATGGTGCTGATGTCGGACGTCATCTGTCGCTGCCTCCGAGGCTTGCCAACAACCGTCATTCACTGCGCTCGGAGCGTAGGAAGGAGGATGTGTAAAAAGTGTGACGACGAAGTGACAGCGCTTTCGGGCCTTCCCCGGAGTCTGTGCGGGTGCCTCGCCTCAGGCCTCGAGGTCGCCGACGCCGCCGCCGCCGACGTACGACGAGTGGTCGAGCAGCCGCTGCCGTGCGGCCCGGCGCTCCGCCGTGGAGTCGTGCGCCCGGGTGAGTTCGGCGGCGAAGGCGCGCAGCAGGTCGTGCGGGGCGTAGCGGCCCGGCGTGTGCTCGGTGAGCAGGTGGGCGTCGGCGAGTTCGTCGAGGATCCGCCGGGTGCGGCGGGCGGGCAGGCCGGCGAGGGCGGCGGCCCCCTCCACGGCGAGATCCGGGCCGGGGTGAAGGGACAGCAGACGGAACAGCCGTGCGCTCTCGGGCGGCAGACACCGGTAGGAGGCGGTGAAGGCGGCGCGGGCGTCGGCGGCCCCGCCCGGCCCGGCGAAGGCGTCGAGACTCGCCCGGGAGTGCCGCAGTTCGGTGGCGATGGCCGCCAGCGGAAAGTCCGGGCGGCTGACCGCGCGGGCGGCCACGATGGCCAGCGCCAGCGGCAGCCGCCCGCAGCGCGCGATGATCTCGTCGGCCGCCGCGGGCTCGGCGGCCAGGCGTTCGGATCCGGTGCGCAGGGCCAGCGAGGCCCGCGCGTCCGCGGCCGACGGCAGATCGAGGCGCAGCGGAAGGGCACCCGAAGCGATCAGGCTGGGCAGCCCGTTGCGGCTGGTGACCAGTGTCAGACAGCCCGGCGAGGCGGGCAGCAGCGGCCTTACCTGCTCGGTGCCGGCCGCGTCGTCGAGCAGGACGAGCAGCCGTCGGCCGGTCAGCAGACTGCGGTACAGGCCGGCGAGCGCGTCCGTGCTCCCCGGCATGCGGCCGGGCGGCACACCGAGCGCTGCGAGCATCCCGCGCAGCGCCTGAGCGGGGTCCAGGGGCGCCCTGGCGGGGTCGAACCCCCGCAGCTCGACGTAGAGCTGACCGTCCGGGAACCGGTCGGCGACCCGATGCGCCCAGTAGACCGCGAGCGTGGTCTTTCCCATGCCCGCCATTCCGCTGATCAGTACGGTCGCCGGCGCCCTGCCGTCAGCCGACGCGGCGCCGGTGATGCCCCGCAGGGTGCTCAGCTCGTCCCGCCTGCCGGTGAAGACCGCCAGGCCGGGCGGGAGCTGGGCGGGTCGGGCGAACGGGTCGGGTGGGTCGGGCGGCTGATGCGTGGGCGGGACGTGGCGGACCGGCGTGGCGGGGCCGGCGAAGAGGCCCGGCCCGTCGGCGAGCGCAGCGTCGAAGGGCGCCGGCGGTTCGGGCGGCGTCGACTCCTTCGCCCGGTCGGAGGTCACCGGCCGCAGCTCCTGGCGGAGCACCCGGGTGTGCGCCGCGGCCAGTTCGGCGCCGGGTGGGACTCCCAACTCCTCGGCCAGCAGCCGTCGTACGTCCTCGTACGCGGCCAGCGCCTCCGCCTGCAGTCCGGAGGCGGCCAGCGCCATGACGAGCCGGGCGTGCAACGACTCGTCCATGGGGTCGAGTTCGGCGGCCCGGCGAAGCCCTGGCAGGACCTGTTCGCTGCGGCCGCACAGCAGTGCCGCGTCGGCCGACATCCGGGTCGTGTCGACGAGTTCGCGTTCCACCGCGGCGAACAGGGCATGCCGCCGCACCGGCGCGGGGATCCCCATCGCCACCGGACCGCGCCAGCCGCTCAGTGCCTGGGTGAAGTGCAGCAGCGCCACCTCGGGCCGCCCGGTGGCCGCGGCCCTTTTGCCCTCTCGGGTACGGGCGCGGAACCGCAGCAGATCCACCTCGTCCTCGTCCGCCTCCAGCAGATAGCCGGCGGCACGGCGCAGCAGCCGGCGGCCTGGCGCCCGGGGCGGCAGCCCGGGTTCGAGCAGCCGCCGCAGCGAACCGGCGTAACGGCGTACCACGTTCATCGCGCTGGCGGGCGGCCGCTCGGCCCACAGCACGTCGACGATCTCGCTCACCGGCACGGGCCGGCCCGCCTGCACCACGAGCAGGCCCAGCAGGGCCCGCTGCTGAGGAAACCCGAGATCAAGCTCACTCTCCTCCCGGCACACTCGCAGGGGCCCCAGTACCTCGAACCGCATCACTCCAACCCGGGGCAGCGCCGTCATGAGCTGCGCCTCTCACTTTGACCCCGCAGCCGGGCCCGTACGTCGTCGGCGTCGGAGTGGCCGAGGGAGGTGAAGACGGCCAGAGCTCGCTGCCAGGCCCCACGGGCCCTGTCCTCGTCGCCCATCGCGTGATGGGTGTCGCCGATGTGGACGAGAGTGAAGGCCTTCAGATACGGCACGTCCAACTCCTCGTAGAGGGTGAGCGCGTTGCGGTAGCCGAGGAGTGCGTGCGGGTGGCGGCCGAGGTGATGATGGGCGTAGGCGATGCTGTCCCAGGTACCGGCCTGCCCGTACCGGTCGCCGAGTTCCTGGAGCAGGGACAGGGCCTGGAAGCAGTGGCTCAGGGCCTGCCGGTACTCGCCGAGCAACGCGTGGTACCAGCCGACGGAGTTGAGGACGCCTGCCTGCGCGGCCCGGTGGCCGCTGTCCCGGAACAGCTCCAGGGCCAGCTGGTTGTGGCGCAGGGCACCGGCGAGGTCGCCCCGCTGGTCGCACTCCCAGCCGAGGCTGCGGTGGGTGTTGGCCCGCCCGATGCCGTCCCCCAACTCGGTGAACAGCTCCAGGGCGCGGTCGAGTCGGGGCCGGGACCGGTCGTGCAGGCCAAGCCGCCCCTCCGCCCGGGCCAGTCCGCGCAGGCCTCGCGCCTCCCAGACGGGATCGGCAAGGCGCAGCGCGGCGTCGAGCGCGGTGCGCTGGGCGGCGGCCCAGTCGTGCCAGTGGCCGCGCCGGTCGAAGAAGGGTTCCAAGGACCAGGCCAGGAGGCAGGCGAGTTGGTCGTGAGCGGCGTGCGGGACGGGGCTGACGTGCTGTGCGACCGCGTTGATCACGGCGAGCAGCACCGGGTACTCCGCGGTGAGCCAGGTCAGCGCCTGCGCGTCGTCGGAGAGCCGTTCGGCGGTGACTCCCGCCGGGGCCGGCCCCGGCGGCAGCGGGTCGGCCTGCGGCGCGATCAGCAGGCCGGCGGTGTGGGCGGTGTGCAGGTAGTGCGCGTACAGGCGGTCGGTGGCCGCCCGGCGTTCGGTCTCCGGGTGGTGGGCGCGTACGAGTTCGGCGGCATGGGCGCGCAGCAGGTCGTGAAACGCGTACCGCCCGGGCGCGTGCTCGCCCACGAGGTGGACGTCGGCGAGTTCGGCCAGGAGCAACCGCGCTTCCCGTACGGGGAGTTCGGCGAGGGCCGCCGTGGCCGGTACGGAGATGTCCGGGCCGGGGTGCAGGGCGAGCAGCCGGAAGAGGCGGGCCGCCCCGGGCGAGACGGCGCCCAGGGACCAGGAGATGACCGCGCCGACGTTCGCGGAGGTGTCGGTCCGGCTGAAGGCGTCGAGGCTGCCGTGCGCCTCGCGCAGTTCGGCCGCGATGGCCGAGAGCGGGAAGTGCGGATGGGCGGCCGAGCGGACCGCGACACAGGCCAGGGCCAGGGGCAGCCCGCCGCACAGGGCGGTGATCTCGGCCACAGCAAGGGACTCTCCGGCGAGCCGCTCGGCGCCCAGCCGGCGGGCGAGGAATGCCCACGCCTCCTCGGCGTCGAGCGGACGCAGGGTCAGCGAATGGGCCCCGTGCGCGGACACCAGCCCGGACAGCTGATGGCGACTGGTGACGATGGTGAGGCAGCCGGGCGTGCCGGGCAGCAGCGGCCGTACCTGATCGGTGTCGCGCGCGTTGTCCAGCAGCACGAGGAACCGCCGTCCGGCCAGCAGACTCCGGTAGAGCGCCGCCTGCGCGTCCACCCCGTGCGGGACGCGCTCGGGCGGCACGCCCAGCGCGTCCAGGAAGGCGCGGACGGCCTCGCCCGCGCTCGTGACCGCGCCCGACGAGTCGAAGCCCCGGAGATTGACATAGAGCTGCCCGTCGGGGAACCGGTCGGCGACGCGATGGGCCCAGTGCACGGCGAGCGTGGTCTTGCCGATGCCGGCCATGCCGCCGAGGGCGGTGATGACGACGGTGCCGGCGGATCGCTGTTTCCGTTGCTCGTCGTGGTCGCTCACCGGAAGCGCCAGTACCTCGTCCAGTTCGGTACGGCGGCCGGTGAACGTCAGGAGGTCGTGGGGGAGTTGGGCGGGCGCCGGTAAGGAGGCCGTAGCGGGAGCAGGAGCGGGGGTGTCCGGGGCGGTGGCTGTGGGGGGTGTCTCGAGCAGTACCACGCGGTGGGCGTCACGCAGTTCGGGCCCCGGGTCGATGCCCAACTCGTCGGCGAGCAGGGTGCAGGTGGTCTGATACGTGGTCAGCGCCTCGGGCCGCCGCCCGGTGGCCGCCAGGGCGAGGATCAGCCTGGCCTGCAGCGGCTCGTCCAACGGGTGGCCTTCGGCGGCTTCCTGGAGTTCGGCCAGGACCGCGTCCGGCACACCGGCGCGCAGCGCCGCGCCGGCCGCCTCCCGCACGGCGGCCACACGCTCGCGGTCGACCGAACCGAACCCCGCCCGCTCACGGACCTCCGCCGGGATCCCGGCGGCGACCGGCCCCTGCCACAAGGCCAGCGCCTCGGTGAGGAGTTCGACGGCTCGCATGGGCGACTCGTCCGCCACGGCTTGCCGAGCCGCGTCCCGGAGCCCGCGGAAGCGCAGGAGATCCAGCGAGTCTCCGTCGGTCGCCAGCCGATAGCCGCCCGCCTCCCGCATCAGCCAGCGGCCGACCACACGGGTGGGCAACCCCGGCTCCAACAGTCGCCGCAGCGAGCCGACATGACGGCGAATCACATTGACCGCATGGTCCGGCGGGCGTCGGCCCCACACCACATCGACGATCTCGTTCACGGAGACCGGTCGGTCGGCCCGCACCAACAGCAGTGCCAGCAGCGCCCGTTCCTGGGGACGCCCCAGCGTCAGCTCCACCCCCGCCTGCCGAACCCGGACCGGCCCCAGAACCGCGAACCGCACCGGCTCCAGCGCCAATTCGACCCCCTCTGATCTCGTACCCCTGGCTATGACTTTACGTGACGTGAGGGGCTGGCAACTGCTCGTCGAGGAGCGCACACAAGGTCGGTTTAGCTCGATTGGGTGATGATCGGCCCGGCTTGCGGCGCCCTGGGCCATCCGGGTTAACGTGATCGCGCGATCTGGGACGCCGGATACGGCGCCAGCGTGCAGGGCCCCCGCTCCACCAGAGAGATGGTTCGGGGCCTCCCCGTCGCCACTGGCCGTACCCACCTGGCCAGGTCGCACAGGGAACCGGCCTCCCGGGTCCGGACCACGCACAGGATGCGTGTCGCCGCCCCGGGGCTGAGTACGCCGGGGACCAGTGCGCCCAAGACCGTTCGGGGCGTGCGGCTGAGTCGGGCTCACTCTTGCTCAGTCCCCAGGAACGGTAACCCAGGGTCACAGGTGGATCTTGGGTGCTAGGTGTCCGGCAGCGCGTACCGGATCTCTCCTTGGTGCCTCAGGGGCAGGCCGGTGACGGTTGGGGCGGTGCCTTCTGCACGCCGCCCCAACCGCTAAAGGCGCTGTCAGGCGGTGGTACGGAACGGGCCGGTCACCTCGTAGGTGATACCGCCGGAGGAGCTGCCGCTCGTACCGCGCTGGCTGGAGAAGTACAGCCGCTTTCCGTCGGGCGAGAAGGCCGGGCCGCAGATCTCCGAGCTGGACTGGCCGGTGATCCGCAGGAAGGGGGCCACGATGTCGTCGGGGGTGATGATGCAGATCTCCATGTTGCCGCCGTCCTCGGCGACGAACAGGTCGCCCGAGGAACTGCCGGTGACGTTGTCCACGCCCGTCAGCGGCGCGGTGCCGTTGGTGACCAGGCTGTCGTCGTAGGCCAGTTCGTAGGTGCTGTTGAGCAGGTTGAGCTGCCAGACGCGGTTGTCGCCCTTGGTGGTGAACCAGACGGTGTCGCTCGCGTAGTGGCAGCCTTCGCCGCCGTTGAACCGCTTGGCGCCGGAGACCTGGTCGCGCGTCACGGTCGGCGAGCCGTCCCGGTCGGGCACGTTCGCCCAGGTGAAGGAGCCGGAGGTGCCGGTGCCGGCCTTCAGCACCTGGAGGGTGCCGGAGGACAGGTTGCCCCAGGTGCTCGGGATGAACCGGTAGAAGCAGCCGTTGGACTCGTCCTCGGTCAGGTAGATGACCTTGCGGACCGGGTCGGCTGCGGCGGCCTCGTGCTTGAACTTGCCCATCGCGTCGCGGCGGACCGCGGCATTCACGCCCTTCGGGTCGGTCTCGTAGACGAAGCCGAGGGACACCTCCTCGCAGGACAGCCAGGTGCCCCACGGGGTGGCGCCGCCCGCGCAGTTGTTGCGGGTGTTCGACAGGATGCGTCGGGCTCCGGTGATGGCGCCCGAGGAGTTGAAGGAGATCGAGCCGGCGCCACCGGGGGTGACCTCCGAGTTGGAGACGTAGATCCAGCCCGTGCCGTCGGCGAAGCAGGCGCCGCCATCGGGGGCGTTGTGCCAGGTGTACGAAGTGCCGGGGACGGTCTGGCTGGAGCGGGCGATGACTCTGCTGGTGAAGCCCGCCGGCAGCATGATCCCGTTGGCGTTGGCGGCCAGCAGACCGCCGTACGGGCTGGTGCCGTTCTGGGCGGGGGCCGCGTAAGCGGCGCCGCGCATGAGGGTGCCGCCGAAGACGGCGGCCGAGGTGCCGATCACGGCACCGCGCAGGAAGTTGCGACGTTCCACAGCTACTCCTTCGTCAAAGAAGAGCGAACGATGGTTCGTTGAGCGCCGCCGACTGGTCACCGGGACAGTAGGGCCCCTGGCGGGGGACGGTAAGGATCCTTTGGACCAACTCTTCCTGGCCAACTGGTGGGCAGATGCCGCGCAGAAACGATCAGTCCGCCACCAAATGAACGAGCAGGGAATCCTCCCGGACCAACTGATGGAGATCTTTTCGGGGAAGTGCCCAGGGAGCCGTCGGCCGTCCGAAGAGCGGTGTCAGCCGACCGAAAACCGCTCGACGCGGCCGGAGAAGGGTGCCTACGATCTCTGGCGCGGCATCGCGTGTCGGTCACCGGCCGGGTGAGGCATGGAGGTGCCGCGAGATGCCCGTGGAGGCATTGACCAGTGTCAGTCGAGTTCAACCACACCATCGTTCTCACCCGTGACCGGGAGAAGTCCGCTCATTTCCTGGCCGAGATCCTGGGCCTTGAGGTCGGTGAGCCGGCCGGGATGTTCCTGCCGGTGACGACCGCCAACGGCGTCACGCTGGACTTCGCGACAGTCGACATCGACATCCCCATGCAGCACTACGCGTTCCTCGTCTCCGAGGAGGAGTTCGACCAGGTGCTCGGGCGCCTCGTGGCGGCGGAGGTTCCGATCCAGGGCGACCCGCAAGGCAAGCACCCGCGCCGGATCAACCGCAACGACGGCGGGCGGGGCGTGTACTTCCCGGATCCGGCCGGACACGGCCTGGAGGTCATCACCCGCCCGTACGGCAGTGATCCGTCCTCTGAACTGAACGGCGTCACGGAAGAGGTGCCGGGAGCCGTCGGCGGCTGACCGCCGCGCGGCTGGATGACATCGTGCGGGCGCGGTCCGTGCCGGACCGTGCCCGCACGACGCGGTGTCGGCGGCGTCAGGCCTGCGTGAAGGAGGGGACGAAAGGCGTGCAGACGGCATGGTGGCCCAGGTGCACCTTGCGGCTGGTGTTGACGAACGTGGTGTGGCCGCCCAGGAGTTCGCTGCCGTGCCCCTCTCGGGCGTAGATCGGGGTCAGGCGAATACGCGCCCTCGGC
Organism: Streptomyces sp. NPDC048825; assembly: GCF_043198355.1. Taxonomy (NCBI): domain Bacteria; kingdom Bacillati; phylum Actinomycetota; class Actinomycetes; order Kitasatosporales; family Streptomycetaceae; genus Streptomyces; species Streptomyces sp. NPDC048825. The sequence goes on from NZ_JBICUR010000006.1 coordinate 296,213, forward strand.
AGTAGGCACAGCTGCCTGCTGTGGGGGTGGAGGAACTCGACATCGAACCGGTCGCTTTCGACCAGGTCACCGAGCACGAAACGGGAGCCGGTGGCATCGGGGCGACCCGGGATCTGGCCGGCAGCGGCTGCGTCCAGCGCGCTGCGCCAGCGGCCGGCCGAGTGGTCGCCGAAGAAGACCCCCCGGCTTCCCCAGGTGAACTCCGAGGCGTCGGAGTCGATCACCTTCAGCACTTTCTCGCGGCCGCACGCCTTGAACTGCTCGACAAGCGCCGGATCGGGCCTGGCCGGCAGCACCTGCGACCGCGGGACGCATGTGCGGAGCACGGTCATGGTCTGTGCACCGAGCCGCCCGGCGATCGCGGACTCCAGGGCAGGGTCCCAGACCAGTGAGAGCAGGGCCTTGGTGCCGAAGCCGTGGAACAGCGGGTTGATCAGCCGCTCCGCCGCCGCGAAGATCTCCCGGCGGAGTCGCTCCCCGTACTGCCGCAGCTCCTTGACGTAGCAGAAACGCCAGCCCCTGCGCCCGTCGTCACGGAAGCGGGAGAAGAACTCCACATCCACCGGGCGGCCGAACTGCTCCCGCATGCGGCGGGCGGCGAGTTCGTTCTCCGCCCGGTACGTCGGGTACTGGTCGTCCATCCAGATCCGCTCGATTCCGCGCCGGTGGAAGGCCCGGAACAGCTCGCCGGCACCTACGCCGTACGCCCGCTCGAGGGCGTGCATCTTTCCGACGTTGCCGAAGGCCTCCTCGATCTCCGTCACCCGCGGCACGCTCCGGCTCACGACGACATCGAGCCGGAACAACTCGATGCGACGGTCCAGGTCGCGACCGCGCAGATCCTCGGGCACACCGATGTCCAGAGCGGCCCGGACGTGTGGATCCCCCTCCGCGTACAGGTCCTGCGCCGTGTCGCACAGCGCGAAGACGGCCGCCCCCAGCCGCTCGAGTTGCCGTGTCAGATCCGGCCCGAGCGGAAAGGGGCGCGCGGCAACGAGCCAGGGAGCCCGCTCCGGATCGGATCCGCCGTACCGCACCTTCAGCGCGACGAGCGCGCCCTCGGCGTGCAGCGCCGCTCCGAGCCGGTCGGGGTCCTGCGCGGCAGGCACGTACACGACACCGGCCAGATCGCGCCGCAGCTCCGCCCGCGGGAAGGCCTTCACACAAGAACCCTAAGTCCATCGGCGTGACCTGGGCCACGGCAGCAGGAGCCTCGGTCGGGCGGCAGTAAGCCGTATGGCGGCCCTTCCGGCGACGGAGGGCGCACCACGCAAGGAGGATGTGGAGGAAACATAATCAACAGGATGTACCGGACGTAAGTGAAAGGCCGATCCGATGTCGAAATACCTCTTCAAGGTCAAGTTGGCCGTCGATGGACTGCAGGGCCTGCTCAAGGAGGGCGGTACTGCGCGTCGCGAGGTCGTCGATCGCATGGTTCAGAGCCTCGGGGGCCGGATCGAGTCGATGTACTGGGCCTTCGGCGACGAAGACGTCTACCTCACCGTGGACCTGCCCAGCAACGTCTCTGCCGCGGCCATGGGTCTGGTCGCGTCGGCGGCCGGTGGCGTACGCACGAGCACGGTCGTCCTGCTGTCGCCCGACGAGATCGACGAGGCGGTCCGTCAGAAAGTCGAGTACCGCGCGCCTGGTGCGTGACGCACCGTTCCTCGAAGCGACCATGGCCAATGAAGGCGGTGGCATGCGGTGCCGCACGTCGTTGTGAGCGCGTTGAGCCATCCCGGGCTGATCCGCGACCGGAACGAGGACAGCCTTGTCGTCGGCCCGTGGACGCTGCCCTGCACCGTGACGGAAAATCCGCAGACGCTGGTGTTCGCGCTGGGTACACCACTGGTCGTAGCGGTCGCCGACGGCATGGGCGGGCATCCCGGGGGCGAGGTGGCGAGTGCTCTCGTCACCCACCGACTCGCGGTGACAGGCTCTGTCCTGAACAGCGAGGACGCCGTCCGTGATGAGCTGCGCACGTGCAATCGTGAGATCTACGAAGCGGCAGGCGTCCACGGCGACGATCTCGCCACCATGGGCACAACCGTCGCAGGTGTGGTCGTGATGCCCGAATCGCTGCTGGCGTTCAACGTGGGCGACAGCCGGGTCTTCGCCGCCCCGCAGGACGGACTGCGCCAGGTGAGCGTGGACGACAACCCGCCGCTCGAACCGGGGCAGCGCACCACCTCCCGGCTGACACAGTCGCTCGGCGGCGCCCTGAGGTACCGCGAAGTCACCCCTCACCTGACGACCTCGCGCCTGGCGCCAGGCGACCGGTATCTCATCTGCACCGACGGACTGACCGACCCACTGCCGGACAACGTCCTCGACGGCCTGCTGCGGGAGTACGACGACGTCCGGGCCGTCTTCGAGCTGTGGAAGGCCGCCATCGAGGCAGGCGGCCCCGACAACATCACGCTCGCCCTCGTACGCGTCTCGGACGATTAGCCGTTCCACGCATCACGCTCGCGGAGACCCACCAGACCAACAGGGGAACCGGACCAGGCCACGCGCTGTCTTCAGAGACACCATCCGACTTGCCGGTACGGGGGACTTCTGATGAGGCGTGTACGAGCATCGGTCTGGGCCGCGGCCCTGGCGCTGACTGCGGGAAGCCTTCTTGTGGGCTGTTCTCAGGACGACGACAAGCGTGGCATGGGCGACGCCCCGGTGCAGGGCCGCAAGGGTGACGACAGCCCTGCCGAGGTGTACAACATGCCGGACGGCTTCGGGAATCTCGCCACCAAGTGCGTGGGGCACGGCTTCCGCGCGTATGTCACGACGAACGCCGGCGCTCCGTCCAACGTCCAGATCGTCGAGGACAAAACATGCGCGGGCTGAGCATGACGGCAGGGCCGCAGTCGGGGAAGCGCCGCCTGCGGCCTGTGCAGCGCCGCCTGCGGCCAACGCAAGCGGGGGTCGCCACCTGCGGTGCGCTGCTGCTTGCCGTCCTGCTCACCGGCTGCTCCCAGGAGTACGACGACAAGCGTGGCAAGGGCGACGCCCCGGTGAAGGGAAAGGCGGGCGAGGACACCGCGGCGGAGGTCTACAACTTCCCGGACGGTTTCGGAAACCTCGCCACGAAGTGTGTCGGGGACGGCAAGCGGGGCTACGCCACCACAAGGTTCGAGCAGGCGGAGGACAGCGAAGACGTCGTGATCATTCCGGCGAACGCGGTGATCGTCGACGACCCGGAATGCTCGGCACCGTGACGGAACCGCTGTCCCGCGGCAGCGAGCCGGACGGTTTGGATTCACAGGTCGGCGTCGGCCCGGCCGCCGGCCGTGAAGGGCGCGTGCGACCTGAGCCGGTCCAGTGGCCTCAAGTCTTCGGAGCGCAACCTGAGTTGGGTGAAGGGCGAGACGGCAGCCGACCTGAAACCCATGGCCAGGGACGACAGCCAACGGTCCCTGACAAACGGACTCACTTGAGAATCACGTGGGCGGCCGTGCGGCCATGACGTTGATCGAGTGGTGACGCCCCCGCCACGGGCGTACCGTCGAACGGTGGAAGCAGGAGTGGACGGAACCGCTCGCTGATCCCTCGCGAGGGTTCGACCTCCGGGGGTGCGACACGCCATGACCAGCAGCCCGCAGCCGGCCTCTTCAGCGCAGGCCACCACCAAGGAACCCGGCGGTGGCGGAAACGCGATGGCTCTGCTGGTCATCGCCTCGTGTCAGCTGATGGTGGTCCTGGACATCACCATCGTGAACATCGCGCTGCCACACATTCAGCGCTCTCTGGAGTTCTCCACCACCAGCCTGTCCTGGGTGGTCAACGCGTACACGCTCACCTTCGGCGGGCTGCTGCTGCTCGGCGGCCGGACCGGTGACATCCTCGGCAGGCGGCGCGTCTTCATCTTCGGCGTGCTGCTCTTCGTGCTCGCCTCGCTGCTCGGCGGGCTCGCGCAGAACGCCGGCCAACTCCTCGCCGCGCGCGCCCTCCAGGGCGTCGGTGGTGCCATCGCGTCCCCGACCGCCCTCTCCCTGGTCAGTACGACCTTCCGCGAAGGCCCCGAACGCAACCGGGCATTCGGGGTGTTCGCCGCGGTCTCGGCGGGCGGCGGAGCCATCGGCCTGCTCGCGGGCGGACTTCTCGTCGAGTGGCTGAACTGGCGGTGGGTGCTCTTCGTCAACGTCCCGATCGGGCTGCTCATCGCCCTCGCCATACCCCGCTGGATCAGGGAGTCCGAACGCCACCCCGGCCACTTCGACATCGCCGGCGCGCTGACCTCCACCGTGGGCATGGTGCTGCTGGTCTACGGATTCATCAGGGCCGCACAGGACGGCTGGCGGGACGGGCTCACGGTGGCCTCGTTCGCGGCGGCCGTCGTCATCCTCACGGTGTTCATCCTGATCGAGAGGCAATCCAGACAGCCGATCACGCCCCTGCACATGTTCGCCGACCGTAACCGCGCGGGCACCTACGGAATGATGCTGTGCCTGGCCGCCGCGATCTTCGGCATGTTCTTCTTCCTCACGCTCTTCACGCAGAACGTGCTGGGCTTCAGCCCGCTGCAGACCGGTCTCGCCTTCCTGCCGGTCAGCGCGGTCATCGCGATCGGCGCCGGGCTGGCCTCGCGGTTCCTGCCCAGATACGGCCCCAAGCCCTTCATGGTCGTGGGCGGGATCCTGGCGGCGGCGGGCCTTGCGTGGCTGACTCTGACCGACGTCCACTCCACCTACGCGGGCAGCGTCCTCGGCCCGATCCTGGTCTTCAGCCTGGGGATGGGCATGGAGTTCGTCTCGCTCACCCTCATGGCGCTCTCCAACGTCGCCACGCACGAGACCGGCGCCGCCTCCGGACTCCTCAACGCCACCCAGCAGGTCGGCGGCTCGCTGGGCCTGTCCATCCTGGTCACGATGTTCGGGACGGCCAGCCGCAACGAGGCGGACAAGCAGGTTCCGCGCTTCCTGGAGCAGGCGACCCCGGCCGAGCGCCTGCGGTTCGAGCGCACCGGGGACCTCCCGCCGCCCTGGGCCGACGAGGTCCTCACCGCCGGCGTCTCGGCCGCCTTCATCATGGCGGCGATCTTCGCCGTGCTCGCCGCACTGATCGCCGTCGTGGTCATCCAGGTCCGCCCCTCCGACCTGGAACGCCTGGGCGGGAAGGGCCTCGGCCCGGTCTGAGACCGAGGCCCCTCATCCCTCAACGGCAGGAGACTCAGCGGTACGAGACTCAGCGGTACGAGGGTCAGCGGTACGAGACCTTCAGGTCGCGAAGCCTCCCGATGTTGTCGAACGATCCGAAGCCCACCCTGCCGGAGGCGAGCGTGGAGTCGACGGCGGTCATCAGCGGACGTTTCGAGCCGTCGACGTATACCGCGATCTCACCGCTGCTCGCGCAGCGCACCACCCGCACCTTGTGCCAGTCGCTGTCGGTGATGGCCGGTGGGGCGCCCGTCCTGCCGTTCCACTGGTCCTCGATCCGGAGCCGGTCGGTGTCGTTGACCACGAAGATGCCGTTGTGCGGATAGATGGTGTTGTCCGTCGACAGATGGGCGTAGGCGAACTTCGTGTCCGACTGGTAGTCGAAGACGATGATCACGTCCCGGTTGGTGACCTCGACGGGGGTGTCGATCCGCACCTCGGCGTCGATCCGTACGGAGCCCAGAGCCGCCGGGCCCGCGGTCAGTACGGCGTACTCGAAGGGGCGGCGCGGGCCGGGCCGCTGGACCCCGGGCTCGGCGAGGACGGCCTCGTGGCCCGGGAACCGCCACTTCGACGGGGTGACAGGAGCCCAGTTCCGTCCGGCCATGACATGGCGAAGCGAGGAGCCGCCCGTGTCGCAGGAGGCGAACATCCGGGTCCCGGTGACCTTCCAGATCTTGCCGTTGGCCTTGGAGAGCAGATACAGCTCACCGTCCGCGTCCTGTCCGAAGCGCAGGTCCACCCGGGTGTCCCCGGCCAGGTCCCGCATGGTGACGCGCTTGCCGCTCGCGTCGTACAGCATCAGGTCGTAGAGCTGGGCCAGTTCCTTCTCCCCGCGCCGCATGTCCAAGGCGTCGGCGAAGAGCAGACGGCCGTCGACGATGTCCCCGAAGACGTACTTGCCGCGCAGCTCGGGCAGGTCGTGGCCGCGGTAGACGAAGCCGCCCACGATGGCGCGGCCCACGTCGGAGGTGCAGTTCCAGTCGGCGGGCGGGTCGTGGTCGTAGGCGGCGACGGGATAGGTGTAGCCGTACTTCTCGTCGTCCTCGGGGAGCGGAAGCATCTGGTCGCAGGGGTCGGCGGCCGTCTTGTCGAAGACGAACGCGCCTTCGCGTTCGCTCCAGCCCAAGTTGTCGCCCGCGCGCACCTCGTAGACGGATTCGACGGCGTGCTGTCCGATGTGACCGAGATACATGCGCCGGCTGCCACCGGTGTCCCAGCTGAAGCGGTGCGGGTCGCGCATGCCGTACGCGTAGATCTCGCCCAGTGCGCCGGGGGTGCGGGTGAACGGGTTCCGCGCCGGGATGCCGTACTTGCCGTTGGCGCTGTTCGTGCCGCGTGGGTCGATGCGCAGGATCTTGCCGTGGGGGAGGGAGAGGTCCTGCGGCTCGGTGTTCCTGACGCCTTGGCCGCCGTCGCCGACGGCGACATGGAGGAGTCCGTAATCGGGGTTGTGGGGCCGGACGTTGGGATTGAAGTCGATCTGCTGGATGCCGTGGATCGTGCCCGCGAAGCCGATGCGCAGGATTTCGCGACGGCTGCCCTGGAAGGTGTCGGCCGAGGGGTCGTCTGCGGTCCACTCGGTGATGATGCCGTGGTAGTTGGTCGCCGCCTGCTGCCGGAAGTCGGGTACGGCGGTGGTGGCGGAGGCCAGTTCGGTGTGGACGGTGTAGAAGCGGCCGTTGCGCTTGAAGCCGGGGTCGAAGGTCACGAACCCGAAGCCCTGGCCGAGGCCACGGCTGGCGAAGAACGCGGGGCCGAAGGTGGCCGCGATGTCGAGATAGACCTGCGGGCTGCCGCCGTCCTCGACGAGATACAGCTTGCCGTTGAGGTCGGGGACGGCCATCCGGCCCGAACCGTCGGGGAGTTCGCTCAAGTAGTTGATGCGGGCCTGCCGTACCAGCCGTGGATCGGTGACCGGGCCGGGCGGCGGCTCGGTCTTCGGGAAGGAGGCGTACTCCTCGACGGTCAGCCCGATGCCGGAAGTGGCGGGCCGCTCGGGGATGGGGTCGGTGATGGGCTCGGCCGCGGCGTGCGCCGTGCCGGGCAGGATGACGAGGGCCGACAGCAGTAGGGAGAGGACGAGGAGAGGGGCCAGTACGAGAGGTCTCGGTCTGACGCCGGTGGATGTGGTCATCGGTATCACTCCTTTGGTGCGCTCAGCGCCGGCCGGAGTTCGACAGGTGGTACTGAGCCCGTATCCGGTCGCCGTCCACGGCACGGTCGAGGAACATCAAGCTGTCCATGCGGCAGTCGCAGGGATTGCGTTCGCCGGTGTTCTGCGGAAAGCTGCCGCCGATCTTGATGCCGCGGGGATCGGTCGGTGAGGCACGGTGCGGCCCGGGTCCCGAGAGGTCCCAGGGGTCGCCGGGGACGGTGTAGAAACCGTCCAGCCGCTGCCCGTTGCGGTAGAGCGCCATGGCTCCGGTGTCGAAGTCGAAGGTCGCGGCGAGGAACACCCACTCACCGTCCGGCAGCAGGGTCCGCCAGTCCCCGGACGCGGCGAAGGTCTGGGAGCTCGCCCCGTCGATGCGCCGGCCGAGGGCGACCAGCCGCAGTTCGCCGTTCACCTCGATGATCTCCAGCAGGCCGCGGACCGCGTGACCGTCGGAGTCCCCGGACAGCACGCCTGCCAGGCCGACGGCGCTGTAGTGGTCGTCCGGGGCGGCCGTGTTGCTGTTCCGGCCCGGGTTCGGACCGGTCGACTTGAACCAGCCCATGACGGTGATCCCCTTGGCGGCGTTGAAGGCCCGCAGGCTCGGCACACCCGAGGCCCCGTACACGCCCGCCTTCCAGTCGTCGTTGCCGGCCGCATCCGGGTTCACCTGCCGCACCTGGAGCGAGATCCGGCTGCCCCGGTGCGCCCCGTCCCGCGTGCGCATCGCCGCACCGCCGCCCACCAGGTCGATGTCCGTGCGCGAGAAACCCTGGTCCCGCTCCTTCGCCGGGTTGCCGCGCACCGGGTGCTCGAAGTCGTAGTACGCCGCCAAGTGCGGGCGCAGAGAAGGGTGTACGGCACCGCGGTCCACCTGGGCTTCGGCAGGTGCCGCGGCCAGAGCGGTCAGGGTCGTCAGGAAGGCGGCGAGAGCCACCGCCGTGTTCCGCCTGCGTTGCGTGAACATCCACTCGCTCCTTTGCGAGGCGTGTCTACGAGGCGTGTCAGCGACGTGCGGGCCGGCCTCCGAGATAGAGCTCACCCAACTGCGGATCGGCGAGCAACTCCCGTGCAGGGCCCGAGACATGGACCCGGCCGAGGTCGAGTACGCAGCCGGTGTCGGCGGCCTCAAGGGCGCGCCGCGCGTTCTGTTCCACCAGCAGGACAGCGGTGCCCGCGTCCCGCATCCGTACGATCTGCTCGAAGACGACGCCGGTCGCCTTGGGGTCGAGCCCCATCGACGGCTCGTCGAGCAGCACCACCCGGGGCTTGACCATCAGCGAACGCGCGAACTCCACCTGCTTCTGCTGGCCTCCGGAGAGCAGCCCGGCCAAGCTCGTCCACCGTTCCCCGACGACGGGGAAGAGGTCCCGTACGAACCTCACCCGCTCGGCGATGAGTTGCTTGTCCCGGAGGGTGTAGCCGCCGAGCAGAACGTTCTCGGCGACCGTCATCTCCCGGAAAACGCTGTGCCCTTGGAGGACATGGGCGACTCCGGCGGTCAGCATCCGCTGAGGCCCATGGCCGGTGAGGTTTTTGCCGTCGACGAGGACCCGGCCCGAGCGAGGGGCGAGGAGTCCGCTGGCGACCTTCAGAACGGTGGACTTTCCTGCTCCGTTCGGCCCGACCAGGCAGACGATCGCCCCGGCGGGGACCTGGACGGTCAGCCCGCGCAGCACGAGGGCCGCCCGGCCGTATCCGGCCTGTATGTCGTCGAGTTCAAGAAGGAAATCAGAGTCGGGGAATGCGGATTCAGGGATCGCAGAGTCGGTGTCAGACGCCAAGGTATGCCCCGAGGACTCGTTCGTCGGACTGGATCACGGAGGGCGGGCCCTCGGCTATCGGACTGCCGCGGTCGAACACGACGACGTGGTCGCTCAGACTCATGACCAGGTCCATGTTGTGCTCGACGATCAGGAAGGTGCGTCCCTCGGAGTTGAGTTCGCGCACCAGGTCGCAGATGCGGTCGATGAGCGCCGGGTTGACTCCGCCGGCCGGCTCGTCCAGCAGGATCAGTTCGGGCTCGCTCATCAGCACACCCGCGAGTTCCAGCAACTTCTGCTGTCCCCAGGACAGTTGGCGTGCCTCGGCCCGCTCCAGATGCTCGATGCCCATCCGCGACAGCCAGCCACGAGCCCGCTCGGTCTCCTCCCTCCGGCCCGCGCGGGCGAGCTGCCCCGCGAGGGTGGACGGCTGTACGGCGGCGAGGAGGTTGTCGAGCACGGTCATCCGCGGGAAGACACGGCACAGCTGGAAGGAACGCCCGATGCCGGCGCGGGCGATCCGGTGCGGGGGCTTTCCCGTGATGTCGCGCCCGCGGTAGGTGGTACGGCCCGCATCCGCGCGGATCATCCCGGTGACGCAGTTGAAGAAGGTGGTTTTGCCGGAGCCGTTGGGACCGATCAGGGCGTTGACCTTGCCGTGGTGGAAGGTCACGGTGGCCGAGTCGAGCGCGGTGACACCGCCGAAAGCCTTGCTGAGGCCTACGGTTGCCAGACTCGGCCGAGTCCCGGGCTCAGCCGCCGCTTCCGCTTCGCTCACTGTCTCTCACCTCCGAACCCTCCGTTCCGTCGTTTCCGTCGCGCTGTCCGTCGCGCTGTCCGTGCCGCTGCTTCAGTTCGGCGGCGGTCACCTCGCGAATGGAGGTCTCGTCGGACTTGCGGAAGCGGCCAAGCAGCGCGGTGGCGGCCGGGATGACCCCGTCCGGCATGAACATCACGACGACGCCCAGCAGCAGCCCCGCCACGACCAGATGCAGGGGGGTGTCGCCGTACTCGACCTTGGAGTACTCCAGGGCGTACCCGACGATCACGGCGCCGAGCAGTGGCCCGTACAGATGGCGTACGCCGCCCAGCAGCGCCATCAGCACCATGTACGCCCCGCTGAGGATGGAGAACTGGAACACGGGGTCGAGGTCACCGAACCAGAGCGCGTAGAGCCCGCCGGCCAGCGAGGTGAAGGCGGCGGAGACCACGAAGACGATGAGCTTGTAGGCGAAGGTGGGCGTGCCCAGGGACTGGGCCTTGTCCTCGTCCTCACGGATCGCCTTCAGGCCCATGCCGAACCGCGAGCGGTCGATGATCCACCAGGTCAGCAGGGCCACCGCGAGCAGCGCGGCGAACAGGAAGTAGAAGGTCCGGTGGTGCTCGGAGCGCAGCATGCCCGGGAACGGCCGCGGTACGACCAGTCCCCGGGAGCCGCCGGTGAAGGAGGCCCAGCTCTGGAAGACCAGCAGCAGGATGAGGACGAGGGCGATGGAGACGATGACGAAGGAGGCGCCGCGCACGCGCAGGGCGGCATAGCCGACCGGCACGGCGAGCGCGCCCACCAGTGCGGCTGCCACGAACAGCGCGGCGAACGGCGGGAGTTCGGCCTTGGTGACCAGCAGTCCCGTTCCGTAGGCGCCGAGTCCGGCGAAGGCACCGTGCCCGAGCGAGATGTAGCCGGTGAAGCCGCCGACGAAGTTCCAGGAGGTGGACAGCACCGCGTAGTTGAGGATGGCGATGCCCACGGTGATCTCGTACGGACTCGGGGCCATGGACGGGAAGGACAGGGCGACCGCGACCGCGGCCAGCAGGGCGCCGACGTGCAGCAGTGTGCCCGTACGCAACCAGCCTGCCCGGAACGGGGTTTCAGAACCTCTGCGCAAGCCGCCCCCCGAAGAATCCCTGGGGCCGGAAGGCCAGGGTGGCGAAGAGCGCGACGTAGAAGACGGTCTGCGCCCAGGTGGTGGAGAGCTCCAGTTGCAGCAGGCTCTGCAGCATGCCCAGCGTCATGGCGGCGATGGCGGCTCCCGGCACGCTGCCGAGTCCGCCGACGACGATGATCGCCATCAGTGGGCCGATCCAATGCCAGTGCAGTGACGGGTAGATGGTGGTGTCGAGGGCGAGCGCCGTGCCGCCGACGGCCGCCGTGGCGAGGCCGAGGCCGAAGCCGTAGCCGGCGATCCGGTCGGTGTCGATGCCGAGCAGCTGGGCGGCCTCCCGGTGCTGGATGGTGGCGCGCAGCGCCTGGCCGAACCGGCTGTGCTTCATCAGCACATAGAGGCCCAGCAGGGCGAGTGCGGCCATACCGAAGGCGATCAGCTTGACTGCCGCGATCCTCGCTCCCAGGAACTCGAAGCCGGCCGAGCTGTAGCCGAGCCGGATCCGGCGCTGGGTGCCGCTGAAGGCGTACCCGAGGAGGCCTTCGATGGTCAGGGCGACGGAGAAGGTGAGCAGCACCGACATCATGGTGAGGGTCGCGGGGCGGAGCCGGGTGAGCAGCAGCCGCTGCATGGCGACACCCGCCGCGAAGAACAGCGGCACGGTGACGACCAGGGTGAGCAGCGGGTCGATGCCGGTCTCCCGGTGGGCGTACCAGGCGAGGTAGGCGGCGAGGATCAGGAAGGCGGAGTGGGCGATCATCACGACGCGCATGACGCCGAAGTAGAGGGTCAGGCCTGCCGCGAGGAGGGCGTAGAGCCCTCCCAGCAGCACGCCCAGGACGACGCTCTGGAAGACGAGGCTCGCGGAGGGCACGCCGGCCTCACCACGCCGGCTTGGGGTGGACCAGATCCGCTTCCTTCTGCGCCTTGGGGAGCACGATCTGGATCTCCCCGTCGATCCATTGCTGGATCATGTGCGCGCTCTGCGGGCGGCCCTTGTCGTCCCACTTCAGCGGTCCGACGACGGTCTCCACTTCGTTGCCGCGCAGCCAGTCGACCAACTTGCTCTGGCAGTCGGGGTCCTGGGAGGCGCAGTCGGCGGCCTCGACGGCGGCCGCGACCACCTGGCCCGTGGTGTACGCGTTGGCCTCGTCCTCCTCCGGTGCCTTGCCGAACTGCTTCGTGTACTTCTCGACGAACTCCTTGTTGCTCGGGTAGTCGGCCTTCTGTGTGTAGCCGGTGGGCGCGAGGATGCCCTCGGTCTTGTTGCCGATGGCCTTCGCGAACTCCGGTTCGGTGGGCGCGGTGGAGAAGGCGGCCATCTTCGGCTGGTAGTTGAGCTGTTGGAGGGCGACGATCAGATTGACGCCGTCCTGGTACTGCGAACCGCCCACCACCACGTCCGCCTTCGAATCGGCGATCTTGGCCGCGATGCTGCCGAAATCGGTGGTGTTGGGCGGATAGACCTCGTCGACGACGGTCTTGATGCCGCCCTTCTCCAGCTTCTCCTTGAGTCCGTACGCGGTTCCCTGCGCGAAGGGGTCGTCCATGGCGGCGTACGCGACGGTCTTGGGACGCTCGCCCGCCGGCAGGGCGAGGATGTATTCGGCCAGGTGGTTGTAGTGGTCGTTGGCGACGGCAGGTGCGGCGTAGAAGAGGTTCTTGAAGCCCTGGTCGAAGACCTCCGGCGCGGCTCCCGCCGGTTCGACGAAGAGCATGCCGTACTCCTCGGCCACGCGGGCGGAGGGGACGACGAGCCGGGTGGAGAAGGGGCCGAAGACCAGGTCGACTTCGTCCCGGCCGATCAGCTGCTCGTAGTCGGAGACGACGCGGTCGGCATTCGACTGGTCGTCCAGGATCTTCAACTCGACCTTGCGGCCGAGGAGTCCGCCCTTGTCGTTGACGATCTTGGCCCATGCTTTGTAGCCGCGTTCGACGCCCTTGCCGGGTTCGGAGAAGTCACCGGTGAGGGGTAAGGAGACGCCGATCACGATGGAGTCATCGGGTGAATCTCCGGAACCTGAACCACCGGCACAGCCACTGGCGGCGAGCGCCAGAGTGAGCGTGCCTGCGGCGATTCTCCCTTGTAGACGGTGTGTTGGTCTCATCGCTTGACACCCCTCATCGGCTGGACACCTGCATGGGTCGGCCGGATTCCGTGGTGCATGAAAGCGCTTTCGGAGGCGCTTTCATACTATGTAAGCGGTATCTCACCGGTCTGGACAACAGTCGTGCACGTATCAGTTGTCCTTCGTGTGGCGTTGGCGGGCGTGATGTGCGCGGGTGAGTCGAAGGGGGCGGCCACTCCCGGGAGAGAGACCATGCACGAGCCGTGAGTACGGCTTCAGGATCTCGATCGTCGGCCGCAACCGAGCCAGTTTCGTGTGGAGTTGTTGCGTTCTCCGGCGCGCTGGTTCACGGTGTTGCCTCTGCAGGCCGCCGAAGAGGGGGGACCTCGTGCGAAGACGGCGTTTCATCAGTGGAGTGCTCGGTGCCGGGGCGGGGATGGGGCTCGTCTCGGCGAGCGGTGGGGCTGCCGGGGCTTCCTCGGGTGACCTTGTCCGGGACACGGGTGCCTTGGGCCAGGACGTTCAGGAAGCCCACGAGTGGCAGGCCGTCGCGGCGCCGGAGTGCGCGGAGGCCGCCCAGCTGGCCGGCCTGGCCGCCGCGGGGCCCGCACTCGCCTGGGCGGTGGGGGAGGAAGGGCGTTCCGGCAGGACCCGCGGGACGCCGCTGGCCCTGGTGTGGGACGGCGAGGCGTGGGCGCGTATCAGCCTCGCCCATCTGGGATTCAGCGGCGACCTGAACTCCGTCGCCGCCACGACGTCCGGCTCTGCCTGGGCCGTCGGCGCCGACGCCGCCGGTGCCGCTCGTCTCCTGGCGTGGGACGGGCGCACGTGGCAGGAGGCCGAGTTCCCCGGGCGGGGAGAGGCCGGAACGCTTCTCACCGGTGTCGCGGTGGGCCCCGACGGCCATGCCTGGATCTCCGGGCGGAACGGCGACAACTCTGTACTGCTGCACGGCGACGGCACCAGCTGGACGTGGTGCGAGCCCCTCCCGAGCGGGACCGCCGCCACCGCGTCGGGTGTCCGTGTCACGCCTGGCGGCGACGTCTGGGTGTACGACAGCGGACTGGTTGCTCGCTGGGACGGCGACGCATGGACCGAGTTGCCTCCGCCCGGCGGCATACGCGCCACTGTCACCGGGCTGCTCCCTGTGGCCGACGACGACATCTGGCTCACCGGCTACGCCTACGGAGTAGGCGGTCCCCCGGGCAAGCCTCCGGCAGTCACCCTCCTCCACGGAGACGGAAGCACGTGGCGCAGCATCACGACGCCGTTCACCGTCGGCATGCTCACCGAGATCGTCTGCGACGAGCAGGGACGGCCGGACCGCATCTCGGGCTGGGACTTCTGGGACCAGACCCGAGCCCACTACCTGCGGTGGGACGGCGGGGCCTGGGTGAGCGAGCGCGGTCCGTCCGCCACGACTCCCGTGGTGGTCAATGCCCTTGCCGCCGTGCCCGGTTCCGGTGGGTACTGGTCGGCCGGCACCACCTCGTCCTCGCCCTACCCGCCTGCGCAGGTGCGCATCGAACGGTGACAGGACCGCCGCCGGGCAACAGCGTGCGGACGATTCCTGTGAGCGCACGACAAGCGGGGCACTCCGACCCGAATCTCATACGCCGCGGTCTCGGCGGGCGGCGGAGCCATCAGCCTGCTCGCCGACGGAGTCCTCGTCGAGTGGCTGAACTGGCGGTGGGTGCTCTTCGTCAACGTCCCCATCGGGCTGCTCATCGCCCTCGCCACCCCTCGCTGGATCAAGGAGTCCGCACGGCACCGTGGCCACTTCGACTCGTCGGCGCGCTGACCTTCACCGTGGACAACCCGAGGACGAGGACGACCGGATCCTGGCCCGGCTCGCCAGCCTCGACCCGGTCGTGGGACAGCACGTCGCGTGCATGCCGTACCCCATGATCAACACGCGCTTCGACGAGCTGCTGCCCGCCGGCCTCAACCACTACTGGAAGGGCTCCTTCAGCAGAGGCCTCCGTTGCCGAGACTGCAATCAGCCCCGCCCTGCCGACCCGCGCCGAGTGCGAGGCGAACATCGACTGGGCGCGCGCCTTCGCGGCGGCACTGGAGCCGTACTCGACGGGGGGCGGCTACGTGAACTTCATGGACGCCGACGACCAGGACCGGGTGCGAGCCAACTACCGGCAGAACTATGACCGCTTGGCGTCCGTCAAACGGCGCTACGACCCCGGCAACCTGTTCCGTCTGAACCACAACATCGCTCCCTGAGAGGTCGTTCGCTGTCGGCCTCCCAGGACGCGGTCGGGCCAATGGGCAGGTGGACCTGTTCAGGATGATGCGGAGGAGTAGACGGCGGCCTCCTCGGAGGTGGCGGCGATGCCATTCGCGCCGTTGAAGATCCGCCGGCCCCAGATGGTGAGCTGGTTCGGGTCGAAGCTCGTGACCATGTCCAGGTACTCGACTCCGCCTCCGTTGCCGCTCCAGGACCAGCCGAGGTAGCCGAGCCCGAGCTGCTGGGCGGCGGCCAGAATGGCGTCCTCGTCGGGGTTGCCGTCCGAGTGGTCGTGGCCGAACTCGCCCACCACGATGGGGAGTTTCGCGGCGACGAAGCGGTTCAGGTAGTCGGTGATCTCGGCGGCGGTGTCGAAGACGCCGTACATGTGGATGGAGAAGACCGTGTTGGCGTCCGGATCCGCGGCGAAAACCGAGGCGGCGTTGTCGCGCATGGTGAACGCCCAGTCCTGACCCCAGTTGGGCGCGTCGGCCATGATCGTGTGGTCGAAACCGGCGCCCCGGAGCTTCTGGATCGCCGCCTTGGTGTCGGCCGTCCAGTTCGCGTAATTGGTGTTCCCGTACGGCTCGTTGCCGATGTTGACGATGACGTAGTCCTCTTGGCCGCTCAGGGCGCTCTGCACACTGATCCAGTAGTCCGCGGCCCGCGAGAGCGTGACGGCTCCGCTCTGTTCGCCGTAACCGGTCGTGTCGTGGACCTCCAGGACGCAGATGAGCCGGTTCTGCTTGCACTGGGTGACCACGTTCGCCACATCGGCGGTGTCGTTACGGGGCCACCGGTCACCGCTGGAGAGGACGACGCGTACGGTGTTGGCGCCCTTCGCCTTGATGTGCGCGAGGGAGCTCATCCGGTCCGGATACCAGGTGTGGGCGTGGTTGACGCCCCGCATCACGAAGTCGTTGCCGGACGCCTCCAGCAGCCGGCCGTTCTCGATGCGGAAGCCGGTGGGCGCGGCATGAGCCGGGGCGCTGAGGCCGAGCAGGGGGAGGAGCAGGGCGGCCACAAGGCCGAGAACCGGAACGATCCGTAAGGGTAAGCGGCGGGTGATGCGCATGGTGTTCCCTTCCCTGAGTGAGGTGGGAGCGCTCCCAATTCATCTAGCCATTGTTGTCAGTGACGCGTCAAGAGGCTGGCGGTGGACGGCGAAGGAGCCGCAGTTGAGGAAAGTGCCGCCTAGTCGCTCCCCGTTCCGACCCGGGTTTCCACCTCGGAACACGAGTTGAGGTCACTCAGCTGCTCGGCCGGGACCTCGGACGGATAGAACTGGGCGTACCAGCGTCGCAGCGCCCTGATGCCCTTCTCGTGGGGCAGCAGGACCGGGCGCGGCTGGTGGATCTTGTGGTCCCAGATCCGGACCTCCTCGCGCACCTCGCCCAAGGCTTCCGCCCGGAAGACGAGCTTGAGGAGGGGGACCAGGAACGGGAGCCGGGACGGCTTGCGGAGGTAGTACAGCATCCGCATCTCGCTCGTACGGTCGTCGACGGGGGTGGTCAGGGCGACCGCAGTGACCGAGAGGACGGGCCCGTGGGAGCGGACCACCATGACGCCCGGTCCGTACATGAACGCATCGAAGGTGTTGTTGACGTCCCAGCCGAGAACGCGCCGTCCGATCCGGCCGCGGACCTCGGCGAAGGGACCGTCCGGCCGCAGGTCCTGCACGGGTGGTTCGCTCTGGCCGTGGATGAAGTGGAAGTGGGACTCGTCCACGATGTTCTCGCGCATCTCCTGGACGTGGATACGCGCCCGGCAGGTGTCGTCGATCGGCTTGGCGAAGTCCCTGGCCGCCGCCTCCGGGATCTCCGGCACCTCCCACGACGGCTCTCCTGGCCCGGCGTAGACGAAGACGAGCCCACTGTGCTCGCGGACCGGGAAGCCGCCGAGGGACACCTTCGGGGTCCGGACCGCGAACGGTGCCTTCACACACCGGCCGTCCGCACCGAATCGCCAACCGTGGAACGGGCACTCCACGGTGCCGTCCACGACCTTCCCGCCCACGCCCAGATGCGCCCCGTAGTGCGGGCAGTGCGCGTCCCGTACGGCCGGCTGTCCGTCCGCACCGCGGAAGGCGATGAGGGCACGTCCGAAGTAGTGCAGGCTGACGACCCTGCCCGGGCGCAGCTCGGCGCTGCGGAGAACGGCGTACCACCCGTAGGGCACGGGCGGCATCGGGTACTCGTCGGCGCGCGGATCGCGCGGCAGGGCGGGGTCGGGAAGGCTGTCATGGCTACGACGTAAAGGCATGTGTCGAGGTTACTGACTTGATCGCCTGTCCGGCCGATGGGCCGTCAGTCGCGCAGGATCTCCGCCGGCAGCTTCCTCGTTCCGTTCGGGATCATTTCCAGCCGTACGCGTACGCGGCGACCCACGTGACCTCCAGTTGGGCGCTGCTGCCCGGAGCCGCACCCGGACCCTGGAGGGCGCTTTCGTTCTGGAGCACCCAGGACAGGGGGCGGTTCGGTACGCCTCGGGTGTCGTGTCCCGTCTGGCGGCCGTCCACGAAGAAGCGCACATGTCCCGGCGTCCACTCGGTCGAGACGGTGTGCCACTCGGTCCAGTCGTCGGCCCCCGGGAAGTAGCCCTGCTCGCCCTCGCCGCACGGATGATGGAAGGCGGTGAGGTCGCCGGTCCACTCGCCTTCGGGGTGGTCCATTTCGCAGCCTCCGCCGTAGTGAAGCCAGGCCGACTTGTAGCCCGGAGCGAGCTTCGTCACCTTGATACGGGCGCTGTACTTGCCGTACTTCATCTGCATGACGGCACGCGGTACCACTGCCGCGGCGTGCACGGGACCTCCGTCGGCGGGCCGCCACATCCGGATGCGCATCCTGCCGTCGCCGTTCTCCGCGGGACCTACGCTCACGGTGTCCTCCGGGTGGTAGACACCCACGACGTCCCGGTTACGGTCGCGCGCGGTGTCGGGCCAACCGGTCGGATACGCCCACCAGTTGTCCCGGTACGCACCGCTCAGGCCGCCGCAGTACGCGGCTGAGGTGTCGACATGGTGATCGCAGTCGCTGAACGCGCCCAGCGGCACCCGGTCCCCGTTGAAGTCCTCCGCGAGGACCTGCCAGAACGGGCCGCAGTCGCCGCGCGGCAGTTCGGTGCCCGTGGTGCGGCAGGCCTCGGCAGGCGCGGGCGCCCCGTCGGCACGGGGGACGCCGAGGAGCACGGCCAGGAGCATGAGCCCGACGGGCACCAACAGGGCGCGCTTACGGCGGTTCGGCGCTGCGTGTGAACCCATCGGAAGGCTCCTTTGGCTCCTCGGCCCGCATGCGGTGGGGTGTTGCTGCGCGAAGGAGCATCCTCGCGGCAGGGCAGGGGCAACGCCATCCCCGTAACGGGACGCGTACCGGACCGGCGGGCTCCGCTGTCGACCGCGTACGAGGCCTCCGGCCACGCCCGGTAGCCTGGCGGGGTGACAGGCTCGGAAGCATCCCCTACGTTCCGCCTCGCGTACGTTCCGGGGGTGACGCCCGCCAAGTGGGTGCGGATCTGGAGCGAGCGACTGCCCGGCGTCCCGCTGACCCTCGTCGACGTGCCGGCTGCCGAGGCATCCGACGTGTTGCGGAACGGCGGAGCCGACGTCGGGGTGGTACGGCTTCCGGTCGACCGTACGGTCTTCAGCGCCATCCCCCTCTACACCGAGTCGACGGTGGTCGTGGTCCCGAAGGATCACCTGGTGACGGCGGCGGACGAGGTCACCGTCGCGGATCTCGCCGACGACATCGTGTTCCACCCGCTCGACGACGTCCTCGACTGGGAGCGGCTGCCGGGGCGCCCCGCCATCGAGCGCCCCGCCACGACGGTGGACGCCCTCGAACTCGTGGCGGCGGGTGTGGGCCTCCTCGTCGTCCCCCAGTCGCTGGCCCGTCTGCACCATCGCAAGGACCTCACGTACCGACCGGTGGTCGACGCCCCTCAGTCGAGCGTCGCGCTGTCGTGGCCCGAGGACGCGACCACCGACTTGGTCGAGGACTTCATCGGCATCGTCCGCGGCCGCACGGCCAACAGCACACGCGGGCGCACCCCGCCTCCGGCACAGTCGAAGAGCAAGCGCCGCGAAGCGGCGGACGCCCGCCGGAAGCCCACATCGACCGGCAGAAGCCCCCGAAGCGGCGCGAAGGGCGGCAAGCGGGGGAAGCCTCGCCGCCGGTCGTAGGTCTGCGGCCACCGCGTCCATGGTCGGCTGCGGGTCCGTCGTGGCTGGTCGCGTAGTTCCCCAGGCCCGCCCCTTCCCGAAACTGGGGCTGCGCCCCAGGCCCCCGCCAGGGGGTGGGGGTGACAGTCGTGTCGCGGCTGCCAGTCCGCCGTGGCTGGTCGCGCCCCGCGGCGGAGCCGCTAATGTCACAGCCCCGCGCCCCTGAAAAGCAAAAGCCTGCGCCTTCCCGCGCCCAGGGAAAGCCCGCACCCCCCACTGCCCGCAGCTTCCCACCGGCGGGAGGGGACGTGGGTCGGTGCGTCGTATGCCCGTCGCGTAGGTTCTGTCTCAGGCCACCTGCGCCCTGTGTGAGCCGGAGGGCCGTATGCCCACCCTGCGACGGGCTGACGCACCGGCCCCACGGCCCCGACCCACCACCCACCCAGGGGCGCGGGGCTGCGACATCAGCGGCTCCGCCGCGGGGCGCGACCAGCCACAACGAACCCGCAGCCGACAACGAACCCACCCGCCCAACCGCCGGAGGCAACCCGCATGACCGCCCGTCCGCCCGCCCAAGACGGCGAGGGCCCGGCTGCCGCGGCGGCCCGGCTCACCGGGCGCCCGGTGACCGGCGAGCGCCGGTTGTCCGGCGCGCTCGCCGAAGTCACCCTCGACGGCGGGCAGTTGGTGGTGGTCAAGCGCGGTGACGACCCGGGAGCGGTACGGGCCGAAGCGGCGGGGCTGCACTGGCTGGCGGACGCCGGAACGGTTCGTGTCCCGGCGGTGCACGGCCATGACGAACGCTGGCTGGTGACCGACCGCGTCCCGTCCGGGCGCCCGAGCGCCCAGGCCGCGGTCCGGTTCGGCCGCGACCCGGCCGCCCTGCACGCCACGGGCGCGCCCCACTTCGGGGCCTCACCACCCGGCGGCCCCGAGGACGCGTACATCGGGCTCGCCCCGATGCGCAATGTCCCCGGCACCGACTGGCCACGCTGGTACGCCGAACACCGGGTGCTGCCGTATCTGCGCCGGGCGGTCGACGACGGCACGATGCGCCGGGCCGAGGCGACCGTCGTCGAGCGCGTCTGTGAGCGCCTGCCCGAACTGGCCGGTCCCGCCGAGCCGCCTGCCCGGCTGCACGGCGACCTGTGGAACGGCAACGTGCTGTGGGGCGCCGACGGACACGCCTGGCTGATCGACCCGGCCGCGCACGGCGGCCACAGGGAAACCGACCTGGCCATGCTTCACCTGTTCGGCTGCCCGCACCTGGACCGGATACTGGACGGCTACCAGGAAGCGACGCCGCTCGCCGACGGCTGGACGGACCGCGTAGGCCTGCACCAGCTCTTCCCTCTGCTCGTACACGCCGTACTTTTCGGCCGCGGCTACGCCGAGCAGGCCCTCGCGGCGGCCCGCTCGGCGCTGGCCGGGTGACCCGCTGACGGGACCGCCCGCTCTCCGGGCGTGATCGACGCGGACCGCACGTCATGGTGAATCGGTGTCGCCGAGCCGGTCAGAGGAACGCCCGAGCCGCCGTGTCGTACCGCGACGATCTCGGCCGCGATGGACAGGGCCGTCTCCTCGGGTGTACGAGCGCCGAGGTCGAGGCCGATCGGAGAGCGCAGGCGGGCCAACTCCGGCTCGGTGACGCCGACTTCACGCAACCGCCGGTTACGGTCGTCGTGGGTGCGACGCGAGCCCATCGCACCGACGTACGCGACCGGTAGCCGCAGGGCCGCCTCCAGCAACGGTACGTCGAACTTGGCGTCGTGGGTGAGCACGCACAGGACCGTGCGGCTGTCCGTGTCGGTGCGCCGGAGGTAGCGGTGCGGCCAGTCGACCACGATGTCGTCGGCCTCGGGGAACCGCACCCGCGTGGCGAAGACAGGACGGGCGTCGCACACGGTCACGTGGTAACTGAGGAACTTGCCCGCCCTCACCAGCGCTGCGGCGAAGTCGATCGCACCGAAGACGATCATGCGGGGCGGCGGCACGCGCGACTCGACGAGCACCGTCAGGGCGGCCCCGCAGCGCGATCCTCCCCCAGACTCCGTCCGGGGGGACCCCCATCGCGCTGCGCTCGCGGAGATGTCGAACGTGCCCGTGCGGCCGGCGTTCAGCAGGGCGCGGGCCTCGTGCACCACTGTGCGGTCCAGCTCGGGATGCCCGCCGAGTTCGCCTTCGTACGATCCTTCCCCAGACTCCGTCCGGGGGGACTCCCATCTCGCCTCGCTCGGGCGCACGAGCAGCGCCCTGCCCAGCAGTTCGACCGGCCCCCGGACCACGCGGGCGAGGGCCGCCGTCTCACCCCCGGCGGCGGCCGACAGCGCCGACGCGAACACCTTCCTGCCCGGCGCGGCGGCACCGATCGGCGTGACCAGGACCTCGATGACCCCGCCGCAGGTCAGTCCCACCGCGAAGGCATCCTCATCGCTGTAGCCGAACCGCTCGCGCACCACCTCGCCGTCCTGGAGCGCCTGGACGCACAGGTCGTACACGGCTCCTTCCACGCAGCCGCCGGAGACCGAGCCGATGGCTGTGCCCTCGCTGTCGACGGCGAGGGCGGCGCCGGGCCGGCGCGGCGCACTGCCGCCCACGGCCACGACGGTGGCGACGGCGAAGTCCCGGCCCTGCTCGATCCAGCGGTTCAGCTCGTCGGCGATGTCAAGCATCCCGCTCGCCCTCCGCTTCGGCTCCCGCCAGCAGGACCCGGTCGGGCCGGATGGGGAGGTGGCGGTGGCGTACGCCGGTCGCGTGCCAGACCGCGTTGGCGATCGCCGCCGCGGCGCCCACGATGCCGATCTCGCCGATGCCCTTGATCCCGACCGGGTCGTCCGGGTCCGGGTCGTCCACCCAGTCCGCCTCGACGAGCGGGACGTCGGTGTGCGCGGCGACGTGGTAGCCCGCGAGGTCGGCGACGTAGTGGCCGCCCGAGGCCCGGTCCCGGACCGCCTCCTCGTGCAGGGCCATGGAGATGCCCCAGATCATCCCGCCGACCAACTGGCCGCGCGCCGTCAGCGGGTTGACGATCCGGCCCGCCGCGAAGATGCCGAGCATGCGCCGTACGCGCACCTCTCCGGTGGCGGGGTCCACGGCGACCTCGGCGAACTGCGCCCCGAAGGAGTGCCGTTCCTTCCGGGCCAGGGCGCCGATGGCCGCGGTGGTGTCCGACCGTACCGTGATGCCCTCCGGTGGGATGCCGGTGTGCAGGGCGAGCCGCTCCCGCAGTTCGCCTGCCGCGGCCGTGACCGCCCACGCCCAGGAGCGGGTGCCCATCGAACCGCCGGCGATCCACGCCGGTCCGAAGTCGCTGTCGCCGATGCGGACCTGGACACGGTCCGGTGCCACCTCGAGCGCGTCGGCGGCGACCAGGGTGAGCGCGGTCCGGGCCCCGGTGCCGATGTCCGCCGCGTTGATCCGCACGGTGAACGTGCCGTCCGCCTCCGCCGTCATGGCCGCCGTGGACGGTCCGGCTCCGGCACCGAAGGAGGCCGCCGCCGTACCGGTGCCGAGCAGCCAGCGCCCGTCCCGGCGCAGGCCCGGACGCGGGTCCCGGTCCGCCCAGCCGAACCTGCGGGCGCCCTCCCGGAAGCAGGCGAGCAGGTTGCGGCTGCTGAACGGCAGCCCGGACACGGGGCCCGTCTCGGGCTCGTTGCGTACGCGCAGCTCGATCGGGTCGATACCGCACTTCGCGGCGAGCTCGTCCAGCGCCGCCTCCACCGCGAACGACCCCGGCGCCTCGCCCGGCGCGCGCATCCACGTCGGGGTCGGTACGTCGAGCCGTACGACTCGGTTGGCCGTGTGGTGGGCGTCGGCGTCGTACATCACCCGTGCCACCCCTGCGCTCGGCTCGACGAACTCGTGCACGGTCGAGGTGAGGCTCAGGGAGCTGTGGTCGAGCGCGCGCAGCCGTCCGTCGGCACAGGCGCCGAGCCTGATCCGCTGCGTCGTGGGGCTGCGGTAGCCGGCGAGCGAGAACATCTGACGGCGGGTCATGACGACCCGGACCGGACGCTGCAGGCCGGTCGCGGCCATCACGGCGGCCACCTGGTGCGCGCGAAGGCCCTTGCTGCCGAAGCCGCCGCCGACGTGCTCGGATCGCACCCGTACCGAGGCCGGGTCGAGGGAGAACATGTTCGCGATCTCGCTCGCGACCCAGGCGGTGCCCTGGTTCGAGTCGACCACTTCCAGTCGGCCGCCGTCCCAGAGAGCCGTCGCCGCGTGGGGCTCCATCGGATTGTGGTGCTCTTCCGGCGTGGTGTATTCCGCGTCGACGACGAGGGCGGACGCGGCGAGTTCCGCCTCCAGGTCCCCCTTCTCCGTCACCGCCGGCATGAAGCCGTCCACCTGGTATGCGTCCGGGTGTCCGGCCGAGAACGTGACGTCGTGCGGCTCTTCCTCGTAGTGCACCACGAGCGCTTCGGCGGCCTCCCTGGCCTGCTCGGACGTCTCGGCGACGACCAGCGCCACCGGCCAGCCCATGTGCGGCACCCGCTCGTGCTGGAAGACGGCGGCGGTCGGGTCCGGGGTGCCCAGCATGCCGACGTAGTCGCTGTCGACCCGCGGGGCGTTCCCGTGGTGCAGGACGGTGAGGACACCCGGCATCCTCAGGACGGCAGCAGTCTCCACCGAGCGGATGCGGCCGCGGGCGACGGTCGACAACACCAGCCATCCGTGGGCCAGTTCGTCGAAGGGGATCTCGCCGGCGTAGCGGGCGGCTCCGGTGACCTTGTCGCGGCCCTCCACGCGGGTGTGCGCGGTCCCGACGGCACCCGTCACCGCAGTGGCCTGAGTCGTCGTGGTCATCGGGAGGCCTCCTCGGCGAGTTCGGTCAGCACGGCCACGACCAGGTTGCGCATCAGCGTCACCTTGTAGGCGTTGTGGGGCAGCGGCCTGGCGGCCGCCAGTTCGGCGTCCGCGGCGGCGGCGAAGGCATCGGCCGTAGCCGGGCCCCCGGCCAAGGTCCGCTCTGCCGCCGTGGCCCGCCACGGCCGGGACGCGACCGCACCGAAGGCGAGGCGCGCTTCGTGTACGACCCCGTCCTCGATGTCGAGAGCGGCGGCGAGCGAGCCGATCGCGAACGCGTAGGACGCGCGCTCGCGCACCTTCCGGTAGCGGGAGAGGGCGGCGACGGGGGCCGGGGGCAGGGTGATGCCGGTGATCAGCGCGCCGGGCGGCAGGGCCGTCTCCAGATGCGGCGTGTCACCCACGGGCAGGTATAACTCGGCAAGCGGCAACTCGCCCGGCCCGTCGGTCGTTTCGTACGTGACGACGGCGTCGAAGGCGGTGAGCGCCACCGCCATGTCCGAGGGGTGGGTGGCCACGCAGTGTTCGGTGGCGCCGAGGATGGCGTGGTTGTGGTGCTCGCCCTCGATGGCGGGGCATCCGCTGCCGGGGACGCGCTTGTTGCATGGCTTGGTCACGTCGGTGAAGTAGCCGCAGCGGGTGCGCTGGAGGAGGTTCCCACCGACGGTGGCCATGTTGCGCAGTTGCCCGGAGGCGCCGGCCAGCACTGCCTGCGTCAACGCCGGGTAGCGGCGCCGGACTTCGGGGTGCGCGGCCAGGTCGCTGTCGGTGACGGTGGCGCCGATGCGCAGACCGCCGTCTGTCGTCGACTCGATCCGGTCGAGGGGCAGTTCGCGTACGTCGACGAGCCGCGCGGGCCGTTCCACGCCGCTCTTCATCAAGTCGACGAGGTTGGTGCCGCCGCCCAGGAAGCGCGCGTCCGGATCGGCGTCGAGCAGCGCGACCGCGCCGGAGACGTCGAGGACACGCTGGTAGCCGAACTCCCTCATGCGGCAGCCTCCCCGGCCTCGGCCGTGTGCACCTCTGCCGCCTGTGCGACTGCCTGCACGATGGACACGTACGCACCGCAGCGACACAGATTGCCGCTCATCCGCTCCCGGATCTCCTCTGCGCTGAGCGGCGGGGGTCCCGCTTCGGGCCGTACGTCGTCGGTGACGGCGCTCGGCCAGCCCGCCGCGTGTTCCTCGATCACCCCGAGGGCCGAACAGATCTGACCTGGCGTGCAGTAGCCGCACTGGTAGCCGTCGAGATCGAGGAACGCCTGCTGTACGGGGTGCAGTTGCCCGCCTTCGGCGACGCCTTCGATGGTGGTGATGTCGCGCCCCTCGGCGGCCACCGCGAGCTGGAGACAGGAGACGGCACGGCGTCCGTCGATCAGTAACGTGCAGGCACCGCACTGACCTTGGTCGCAGCCTTTCTTGGTACCTGTCAGATCGAGATGCTCGCGCAATGCGTCGAGAAGGGTGGTGCGGTGGTCGACAGGCAGCGTGTACTTCTCGCCGTTGATGTTGAGGGTGATGGCACTGTACGTGGAGGGAGCTGGAGCCATGATCAGCCTTCCTTCGCGTGGGTGGTGCGCGTCGAAGCCGGACGGGTCAATGCGGTCGGCGATCGATTCCGGCCGTCCGCACAGGAGTATGCGCAGCTAATGCGGACCTAAACGGACAGTTGTCCGATAATCGCGAGCCTAACGGCCAGCTGGCCTCTCAACAAGGCGGGCCCTGACGTGATTCCTGGAAGGAGGACGAGTGCAGGACAGAAATGACGCGCCCATGCGCTCGAACGCGCACCCGGGGTGACCTCCGACGACTTCCTGCTCGCCATCGCCTGGCTCTGGCAGACAGATCCCCACGGGGACGACTGGCAGGGGCGCGCAGGGCGACTCATGGACCTTGTCATGGACGGCCTGCGCGCCGGCGCTCCGGGGCGCTGAGCGGGCGCCTTCGAGGGGCAGTCCTCAGCCGGCCGCCTGGCTGCTGTCCCGGAGGTCGCCCCAGCCGTGCCAGCGGTCGATCTCTATCCAGGCGCTGACCCGGCCGCGGTCCCTTTGCGGGTACGGGCGCCCGCCGTAGTGCCGGGACAACCGGTCGATGTCGGCCAGGTCCTCGTCGTCGCGCAGCTCCACCACCCGGCCGATGAGCGTGAGGTGCGTGTACCAGTTGCCCTCGTCGAGCACCGTCAGCGTGATCCGGGGATCGTTGCGCATGTGGCCGAGCCGCTTGCGGCCCTCGTCCATGTTGACCAGCACCCGCCCGTCGTCTTCCCGGAGGTACCAGGTGGCCGTGGACACCGGCTGCCCGTCGGACCGCACCGTGGCGATGACAGCCGGATTGGGCTTCTTCAGCATGACGACGGCGGCCTCGGGAAGCGGCGGCTTCGACATAAGTCCTCCTGCTAGTCGTGATCTTCGCTTTCCTCATGGGGCGCACAGTCGCGTGGTGTTGATCCACGGGCTGCGCCTCCACGTTGCCACATTGCGGCCCGTATGCAGCCGGTTCGATCTCACCCGGACCGCCGCCCACGTTTGCCTCCCGCGCAGGGGGAACGCGTCACGGTGACGGAGCTCAGGAGAGGAGCCGATCATGAGCAGCGCAACCGGACTGCGGGTCGTCGTCACCGGTGCCACCGGGAACGTGGGCACCAGCGTGATGCGTCTTCTGAGCGAGGATCCGCAGGTGGACTCCGTACTCGGCATCGCGCGCAGGCTGCCCGACGAGCCGCCGGTGCCCTCGGCCGAGTGGGCCGCGGTGGATCTGACGGCCGAGTCCGAGCTGACCAAGCACTTCGAGGGAGCCGACGCCGTCGTCCATCTGGCCTGGAAGCTCCAGCCCGCCCGGGACCCGGCGGTCACCTGGCGCACCAACGTGCTCGGCAGCGTGAAGGTGTTCCACGCGGCGGCCACGGCCAAGGTGCCGACGCTGGTGTACGCCTCCTCGGTCGGCGCCTACTCGCCGGGCCCGAAGGAGCGTGCCGTGGACGAGTCCTGGCCGACGCACGGCTGGCCGGAAGCGGCGTACTGCCGTGAAAAGGCCTATGTGGAGCGCGTGTTGGACACCTTCGAGTATGAGCGGCCGGAGACCCGGGTCGTCCGTATGAGGCCCGCCTTTCTCTTCAAGGAGGAGTCGGGGAGCCAGCAGCGCCGTCTGTTCGCCGGGCGCTTCAAGCCCGGCCCGCTGGCCCGGCCCGAGCTCCTTCCCGTGCTGCCCGACGTCCGCGGTCTGCGCGTACAGGCGCTGCACACCGAGGACGCGGCGGAGGCGTACCGGCTCGCCGTGACGAGCGACGTCCGTGGCGCGTTCAACCTGGCGGCCGAACCGCCGCTGGACGCCGAGGTGTTGGGCGAGCTGTTCCATTCCCGGCTGGTGCGGATGCCCCGCA
Source organism: Streptomyces sp. NPDC048825 (assembly GCF_043198355.1). NCBI lineage: Bacteria > Bacillati > Actinomycetota > Actinomycetes > Kitasatosporales > Streptomycetaceae > Streptomyces > Streptomyces sp. NPDC048825. Next base: position 323,815 of record NZ_JBICUR010000006.1, read on the forward strand.
AGGCGGCGCGTTCCGCCCTTGCCGCGGCCTGGGGCCTGCACCTGGTGCCCGCTTCGCCGCAGCTGTTCGACGCGGTGTTGCGACTGCCCCTCATGGACTGCACCCGGGCCCGCCACGAACTGGGCTGGCGGCCGCGGTTCACCGCGATCGAGGCGGTCGAGGAAGTCCTGCAGGGCATGCGCGAGGGCGCCGGCGAGGAGACCGCCCCGCTGGCCGGTCAGAAGGTCGGCTGAGGAGCCCCGCCCGCCGGCGGGTGAGTGACGCTCTCCCGGGTACTCGGCGAGCGCCTCGATGACGTGCAGTCGACGGCCGAGGCAGCGACGAGCAGCGGTGAAGGGAGCGCACGATGAGGGCCGTGACCTGGCAGGGCAAGCGCGAGGTGCGGGTGGAGACCGTACCCGCCCCGGAGATCGAGGAACCGACGGACGCGATCGTACGCGTCACCTCCAGCGGGCTCTGCGGTTCCGATCTGCATCTGTACGAAGTGCTCACCGCGTTCATGACACCGGGGGACATACTCGGGCACGAGCCCATCGGCGTCGTCGAGGAGGTGGGCTCCGCGGTGACGGGGCTGAAGCCCGGCGACCGGGTCGTCGTGCCCTTCCAGATCGCGTGCGGGCACTGCTGGATGTGCGGCGCCGGGCTGCCGACGCAGTGTGAGACCACCCAGGTGCACGACTCGGGCATGGGCGCGGCGCTGTTCGGCTACACCAGGCTGTACGGCGGCGTGCCGGGCGCCCAGGCCGAGTATCTGAGGGTCCCGCAGGCGCAGTTCGGGCCGATCAAGGTACCGGACGGGCCACCGGACGACCGCTACGTCTACCTCTCGGACGTCTTGCCGACGGCTTGGCAGGCCGTGCAGTACGCCGACATCCCGCCCGGAGGATCCGTCGCCGTCCTCGGCCTCGGACCGATCGGCGACATGTGCTGCAGGATCGCCCGGCTCCAGCGGGCCGAGGTCGTCATGGGCGTCGACCTGGTGTCCGAGCGGCTGCGGCGGGCGCGCGAGCGGGGCGTGGAGACGTACGACCTGCGGCGGTACGAGGGGCGCAAGGAGCTCATCGAGGAGATCCGCGACCGGACCGACGGCCGTGGCCCCGACGCCGTGATCGACGCCGTGGGAACGGAAGCCCACGGAAGCCCCGTCGGACGGACCGCCCAGCAGATGTCCTCGATGCTGCCCCGGGCCTGGGCCGCCCGGCTCGCCGAACGGGCGGGCACCGACCGGCTGGCCGCGCTCCTCACCGCCATCGAGCTGGTCCGGCGTGGCGGCACGATCTCGCTGAGCGGTGTCTACGGCGGCATGGCCTCACCGCTGCCGCTGATGACGATGTTCGACAAGCAGATCCAGCTGCGAATGGGCCAGGCGAACGTACGGCGCTGGGTGGACGACATCCTGCCGCTGCTCACCGACGAGGACCCCCTCGGAGTCGACGGCTTCGCCACCCACCGGCTCCCGCTGGAGGAGGCCCCGCACGCATACGAGATCTTCCAGCGCAAGCAAGAGGAAGCGGTGAAGATCCTCTTCCAGCCCTGAAGCACGGGGCCGGCGTCGGCAGATCAGGTCGGCGGATCAGGACGCCGGAGCCGAGCGTACGAGCCAGTCGTACGCGGCCCGCGCCGTGAACTCGCTCTGGCCGTCGCGCAACAGCAACCCGGCCGTGGCGAACGCCGGGTCGTCGGCCTGCGCGGCCAGGTACGGGATGGCGATGCAGCGCATCCCGGCCGCGTGCGCCGCCGCCGCGCCCGGAGCGGCGTCCTCGAGGACCACGCAGTCCGCCGGGGCCGCTCCCAGCCGGCGTGCCGCCTCCAGGAAGACGTCCGGAGCGGGCTTGCCCCGGGCGACCTCCTCGGCCGAGACAACGGTGCGCAGCGAGGCGCCCAGGCCCGTGCCCGCCAGGATCGCCTCGATGGCCTCCCGCGAGGAACCAGAGGCCACGGCCATGGGTATGCCCTCGACGGCCAGCAGCTCCACGAACTTCCGCATTTCCGGGAAGACGTGCGTGGCGGTGCGGGCCAGCGCCAGATAGCGCCGGTTCTTCTCCGCGAGCAGCACGTCCCGCGGGGCCTCGATGGCGTACCGCTCCTTCCAGTGAGCGACCGTCTCCGCGGTGCTGATGCCGACGTATTGCTCGAAGTCCGTCCAGGTGAAGTCCGTGACGCCGTGCCCTGCGAGTGTCTGCCGTCCCGCCTCGTAGTAGTTGGGCTCGCTGTCCACGAGCGTGCCGTCGAGATCGAAGATGACCGCGGTGCCTGCGAGAGAGCTCATGGCCTCCAGGATGCCAAGGACCGGTTAGCGGCCGTTGAACAGCTCTCGGCCGTCAGTCGGTCTTTCTGCGCCGGTCAGTTCCGGGCCGCGCGTCCGACCGCCTCCACGAGCGGCAGCAGCCGGTGCGGCACGCGTTCGCGCAGCGCCACCTCCGTACGCGTGCGGACGACGCCCGGCAGGCTGATCAGCGCCTGGATCAGATCCTCCAGATGGGCGTTGTCGCGCGCGACGACCCGCGTCAGAAGGTCACCGCCGCCGGTGATCGAGAACGCCTCGACGATCTCCGGTACGGCGGCCAGGGCATCGCCCACCTCGTCGAGATGTCCCTGCGTGACCTCGATGTGCACGAAGGCGAGCACGGGGTGGCCGAGCGCGGCGGGTGAGAGCGAGGGGCCCGTGCCGGTGATCACGCCGTCCCGTTCCATCCGGTCGAGCCGGGCCTGGAGCGTGCCGCGGGCGATACCGAGGGTGCGGGCGTATTCGCGGACGCTGGTGCGGGGCTGCTCCAGGAGCATTCGCAGGATGCGGGTGTCGAGTTCGTCCACGGCCATGGTCCGTTGGCCTCCCTGCGGTCTTGGCTGGTCGCTCCCGACTGTACCAATGGCCCAGCCGATCGGGAGCCTGTTGAGCCAGTGCCCACCTCCTGCTTACCTTGACGGTATACATGGCGTCGCGAAGCGCCGGACGGCAAGGAAGCCGGATCCGGACCCGCGGCGCCATTCCCATGTGAACAGATGCGAAGCGGGGGGCGGGCTGCCGACGGTGAAGAAGATGTTCATGGCTCCGGATCCGGGCCTGGTACGGCTGCGGGTCTCGCTGCGGGCGGTGCTCGGCGTCAGCCTCGCGGTGACCGCCTGCGAACTCGCCGGGCTCTCGCTGCCCGCCTCGATCACGGGCGGGCTCGCCGCGCTTCTCGCGCTGTTCACGGTCGGCGACCCGACCGTGCGCGGCCAGGCCGCCACCACGGCTCTGCTGCCCGTCGTCGGCTTCCCCGTGCTCGCCCTCGCGACCGTGCTCCACCCGGTGCCGACCGTGCGTGACGCGGTCTGGCTCGTCGTGGTGTTCTGCGGTGTGTACGCCCGCCGCTGGGGGCCGCGTGGGCACGCGCTCGGCATCTTCGCGTTCATGACGTTCTTCATCACGCAGTTCCTGCACGCCGTACCCGGTCAACTGCCCCAGCTGTACGCCGCGGTGGCGCTGTCCCTGGCCGCCTCCTCGACGGTGCGCTTCGGCGTGTGGTGCATCGAGCGACAAACTCCGCCGCCTGCGGTTCCCGCCCCGCTCGGCGGTCGCGGGCTCGGCCGGCCGACCACCCGGCAGGCCTTCCAGGCCACGGCCGCCTGCGCCTTCGCGATGGCGGCGGGCCAGTTCCTGTCGCACGAGCGCTGGTACTGGGCCGTCGGCACTGCCTGGTGGATCTTCGTCAACACGGCCTCGCGCGGAGAGACGCTGGTACGCGGCTTCCGGCGCGTCGTCGGCACGGTCACCGGAATCGCGGCCGGGCTGCTGATCGCCGTACCGCTGCACGGCGCGCCGACGCCCACGGCAGTGATCGTCGCCGTATGCGTGTGGGGCATCTTCTACACCGCGGCGCTCTCGTACAGCTGGATGATGTTCTTCGTCACCGTCATGGCGGGTCTGCTGTACGGGCTCCTCGGCGTGCTGCATCCGGGCCTGCTGGGACTGCGTCTCGCGGAGACCACTGCCGGTGCGCTCGGTGCCGTGCTCGCCGTCGCGCTGATCCTTCCGGTCACCACGCACGCGGTGACCGATCGCTGGGTGGCCCGGGCCGTGCACGCCGTACACGACTGCACGTCGGCGGCGGCCCGGCGCCTTGCCGGTGACCCGGGCGCCGATCCCGCGCCGCCGGCCGCGGAGCTGGAGGCGCTGCTCGGACGGGTGCGGTTCGCGCTCGCCCCGCTGGTCCACCCGCTCAACCCGATGCGGGCTCGCAAGGCCAGGGCCCGTCAGGTGCTCGCGCTCCTCGACGACTGCGCCCGCGAGCTGCGCGGTCTCGCGGCCGTCGCCGCCGACCCCGCCGCCTCGCACGACGCCCGCCTCACCGCCGCCTGCGGACGCGTCGAGGCGGCTGTCGAGGTGCTGAGCGCTCCGCTGGATGGCCAGTGCGTCACCTGCGGGTCCGTCGTGGCTGGTTGCGTCCACGCGGCTGAGCCGCGTATGTCACAGCCCCGCACCCCTTTGGGGCGCTGCCGAACCGCACCGGACTTCGCCGGACTCGGCGCGGTGCCGGAGCGTGCCGTGCCGTCGGCCGCGGGCGTGTCGGGCGCGGGGACTCCGGGCACTGGTGTGCCGGGTCATGACCCGGGAGCCGAGCAGGCGCTCGCCCACCTCCATGGCCTGGAGCGGGCGCTCGCCGCGCTGGCCGCACCACTGGGGGACTCCTCGACGGCGAGGGCGTGAACACGAACCACGCTGTCGCACAGGCGGCCGTTTTGGTCCAGACCTTTGATCGCCTGCTGCTACCGTCGCCCCGACAGCGCGGCACCGAGAGGGGACGGCAGTGGCAGACGGCGGCAGGCGGGAACAGCGGGCGTTCATCGGCTCGTTCACGGCAGCGGGAGGACCCGGTGTGCTCACCGCGGCCCGCGACGAGGACAGCGGCGCGCTGACGGTCCTGAGCAGCGTGGACAGCGTCCCCGACCCCTCGTACCTCGCGTTGTCGCCCGCCGGGGACATGCTCTACGCGGTCAGCGAGACGGCCGAGGGCGCGGTGGCCGCGTACCGCGTCAAAGGTGACAAGCCGGAACTCGCGGGCCAGCCGGTCCCGGTCGACGGCAGCGGACCCACCCACCTCTGCGTGCACGCCGGACACGTACTGACCGCCAACTACGGCTCCGGCAGCGTCAGTGCCGTGCCCCTCCGCGCCGACGGCAGCCTGGAGGGCGCCGCGTCCGGCGTGCTCCAGCACTCCGGCTCGGGCCCGCACACCCAGCGTCAGCAGGGCCCGCACGCCCACCAGGTGCAGCCCGACCCGAGCGGGCAGTGGGCCGTGAGCGTCGACTTGGGCACGGACTCCGTACGGGTGTGCGTGCTGCGGGACGGGACGCTCGAGGTGCACCGCGAGATTGCGCTGCGTCCCGGGTCGGGGCCCCGCCACCTCGCGTTCCATCCGGACGGCGAGCACGCGTACGTGGTCAACGAACTCGCGCCCACCGTCACCGTCTGCCGCTGGGACGCCGCAGACGGCACCCTGCGGCCGGTCGGCGAGACGCCGGTGCTGCCGGTCGCCCCGGACGGTGACGCGTATCCCTCGGGCATCGTCGTGTCGCCCGACGGACGCTTCGTGTGGACCGCCACCCGGGGCCAGGACGTCCTCTCCGTGCTCGCGGCCGACGCGGACGAGCTCCGCCCCGTCATCACGGTGCCCTGCGGCGGCAACTGGCCGCGCGCCCTCGCCCTCGACCCCTCGGGGCGTTTCCTGTACGTGGCGAACGAACGCTCCGGCGACGTGACCTGGTTCGCGCTCGACCCGGACACCGGCATCCCGCGCCGCGGCGGCTCGATCGAGGCGCCTGCGGCGTCGTGCGTGGTGTTCGACTAGCAACCAGCCCATACGACGGCGGACACGACGAAGGGCCCGTTCCTGTGAGAGGAGCAGGCCCTTCTTCGTGCGTGAGGATGTGTGCCGGCGTCAGCGAACCGGCGCGCCCTGCGGCTGCTGCGGGGCGATGCCCAGTGCCGTCGTGTACTTGGAGAGCGCGAGCTTGCCGATCGCGGGGTACGCGCCCAGCCCCTCGGCGGCGGAGCAACCCGCCTCCTTCGCGGCCGCGTCGAGCAGCGTCGAATCGAGCTCGGGGCCGATCAGGTACGGCGCGAGCGCCAGTTGCTGGGAGCCCGAAGAACGCAGCTGCTCGGCAGTGGAGGCGATCGCGCCCTCCTCGTCGAGCGCCGCCGCCATCACCGGCACGGCGAGGCGGGCGGCGAGCAGCATGCCGGTGATCCCGGCCGCCTGCACGGCCTCCTCGCCGCCCACGGACGCCAGGATGATGCCGTCCGCGGCGGTCGCCACGGTGAACAGGCGGGCCCGGTCGGCACGCGCCAGACCCGCCTCGGACAGACGTACATGCAGCGCCTCGGCGAGCAGCGGGTGCGGGCCGAGCACATCGGTCAGCTCGGCCGCGACACGGCTCTCCATGACGGCCTGGCGGATGCGGCGCAGCAGCGCGTTGTCCGGACCGGCGAGCAGCGGCACGACGACGGCGACGGGGCCCTCCGGCTCCCTGACGTCGACACCGGCGGCGCGGGCCTGCTCGAAGCGGGCGGTGCGCTCCTCGGCGGCGTGCACCAGCACCGACTGAAGCGTGGGGAACTCCGAGTCGTCACCGTCGAGGTACCCGATCCGGGCGTCGAGGCCGGGCAGCTCGGAGCGTGCGATGCTCACGACCTCGTCGGCAAGGCTGCGCACGGCACCGCTGGGCGTGCCGGGCACCGCGAGGACGAGCGCGGGCGCGCCCTCGGGAGCCGCCAGCGGCTCCGGACGGCGGTGCCGCCCGGGCTGGCGGGGTCGCGGCATTCGTACTGGCAGGCCGGACGCGGGCCCAGTGGGGGAGCTCATGGCGCCGCATGTTACTGGTTTCTTGGGCTCCCCTGTTCGGGGAGGGTGCAGGTGAACGGTATACGTCCGCTTTTGTCTGATGAGTTGCGTACGGATTGATCTCTTTGCGTACGTACGGATCAAGGTGCGGGGGTCTCGGGCGCGTTGGCCTCGAGCGCGGGGGGCTCCCCGATCACGTACAGCATGTCCTCCTCGCGCGGCAGCGTCAGCCGGTCCTCGGCCAGGTCCACGGCGATGCGTACGGCGCCGGCGAGCGGATCGCCCGCGGCCGGAACCTGCCGCGCGTACGGCAGCCGGTCCGCCAACGCGGCGCGCAGGGGTACGAGCAGAGGGTCGCCCATCTTGAACAGTCCACCCGTAAGGGCGACTTGGGCCTCGCCGGAGACCTCGCCGCCGGCGGGGCAGACCGCGCGGGCCGCGCCGGCGATGTGCCGGGCGGCCTCGGCCAGGATGTCCGCGGCCACCGGGTCGCCGTCGGCACAGGCCGCCACCTCGGGTGCGAAGGACGCCAGCATGGCGGGGCGGTCGGTGCGCGGGTAGAGCTGCCCCGGCCAGGTGCCGGCCGGGCCGAACATCGCCTCGCCGCGCGCCAGGAGCGGGGCCGAGCCCCCGGACCGTCCGTCGTGCGCGCGCAGGGCCGCGTCGAGTCCGGCTCGCCCGATCCACGCTCCGCTGCCGTTGTCGCCCAGCAGATGGCCCCAGCCGTCCGCTCTGCGCCAGCTCGTCAGATCCGTGCCGATCGCGATCAGACCGGTGCCGGCCGCGACCACTGCCCCCGGTCGCTGGCCCAGCGCGCCCACATACGCGGTGACCCCGTCGGCGGCCAACGCGAGCTTGCGCACACCGAGTTCGCGGGCCAGCGCGGACGGCAGATCGGCGCGCAAGGAGTCACCCAGCGAGGTGTAACCCGCGGCCCCCACGGTGACCGCGCGAAGCGCGGCGATCCCCGCGTCCGCCATCAACTGCCGGGCCATCGGCACCAGTTGCTCCACCAGATGCCCGGCGTCAATGCCGCGCGGGCCCGTGCGCACAGGCTCCCCGGACTTCAGCGGAGCCGTATCCCGGTCTTCGTCCTGGCCCCCCTTGACCGCCAGTACGGCCCGCAGTCCCGAACCCCCGGAGTCCACACCCAGTACGCCCGACATCTCGTCGGGACCGGTCACGGCAGCCGCCAGTCCACGGGTTCCCCGCCCTGACGGACCAGCAGGTCGTTGGCCCGGCTGAACGGGCGCGAACCGAAGAAGCCCCGGTCCGCCGACATCGGCGAGGGATGCGCCGACTCCACCGACGGCAGGTCACCGAGCAGCGGCCGGAGGTTACGGGCGTCGCGTCCCCACAGGACCGACACCAGCGGCCGGCCGCGCCCTGCCAGCGCCCGTATCGCCTGCTCCGTGACCTCTTCCCAGCCCTTGCCCCGGTGCGCGGCGGGACGGCGCGGGGCGGTGGTGAGCGCCCTGTTGAGCAGCAGCACGCCCTGCTCGCTCCAGGGCGTCAGGTCGCCGTTGGACGGCTGCGGCAGCCCCAAGTCGCTGCCGAGCTCCCGGTAGATGTTGATGAGGCTGCCGGGCAGCGGCCGCACTTCGGGCGCTACCGAGAACGACAGCCCCACCGCGTGTCCCGGTGTCGGATACGGGTCCTGGCCGACGATGAGGACGCGGACGTCGTCGAAAGGCTGCTGGAAGGCGCGGAGTACATTCGGCCCGGCCGGGAGATAGGTGCGTCCCGCGGCGATTTCCGCGCGCAGGAAGTCACCCATCTCGGCGATCCGTCCGGCCACGGGTTCCAGGGCCTTGGCCCAGCCCGCTTCGACGATTTCATGCAAGGGTCGTGGTGCCACGGCGTCACCCTACTGCCGTGCGGACGGGCGCGATCAACCGGTGGCCGAGGAACGACCAAGAGTGATACGTCCGTTGACGGCGAGAGGGCGCAGGGCTCCCCCTGTGACTGCTAACTGCTAACTGCTAACTGCTAACTGCTGAGTGCTGGGCCTCAATCGATCACCGCCGCGCGCACGCACAGCACATCCGGCAGATGCGACGCCAACTGCCGCCAGCTGTCCCCGTCGTCGGCCGATGCGAACACCTCTCCGTTGCGGTTGCCGAAGTACACGCCCGCCGGGTCCTCGCCGTCCGTGCACATCGCGTCGCGCAGCACCGTGCCGTAGTGGTCCTCCTGCGGCAGCCCCGCCGAGAGCGCCTCCCAGGTCTTGCCCGCGTCCGCCGTGCGGAAGACCCGGCATCGGCGCTCGGCCGGGACCCGGTCCGCGTCGGCGTTGATCGGGAACAGGTACGCCGTGTCCCCGCGGTGCGGGTGGGTGGCCGCGGCGAAGCCGAACGTGGACGGCAGGCCCTCGCCGATGTCCGTCCAGTGCGCGCCCGCGTCGTCGCTGCGGTAGACACCCCAGTGGTTCTGCAGATACAGCCGGTCCGGCGTCACCGCGTCCTGTGCGATCTTGTGGACGCACTGGCCGAACTCCGGGTTCGGATCAGGCAGGAACACCGCGGAGACACCGGAGTTGGAGGGCGCCCAGCTCTCCCCGCCGTCCTTCGTACGAAAGACACCGGCCGTGGAGACGGCGACTGTCACCGCCCTCGGGTCGCGCGCGTCCGTGAGGACCGTGTGCAGGCCCTCTCCGCCGCCGCCGGGCACCCACTGCGAGCGCGTCGGGTGCTCCCATAGAGGGCGGACGAGTTCGAAGGTCTCGCCGCGGTCCTCGGAGCGGTACAGCGCGGCCGGTTCCGTGCCCGCGTACACCACATCCGGCTCGGCGGCCGCCGGATGCAGCTGCCACACCCGCTCCAGCGAAGCCCCCGTGTCCTCGGGGAACTTGACCGCGGGCTTGGCCGGCTCGGTCCAGGTGCGGCCCAGGTCGTCGGAGTGGAACACGGACGGGCCCCAGTGCGCGCTGTCCCCGCCGACGAGAAGCCGCGGCACATCACCGCGGGTGTCGATGGCGACCGAGTAGACGGCCTGCGCGTTGAAGTACGGACTGTCGTCGAACTCCCAGGCGCCGCCGCGCCGTCGCCCGATGAACAGGCCTTTCCGCGTGCCTACGGTGAGCAGTACGTCGGCCATGCCGACCACCTCCGGACGTCGTTGTCAGCAGACACGGGTCAGTCTGCACCCAGGCACTGACAATCACCTCTGGACGCGCCATCCCGGCAGTTCAGAGGGCATTTCGGCGACCAACGGCGATGTGGGGATCGTCTCCTCGTGAGCACCGGGGCGATCGCTCGCGTATGGGAGGGAGGGGGCTGGTGTGTCGGTGAGGAGATTGGGGCGTTCGATGGCGGCATTCCGTGGTCAGAGGGTGTGGCTGTGGCGATGGCGGCGCAACCCGCTGCGGCGCCGCAGCGACGAACTGGAGTCCTGGCTCCTGCTGGCCACCTGGACCCTGATGCTGGTCACCGGTCTGCTCGCCGGACTGGCGACGACACACGCGGTCGAGAGCAGCCTCGCCCAGCAGCGCGCCGAGTGGCATCCGGTCCTCGCCCTGACCAGTGAGAACACGCCCGCCACAAGCACATCCGCGGCCAGCCACGAACGCATCTGGGCCGAGGTGCGCTGGACCGCGGCCGACGGTTCGCCGCACACCGGCCAGGCGCGAGTCGAGCCCGGCAGCACGGCCGGCACCCCCGTCGTCGTGTGGACGGACCGCGACGGCCGCCTCGTCACCAAGCCCGCCAGCGCGCACCAGGCCGGACTGCGGGCCGGACTGTCCGGGGTGCTGGTGGGGGCGAGCGCCGCCGCCGTGCCCCTCGGCGGCGGACGGCTGTTGCGCAAGCGTCTGGACCGGCAGCGTATGGAGCAGTGGGACGCGGAGTGGGAGAAGTTCGGCCCTCAGTGGGGGTGGAAGACGGGCTGAGCCGAGGGGCCGCGCCGAACCGGCTCGGTGCTCGGTGCCGTACGGCCGTTGGTCGGCGCCATTGCGGACCGTACGGCAGGTGATCAGACAGACCGGTGGTCAGACAGACCGGTGGTACTGATCCGGTACGTGCACCTCGCTCCCGAGTTCGCGCGCCGCGTGCCGGGCCCATGAAGGGTTGCGCAGCAGCTCCCGGCCCAGCAGTACCGCGTCCGCCTCACCATTGGCCAGGATCTTCTCGGCCTGCTCGACATCGGTGATGAGGCCGACGGCGGCGACGGGCATGGACGTCTCGTTCTTCACGCGGGTGGCGAAGGGGACCTGGTAGCCCGGGTCGACGGGGATGCGCACACCGGAGGCGTTGCCGCCGCTGGAGACGTCGAGGAGATCGACGCCATGGGTGGTCAGTTCGGCGGCGAAGCGGACCGTGTCGTCGGCCGTCCAGCCGTTCTGTTCCAGCCAGTCGGTGGCCGAGATGCGGAAGAACAGGGGCTTGTCGTCCGGCCATACGGCCCGTACGGCGTCGACGACTTCGAGGGCCAGGCGCGTGCGGTTCTCGTACGAGCCGCCGTACGCGTCCGTGCGCCGGTTGGAGTGCGGGGAGAGGAACTCACCGATCAAGTAGCCGTGCGCACCGTGGACTTCGACGATCTCGAAGCCGGCGTCGAGAGCGCGGCGTGCGGCGTCCGTGAACTGGCCGACGATCTCCTGGATCCCCTCGACCGTGAGCTCGGTCGGCACCGGGTGGTTCGCGTCGAAGGCCAGCGGGCTGGGCCCGAGCGGCTGCCAGCCGTGGGCCTCGGGACCGACCGGGGCACCGCCCTTCCAGGGGCGGTCGGTCGAGGCCTTGCGGCCGGCGTGCGCGAGCTGCACGGCCGGAACGGTGCCCTGCCCCTTGAGGAAGCGCGTGATCCGGCGGAAGGCCTCGGTCTGTGTGTCGTTCCAGATGCCGAGGTCGTACGGCGAGATCCGGCCCTCGGCGCTGACGGCCGTGGCCTCGACGACGATCAGGCCCGTGCCGCCGGTGGCGCGCGCCGCGTAGTGGGCGAAGTGCCAGTCGTTCGGGGCGCCCATGCCCGGGCCGTCGGGCGCTGCCGAGTACTGGCACATCGGGGGCATCCAGACCCGGTTCGGGATGGTCAGATCGCGCAGGGTGTAGGGCTCGAAGAGCGCGCTCACGGCGGACTCCAATCGTCACGGGGCCGGGTTACGACTCGTACGATAGGCATCGTAGTACGGGAGATGTCAAACTACGAGAGTCCTCGTACAATGGAATCCTCCGGAGCGATGGAGCCCCAGAAGCCTCGGAGACCGCCGGAACCTCCGGACCAGAAGGCCTGAGCACTCTGAGTACAAGGACTGGAGCCGCCGTGACGACCGCCACCCCGAGCAGCAGCAGCCGTGAACTCCCGCACCCCACACGCGAGGAGATCCGGCTGGAACCCGTGCTGCACGCGCTCTCCGACCCGATGCGGCTCCAGGTCGTACGAGAGCTCGCCACCGACGGCGACGAGCTCTCCTGTTCGCATTTCGACCTGCCCGTCACCAAGTCCACGACCACGCACCACTTCCGGGTGCTGCGCGAGAGCGGAGTGATCCGGCAGGTCTACCGCGGCACCGCCAAGATGAACGGGCTGCGCCGGGACGACCTAGACGATCTCTTCCCGGGACTTCTCGACAGCGTCCTGACCGCCGCCGCTCGTCAGGCCGTCCGCCTCGTGGGCAGCTGAACCGCCCTTCGACGGAAGGTGGTTGAAGAGCAGGTTCAGCACGATCGCTGTCAGGCAGCCCGCGCTGATCCCGCTGTTCATCACCGTCTGGAACCAGTCCGGGAACTTCTCGTAGACCGTCGGCACCCCGACGGGCAACATCCCCACGGCGACCGAGACGGCCACGACGGTCAGGTTGTCGTTGCCCTTGAACTCCACCTGCGCCAGCGTCCGCAGCCCGCTCGCGGCGACCGTCCCGAACATCACCAGGCCCGCGCCGCCGAGTACCGGCGCCGGGATCGCCGCGACCACCGCACCCAGCTTGGGCAGCAGGCCGAGCAGAACGAGCATGCCGCCGGCCGCCGCCACGACCCAGCGGCTACGGACCCGCGTCATGCCGACGAGGCCGACATTCTGCGCGTACGCCGTGTACGGGAAGGTGTTGAAGACACCGCCGAGCACCGTGGACAGGCCGTCGGCGCGCAGGCCGTCGGCGAGCGGGCGAGGCTCGACCTTCCGCCCGGTCATCTCGCCGACAGCGATGAAGTCACCCGTAGTCTCCGTCATGGTCACCAGAGCTACGACCAGCATCGACGCGATCGCCGACGCCTCGAAGGTGGGGGCGCCGAAGTGGAACGGCGTGCTGATTCCCAGCCAGTCCGCGTCCCCGACCCCGCCGAAGTCCGTGAAACCGAAGGGCACCGCGACGGCGAGGCCCACGGCGATGCCGATCAGTACCGCGATGCGGCGCAGGAACACCGGGGCGAACCGCTGCACGGCGAGCACCACCGCGAGCACGAAGGCCGCCAGCGCCACGTTCTTAGGCTCGCCGAAGTCCTCCGCGCCCACGCCGCCGGCCGCCCAGTTGCCCGCCACCGGCAGTAGTGAGAGTCCGATGATCAGGATCACCGTGCCGGTGACCAGCGGCGGGAAGAATCGCAGCAGTTTTCCGAAGACGGGCGCCAGCAGAATGATCGCGAGTCCGGCGACGATCACCGACCCGTAGATCGCGGGCAGTCCGCCGCCGCCCGTACCGATCAGCACCATCGGCGACACGGCCGCGAAGGTGCAGCCCTGCATGATCGGCAGCCGCACCCCGAAGCGCCAGAAGCCGACGCACTGGATGAGCGTCGCGACACCGCACAGCAGCAGGTCGGCCGTGATCAGGTATGCCATGTCCGCGGGCGACAGCTTCATCGCACTGCCCACGATCAGCGGGACGGCCACGGCGCCGGCATACATCGCGAGCACGTGTTGCAGTCCGAAGGCGGCGAGTTGGCGGACGGGTGGGACCTCGTCCACGGGGTGCACTGGGCGTGCGGGGGTGGAGGTTGGCATGGGTACTCCAGGAGCGGCGGGGAGCGGGGACTGTTCGCGACCGTAGAGGGCTTAAACAGTTTGTTGATTTCCTGCCTGTTGCCACCAGGTGTCATGCCCAGGAGAGAGTCAGTGACTCTGTTGAACCGATCGGGCCGCTTCCATCAGTGACTGCCAGTCGGGCAGCTTCACCACGCTCCGGCCGAGCGAGGCACCCAGCTCCGCCTCTGCCCGCTCGATGGCCAGCCAGCCCGACCACTCGACCGGCCGCAGGCCCTCCGCGCGCAGTACCGCCAGCGGATCGTCCGGCACCTCACGCTGTACGAGTTCGGGGGCGTCCTCCAGCAGTGAGGTCACCGTCTCCTTCGCGCAGGGACGGTTGGTGCCGATGACGCCCGTCGGGCCCCGCTTGATCCACCCGGCCACGTACTCGCCCGGCGCCACCGAGCCCTCGCGCAGGACCCGTCCCGCGAGATGCGGCACCGTGCCGTGCTCCGCGTCGAACGGCAGGCCCTCCAGCGGCACTCCGCGATAGCCGACCGAGCGCAGGACCAGCTGCGCCTCGACGTCCTCGTACTGCCCTGTGCCCGCCACGCCGCCGTGCCCGTCCGGCGCCGTCCGCTCGAAGCGCACCGCGCCCACGCGTCCCCCATCGGGGAGCAACTCGACAGGGCGCAGGAAGAAGCGCAGCCGGATCCGCCGGGAACCGCCACGCGGTGGCTGTGTGGCCCAGCCGCGCAGCACCTCCACGTTGCGGCGCTGGGCGGCGGGGAGCGCGGAGGGGTCTGCGTACGCCGGATCGAGCGCCAACTCCTCGGGGTCCACGATCACTTCGGTGTCGGGCAGTGCGCCCAGCTCCCGTAGCTCCTTGGTGGTGAATCGGGCCTGCGACGGGCCGCGCCGCCCCACCATCTGGATGTCCTGCACCTGACTGTGGGCCAGCGCAGCGAGAGCTCCCTGTGGCATGTCGGTGGGGTTCAGCTCCGCGGCGCCGCGGGCCAGTATCCGGGTCACGTCCACCGCCACGTTGCCCACGCCGATGACGACGGCCGCACGCGCGCCGAGCACAAAGCCGTCGGCGATGGCATCCGGATGCGCGCTGTACCAGGACACGAACTCGGTCGCCGACCAGCTGCCCGGCAGCTCCTCGCCCGGCACTCCGAGGCGCCGGTCGGCGGCGGCACCGACGCAGTACACGACCGCGTGGTACAGCTCCCGCAGCCGGGCGGCCGGCAGCCCGTGCGGGCCGACCTCGATGCCGCCCAGGAACCGCACCTGCTCGTGCTCCAGGACCGTACGCAAATTGTTCTGCAGCGACTTGATCTTCTCGTGGTCTGGCGCCACGCCGTACCGCACCAGTCCGTACGGGCACGGCAGCCGGTCCAGGACGTCCACGCGGACCCCGGGCACCTGGCTCTGCTGGACGAGACTCTGCGCGGCGTAGACCCCACTCGGCCCCGAACCGATCACGGCGACGTGCAGCACGGCGGAACTCCTTCCCGGCAGGAGAACGAGGAGATCGCTGCTCCTTCCAGAATCGCACCGACCCGCCCCCCACGGGAGGGCCAGGAACGCGTCACTACGCCACCGGAGTGCACCACCGCGCGGTCGGCACGACCCACTCCGAAGCCGCGCGCCACCGGCGCCCGCCACCCGCCGGGCGCCGCCCACGCCGGGCCGAGCCGTCAGGGTCAGGGCATGTCCCTCATCTTGTTGATCTCTGTCGTCTGCTGGGCGATCACGTCGTCGGCCATTTCGCCGATCTGGACGTTGTTGCCTTGCGCGAGCACATCCGTGGCCATGGTGATGGCGCCGTCGTGATGGGTGATCATCAGCTTGAGGAGCAGTTCGTCGAAGGCCTTGCCCTCCGCCGCGCGCAACTTTTTGAGCTGGGCCTCGGTCGCCATGCCCGGCATCGCCTCATGGTCGTGCCCCTGGCTCTTCTTCTTCTCGCCGCCGTGAGCCTGCTGCCAGCCCTTCATGGTCTCGATCTCCGGCCCCTGCGCGGCGGCGATCCGCTCGGCGAGGCGCTTCACCTGGGTCGACTCGGCGCGTTTCGGGGCGAGTTCGGTCATGTCCAGGGCCTGGGTGTGATGCTCGATCATCATCCGCGCGTAGGCGAAGTCCGCCGAGTTGGGGGAGTCGTCGGGCCGCCGCTTCTCGGCGTCCTCGGCGGAGAGCGTCTCAGCCGCCTCGCCCGGTTTTCCCGGAGCGATCACCGAAGGACCCTTGCCCGACTGGGACTTGGGCTCGTCGTCCGAACCGGTGCAGCCTGCGAGGGTGAGTGTGACGACCGTCGCGGAGGCGATGACCACGTGACGGTACGTACGACGAATGAGCACAGCGGCCTCCTGTGGCACACGAAACGGCGGACACCTTGTGGGTGTTGAGAACCGTCCTACCCGTTGCCGAACGTCAATGACGCGTTGCCGTTAGTAAATGATCAGATGAATTCGTTACGGCTGCATTGCGCCCTGTTGTTCTGAGCATGATGAAGACGATACTGCGGTGGTGCCTTAACCGTTCAACTACGAACGGCTACAAGGGAGGACGCAGTGACCCTGTTGAACAACCACCGAACACGGCGCAGACGCCTGGGAGTTGTCGCCACCGCGGCCGGACTCCTGGCCGCGTTGCTCACGGCCGGTCCGGCGGTCGCCACCCCGGACCCGGGGGACACGCCGGCCACCCCGGACAAGGTCTCCAAGAGCACGGCGGCCGAGGTCAGGGAAGCGATCGAGAGCGGCGACATACCCGGCAAGGACGAGATCGTCCACTCGGACAACATCACC
Organism: Streptomyces sp. NPDC048825; assembly: GCF_043198355.1. Taxonomy (NCBI): domain Bacteria; kingdom Bacillati; phylum Actinomycetota; class Actinomycetes; order Kitasatosporales; family Streptomycetaceae; genus Streptomyces; species Streptomyces sp. NPDC048825. The sequence goes on from NZ_JBICUR010000006.1 coordinate 340,343, forward strand.
CACCTCGGCAACATCCCCAAGGACGCCCTGCCCGGCACCAACTCGGACCTGGCCTTCCAGGGCAAGTACGCGTACGCCGGCAACTACGACGGCTTCCGCGTCTTCGACATCAGCAACCCGAAGACCCCGAAGACGGTCGCCCAGGTGCTCTGCCCCGGCTCGCAGAACGACATCTCCGTCTCCGGCAACCTGCTCTTCCTCTCCACGGACTCCTCGCGCAGCGACAACTCCTGCAACAGCACCTCGCAGCCCGCGACCGAGAAGTCCTCGTGGGAGGGCATGAAGATCTTCGACATCAGCGACAAGCGCAACCCCAAGTACGTCGCCGCCGTCGAGACCGCCTGCGGCTCGCACACGCACACGCTGGTGCCCGAGCGCCGGAACGTCTACGTGTACGTCTCCTCGTACTCGCCCAGCGCCACCTTCCCGGACTGCCAGCCGCCGCACGACGGCATCTCGGTCATCAAGGTGCCGCGCAAGGCGCCCCAGAAGGCGGCGGTCGTCGGCTTCCCGGTGATCTTCCCGGGTGAGGGTCCCGACGGCGGCGGCAACCCGGGCTCGCCCACCAACCCGGGTGTCTCCAAGACCACCGGCTGCCACGACATCACCGTGCTGCCCTCCAAGGACCTCGCCGCGGGCGCCTGCATGGGCGACGGCATCCTGTTCTCCATCAAGGACCCGGAGAACCCGAAGGTCATCGACCAGGTCCAGGACAACGTGAACTTCGCGTTCTGGCACTCGGCAACCTTCAACCAGAAGGCCAACAAGGTCGTCTTCACCGACGAGCTGGGCGGCGGCGGTGCGGCCACCTGCAACGCGGCCATCGGCCCGAACCGTGGCGCCGACGGCATCTACGACATCGTTGGCAAGGGCGACAAGCGCAAGCTCGTCTTCAAGAGCTACTACAAGATCCCGCGCCACCAGGCGGACACCGAGAACTGCGTGGCCCACAACGGCTCGCTGATCCCGGTCAAGGGCAAGGACCTCATGGTCCAGGCCTGGTACCAGGGTGGCGTCTCCGTCTGGGACTTCACCAACTCCTCGAAGCCCAAGGAGATCGCCTACTTCGAGCGCGGTCCGATCTCCACCGACACCCTCGTCGGCGGCGGCGCGTGGTCGGCGTACTACTACAACGGCTACATCTACTCGAACGACATGGTGAAGGGCTTCGACGTCCTGAAGATCAGCGACCGGCGCACGGACCCGGCGAAGTGGATCCGTATGTCCGAGCTGAACGTGCAGACGCAGCCGGACTACTTCGACTGGCGAGGCTGACCGGCCTGACCGGCCCGGCCTGCCGCGTCGGCTTCGCGGCCCTGCGGCGAGAAGAACCGTGACAGGTCCTCCTCGCCAGAAGTCCCGCCGGGCGCCTCGGCGCCCGGCGGGAAACCCAGCTCCCAGTCGAGCCGATAGCGCTTGAAAAGCTCGGCCCGCAGGGTCGCCGGAGGCATCGGGACGCCCGGCACCAGGGCCGCGTACACCGATCCCATCAGCAGTGCCCGCAGCATCGGATAGTCGGTGGCGGGATCCGGCGAACCGTACCGGCTGACGGTGTCCCTGAGCAGTTCCGCCAGGCGTTGCTGCTCCGGGCACTGTACGAACCCCTCGGCCTGCAGGATGCCCGCCATGTGCTGGCGCATCAGCACGGGATGGTCCCGGGCCAGGCCCAGGATCGCGTCGATGGCGCGCGCCATGCGCTCCCGGCCGTCCTCTGTGCGCGGCTCGCGCTCCAGCGCCTCCTGGAGTGTGCAGGCCATCAGCCGGTGGACAGCCGACTGTACGAGCTGCCGCTTGCCCGGGAAGTAGTACGAGACGAGTCCGCGTGCGGAGCCCGCGCGGTCCGCGATGTCGCCAAGTGTTGTCGCCTCGTAACCATGCGCGCTGACCAGCTCAAGTGCCGCCTGGAGCAGCTTTTCCCGGGATCGCCGCCGCAACTCTTCATTGACCGAGCGGCTGCGCGGGGACATCCTGTAACTCCTGGGTTGACTGGCTGCCAGCCAACTATACTCAGCGCGTCCATGGCGGCCCCTTCCCAGGGGTCTCCTTCGGGCTGCCGTCCGCCTGGGCGACGCGGGGGATCGTCCAGGCGGACGGGAAATTCAGCCGACCAGCTCCAGGACCGGGCGGAGCCCGTCCGGACGCTGCGAAACCGGCAGATGGTCGACGAAGTGCACGCCGCAGCCCAGGGCCGCCGCGCCGCCGTCCGCGCGGCGGTCGTCGCCCACCATCAGCGCCTCCCGCGGATCGACGCCGAGTGCGGCGCAGGCGGTCGCGAACAGGCGTGGGTCCGGCTTCTGGATGCCATGTTCGTACGACAGGACGTATGCGCCGACGTACGGGTCGAGGCCGTACTCACGGAAGACAGGCCGCAGATCCCAGCCGATGTTGCTGACCACACCGACCGCCACACCGCGCTCACGCAGCGCGCCCAGCACCTCGGCCGTGTCGGGGTACGGGCGCCAGGCGGCCGGAGACATATGGCGGTCGTACAGCGCGTCGTGCAGGGCGGGATCGGGCAGCGGCACCTGACGTGAGAGGCCGGTGTACGCGGCCCGGTGCAGCTCGGCGCTCTTGTCGCGGATCTCCCACACGGGGGCGAGCTCATCGGGGATCGGCCTCGAGGGGAAGGATCCGCCCGGCAGGGCGCCCACGGCGTCCAAGTGCCGGGCCGCCTGGGTCAACTCGGGCTCGGTAAGGGATATTTCGGTCTCGGCCAGCACCGCGCGCAGCCAGGACTCGGTGGATTCGATACGGAAGAGTGTTCCGGAGAAGTCGAATAAGACAGTAGCCACGCGCTGGACCCTACCGGTGTTCCTGGTCCACGAGTGGCCGCTGTGGCGCATCGGTCGAGGGCGTCCGCGACCGCTCGTACGACACCACCGTCAGTGCGACGGTCAGGGCGCCGAGCAGCCAGCCGCCGAGCACGTCCGTAGGCCAGTGCACGCCCGTCCACACGCGGGTCAGGCCCACGCCGATGACGGAGACCGCCGCGACCGTGAGGGCGATACGCCACAGGACGCGCCCGGCGCCGTACAGGTGCAGGAGCCAGAGCAGCAGGCCGCAGACCACCGCCGCCGTCATGGCATGGCCGGACGGGAAGGCGGCGTAATGGGCCGAGTCCACGGGGTCGCGCCACACGGGGCGCTCCCGGCCGATCGCTGCCTTCATGCCCTGCTGAAGCAGGGTGCCGAGCAGCGTGACGGCTCCCAGCCAGAGTGCGGGCCGCCAGGCCGAGCGCCGGATGATCAGCCAGAGCACGGTCGCGGTGGCCAGGGCACGCATGGTCCAGGGGTCCCACACCCAGTCCGTCAGGATGCGGGCCGTCTGCGTGACGTCGGGCTCGTCGACCGCCCACTCGTGCGTCGTACGCGCGATATCGCCGTCCAGGTCCATGAGCGGGTCCCAGGACAGGGCGACCAGCGCGATCAGCAGCACGGAGGGAACGGCGAGGGCCACCGCGGCGCGAACGGCGGCAGTGGGGGCCGCTGTGCGGGGTGGCGAGTCGAGGGTGGGGGAGTCCATGTATTGATCCTCGCCGACCGGTGGGGCAGAAGGCCAACTCCGGTGCGTACGTCCCCTTGAGCGTTTGGTTACCCCAGCGCCCGCAGCCCCGGCACGAACGCCACCAGCAGTGGAATCACCGGCACCAGCGCCGCGGACGCCGTGAGCCGCAGCCGATGGACGGGCGGAAGGCGGTCCGGGGGAGTGAGCAGGCGGTTGACGCGCTGCGGGACGTGGGCCTGCGGTGTGGGACAGGGGCCGAACACACCCCGGTCCTCGTTCAGTTCCACCAGCGCGAGAGCGGTCGTCAGCCGGCCGAAGCGGCGGGACGCCATGTCGTCAGCGGCGAGCTCGACCAGCCGGTGCATCTCGTCGCGGAACGCCGCGAACACGGGTACCTGCGGGAAGCCGTTGGCCAGCGCCGCCGAGGAGTGCAGCAGCCAGTCGTGCCGGGCCCGCGCGTGCCCCTGCTCATGGGCGAGCACGGCGTCCAACTGGCTCCCCTTGAGGCGGCGCAACGCGGCGGTGGTGATGACGAGTTGGGGCGCCGCCCCGGGCAGCCACCAGGCATCCGGACGCTCGCCCTCCAGCACGACGAGCCGGTCGCCGGCGGGCTCCTCGCCGGGCAACAGCGGGGCGCGTACGCGGAGTTCGGCCCGCTCGCGGCGGCGTCGCGCACGGGCCCGTACGATCTCGCGGACCAGCATCGCCGCGCTCCATAGGCCGCCGCAGGCGAGCGCCACGGCGGTCGCCGCGGCCCAGGGGCTCGCTTCGGCGAGCGCGTAGGCGTCCACGACGTCGTGCGGGGCGGGAGCGAACACATGGCCGCGCACCGCCTGCCAGGCGGCAGCCGCGCTGAGGGTCATCGAGAGCACGCAGCACAGCAGGATTGCCACCACCACGCACTGCCACACCCACAGGGCGACCACCGGTTCGCGGTCCGCCCAGCCGGCTCGGGCGAGCAGCCGCGGAGCCAGGACGGCGGCCAGGGCGCCGAGCAGCAGCAGTGCCGCGGGGACCATCATGGGAGCAGCCTATTTGCGCGGTGCCGCGAGGGGATACGGGCTGCCGGGGCAAAGTGACACAGACCACGATCTCGTAGAGGTCCGGCCGCCCCTCACCTGATTCCTCTGAGGATGCCCCGGTTTACAGGCCGGGGAGGAATCGGACTCCTGCGGAACAGGGCAGGGAACGACGTTTCGCCCTCAGGGCGAAAGACCGCCCACGCGGTCGGTAAGCTACCTGCCGTGCGTTGCGAGAACCAAGCGCGTACGCCGTGCTGATCGAGAGCCAAGACAGCACATGCACCTCCAGGCTTTGCGGTACGAACCCGGGCTGGTTTCAACCCGGCTGGTGTTGATCGTGGAAGACCTGTCGGGTCGCTGACCCGCAGGCGTCGTGAGCCAGGAATCCCCCTGCTTCAGCTGGGGGAGGATTCAAATGGTGAGCAGCATGGCCAGCATCCCGATCCCCATCGAGAGCCGGCAGGCCTGAGCCAGTTCCGGGCGATCGGCCAGTCCGGCCGTGCGGGCGCCTCGGGTGCCCCCTTCGGATCCGGCGACGGCGATGGGCACCAGGCGTGTCCCGGTCCACAGCACGTACCCGGTGAAGTACGCGAGGAGTGTCCCTGTCAGCACGGGCGGCCCCGAGTGTGTCCCGCCTGCCATCACCGCCGCCATGTAGACCATCGCGGACGCTCCCACCAGGTGGTGAAGGTGATGCCGGTCGGCCCGCGCCGCCCAGAGGGCCTGCAGCGCGGCTATACCGAACACGGCCGCGCAGGCGAGCCAGGCCCAGCGCGGGGGCGTCAGCACGGCGGCGGGCACGGCCATCGCGGCCATGCCGAATCCCATGAGGGCCTCACCGCCCGCCGTGCGCCGCTGCTCCTCGACGGAACTGCGCATCCGCAGCAGACAGTAGGCCCCGGTCGCCGCGCACAACGCGACGAGCAGCCAGAGCGCCGACACCGGTCCGTGCACCGCGCACCTCCCCGATCGACGGTGTTTCGGACAGTCCGGTCGAAGAGATGCCCTGGCCTGCTCGCGTGCACGCGAGCGCAGGGGGGTACTCGGGGAGCGTGCGGGGGTGCACCTGCCTCGGGAGCGGGTGGTGCGCGCCGGGCAGGCCGGACACCGTACGCTCGCAGCGACGGTACGACGGCAGGGACTGCGGGCACTCGGGGGCGCACAGGCATGACGACAGTGAACGGGCGGGCGATAGCGGGGGACACCGTCGCGGCGGTGGTACGGCAGTGGCGGACGGTCCGTCCCGACCTCGACACCCGACCCATAGAGATCATCGGCCGCATCAACCGTTGTGTCGCATTGCTCCAGCAGGCGGAGGACGCCCCGCTGCGCCATGCCGGCCTCACCCGCCCCGAGTACGAGCTGCTGGCCGCCCTGCGCCGCACCGGTCGTGAGCTGACCCCCAGTGAGCTGGCCCGGGAGACCTTCTCCTCGGGCGCCGCCGTCACCAAGCGGCTCAAGCAGCTGACCGGGCGCGGCCTCGTCGAGCGCCGCGGCGACAGCCGTGACCGGCGCGTCGCCCATCTGCGTCTCACGGACGCCGGACGTGAACTCGTCGACGAAATCGTCCCCGAACAACTCGCGTACGAAACGGCCGTCCTGTCCGGGCTCGACGCCTCGACGCAAGGCGAACTCGGCACGCTTCTCGGGGAGTTGCTGGGCCGGCTGGAAGAGCGGCTGGGCGCGCCGCGGGTCTGAGCGCTTCCGTCGCGTCAGAAACTTTTTGGTTACCGCCCGTTGACATGAGACCTATGTCACTCCTACGTTCGGCACGCCGGTTCGGAGAACCGGCTGACGTGCGAAATGCCGAACGACTCTGGGTGTGGGGGAGGTGTGTCCGCGGTGTCGAACCGGTTCGACGAGATGGCCGAAAGCAGCCGCACCTCGGCGCAGGCAGGCAGCGGCACCCCTGCGCCCAAAGGCAGTCGCATTCCCGTGAACAGCGGCAGCCCCACCCCCGTCAACATCGGCGAGATCGCCCGCCTCGCCGGTGTCTCGCGCAGCACGGTCTCGTACGCCCTGAGCGGCAAGCGGCCGATCTCGGAGCGGACCCGGCTGCGCATCCAGCAGGTCATCGACGAGCACGGCTTCCAGCCCAACGCCAGCGCCCGCGCCCTGGCCCACGGCCGCACCCAGACCATCGGCGTGGTGTTCCCGCCGGCCGGACGGCGCTACACCGACATGCAGCTCGACTTCCTCAGCGCGGTGATCGACGCCGCCGCCGCGCACGACCACGACGTACTGCTGTCCCGCAGCGGTGAGGGCTGGGACGAGGCCTTCAACCGGCTGGTGGGCCAACGCCGCGTGGACGGCGCGATCCTGATGGAGATACGCGTCCAGGACTCGCGGGTGGACCGGCTTCTCGGCACCGGGTTCCCCTTCGTCACCATGGGGCGGACCGCGGACCCCGACGCCCTGTCCTGGGTCGACATGGACTGGACGGAGCTCACCGCCCGCTGCGTACGGCATCTCGCCGAGCTCGGGCACCACAGGCTCGCCTTGGTGAACCGGCCGCGGGAGCTGTTCGCCGTGGGGTACGAGGCCGCGCACCGAGCCGTCGACGGCTTCCGGACCGCCGTCGCCGAACTCGGGCTGACCGGCGAGATCCACCACTGCGGGGACGACGCGGCCTCCGGCGAGGCGGTCGTCCGGGAACTCCTCGATCACGACCCGCTGACCACCGGGATCGTGGTCCTCAACGAGGCGGCGCTCGTGGGCCTGTACCGCGGGCTCGACCGGGCCGGACTGTCCGTGCCCGGCGATGTCTCGGTGACCGGCGTCGTCGGCGCCCGCTGGGCCGAGACGGTCACCCCGATGATGACCGGCTTCGACAACTCGTCGGACGTCATGGGCCGGCTGGCCGTGGACCTCCTGCTGGCACGACTGGAGGGCTCCTCGACGGCGAAGCCCCGGCAGCACCTGCTCACCCCCGAACTCACGGTCCGCGCGAGCACCGGCCCCGCGCAGACGCGCAGTTGATCCACGCACCCTCTGGGAGACGCACATGTCGAACCGGTTCGACCGCCGCTCGTTCATGCGGATATCGGGCTCTGGAGTTCTCGCCGCGGGCCTGGCCGGCCCGCTCACCGCCTGCGGCGGCTCGGAGAGCGGCTCGTCCGGCTCGAACGAGCTCGTCTGGTGGGACTACCTCGTCGAGGAGGCCCGCCAGCCCGGGATGAAGGCCCTCATCGCCGACATCGAGAAGCAGGTCGGCGTGAAGATCACCCGACGGACCTTCCCCTTCGCCGAGCTGGAGCCCGCGATCATCAAGGGCGCCGCCTCCGGGGACCTGCCGGACATCGCGATCGTCGACAACACCTCGATGAACTCCTTCGTCCCGCAGGGACTCCTCACCGACCTCACCGACCGTGTGAAGAAGTGGGGCCAGTCGAAGGCGTACTACGAGGGCCCGTGGAACAGCGGCGTCATCGACGGCAAGGCGTACTCCGTACCCAACAACTCCAACTGCCTCTGCCTGTACTACAACACCGAGATGCTCGAGGCCGCGGGCGTCGAACCCCCGAAGACCTGGGACGAGCTCGCCGAGGCGGCGAAGAAGCTCACCAAGGGCGACACGTTCGGGTTCGCCATGAGCGCGATCAAGACCGAGGAGGGTGTCTTCCAGTTCGAGCCCTTCCTGTGGTCCACAGGCGGCGACCTGGACACCTTCGGCACCGACGGCGCCAAGGCGCTCGGGTTCCTCAAGGAGTTGGTGGACGCGGGTTCGCTGTCGAAGCAGTGCGTGGGCTGGACGCAACAGGACGCCAACAACCAGTTCGTGTCGGGCCGTGCGGCCATGCAGATCAACGGGCCCTGGCAACTGCCCGCCCTGCAGGACCAGACGAAGGTCAAGTGGGGTGTCGTCCCGATTCCCGTCGACAAGGAGCCGGCGAGCTGCCTCGGCGGTGAGAACTGGGTGATCCTCAAGACCAGCGGCAAGGCCGACCAGTGCTGGGAGGCCATCGTGCGCAGCCAGGAGAAGACGGTCCTGACCAAGTACCTCGACGGGCTCGGCCTGTTGCCCGCCCGCTCCGACATGGCCGACGCGGGCAAGTGGGCCACCGACCCCACCCTGAAGGTCTTCGTGCAGGAATTCGCCAACGCCCGCCCCCGCTCCTACGGCCCGAACTACCCGCAGTTGTCGCAGGCGATGGCCGAGGCCCTCCAGGCGTCCCTCACGGGCAGCTCCAGCCCGCAGTCCGCCGCGCGGAAGGCCGCGTCCGCCATCACGCCCAAGCTGCAGAAGTAGGGCAGGGAATGAGCCTTCAGGTGAAAGCTCGCGAGCCGCTGAAGGCGGTGGAGAAGACGGAGACCGCGCGGCGCGGCCGTTCACTGGCGGTGCGCCGCACGCGGGCCGGGTACGTCATGTCGGCGCCGGCCCTGCTGTTCCTCGGCGCGACCATGCTCTTCCCGCTCGCCTACAACTTCTGGACGTCCGTCCACGACGTCGCCATCGGCGATCTCCTCACCGGAGACTGGCAGTTCAGCGGCGCCGACAACTACGACAGCGTCGCCTCCGAGGGCGCCTTCTGGCACGCGGTGCGCATCTCGCTGGTGTTCACGGCCGGCTCGCTGTTCTTCCAGTTCACGATCGGCTTCGCGCTGGCGCTGCTGTTCGTGAAGACGTTCCCGCTCGCGGGCCTGTTCCGCTCGCTGATGCTGGTGGCCTGGCTGCTGCCGCCGATCGTCAGCGGCACCCTCTTCCGCTGGATGCTCGACGCCGACGCAGGTGCGTACAACGAACTCCTGCGCCTCGTCGGCCTCGACTCCCTCGCCCACAACTGGCTGACCGACCCCAGCACCGCCCTGCCCGGCGTCATCGCCGCCAACATCTGGGTGGGCGTGCCCTTCAACATGCTGCTGCTCCTGGTCGGCCTGCAGTCCATCGACCCGACGCTCTACGAGGCGGCCGAAATCGACGGCGCCGGACCGTGGCAGCGGCTGCGGCACATCACCGTCCCGATGATGAAGCCGGTCTCGGCGGCCGTGCTGCTGCTCGGCCTCATCTACACCTTCAAGGTCTTCGACCTGGTCTTCGTCCTCACCGGCGGCGGGCCCGTCGACAGTACGAGAGTCCTGCCGCTGTACGTGTACGAGATCGCCTTCAAACTCTTCCAGCTCGGCCGGGGCGCGGCCGCGGGCACGCTCCTGCTGGTCATCCCGCTGATCGTCGCCATCGTCTACGTACGGCGCCTGCGCAAGGAAGGAGCCGCCTCATGACCCGTACCAAACGGCCCTGGCTGCTCACGCTCGTCGCGGGCGTCATCACGGCCTTCTTCCTGCTGCCGCTGTACTGGATGATCGCCACCTCGCTGAAGAAGCCCGACCAGGTGCTCGTCTCGCCGCCGCAGTGGATCCCCTCGCCGTTCACCGGCGACAGCTACTCGCGGGCCCTCGACAAGCCGATGCTCGGCCAGGCGCTGCTCAACAGCGTCGTCATCTCGCTGGGCGTGGTGGCGCTGACACTGCTGCTCGCGGTGCCCCTGACGTACGCGGTCGCCCGGATCCGGATGCGGGGCTCCGGCGCGATGATCCTTTCGCTGCTGGTGGCGCAGTTGCTGCCGAGCATCGTGCTGGCCGCGCCGCTGTTCATCGTGCTGCGGCAGGTGGAGCTGACGAACACCCTCATCGGCCTGGTGATCGCCGATACGACGCTGACGCTGCCCTTCGCGGTCATCGTGCTGCGGCCACTGGTGCGGGCCATGCCCGTCGAGGTGGAGGAGGCGGCGCTGGTCGACGGCTGCGGCCTGCCGGGGGTGCTGTGGCGGGTCGTGCTGCCCGTGATGCGGCCGGGACTGATCGCGATCGGCGGCTTCTCGTTCCTGCTCGGCTGGGGCGAGTTCGTCTTCGGGATCACGCTGAACAGTGATCCGAAGGTGCAGCCGGTGACCGTCCTGCTCAACACCTTCGTCGGCCAGACGGGTACCGACTGGGGGCCGCTCATGGCGGTCGCCACGCTCGTCAGCATCCCCGTGGTATGCGTCTTCGCGATGCTCCAGCGCTACATCGTCGGCGGCCTGACCGCCGGCAGCGTCAAATCCTGAGACCGCTCCTGAGACCCGTCCTGAGATCCACCACAACTCCCTCAGCGACTGAAGTAGCTCCGCCCGTACGCAAGGAGATCCATGCCCGTCTTCCGTGTGCTCGACGAGGCCCTGGAGGTGCGGCACCGGCACGAGGTGCTGCGTGTCGAGGCCTGGGGCACGGACAGTGCCCGCGTCCGGGTCGCCCAGTACCGCATCCCCACGGACAGCGTCGGCGCCCTCGACACGGCGCCGGAGCACAGCGGCACCGTGACCGTCGGCGCCGAGAAGACCACGGCCCAACTGGTCAACGGCGAGCTGACCGTCACGGTCGCCTTCCACGGCGCCGAGTCACAGCTGACCTTCACCCGCACCAGCACCGGCGAGGAACTGCTCGCCGAGCAGCCGGAACACCCATGGGCCCCGGGCGCCCGGGAGTTCAAGGGCAACCGGTCCGGCGCGTACGAGATCCACCAGAGGTTCGCGGCGTACGAGGGCGAGCGGCTCTACGGTCTCGGCCAGCACACCCACGGCCGCCTCGACCACAAGGGCTTGCGGCTCGACCTCGTCCAGCGCAACGGCGAAGTGTCCATCCCCTTTGCGCTCTCCAGCCGGGGATACGGCTTCCTGTGGAATCAACCCGCCCTCGGCCGGGTCGAGTTCGCCGAGAACGCCACCCGCTGGACCGCCGACCAGGCCCGCGGAATCGACTACTGGATCACGGCCGCGCCCACCCCCCGCGACATCCTCGCCCGGTACGCCGACGCCACCGGCCACGCACCCGAACTCCCCGACTGGGCCAGCGGCTTCTGGCAGTGCAAGCTCCGCTACCGCACCCAGAACGAACTCCTGGCCGTGGCCCGCGAGCACAAGAGACGCGGACTGCCCATGTCCGTCATCGTCACCGACTACTTCCACTGGTCGGCGATGGGCGACTACCGCTTCGACTCCGACGAATGGCCCGACCCCCAGGCCATGGTCGACGAACTCGCCGAACTCGGCATCGAGTTGATGGTCTCCATCTGGCCCACGGTGTCACCCCTGTCGGAGAACTACGAGGACTTCCGCGACCGCGGTCTGCTCCTCGGCTCCGACCAGGGCGCCGAAGTGCACCACCTGGTCCAGGACAAGGGCATGGCGGCCCGCATGCAGGTCTCCGTCTACGACCCGACCAACCCCGAGACCCGCGCGTACGTCTGGGACCTGATCCGGCGAAACTACCTCGACCTGGGCATCCGCGTCTTCTGGCTGGACGCCTGCGAGCCCGAACTCGACCCGGCCCACCACGAGAACACGACGTTGTACGCGGGTCCCGGCGCCCAGACCGTCAACGTCTACCCCCGCGACAACGCCCGCCTCTTCGCCGAGGGCATGGCCGCCGCCGGACAGCCCGGCACCGTCCTGGTGTCCCGCTCTGCCTGGGCGGGCGCCCAGAGGTACGGAGCGGCTGTCTGGTCCGGCGACATCCCCGCGACCTGGGACTCTTTGCGTGCACAGGTGCGGGCGGGACTGTCCGTCGCCGTCTCCGGCATCCCCTGGTGGACCACCGACATCGGCGGTTTCCACGGCGGCGACCCGGATGATCCGGCGTACCGCGAACTGATGATCCGCTGGTTCCAGTACGGCGTCTTCTGCCCCCTCTTCCGCCTGCACGGCGACCGCGAACCCCGTATGCCCTGGGGATACGCGCAGACCGGCGGCCCCAACGAGGTCTGGTCGTACGGCGAGGAGGCGTACGGGATTCTGAAGGAACAGCTCTTCCTGCGCGAACGGCTGCGGCCCTACCTCCACGAGCAGATGCGGGTCGCGGCGGCCGACGGTGTGCCGCCCATGCGGCCGCTCTTCGTCGACTTCCCACAGGACGAGGCGAGTTGGGCCGTAGAGGACCAGTTCCTCTTCGGCCCGGACATCCTCGTCGCACCGATCACGGAACCGGGCGCGCGGAGCCGCGAGGTGTACCTCCCCGCGGGCCGCACCTGGACCGACGCCTGGACGGGCGACGCGTACGACGGGGGCCGGACGCTCACCGTCGAGGCGCCGATCGAACGCATTCCTGTCTTCACGACTCGGGGAGCCGAGCTGCCCCTCAAGGAGGGCGAGTGATGCGCCGGTAGCGGCCAGGCCTATTCCTCGCCTGCGGTGTAGAGACCGAACATCGCCCCCTGCGGATCCCGTGGCACGGCGATGCGCCTGCCGTCCCCGACCGTGGTGGGTTCCATCAGGAGGGTGCCGCCGGCGTCGGTGCAGTCCTGCGCGGTCCTGTCGACGTCCTCGACGGCGAAGTAGGGCAGCCAGTGGGACGGCACCTCGTGCGGGAACTTGTCGCCCATCTCCACCATGCCGCCGAAGTCGGATCCCTCGATGCCCCATTGCGTGTACGACTCCGAGGCGTGGACCGTCCAGCCGAACACCGAGGTGTAGAAGGCGGTCACCGCCACGGGGTCGCGCGTCATCAACTCGACCCAGCCGAGCGAGCCCGGCGCGTTGAACAGTCCCGCACCGGAGAAGGACCGCGCCTGCCACAGCTGGAAGGCCGAGCCGCCCGGATCGGTCACCACCGCGAAACGGCCCAGGTCGAACACGTCCATCGGCTCCAGGAGGACTTCACCGCCCGCGGCCCGTACGGCCGCCACGGCCACGTCCGCGTCGGGCACCCAGAACGACACGTTCCAGGCGATGGGCTGCGACTCCTGGTACAGCGGGGTCAGCGCCGCGACCGGGGCGTCGTCGAGGTGCGCGATGGTGTAGCCGCCCGCCTCCTGACGCGGATCCGTCTCCGGGCGCCAGCCGAAGATGTTGGTGTAGAACCGCTTGGCCGCCTCCAGATCACTGGTCCCCAGCTCGGTCCAGCAGGGCCCGCCGGGCACCGCCTTGTCCAACTTCATGGCTGTCCTTCCGCCGGAAGCGCTTCTCCCAGCACGCTAGACCCGGCCCTGCGGTCTCGGCCATCCGACGGAAACCCCATCGCGAGCGGGCCCCAAGCGGCGTACCCTCAGCGTCGTACCGCACCTCATGGCGGCCTCCTCACGCTCATCTCCCCGGAGGTCCCCGCATGTCCGCGCTCAAGGTGCGCCCCTTCCACCGCGACGACCGCGATCAACTCACCGAGCTCGTAAATGCTCATGTCGCCGCCGTCGTCCCCGGTGTCTCCGTCTCCGTGAACACCGTGCTGAGCGAACTCCAGCGTCAGCCCGACGAGTTGATCACCGACCCGTGGGTGGCCGAGCGGGTCACCCTCGTCGCCGAGCAGCGCCAGTACGTGGTGGCCGGCGCGCATCTGCTGCGCTACCGCGCCGACGCCGAGGTCGGCGAGGACTACCGGGACGCCGGCGAGATCAACTGGTTCGTCTGCCATCCGACCGCCTCCTTCTGGCCGGACTCCGAGGACGCCGCCGAACTGCTGATGGCTGCCTGCGTCGCCCAGCTCGCCCGCTGGAACGTCCGCGTGCGGTATGCCGACGGCGCCCTGCCCGCCCCCGCCGTGTACGGCGTGCCCCGGCCCTGGCCGCACATCCGCGCCGCATACGAACGGGCCGGCTTCCGGCACACGGGCGGAACGGAGGTCATCCTGATCGCCGAGGTGGCCGATCTGCCGTCGCTGACGCCGCTTCCCGGTGTTTCCGTCGACCGCACACTCGGCGAGTGCGGCACCCGCTTCACGGCACGGACAGACCGGCAGGCTCTCGGCTTCATCGAGATCGACACCGCCCTGAGCCGCCCTGAGCGCCACGCCCGAAGCGGTGGCCTCGCCGACATCGGCAACCTCCACATCGCGCAGCCGCTCGACGGCCTGGACTCCTGGCTCCTCGCCCAGGCCGCCCACTGGCTGCGCCTCTGTGGAGTGGAGCGGCTCCTCGGGTACGAGACCTCCGAGGACACGGAGGCGATCGGACGCCTGGCCGCCGCCGGGTTCCATGAGCTGACCCGCACGGATCGCGGCTGGGTGCACCGGCCGACCCGTTCGGGCAACTATCCGGCCCCTCCCGGCAGGTGAGCGCCGGCTGTCGCGGCGTCGTCCCCGCCGACGGGGTGCAGCACCCGTGGGGGCACCGCCTCATGCCCGCGAAGGGAGGGAGCTGTGCCGTCCCACCAGTCGGCGTTGCCGTCCTCGATACAGCGGAGCAGGACGCCCTCTCGCAGCGCCCAGGGGCAGATGGTCACCTCGTCGATGCCCATCAGCTTCATGGTGGTGTGCGCGACGATCGCCCCGGCCAGGGACTGACCGGCGCGGGCGGCGGAGATGCCCGGCAGAGCGGCGCGTTCCGCGGCCGACAGCTCCGCGAGCCGGCCTGTGGCCCGGCGCAGGTCGGCACGGGTCATGCCGCGTGGTGTGAAGGGCCCTGACCGGCCCGGCGGCGCCCCGCACAGCCGGCCCAGCTGCTGGAACGTACGCGAGGTGGCGACGGTCGTACGCGGCGCCTCCCAGCGTATGCGAGCTGCGACATCGCGCAGTTGGTGGCGCACATGGCGGCGGAGCGCCCTGGTCCTGCGCTCCGACGGCGGATCCTGACCGCGGAAGAACTCGCGGGTGAGCCGGTTGGCCCCCAGCGGCAGCGAGATCGCGAAGTCCGGCAGCTTGCTGCGGCCGAACGCCACCTCCAGCGAGCCGCCCCCGATGTCCAGCATGGCCAGCGGTCCCGCACGCCAGCCCATCCACCGCCGCGCGGCCAGGAACGTCAGCTCGGCCTCGACCTCGCCGGGCAGGATGTGCAGCGGCACCCCCGACTCCGCGGCGACCTGTCGCAGGATCTCCGCGCGGTTCGGGGCGTCCCGCACGATCGCGGTGGCGAAGGCGAAGGGCCGCCTGACACCCCACCGTCTGCCCTCGTCCCGGGCGGCCGTGACGGCATCGACGAGACGGGCCACCTGCTCGTCCGGCAGGTGGCCGCCACGCTCGACGTGCTCCGAGAGTCTCAGCCGCCGTTTCGCGGTGTGCACGGGCAGTGGAACAGCGCCGTGCGTCTCCGCGATGACCAGCCGTACCGTGTTCGAGCCGACATCAAGCACTCCCATACGCATTTCTTCCCAGTACCCGGGGTGGCGTCCGCCATGCCGTGGGCACGCGCGCGCCCGCGTGCGCGCCCCCAGAAGGGCCGCGGGGAACCGTTTCAGCTGGTCCCCCGGGGTACACGAGGGAATATGGACACCTTCGGCAGAGGTTTGGCCATCCCTCACGAGATCGCCGCAGGGGCGATCCCCTTCGCGTTGGGGGTGGTGATCGCGTCGATGCTGATCCTTGCGGTGTGGTTGGGCATGCGCGTGCGTTCCCGGGAACCCGAGCCGCCGCGTCCGGAGGACCAGCCCCATCTCCCGGAATCCGGTCCCGTCCACGAGATCCGCGAGATGCGCGAGCCCGACGAGATGCCGCATGACGGCGGCTTCCTCACCCCGCACGAGCTGCGGGGCTTCGGCAACATCCGCTCGCACACCGCGAAGGACCAGAGGCCGCCGCGGTGGAGCCCGAACAGCAGCGGCGGGTTCGGCAGCGGCAGCCCCGGACACCACTGAGGGTCGCCGGCCGGTCCACGAAGGGGCGGGGCTTGTGACGGAGCCCCGTCCCGTCGAGGGCTGGCCCGGGCGACCCGGCCGGGTGGGGCTCTGGGCGCAGGCGTCAGCAGTAGGGAGTGGATGGCCGTGACCGCCATGCAGTCGTTCGTCGACCGGCTCGACCACCCCGTATTCGTGGTGACCGTCGTGGCCGACGGGGAGCAAGCCGGCTGCATGGTGACCTTCGCCTCGCCGTGCTCGATCAAGCCGGCCCGTTTCATGGTCTGGTTGTCGACGCTGAACCGTACCTACCGGGTGGCGCGGTCCGCCGATCACCTCGCCGTACATCTGCTCGGGCGCGATCAGCACGTCCTCGCGGAACTGTTCGGCGGCGAGACCGGCGACCGCGCGGACAAGTTCGCCCGCACGCACTGGACGCCGGGCCCCGGCGGCGTTCCCGTACTGGACGACACGCTCGCCTGGTTCGTCGGCCGGGTCGAAGGGCACGTCGACGCGGGCGATCACATCGGCTTCCTCCTCAGCCCTGTCACGGGCGAGGCACAGGAGCCGACGGAGCGGGAACCGTTGTGCCTGAGCGATGTCGCCGACATCACCGCCGGGCACCCGGTCAGCTGAGCCCAGGCACTTCGCACACGGCGACCGCGTCCTCCAGGAGGCTGCCGAGGACCAGGGCTCCGTCGCGTGCGTACACGCTGGTCACCATCCGGTAGCCCGCCCTGAGCCGCCTGAGGTCGTGGCAGACGCCCCCGTCGGGGCCGATGCCCATGACGCGCGCGACCGGCAGCGGGCGGATACGCAGGGGGCGTACGGCCCGCCAGACCGCCCGGCGAACCTGGACCGGCGCGTGTCGCAGCCAGTCGACGGGTGCTTGCCGCGGACCGGCCAGGGCGACCCAGATCGTCCCGTCCGCGCCACGCGAGAGGTTGTCCGGGAAGCCCGGGAGGTTCTCGATCAGGGTGTCGCGGCGCCCGGCCCGCGGGCCGGACAGCCACAGCCGGGTCAGGCGGTAGGCGCCGGTCTCGGCCACCACGACACAGGACTCGTTCTCCGACAGGACGACTCCGTTGGCGAAGTCGAGGCCGTCCAGCAGGACTTCCGGCGTGCTCTCGTCGGGCCGGAGCCGGAACAGCCGGCCGGTCGCCGTGTGTTCCATGAGATCGCCGAGCCAGTCCTGAAGGCCGTATCGCGTGCTGGAGGCGGTGAAGTACACGGTGCCGTCCGCCGCCGCTGTCGCGTTGCTGCAGAACCGCAACGGCCCTCCGTCCACGAAGTCCACGAGAACCTCGACCTTGCCTTCACCGGAGCCGCCGGGACCGCCGGAGCCGGGAGTGACGCGCAGCAGTCCGCGCTCCGCGTCACACACCAACAACCGCCCGTCCCGCAGGACTTCGAGCCCCAGAGGCCGCCCTCCGGTACGGGCGATCTGCTCCACCCGGGCGGGACCGTGGATGTGGACGCGCAGGATGCGACCGTCCTCGATGCCCGTGACCACACGGCCTTCGTGGTCGAGGACCACGTCCTCCGGGCCCGTACCACCGAGCAGGATCTGACGCGGGGACGGCAGCGGCCAAGGAGAGCTTCGGCGCGGTGTCATGAAGCGCGTTGTGCCCGGACGCAGCGCCTCAACTCCTCGGCGTAGGGCAGCGCGACACCGGCACCGATCACCACGCCCAGACCCAGCAGGTACGGGGCGGACAGCGGCCTTTCCTTGGGCAGCAGCTTCCAGTCGTCGCGGCCGGGACCGCCCCGCAGCGTCCCACGCACCTGATCCGCGTGCCGGCAGCCGATGAGGGCGAGCCTCGCCACAAGGGCGTTGGCAGTCGCTCGCAGAATCGTGTGCGCGAAGTCGAGTTAGCTCGATCGTGTGATGGTCGGCTCGCTGGCTTGCGGCGCTGTGGGCCGACCGGGTTAACGTGATCGTGCGATCTGGGACGCCGGGTACGGCGCCTGGGGGCACCCCCAGCGGTAGCGGGGGGAGTGCGGGGCCCCCGCTCCACCGGAGGATGGTTCGGGGCCTCCCCGTCGCCTCTGGCCGTGTCCAACTGGCCAGGTCGCGTAGGGAACTGGCCTCCCGGGATCGGACCACGCACGGGATGCGTGTCGCCGCCCCGGGGTTGAGTACGCCGGGGACCAGTGCGCCCAAGACCGTTCGGGGCGTGCGGCTGATCGGGCTTGCTCCCGCGCAGTCTTCAGGAACGGTTGATTCGGGCCAGCAGGCCCATGGTGACCGGGACTCCGGCCTCGGCCACCATACGAGGATGAGGCGTGTTACCCGGTCCGGTACCCGGCACCGGCCGGGCACACTCACCATCGGCTGTTGCACTGGGCTTGCACCGGCCTCGGTGTCAGCGGTTCCGCAGCGCCTTGATCAGCTCGTCCTTCGACATCGAGGAACGGCCCTTGATGCCTACCTTCTTGGCTTCCTCGTAGACGTCCGACTTCGACTGTTCCTCGTACTTGCCGCGCTTGCCGCCCTTGCGGGAGGAGGACGTCGGGCTGTTGGCGATCCGCGCCGCCTTCTCCTTGCCCGCACCCTCACGGCGCAGCGACTGATACGTCTTCTCGTCCTTGATCTGCGGCCTGGGCATCGAAATCCCTTCCTTCCTCGAGGGCACGTTTCGGGTACCCCCGACCGGCCACCCGGAACGCATGGTGCGAATCGGATACACGATGATGACCGAGCAGGCCGGCCCCCGTGAGCTCGTACGGCATGTGGTGGCCGCGGAGCAGGCCGGATTCGACTTCTCCGTCACCTCGGACCACTACTTCCCGTGGCTCGAGGAACAGGGCCACGCCCCGTACGCGTGGAGCGTGCTCGGCGCCGCGGCGCAGGCCACGTCCACGATTCCCCTCATGACGTACGTGACCTGCCCGACGACCCGTTATCACCCCGCGGTCGTCGCGCAGAAGGCTGCCACGACGCAGTTGCTCGCCGAGGGCCGCTTCCGGCTCGGGCTGGGCTCCGGCGAGAACCTCAACGAGCATGTGGTGGGCGGCGGTTGGCCCGCCGCGCACATCCGTCTGGGCGTGCTGGAAGAGGCCGTGGAGATCATCCGCGCGCTGTTCGCCGGTGAGACCCTGAACCACCACGGCGAGCACTTCGACGTGGTGAACGCCAAGCTGTACGACGTCCCCGACGAACCGACCCCGATCGGCATCGCCGCCTCGGGCGAGCACTCCTGCGCACTCGCCGGCCGGCTGGCCGACCTGCTGATCGCCACCGAGCCCAAGTCCGAGCTGGTGGACTCCTTCGACCGTCACGGCGGAACGGGCAAGCCCAGGGTGGGCCAACTCCCCGTCTGCTACGACCCCGACAAGGACGCCGCCGTCGCCCGGGCCCACGAACAGTTCCGCTGGTCGCTCGGCGGCTGGCCGGTCAACGCCGAACTCCCCGGCCCCGCGAACTTCGACGCGGTCACCGAGAACGTACGCCCCGAGGACGTCGCCCAGACCATCCCGTGCGGTGACGACGTCGACACCTTCGTCGAGGCCGTACGCCCCTACGTCACCGCGGGCTTCACGGAAATAGCTCTCGTCCAGGTCGGCGGCGACCACCAGCAGCCGTTCCTGGACTGGGCGGAGAAAGAGCTGCTGCCGGCGCTGAAGGAGCTCTGAAGGAGCTCTGAAGGAGACCCGCTTCGTGAGACCCCTGCGAGACCCGAGCGAAAGGACCTACCCACCATGGCCATCGCCGAGTACCGCCTCGTAGCCCTGGACTGCCCGGATCCCCCGGCCCTCGCCACCTTCTACGCGGGTGTGCTCGGCGGTGAGGTGAAGCAGTACGACGACGACTGGTACGACCTCTACGTGCCCGGCGGCCACCACATCTCGTTCCAGCGCGCTCCCGGCTACCGCCCGCCCGACTGGCCGCGCGCCGACGACAACTCCCAGCAGATGCATCTGGACTTCACCGTCCCGGACATCGACACCGCCGAGACCCAGGTACTGGCCCTCGGCGCCACCCCACTCGACCTGGACGACGAGAACGGCCGCCGACGCTTCCGCGTGTACGCGGATCCGGTGGGTCATCCGTTCTGCCTGTGCTGGGACTGACGAGGGAGCCTTACGGCCGATACCGCAGCGGATGGTCCGCGGGCACCTCCACCACCGCGATCTCGGTCCCGTCCGGGTCAGTGAGCCACATCTCGATCAAACCCCACGGTTCCTTGACCGGAGGCCGCACGATCTCGACGCCCCGAGCCGTCAGCTCCTCGTACGCGGCTGCCGCGTCCGCCACCTGGAGCCACAGCTTGACCGCGGGGGAGGGAGGTTGGGCGGAGCGGCCGGCGACTTCCAGAAAGCCGCCGCCGAGGAAGTAGACGGTGCCGCGTTCGGGGCCGGTGCCGAACTCGCGGTAGACGGCGAGGCCCAGTTGCTCGCCGTAGAAGGCGCGGGAGCGCTCGGGGTCGGTCGGGCGGAGCAGGGTCCGGCTGCTCAGTACATGCACCATGGAGTCGCACCCTAGTGGGAGGGTTACGCTCGGCGGTGCCCGAGCCGCGCCGAGATCGGAGAACCCCTTCCATGGACACCGCCGCCTCCACCGGACTGACCTTCCGTGATGCCACGGACGCCGACGTCGACTCCCTTGTCGCGCTGATCGAGTCGGCCTACCGCGGGGACTCCAGCCGGGCCGGCTGGACCACCGAGGCGGACATCCTGGAGGGGCAGCGGACGGACCCGGAGGGTGTGCGCGAGGTCATCAAGTCGCCCGACAGCCGGCTGCGCGTCGTCGAGCGCGACGGCACCCTGATCGCCTGTTGCCAGCTCGAACACCGCGGGGATCACGCCTACTTCGGCATGTTCGCGGTCAGCCCGGCGCAGCAGGGCGGGGGCCTCGGCAAGGTGATCCTCGCCGAGGCCGAGCGGTACGCACACGAGATCTGGGGCGCCGCGGAGATGCACATGACCGTGATCTCCGTACGAAACGACCTCATCGCCTGGTACGAGCGGCGCGGCTACCGCCGTACGGGACAGATGACGCCCTTCCCGTACGGCGACGAGCGGTTCGGCATCCCGCAGCGCGACGACCTGCAGTTCGAGCTGCTGGTGAAGCAGCTCGCATGAACGGCTAGGCCGTGAAGCGCCCGGTGCGTTTGATCTCCGGGTAGTCGGTGGTCGCGCCGTCCAGCTCCAGGGCGCGTACCAACCGCAGATGGTCCTGTGTGTTCACCACCCAGCCGATGATCCGCAGATCCGCCTTGCGCGCGCACTCGACGATCTCCAGGGTGAGCCGCCGGATGTTCAGTACGACACTGGTGGCGCCGACCGCGGTGGCGCGCTCGACGACATCGGTGCCGTACCGACTGGCGACCAGCCCGGTGCGTACGCCCGGGACGAGCCGGGCGATCTCGGCGATCGCTTCGTCGTGGAAGGACAGCACCTCGACCCGGCCGGACAGATCCCGCCGGTGCATGACCTCGGCGAGCGCCTGAGCCGCCGCGACGTCCTTGATCTCGGCCTGGAGCGGAGCCGTGACGGCGTCCAGGACCTCCTCGAAGACCGGGATGCGCTCACCGCGGCCCGCGTCCAGCGCGCGCAGCTCCGCGAGGGTCTGCTCGGCGATCGGCCCCGAACCGTCGGTCGTACGGTCCACGTCGGCGTCGTGCATGACGACCAGCGCGCCGTCCTTGCTCAGATGCAGATCGAGTTCGATCACGTCTAGGCCTGCCTGCTCGGCGGCGACGAAGGAACGAAGGGTGTTCTCGGGTTCGACACCCATGATTCCGCGGTGACCGATGGTGAGGAAGTTCAAGGCTGACTCCGCTTCCGTCGACGGCGGCTCGGCTGCCGCGCGCTGCGGTCCCGTGCCCACGCGGCCAGGCGGCAGCCTAATCGCCCGGCTCGGCGATGGACCCGGTCCGAACGCGAGGAATCGCGCCTTCCAGCCGCCGGTCAGAACGCCGTGCAGCCGTCCGGACGCAGCCTGTCGCGGCACCCCGGCTCACCCCTGGGTGGGCGAGTCCCCAAGTGGGTTGACGGACCATGCGCCGATCACCCCCGCTGCTACCCGGGAAGCGGTGGAAGTAATCGCCGAAACGGTATCTCGCAGGAAAAAGAGCGGTGACGTCGGGGTGAAGCAGGACGATTTCCCGGACCTCCACTTGTGACAGGGAACCCCGCATGCATACGGTGTGCGTACGCGAGTTTCTCCCGTGGAGGATGGGGTCATGACGGAAATTCTTGTGCAAGTGGGTGCGGAGGAGCAGGTTCCTCCCGGTGGCAGGGTGGTGGAGCACCCGGCTTGGCCCGTGCTCAAGGATGCCGTGGAGCGGATCCGGCCATGGCAGTCCAAGGACGGCTCGATCGACTTCGAAGCCGAGGGCGCCCCCGATCCCGGCGACGCCCATCGCGCCGTACGTCGTGTCGTGGACGCCGTCGAGGCGCTCGCCCCGCTGCTGCCGCACGACGCCGCCTACCACAAGGCGCTGGCCGGCGACCTGCACCGCTGGGCCGACGACGGCTTCAAGGTGCCCGACTTCCTCGACTCACTGCTGGCCTTCCAGCCCGCAGCCGACCGCCGGGACGGCCTCCAGCACCTGGTCGTCTTCCCGATGTACACACAGAACGGCAATCCGAACCGCAACCTCGAAGCCCTCGTTCTGCGCATGGTCTGGCCGGACTGGCTCGCCGAACTGGAGCGCACCCGCTACGACAACCCGCTGTTCTGCGGCATCACCTTCGAGGACTTCACCTCGGGTTATGACACCAACTCGGCCGTCCTCTTCCCGGAGACCATCGCCGTGCGAGAGGCCCCCGAGCGGTTCAGCTGGGGTGGCATCTTCTGTGACCGTGAGGCCGCCCGGTTCCGCCGGGTCACCGAGGCCGCCGTCGGCATTCTCGGGCTCGAGCTTCCCGACGACGTCCGCGACATGGTCGCCGACCAGGACCGCTGCCAGCAGGCCTTCGTCCTGTGGGACATGGTCCACGACCGTACCCACAGCCATGGCGATCTGCCTTTCGACCCGTTCATGATCAAGCAGCGTCAGCCCTTCTGGATGTACGGCCTGGAGGAGCTGCGCTGCGACCTCACCGCCTTCAAGGAGGCTGTGAAGCTGGAGGCCGACGGCGTCCCGCAGGGCCGTGACGTCCAGTACGCGGTGCTGTTCGACCGGATGTTCCGCTTCCCGGTCACCGGAGAGCGTGTCCGCAACTACGACGGCCTCGGTGGCCAGCTGCTCTTCGCGTACCTGCACAAGCACGATGTCGTCCGCTGGACCGACAACAAGCTGTCCATCGACTGGCAGCGCGCCCCGCAGGTCACCAACGAGCTGTGCGCCGAGATCGAGAAGCTGTACCGCGACGGCATCGACCGTCCGAAGCTGGTCCACTGGTTCGCCGGCTACGAACTGGTCTCCACCTACCTCGCCCCGCACCCGGGCTCCAAGTGGGCCAAGGGCCCGGACGCCCTGGATCTGAGCCAGCCGCCGCGAAAACTCGTCGATGACGTGCTTCCGGACGAGTTTCCGCTGAGCATGTTCTATGAAGCACTCTCCAAGAAGCTCAAGAACGTGATCGCCTCCACCAAGGGCATCACCGCGGAGAGCGCCGAGCGGGTCGCCGCGTGAGCGACGTCGCCATCAACATTGCTCAGGAGGCGAGGACCATGGGGAACGGGGCGCTCGACGGCGCGGTGATCGCGGTGGCCGGTGCTGGTGGTCCGGCCGGCCGGGCCGCGCTGATGCGGCTCGCCGAGGCGGGAGCGGTCGTCATCGGCTCCGACAACGATCCGGAGCGGCTCGCGGAGGCTGTGGACGCGGCGAGCTACGGACATGGCGGCGCGACCGTCATCGGGGACACGGTCGACCTGCTCGACCGGCAGTCGGCCCAGGAGTGGGCCACCCGCGTCGAGAAGGACTTCGGCCGCGTCGACGGCCTGGTCCACCTCGTCGGCGGCTGGCGCGGCAGCGAGACCTTCACCAGGACGAGCCTCGACGACTGGGACTTCCTCGAGATGCTCCTCATCCGTACCGTGGCGCACACCTCCCTCGCCTTCCACGAGGCCTTGCAGCGCAGCGATCGCGGCCGGTACGTCCTGATCAGCGCAGCGGGGGCGAGCAAGCCCACCGCGGGCAACGCCGCCTACGCCGCCGCGAAGGCCGCCGCCGAGGCCTGGACACTGGCTCTGGCCGACTACTTCCGCAAGGCCGGGGGCGAGGCCGGGCCCACGTCGGCGGCTGCGATCCTGGTCGTGAAGGCGTTGGTGCACGACGCGATGCGCGCCGAGCGCCCCAACGCGAAGTTCGCGGGCTTCACGGACGTCAAGGACCTGGCCGATGCCATCGCCGACGTCTGGGAGCAGCCCGCCGCCGAAGTGAACGGACAGCGTCTGTGGCTGACAAAGAAGCCGTGAACCCTCCGAAGACCGACGCGCGGCGTCATCACGACCCGGAGGTCCGTGGCTTCGCCAGCGACAACTACGCGGGGGTCCATCCCGAGGTGCTCGCCGCCCTGGCCCTGGCCAACGGCGGTCACCAGGTCTCGTACGGCGAGGACGCGTACACCGACCACCTCCAGCAGGTGATGCGCAGTCACTTCGGGGCGACGGCCGAGGCGTTCCCCGTCTTCAACGGGACGGGCGCCAACGTCGTGGCACTCCAGGCCCTCACGGACCGCTGGGGCGCGGTGATCTGCGCGGAAAGCGCGCACATCAACGTCGACGAGGGCGGCGCACCCGAGCGCATGGGCGGTCTCAAGCTGCTGACGGTGCCCACCCCCGACGGCAAGCTCACGCCGGAGCTGATCGACCGGCAGGCGTACGGCTGGGAGGACGAGCACCGCGCGATGCCGCAGGTCGTCTCGATCACCCAGAACACCGAACTGGGCACCGTCTACACGCCCGAGGAGATCCGTGCGATCTGCGAGCACGCTCACGCCCGCGGCATGAAGGTGCACCTCGACGGGGCCCGGATCGCCAACGCCGCCGTCTCCCTGAACGTCCCGATGCGGACGTTCACCAACGCAGTCGGCGTGGACGTCCTGTCCTTCGGCGGCACCAAGAACGGCGCGCTGTTCGGCGAGGCCGTCGTCGTCCTCAACCAGGACGCTGTCAGCCATATGAAGCACCTGCGCAAGCTGTCGATGCAGCTCGCCTCCAAGATGCGCTTCGTTTCCGTGCAGTTGGAGGCGCTGCTCGCCAAGGACCTGTGGCTGCGCAACGCCCGTCACTCCAACGAGATGGCCCAGCGCCTCGCCGAGGGCGTTCGCGCGGTGCACGGCGTCGAGATCCTCCACCCCGTCCAGGCCAACGCGGTCTTCGCCCGGCTGCCCCACGACGTGAGCGAACGCCTCCAGAAGCGGTACCGCTTCTACTTCTGGGACGAGCCGGCAGGCGACGTCCGCTGGATGTGCTCCTTCGACACGACGGAGGACGACGTCGACGGATTCGTGGCGGCACTGAAGGAGGAGATGGCGCGCCAGGACGTCCGGGGGCCCACCTTCACCGACGGCTGACCTCGCCCGTCCGGGCCTCCTCGGCGTCCTCCGCCTCCCAGCGCAGCAGGTCTCCAGGCTGACACTCGAGCACCTCGCAGAGCGCGGCAAGGGTAGTGAAGCGCACCGCCTTGGCGCGTCCGTTCTTGAGCACCGCCAGGTTGGCCGGCGTGATCCCGACGCGGTCCGCGAGCTCGCCCACGGACATCTTCCGCCTGGCCAGCATCACATCGATGTCGACGGCGATCGGCATCAGATCACCTCCGCCAGCTCGGCCTGCATCCGCGTCGCCTCGACGTCGCGCGCGACGGCCTGGGCGAGCAGCATCCGCAGCAAGAGCACGATGAACGCGACCCCCAGGATCGCCACGACGACCCCGCCGATCAGGAGGACGATGCCCGGCGCGACGGCTTCGCCCGGCGCCAGGAGGACCCCGAGCGCGAACACCAGGAGCGCGGCGGCCACCATCGCGCCGGTCACGACGTCCACGTACCGGAAGGCGGCGGGGGAGAAGACCGTTCCGCGCCGCACCATCGTCACCAGCCGCCACACGCAGACCAGAACAACCTGGACCGTCACGATGCCCAGCACGATGATCACGAGGAGCGCGGCCGGCGGGTACGCGAGATCCGAGTCGACACCTTCCAGATCGCGGCCCAACAGCGGCACCATCACAGCCTGAACGAACACCGAGCCGGCGAGCAACACCACGATCACGGCACGCAGCGCATGCACTGTCAGCTTTCCCATCGCTTCTCCCTCGATCGAACCGCGATGGGAATCTATCGATATTCGATAGCAATGGCAAGTGGATCCGATGGGGACATCTTGCATAGATATGCGCTACCCGGAAAAATAATTGACTCTCTGCTTGTCGCGTTCCTATGCTCTGCGGGCATGGAGCCGATCCAGGAAACGCCTGACCTGTCCGCCTACTTGGCCGCCGACGAGGTCATAGACCACCATCATCCGCTCGTACGGGAGACGGCGGCGCGCCTTGCGTCGACGGTTGCCGACTCGTATGGCTATGCGCGAGCGGCGTACGAGTTCATCCGGGACGCCATCCCGCACTCGGCCGACAGCGGTGACTCGCGTGTCACCTGGCGCGCCTCGGACGTCCTGGAGCAGAAAACCGGCATCTGCCACGCCAAAGCCCACGCACTGGCCGCGCTGCTGCGCGCCGAGGACATCCCTACGGCGCTGTGCTACCAGTCACTGATGCATGACGACGGCAGTGCGCTCTGCGTTCACGGTCTCATCGCCGTGCGGTTCAACGGGGCATGGCACCGGCAGGACTGCCGCGGCAACAAGCCGGGGGTCGACGCACAGTTCTCGCTCGAGGGTGAACGCCTGGCCTGGGTGCCCGACCCCAAGTCCGGTGAGATGGACTACTCACTTCTGTATGCCGAGCCTCACCCTGCTGTTCTGCACGCCCTCAAGGCCGCCCCCGACCGGGAGTACCTGTGGAAGACGCTCCCCACCACACTCTGAGGCAGCGTCCAGACAGCCGGGAGTACCCGGGAGTGGTGCGAACTTGTAGGAGCTCCGCGGGAGTTCAGCCCTGGCTCGCGAAGGCAGCCGTGCATGCCCGGGTCGACGTGTGTCAGCGCGCCTCGGCGGCCTTGACCTCTTCGGGGGTCGGAGCGGTGCCGCCGAGATGGGCCGGCATCCACCAGGTGTCGTTCGGGTCCTTGGGGCGTACGGGGTAGGCGCGCTGGGCTGCTTCCAGGAGTTCCTGGACGCGCTCGCGCACTTGGCGGGTGATCGCGCCCGCGTACTTGTCGCGGGAGGCTTCGATCGCCTCGCCCACCCGGATGGTGATCGGGATGTGGCTGCGCTTGAAGTTCTTCGGGTGGCCCTTGGTCCACAGCCGCTGCGTACCCCACAGGGCCATCGGGATCAGGGGGACACCGGCCTCCTGGGCCATGCGCGCGGCACCCGACTTGAAGCTCTTCAGCGTGAACGACTGCGAGATGGTGGCCTCGGGGAAAACCCCGACGATTTCACCGGAACGCAGCGAGTCCAGCGCATGCGCGTACGCCGCCTCGCCGTTGTTGCGGTCCACCGGAATGTGCTTCATGTTGCGCATCAGCGGGCCGGAGATCTTGTGCCGGAACACCGACTCCTTCGCCATGAAGCGGACGAGGCGCTTCTGCGGCAGGGCGGCGAGACCGTCGAAGATGAAGTCGAGGTAGCTGATGTGATTGCTCACCAGCACCGCACCGCCCGAGCGCGGGATGTTCTCCGAGCCCTTGCAGTCGATCTTCAGGTCCCAGGCCTTGAACAGGGTGCGGGCGAGACCGATGGCGGGACGGTAGGCAAGCTCAGCCATGAACGGAGTGGACCCTTCTCTCTGCCTGGGAAGGGGGGCTCCCGGCGGGAAGTTACGCAGCCGTAGGTTTACGGCATTGCGCAGATCGTGCCCGAAGAACGGACGAGTAGCCAGTCCTCGTTCCTCCGAACCGCGAGATTCTCGTCACTTCGGGGGACAGCCCGACTCCAGTGGGCCGGGAATCTTCAGGCTTTCATAAGTGCTGAAGAGGCGTGGTGCTCGCGGTGGCAGGTGAGTGCGGACTGCCGCATCGGCAGCGGAAGCAAGAGGGTGAATGTGCGCGGGATCGACGGCAAAAGGCGGCTCGGCGCGGCCGAGTTGGGGGAGAACCTCGGTGAACGGGCCACTCTGGTCCAGTTCTCGAGCGCCTTCTGCGCGCCCTGCCGGGCGACCCGCAGGGTGCTCGCCGAAGTGGCCGGAATCGTCCCGGGAGTGACCCACGTCGAGATCGACGCCGAGGACCACCTGGATCTCGTACGCGAACTCGACATCCTCAAGACCCCGACCGTGCTGGTGCTCGACGCGGAGGGGCGCGTTGTCCGGCGCGCCACCGGACAACCCCGTAAGGCGGACGTGATCGCAGCGCTGGGAGAGGCCGTTGGAACGCCCTGACGGCAGGGGCACCTGCCCCGTGGCGATGCCGGTGACGCATCTCCCAGATGCTGGAACGCACTTGACTGCACGCACCACACATCGTGAGCCTGGCCCTGTGCACCCGGAACTCCTTCTCTACGAGCGCATCCATGTGGACCTCGGCCGCACCGCGAGCGCGCGCTGTCCGGGCTGTTGAGCAGCAGCCCGCGACCGTCACCCCACTCTCGGCTTCGCTCGAACGGGGGGACCCGACGTAACGCCCCCCAGAAGGAAAACTCCATGACGGCCCTGCCCGGCCTCAGCACCCCTCAACTCGCCTCTCCCGCCCTGCTCCGCTCCGTCTTCCGGCAGCATGCGGCCGGAGTGGCCGTGATCACCGCCCAGAGCGGCGGCGGCCCGGTCGGCTTCACCGCCACCTCGCTCACCTCCGTCTCCGCCGAGCCCCCGATGATCTCCTTCGGCGTCGGCACGCGTGCCTCCAGCTGGCCGGTGATCTCCGAGACGGAGTACGTCGGTGTCCACATACTCGGCGAGCACCAGCGAGAGCTGGCCGACACCTTCGCCCGCAGCGGCGCCGACCGTTTCGGCGCGCCCACCGGCTGGCGTGAGGGCCCCGAGGGTGTGCCCGTACTCGACGACGTGCTGGCCTGGCTCGTATGCCGGATCGTCGCGCGCGTACCCGCGGGGGACCACCGCCTGATCCTCGCCGAGGTCGTCCTCGGTGATCCCAGCGGTGCCGGGCGCCCGCTGCTCTACCACCAGGGGCGCTTCAACGGTCTGCGTGACTGAGGGGCCGGTTTGTGCGCGAGCGTCGGGTTCCGATTACGCTGCGTTGCAAAAGTCACAGTTCAAAGCGCTTGCTTAGCGGGCAAGAACTGGGTGTACTGGCGAGTAATATTTGGTTCGGAGCGCAGGCCGCCCCAACAGGGACGGGCTGCTTGAGGCGCCTATGCTGCCTGAAAGAAGGCAGCTCGGAAATGACGATTGCAGTAGGAGAGCCGGCGTGAGCTTGAGGATCGTTGTCACTGTGAAGTACGTGCCCGACGCCACTGGCGACCGGCACTTCGCCGATGACCTGACCGTCGACCGCGACGACGTGGACGGTCTGCTCTCGGAGCTCGACGAGTACGCGGTCGAGCAGGCCCTGCAGATCGCCGAGAATGCCGACGACGCGGAGATCACCGTCCTGACCATCGGCCCCGAGGACGCCAAGGACGCGCTGCGCAAGGCGCTGTCCATGGGCGCCGACAAGGCCATCCACGTCGAGGACGACGACCTGCACGGCACGGACGCCATCGGTACGTCGCTGGTGCTGGCCAAGGCGATCGAGAAGGCCGGCTACGACCTGGTCATCTCCGGCATGGCGTCCACCGACGGCACCATGGGCGTCGTACCCGCACTGCTCGCCGAGCGCCTGGGCGTCCCGCAGGTCACCCTGCTCTCCGAGGTCTCCGTCGAGGACGGCACGGTCAAGGGCCGCCGCGACGGCGACTCCGCCTCCGAGCAGCTGGAGGCCTCCCTCCCGGCGGTCGTGTCCGTCACCGACCAGTCGGGCGAGGCGCGCTACCCGTCCTTCAAGGGCATCATGGCCGCCAAGAAGAAGCCGGTGACCTCCTGGGACCTGTCCGACCTCGACATCGAGGCCGAGGAGGTCGGTCTGGAGGGCGCCTACACGGTTGTCGACTCCGCCGCGGAGCGCCCGGCGCGCACGGCCGGCACGATCGTCAAGGACGAGGGCGAGGGCGGCAAGCAGCTCGCTGAGTTCCTCGCGGGCCAGAAGTTCATCTAAGGCCCAACCCGCTTACCGCCCCTCATCTTTCGCAAGCAGGAGAGAAGAAGTCCCATGGCTGAAGTTCTCGTCTACGTCGACCACGTGGACGGTGCCGTCCGCAAGCCCACCCTGGAGCTGCTGACGCTTGCCCGCCGTATCGGCGAGCCGGTCGCCGTCGCCCTCGGCGCGGGTGCCGCCGACACCGCCGCCGCGCTCGCCGAGCACGGTGCGACCCGCGTCCTGACCGCCGACGCCCCCGAGTTCGCCGACTACCTGGTCGTCCCGAAGGTGGACGCGCTGCAGGCCGCGTACGAGCAGGTCTCCCCGGCCGCCGTCCTCATTCCGTCCTCCGCCGAGGCCAAGGAGATCGCCGCACGTCTCGCGGTCCGAATCGGCTCGGGCATCATCACCGACGCCGTCGACCTGGAGGCCGGCGACGAGGGCCCGGTGGCCACGCAGTCGGTGTTCGCCGCCGCCTTCTCCACCAAGTCCCGTGTCTCCAAGGGCACTCCGGTCATCACGGTCAAGCCGAACAGCGCGGCCGTGGAGGCCGCCCCGGCCGCCGGCGCGGTCGAGGCCCTGTCCGTGAGCTTCTCCGACAAGGCGACCGGCACCAAGATCACGTCCCGTACGCCGCGTGAGTCGACCGGCCGCCCGGAGCTGACCGAGGCCGCGATCGTGGTCTCCGGCGGCCGTGGCGTCAACGGCGCGGAGAACTTCGCGATCATCGAGGGGCTGGCCGACTCGCTCGGCGCGGCGGTCGGTGCCTCGCGTGCCGCGGTGGACGCCGGCTGGTACCCGCACTCCAACCAGGTCGGCCAGACCGGCAAGTCCGTGTCCCCGCAGCTGTACATCGCCTCCGGCATCTCCGGCGCGATCCAGCACCGGGCCGGTATGCAGACCTCGAAGACCATCGTGGCGATCAACAAGGACGCCGAGGCCCCGATCTTCGACCTGGTCGACTACGGCGTGGTCGGCGACCTCTTCGAGGTCGTCCCGCAGCTCACCGAGGAGATCAAGACCCGCAAGGGCTGAGCTTCTCCGAACGTACGAGGCCCCGGTGACCGTCGGCACGGTCACCGGGGCCTCGCCTCATCCCGGGCTCGTGCCAGTGCTAGCCCAGAGTCAGCGACGCCTGGACGGGCAGGTGGTCGCTCGGGAACTGGCCGTTCACGGAGAAGGTGTTGATCGAGGCGCGGTGCGCGGTCACGCCGGGAGTGGTGAGGACCCAGTCGATACGGTCGCCGTCCGGGACCAGTGGCCGGTAACCGTGGAAGGTCGCGTACAGCTTGCTCCGCTCGGCCGCCGTGGACCAGGTGTCGACGAGACCGGCTCCCAGCATCGTGTCGTAGACGGGGTTCTGATGTGCGGCGACGTTGAAGTCGCCGGTCACGATGAGCGGCAGTGACCGGTCGAGGCCCGCGATGCGCTGGGCGATCAGCTGGGCGGCACGCGCTCGTGCGTTCTGGCTCGCGTTGTCGAGGTGGGTGTTGAGGAAGTAGAACTCCCGCTCTCCGTCGCGCAGATCGCGGAAGCGGACCCAGGTCACCATGCGGATGGAGCCGCCGCCCCAGGTGTTCGAGCCGATCACGCCCGGCGTGTCGGAAAGCCAGAAGTGGTCGTACTCCACGGGGGTGAGGCGGCGGGTGTCGTAGAAGACCGCCATGAACTCGTCGCGGCTGCCGCCCGCGCGGCCCGTGCCGATCCAGTCGTAGTTCGGTCCGAGGTCGGCCTCGATGTCGCGCACCTGCTGGTAGAGGCCTTCCTGAGTGCCGATGACGTGGAGGCTTTCGCGGCGCAGCAGTTCGCGGGTCACGGGGCGGCGGGCGGCCCAGCTGTTGGGTTCGCTGGTGCTCGCGTACCGCAGATTGAACGACATGACCTCCAGGCGGCGGCCGGATCTGTCCGGCGCCGCGGCGGTCGCGGTGAGAGGTGCTGTACTGGTCAGAGGCAGGGCGACCGCGGCGGCGATGGCGGTCTTCAGGCCCAGACGACGCGTGACTCGGCTGTGCTTGATGGGCACGGGAGGGCTCCTTCGGTGACGGATGCCGGGCGAGTCGTGCGCACCGCAGTGTCGGAGTTGGGCGTGAACATGTCGAGAGCCCGCGGTGGCCACAGAGGGAAGTCCCGGGGTGGACCTGGGCGGAAGTGGGTGTTGACCAGCGGGAAGGTCCGCGGATAACTTCGCTCTACGGATTGTTGATTCCGGCCAGCGGAAACCGGAGAGGGTGTCGGGATGGGCCAGGGCGCGCAGGAGAAGGTGGCGACGAGCCTCGCGGGCGCTGTCAGCGAGGAGATCAGCGCCTCCCTCGCCCCGGTCGACGCCGAACTGGAACGCCGCTACCCCGGAGACCCCGCCACCCGCCAGCCCGTCCACACCGTCTACGTCCCCGGAGACGTGTTCGCCGCCGACACCATCCGCTCCTGGGGCGACCAGGCTCTCGCCGCCCTCGACGAACACGCTCCGGACGCCGCCTCGTTCGCCGCCGTCCTCGGCCTCGCGGACGAACTGGCCGAGCCCGTCCACGCCCGCGTACGCGCCAAACTGGAGCACGAGCCCATCGAAGACCTGCGCGTCGACTTCGAGGACGGCTACGGCCCGCGCCCCGACGCCGAGGAGGACGAGGCCGCCGCGCGGGCGGCACGGCTGGTCTCGGAGGCGTACGAAAAGGGCACGGCAGCCCCGTACATGGGCATCCGTATGAAGTGCATGGAGGCGCCGGTACGCGACCGGGGCATCCGGACCCTCGACATCTTCCTGACCGGGCTGATGGAGGCGGGCGGACTTCCGGACGGGCTGGTCCTGACGCTGCCGAAGGTGACGTACGCCGAGCAGGTCACCGCCATGGTGCGGCTGCTGGAGGAGTTCGAGAAGGCGCACGAACTCGAGCCGGGGCGGATCGGGTTCGAGATCCAGATCGAGACCAGCCAGGCCATCCTCGCCACCGACGGCACCGCGACCGTCGCGCGGATGATCCAGGCCGCCGAGGGCCGCGCCACGGGCCTGCACTACGGCACCTTCGACTACAGCGCCTGCCTCGGCGTCAGCGCCGCCCACCAGGCGAGCGACCATCCGGCGGCCGACCACGCGAAGGCGATCATGCAGGTCGCGGCGGCGGGCACCGGCGTACGTGTCTCGGACGGCTCCACCAACGTCCTTCCGGTCGGCCCGACTTCGCAGGTCCACGACGCCTGGCGGCTGCACTACGGCCTCACCCGCCGCGCCCTTGCCCGCGCCTTCTACCAGGGCTGGGACATGCACCCGCGCCACCTCCCGACCCGGTACGCCGCCGTGTTCGCCTACTATCGCGAGGGCTTCGAGCAGGCCGCGGCGCGCCTCGCCCGGTACGTCAGCCGCACGGGCGGCAACGTGATGGACGAACCCGCGACCGCCAAGGCGCTCAGCGGCTACCTGCTGCGGGGCCTGGACTGCGGCGCCCTCGACATCGCGGAGGTGGCGCGTGTGACCGGCCTGACCCGCACGGACCTGCAGCGTTACGCGGCGCCGAGGCGGGGCGACCTGACGGTTTCCGCCAAGTGACCGAGAACATCCTCGTCAAGTAGCGGACCTGTCACAGGAGTTGCCACTGGCGCGCGTTGTCACCCCTGGCACCTAGGCTGTACGGGAGTTGATGGGTGTGTCACAGGAACGGGGCAGCGGTGTCTTCGGGGGAGAACGAACACACGGACGGGATCGGCCGGCTGCTCGCCGGGCGCTATCGGGTCGTGGCCCAGCTCGGACGCGGCGGTATGGGCGTCGTCTGGCGGGCCCTTGACGAGGTCCTGGGCCGTGAGGTCGCGGTCAAGGAACTGCGGACGTACACCGACGCCGCAGCGCCCGAACTGGCCGACCTGGGGCGCAGGATGCAGCGCGAGGCCCGCGCGGCAGCCCGCGTGAGCCACCCCGGAGTCGTCGCCGTGCACGACGTTGCCGAGGTCGACGGGCGTCCGCTGATCGTCATGGAACTGGTCGACGGGCCCTCCCTGGACGACGTCCTGCGTGAGCAGGGCCCCCGCGAACCGCGCGAGGCCGCCGAGATCGGCGCGAAGGTCATGGACGCACTGGCCGCGGCCCACCGCGCGGGAGTCCTGCACCGCGATGTGAAGCCCGGCAACATCCTGCTCGACCGCTCCGGCCGGGTAGTCCTCACCGACTTCGGTATCGCGACCATGGAGGACCCCGGCGACGGGTCCACCACGCGCCTCACCCGTAGCGGTGAACTGGTCGGCTCCCTGGACTACTTGGCGCCCGAGCGTGCCCAGGGCCACGACTTCGGGCCCGCCTCCGACGTGTGGGCCCTGGGCGCCACGCTGTACGCGGCCGTCGAGGGCACCTCACCGTTCCGCCGTACGTCGACCTGGACCACGCTCACCGCGATCGTGGCCGACCCGCTGCCGGAGCCACGGGCCTCCGGGCCGCTGGGCCCCGTACTGCAGGAGCTCATGCAGAAGCAGCCGCAGGACCGGCCGGACGCCGACCGGGCACGCGAGCTGCTGGAAGCGGCGGCGCAGGCCGACAGCCAGGACTCCCCGACCACCAGCCTGCGCGGACCCGCACCGAAGCAACGCGAGGCCACCGAGCGGAGCGTCCCGGCGGCACCGCACGGCTTCGGGGCTACGGACTCGGCCGGACCTGACTTCGGAGCGCCACAGCCGGAAGACCGAGCCACCGCCTCCGACGGCGGCCCCCGGCGTCGTAAGGCCCGAGCCCTTCTCGCCGCCGCTGCCGTCACCGCCGTCCTGGCCGCGACCGGCGTCACCGTGGCCCTGCTGACCAACTCAGGCGACTCCAAGACGGCCTCCGGGCCTTCGGCCACCCCGGAAGCCGGCGACTCCCCGTCCTCGGCGGGCGCCAGTCGTGGCACGGTGGACGCGCCGGACGCCCCCGAGTCCGACCCCACCCAGCAAGGCGACCAGCCGTCCACGCCCACGCCCACGCCCGAGAAGCCGGGAGGCACGGAGGCCACCAAACCGACGAAGGACCCCGCCCCTTCGCCGAGCCCCACCGACGTCGGAACCACAGGCGGCGGCAACTCGGGCGGCACGAGCGGAGGCGGCGCCGACCCCGCTCCCGTCTGCGATTCCATCGGCGACGGCAAGTACAACTGCGAGGTCTGGCGCACCGCCACGTCCTACACCGCGGACGGAGCCGCGGTCGGCAGCCTCAACGAGGGCACCAGCTACTTCTACTGCCAGCAGAACCTCGGCCGCCGCGAGACCTACAGCGAGTGGACGAACATCTGGTGGGCGAAGACGGACGACGACAGCGGCAACAGGAATGTCTTCGTCAGCGACGTCTACATCAAGGGCGGCGACAACGACGCACCGGTGCCGGGACTACCCCTCTGCTGAGCGTACGTACTTCTCCAGGCCGGAGGCCGTCGTCCACCCCTCCGAGGCGAACAGCCGGGTGCCGCGCGTACCAGTCCCCGCCGATGTTCAGACCAGCAGAACCTCGGCCGCCGCGAGACCTACAGCGAGTGGACGAACATCTGGTGAAGGACCCCGCCCCTTCGCCGAGCCCCACCGACGTCGGAACCACAGGCGGCGGCAACTCGGGCGGCACGAGCGGAGGCGGCGCCGACCCCGCTCCCGTCTGCGATTCCATCGGCGACGGCAAGTACAACTGCGAGGTCTGGCGCACCGCCACGTCCTACACCGCGGACGGAGCCGCGGTCGGCAGCCTCAACGAGGGCACCAGCTACTTCTACTGCCAGCAGAACCTCGGCCGCCGCGAGACCTACAGCGAGTGGACGAACATCTGGTGGGCGAAGACGGACGACGACAGCGGCAACAGGAATGTCTTCGTCAGCGACGTCTACATCAAGGGCGGCGACAACGACGCACCGGTGCCGGGACTACCCCTCTGCTGAGCGTACGTACTTCTCCAGGCCGGAGGCCGTCGTCCACCCCTCCGAGGCGAACAGCCGGGTGCCGCGCATGCACAGGGCCTGGTCGCCCCGCGCCCGGACGCAGAACTCCTCGGGTGTGGAGCCGAACAGCTCCCTCAACCGTGGTGAATCGGCGAGGAGTTCGGTGAGCAGCGCATGCTCGCCGGGGTGCCTGCGCGGGGTTCCGGAGCCGTTGTGGAGGACGCCCCGCCGGTTGACGTAGAGATGGGCGCCGTCGATCAGCTCGCCCGACTCCAGCTCGACCGGGACGTCGGCAGCGGGCAGCAGCACACGATCGTACGCACCCGACGGCGCGGTGACGCCCTCGCTCCGGTCGATGGCGTCGAGCTGCGCCGGGTTCAGCCAGGTGAGGAACAACTCCCGGGTGAGTCCGGGGGCGCGGAAGGGCGAGGCGGACACGTAACCGAGCCCGGTGATATGCGCGGAGACGCCGATCTCGATACCCGTGACCTTCGCCTTCACCAGGGGGATGGGGGCGGTGACCCCGTACTCCCGCATCTTGTGCCGGAGTTGGGCGGGGCAGGCGTTGGAGCCGACCGAGAGGACCGGGAGGCGGTCCTCGAAGGTGAGGCGGGTCAGCGGCAACAGCCGGTCGCCGTCGAGGAGTCCGGACTCCTCGGGCCAGGCGCCCGGGTATGTCAGGGGGTGGTCGCGCGGGGCCTCGGCGAGACCGAGCGCCGCGAGGGTGCGGTGATCCGGATACGTCATCGGTCAGCGCGCCGGCGGCAGTTCGCCCGAGCCGCGGGTAATCAGCCTGGTCGGGAGTTCGACGCGCTCCGGGAGGGCGAGCGTGCCGTCGAGCCGGCGGAAGAGCCGCTCGGCGGCGGTGCGGCCGAGCTGGGCGGAGTCCTGGGCCACGACGGTGACGCCGGGCTGGAGGAGATCGGCGAGCTCGATGTCGTCGAAACCGACGAGGGCGACGGGCCCGGAGCGTTCGGCGAGGACGCGGACGACGGTGACCGTCACGCGGTTGTTGCCCGTGAAGATCGCGGTGACGGCAGAGGGCCCCGCCAGCATGGCCTCGGCGGCCCGCCGGACCCGCTGCGGATCGGTGACGCCCAGGGACGTCCAGGCCTCCTCGACCGGAATGCCCGCGGCCTCCATCGCCGTGCGGTAGCCGCGCAGCCGCTCGGCGGCGGTATGGATGCGGGGCATGTCGCCGATGAAGCCGATCCGGCGATGCCCGTGGGCGATGAGATGGGCGACGCCGTCGCGCGCACCGCCGAAGTTGTCGGACAGGACGACGTCCGCGTCGATCTGACCGGCGGGGCGGTCCACGAAGACCGTGGCGACGCCCGCTTTTATCTCCGGCTCCAGGTAGCGGTGGTCGTCACCGGCCGGGATGACGACGAGCCCGTCCACGCGGCGCGCGCACAGCGCCAGGACCAACTCCTGCTCGCGGTCCGGGTCCTCGGCGCTGGAGCCGTTGATCAACAGGGCGCCGTGAGCGCGGGCCACCTCCTCGACCGCGCGGCTGAGCGGGCCGTAGAAGGGATCGGAAAGATCCTCCAGAACCAGGCCGATGCTCGCGGTCCGCCCCTTGCGGAGCACCCGCGCGCTGTCGTTACGGCGGAAGCCCAGCGCGTCGATCGCCTCCTGCACCCGGCGCTCGGTGTCCGGGGTGACCCCCGGCTCACCGTTGACTACGCGCGACACCGTCTTGAGGCCGACTCCGGCACGCGCCGCGACGTCTTTCATGGTCGGACGGTTGCCGTAGCGGTTGTCAGTTCGGCGGGCGGTCTCGGCCACGATGCGCTGTCCTGTCCTGTTGTCCACGGGATGCGTGGTCCTGACGTGCTCATTGAGAGCTCAACACGTGCTCAATACGGATGTCGCGTCGAGCATAGGGCCTGGACAACGTTGTCAGATGCGGGAG
This sequence comes from Streptomyces sp. NPDC048825, assembly GCF_043198355.1. Classification (NCBI taxonomy): domain Bacteria; kingdom Bacillati; phylum Actinomycetota; class Actinomycetes; order Kitasatosporales; family Streptomycetaceae; genus Streptomyces; species Streptomyces sp. NPDC048825. Next base: position 378,314 of record NZ_JBICUR010000006.1, read on the forward strand.
ACACTATCCCCCGCATTCTCCGGCCTGCCCTGCTACGGGACCAGTGGTGCTGCCTGACTTCGAGGCCAGTCCTGCTGCCCTGTTTCGTCTGGCCGTTGGGCCGGGGGCATCCCTGGTAAGACTTCGGGGACGGCGCCGCCGCGGGCCGCCGCAGGAAAGACACCGCACCGGGAGACTCAGACACAGATGCACACCGACCTCGTGGCCGCGCTCGACATCGGCGGCACCAAGATCGCCGGAGCGCTGGTGGACGGCCATGGCCAGATCCTCCTTCGCGCGCAGCGCGCCACGCCCGCGCAGGAGGACGGCGACACCATCATGCGGGCGGTCGAGGCCGTGCTCGGCGAGCTGACCGGCTCGCCGCTGTGGAGCCGCGCCACCGCCCTCGGCATCGGCAGCGCGGGCCCGGTGGACGCCTCGACGGGCACGGTGAGCCCCGTGAACATCCCGGGCTGGCGCGACTACCCGCTGGTCGGGCGGGTCAGCGCCGCCACCGAAGGACTGCCCGTGGAGCTGATCGGCGACGGCGTGGCGATCACGGCCGCCGAGCACTGGCAGGGCGCGGCCCGCGGACACGACAACGCGCTGTGCATGGTCGTCTCCACAGGCGTCGGCGGCGGTCTGGTCCTGGGCGGCCGGCTGCATCCGGGGCCCACGGGCAACGCCGGCCACATCGGTCACATCAGCGTGGACCTCGACGGCGACCTCTGCCCGTGCGGGTCCCGCGGCTGCGTCGAGCGCATCGCGAGCGGGCCGAACATTGCGCGCCGCGCCATCGAGGGCGGCTGGCAGCCCGGCCCCGACGGCGACACCTCGGCCGCCGCGGTGGCCGCCGCCGCCCGCGCGGGCGACCCCGTCGCTCTGGCGTCCTTCGAGCGCGCCGCCCAGGCCCTCGCCGCGGGCATCGCGGCGACGGCGACCCTGGTGGAGATCGACATCGCGGTGATCGGCGGGGGAGTGGGCAAGGCAGGTGACCTCCTGTTCACGCCCCTGCGCGCCGCCCTCCGCGACTACGCGACGCTGTCGTTCGTCCAGCGCCTCACCGTGGCACCCGCCCAGATGGGGACGGACGCGGGGCTGGTCGGCGCGGCGGCGGCCGCGCTCAGCGGGAAGCAAAGTGCGCCGGCGGCGGGGGTGGGGGGCTGACTCCGCGTCGCCGCCGGTGGCGGCCTGGCCGCGTATCAGGCGGCGGTTAGCAGGCCTGCCGCCCGCCTCGGCGCCGGGACCGATGCGGGCTGGTGAATCGACGCCGCGGTGGGGCTAACGTCGCGCTGCCGCTGCCGCTGCCGCTGCCGCTGCCGCTGCCGCTGCCGCCCCTGCGCCGAGCGGGGTGGCCCGGCAAGAGGCACCCCGAACGTCGGCCGTTCGCAGTCGAGTTGCGTTGCGCCGTGGGCTGGGGCCCGCGCACGGGCACCAGCCAACGCCGGGTTCAGCAGCTCAACTGCACGTCCGCCCAGTCCGCATGGTCCGAAGTGATGTCGTCGCCTCCGTCCGTGACGACGAGGCGTACGACCTGCGCGCCCCTCACATCAGCCGAAATCGCCTGTGCGGGCTGGGCGTTGGTCAGCACGCCGGTCGAGGCGGCCTTCGTGTCGTCCGCCCACACCTCGAACGCCACGGAACCCTCTTCGCCCTCCTCGTCGTCGACACCCACCTGCGCGGTGACCCTCTCGCAGGCCTTGCCGGTGTAGTACTCGACGGTGCTCTCCGCGTGCACGCCGAGCCCCTTGGCGTACACGACTCCGTTGATCGTGAGGGGATTGCCGTCACCCGCCGCACTCTCCCCGTTGCTGGTGTCGCGCTCGACAGAACCTCAGCCATTGGCCGCCCCGAGCCAGGGCAGATCGCCGAGCTGCGACATGCCGGCCGGTGGCGCCGTCACCACGGAGGCCGTCAGCGGCAGGACGCTCTGAACCCGCGCTCCGGTCGGCGAGCGATAAGTCGCCTTGGCACGGCAGGCAGGTGACGCTCTCCGGACGCCGGGAGGTCATGGCGAACGGCACTCGCAGACTGCAACCCGTGGCGACTTCGCCCGGCAGATCGTCGGCGTGGCCGAACGTGGCCGCCAGGATGTCGCGGACGGCGGCCCCTTCACGGAGCACGTTCGACTCGACGTCTATGTGCCCGTCGCTTCCGCTTATCCGCCCTCCCCTGCCGTCTGCCACTGCGAGCATGCAAGGGTTCCCGGCGGGTGTCCCACCCGGCCCCGTCGAGGAAGTGCGTGACCCCGGGCCTGTTTTGCAGTTGAACGAGGCATGAAGAAGCGCAGCATGCTCGCCATCGCCTCCCTGGCCACCGGTTTCGTCGTCGCGGCCATCACGCCGTCCCACGGCCTCCACGCCGACGCCCTCGACAACCTGGACGTCGACGACGCCCACAGCACCCTCGACCGGACGATCGTCGGCGACGGCCTGACCGTCGACGAGAACCCGCTGGGAGAGGGAGGTCAGAACAGCCGGGGCAGCGAAAGCCGGACCAGTCAGAGCGACTTCTGACTCAAATGACTCGGGCTGCCGGTGAGCGATCAGGCAGCAGGCCAGTCACCCATGGTGGTTCCGGAGCCCGCTGCCGTGGCACGGGGCGATCGCGGACACGATGGCGTGGGCGGGGGCTCCCTTTCGGTGGACGCCCTGGTCGGGCCGCGGTCCGAGAACGGCGCGTCCGGATGTGCGCGGGCGCGCACCGGAAGGATGACATCGAGCGGCGGCAGCATACAGCGCCCTGTCCAAGCCGCTCCTGCCTGCGCCCCCTGCGCCGCCCCGGTGAATCGGCGTACGTCTTGAGTGTTTTCTGGGAGCGATCGGGATATCGGGGAACCCGGGCATCATGAACGAGCCGAATCTCCCACCCAACAATGAGGCCTTGGACGTCCACTTGGGCCTTCTGCGTATGAGCATGACCCTCGAGGAGTACGAGCTCCTGCTGGGCATGGTTGAGCCGGTGCTGAGGGCGCTCGACCTGCAGGAGCCTGGCCCGGTGGGTTACGGTCTGGACGACGAGCTGGCCGAGGACGTCTCCCAGACGGTCCGTGACGAGGCCGCCCTGGTCATCGCCACCGCCGTCACCGGGAACGTCGACAACGAGCTGATCCAGATCGACATCGAGGGCAGCGAGCCGGTACGGGTCGTCACCGACCCGGACACGGCCTCCGACCCGGAGCGGCGCAGGGACATCGCGGACTACATCCGGGCCCGCCACAGGGAGGAGGAGAATCTGCGGGGCATCGCCGAGGCGAGCGGTCTGCCGACGGACCTGTGACCGGCTTGTCGAGGTACCACGCGGAGAGTGTGTGGCGGCCGAGTACTCTCCGGCGCTTCGGGTAGGCCCTCGGCATGACACACGCCTGGGCCGGAGTTGACTGAGAGAGAAGCGTTCGTGGGTGCCGCTGGAGCTTTTTGCATGCCGGAACTCAGTCTCGTCCGTCATGGTCGGCGCGATGCCGTCGGTACCGCGAGGGCTTTCCGGCCGGTGGTCCCTGCCCGGTCCAGACCGTTGCCGGTCGAGCGGCCGACGGCCTGCGGAGGGTGACGGGCGGTGGGCTGCGAACAGGCCCCCCACGCCCGCGAGGATCAGGCTCCCCAGGCCACCGAACACCTGGTCGTCCGGCAGATGGTCGACGCGGTGGAGAATCTGGTGATGGTCTGGTTCGCGGCCATAGAGGATGTCACCCCGCGCCTGCCTGCCCGCCAGGTGCGGGCTCTGCGGATCGTGCGCCGTCGGCCCGAACTCAACCTCACCGCGCTGGCCGAGCACCTGGAGATCGGGCTGCCCACCGCCAGTCGGCTGTGCGATCGGCTGGAAGCGGCCGGACTGCTGCAGCGGAACGTCCAGCCCGGCGACCGGCGCGAGGTCCAGTTGGTGGTCACCGCCCACGGCCGCAGGTTCCTGGCCGAGGTAACGGACCGGATGTCGGTGTACCTGACCTCGGCACTCGATGTCCTGTCAGCGGGGCAGCGCAAGGCGTTGGAGGAGATCCTGCCGGCCTTCCAGGAGGCCCCGATCCGGGCGGACACCGGGACCGAGCGGGACACCCGGGCCGAAGACTGACGAACGGCCGGCCCCTCGGCCGTTCGAGGCCCGCTCGTCCGGCTGCCGCCGTGCGGGGTGCCGAGCGTGACGAGCGTACGGACGCGCGTGTCGCCGCCGAGCCGCTGCGCGTAGCGCCGAAGCGCCGCAGCTCCCGCCGCCTCCCGTCGGCGGAGCGGCAACCGCCGTGCCGTCCTGCGCGAGGACCAGCCAGCGGTCGCGCACCGGCGGGCCGTCCGCCGAGCGGGGCAGGCCGACCTCGCGCGGTCCCGAGCCGACGTCGGTCAGGCACGTGTGCCCGAGGGCACCGCCTCCCTGATTCTCGCGGCGTCGCTGTGGATGTGGCAGAGCAGCAGACACACGTCGTCGTCGTGCTCGGAGTCGTGCAGCAGGGGCTGGAGGAGCCGGTCGGCCGCCCCGTCCAGGTCCTGGTCGAGATCGGCGGGCCGGAAGGCCGCCAGCGCCGCAGTGAGCCGCTGGATCCCCGGGTCGATGCCCTCCGCGCGGCGTTCCACCAGACCGTCGGTGTAGAGCGCCAGCGTCGAGCCGGGCGGGAGGGGCACGGTGTGGTCGCTGATCACCTGACGGATGGGAATGCCGAGCATGGCACCCGGTTTGGCGTCGAGCGTGCGGACCTGTCCGTCGGGTGTGCGCAGGACCGGTGGCGGATGTCCCGCGGCGGCCCAGGTGAGGGTGGGGTCGTCGGGGTGGAGGCGTGCGATGACGGCTGTGGCGTAGAGGTCGGGCTGCAGATGGTGCAGGAACGTGTGCATGTGGGTGAGCAGCTCGCCGGGGCTGCCGCCGTCGACGGCGTAGGCCCGCAGTGCGGTGCGCAGCTGGCTCATCATCACGGCGGCGTGCAGGCCGTGCCCGGTCACGTCACCGATGACGGTGATCAGGCTGCCGTCGGGCTGGCGGAAGGCGTCGTACCAGTCCCCGCCGATGTTCAGACCGTGGGTGGCCGGGAGGTAGCGCGCGGCGAGGTGCAGACCGGGTGTCGTGGGCAGGTCCGTGAGCAGGGCGCGTTGCAGCGTCTCGGCGATGTCGCGGTTGTGCTCGAAGCGCTTGGCGTTCTCCAGGGCGATGCTGGCCCGCCGGGTGAGCTCGATCAGCATCACGGCGTCGTCGGCGTCCCAGCGCTCCTCGGGCGGTGAGAGCGTCAGCACGCCCAGGGGCGCTCCGCGGGTCAGCAGGGGGATGCACAGCAGGGGCCGCTTGGGTTCCAGCGCTGAGGGAGGCTGGTCGTCGACGCCGGGCAGACCGCCGGGATGGTCGGCGGCGTACTGGGGGCGTCCGCGCCGAGCCGCGAGGACGGCGGCGGCCGGGTGCGGCCGGGTGCGGTGCTCGTCGTCCCCCTCCTCTCCGTCCTCGTTGAAGAGCCATACGTCGACGGTGCGGGCGTACCGGGGCACCAGCAGCCCGGGGAGGAGCCGCACGATCGCGTCATGGTTGAGGGACGCGGTGAGGGCGGCGCTCGCATCGGCCAGGAAGGTCAGGCGGCCACGGGCCTGCTCGGCCTCCGCGTGGGCCTTCTGCTCGGCGGCGAAGAGCTCGCGCTGTGCCCGCCCGGCCGCGTCCAGTTCGGCGTGGAGGGCAAGGACGCCCTGGTTGGTCTGGTGGAGTTCCTCGCGGTGGAACGCGACCAGGCGTTCCTGCTCGTCGAGCTTCTCCAGCAGCAGGGCCGCGTCCTCGTCGGCGCCGAACAGGGCCTCCGCCAGCGTCTCCGGGTCGTCCGCCACGTGCTCCGCCTCGGAGCCGCCGCCGGCCTCGGGGAAGGCTGCCGTGACGCGCCAGGGCGGCCGCACGTCGGGCACCTGGGTCCTGGCCGATGCCACCTCGACGACGAACAGACCGTCCCCGTCCGGGGAGGCGGTCGCCTCCACGCTGATCCGCCACGGGCCGCCCTTGGTCAGGCACTGCCGCAGCTGTGCGGTGAGCGCGGTCACCAGACGCGTGCGTTCGACGGCCGTCACACCGTGCGCGGTGGCCAGCCGGGCGGTGGCGATCCGGGCCCGCGCGGCGTCGGTGACGGTGCTGATCTGCGAGATACGCGTCATGAGATCCGGTCCGGTGGGACGGGGCTCAGTACGGCGACCGTGGTGTCGTCGCGCACCGGCCGGGCGGGGCTGCTCGCGTCACGCACGATCACGGCGGCGACGACAGCGGGGTCGAGGGAGGAGCTGTAAGCGGCCGGACCGGGACTCCAGCGGCTCGGCAGGCCGTCACTGTGCAGCACCAGAAGGCAGTCGTCCTCCCAGCCCACCTGGCGCTGGGGCAGCCTGGCCGACTGGTGGGCGCCGACAATCCCGGGACGCGAGAGCAGTGGCTGCCACTTGTCGCCGCAGCGCAGTCGGGCACCTATGTTCCCGACACCGGCGAAGTGCAGCTGTCCGGCGGCGACATCCACCTGGGCCACGGCCACAGCCGCGCCCCTGGTGTCGCGCAGCGCACCGTCCAGCCGCCGCAGGAGCTCAGCCGGCGGCATGTCGGCCGAACGGCGCAGCTCCTCCACCGCGGCCGAGGACGCGCGTGCCGCGTCCGGACCATGGCCCAGACCGTCGGCCAGCATCAGCGTCACGAGGTTGCCGGCCCGGACCCCTGCCCAGGCGTCACCCGAGTAGTCCGCCCCGGCGAAAGGGATGTTGATGCCACCGGCCCGCACCGGAGGGCGGGCCGGGCGCGCGTGCCCGCCGGAACGCCCCGGGCGGGCACCGATCCGCGCCATGGCGACCGTCCCCCGCCCCGGTGTGCTGTGCAGGTCGAAGTCGTCGGCGACGCGCCGGCAGGTACCGAGACCGGCGCCGAGCGACGCCGTCGTCGAGTAGCCGTCGCGCAGCGCGGCCTCCACGTTGTACATGCCCGGACCGTGGTCCACGGCCACGATCTGCACGATCCGGGCGCGTTCGTGGGCGGGGTCCGCGGTCGGGGAGTCCACGATGTCCAGGAGTATCCAACCGCCGCCCGCGTGCTTGAGCAGGTTCGTCGCGAGTTCGGTGGCCACGAGGGTGGCGCCCGCGGTGCGGTCCTCGTCGAGTCCGGCCCGGGCCGCAGCCTCATCGGTCGCCACACGCACATCGCGTACGCGGGTCGAGTCGTGCACCGGCACCTCCCAGACGCGTGGCATCACGTCTCCTCGCGCGGCCTGGGAGCACCGGACGCCCACGACGTCACCGTCACCGTCGTACCGGTGCCCGGGCGGCTGTCGATGTCGAACTCGTGGACCAGGCGCCGTGCTCCCCCGAGGCCCATGCCCAGCCCCTCACCGGAGGTGTAGCCGTCGCGGAGGGCCTGGTCGAGGTCCGCGATGCCCGGCCCCTCGTCGCTGAAGACCAGCCGCAGCCCGTGTGTGCCGCCCCTGCTCACCGGTGCGCACTCCATCTGGCCCCCGCCGCCGTGGACGAGGGTGTTGCGGGCCAGCTCGCTGGCGGCGGTGACCAGTTTCGTCTGGGCCACCAGACCGAAGCCGAGCAGGGCAGCGGCCTGCCGCACGTGCTGCCGTACCCACACCAGATCCAGGTCCGAGTGGATCGGCAGGCATGCGGAGACACCGCCGGCGGTCTGCATCAGGGACTCTCCTGGCGTGTGCGCCCGTACCGGGGGGAGACCGAGGCTTCGCCGAGGAGGCGCAGGGCCTCGTCGGTGCTGAGTGCGGTGCGCAGTCCTGGGAGGGTCAGGCCCAGTTCCACCAGCGTGATCGCCACGGCGGGACGCATCCCGGCCACCACGGTCTCGGCGGCGAGGAGCCGCGTCTTGGCCGCGATGTCGCTGAGCACCCGGCCGAGGAACGAGTCGACGATCTCCACGCCCGAGAGGTCGAGGACCACCCCGTTGACCCGGCTGTCGGATGCAGCCTCGCTGACGTCCTGCTGGAGCTGTTCCGCGGTGCTGTCGTGCAGATCGCCCTGGAGCGTGACGAGGAGGACGTCACCGATCCGGAGGACCGGCACCTGTCCTCCGTGCGGGGAGGGGAACACGCCGGTCACCGCGGCCCCGCACCGTTCGCCTCGTGGGACACGATGTGCGCGCCCTGTTGCCGCAGGGCGTAGGCGAGGGCGTCCGCGAGACTCGCACGCGTCTTCACCGAGCCGAGATCGATGCCCAGGTGGACGATGGTCTGGGCGATGGGGGGCCGGATGCCGGAGACGATGCACTCCGCCCCCATCAGGCGCGCTGCCGCGACGGTCCTCATCAGGTGCTGCGCCACGAGGGAGTCCACGGTCGGCACGCCCGTGATGTCGAGGATCGCGAACCGGGCGTGCTGTTCCACGATCGAGTCGAGGAGCGTCTCCATCACGACCTGGCTGCGGGCGCTGTCGAGGGTGCCGATCAGCGGCACGGCGACGATGCCCTCCCACAACTTGATGACAGGTGTGGCCACTTCGAGCAGTTGCAGGCGCTGCCGGTCGATGAGCTCCTGCCCCGCGCGCAGCAGCGTCTCCAGTACGACCAGGCGCAGTGTGCCCATCAGGACGGTGAGGGCCGTCGTGCAGTCCCGCACGTGCTCGGCCGGCCGGTCCGACAGATCGGCGACGAGCATCTCGATGATGGGCGGCCGCAACGCGTCCACCTCGGCCGAGATCTGACTGTTCGTCGAACCGGCACGGACGCGCGACGCCGCCGTCCGTGCCAGCTGCTCGCGCACGACCGTGAAGCCGTCGGCCTGGTAGTCCTCCACGCGTTCGGCGGCAGCCACCGCGGCCAGGGCCTCCACCACCGCCCGGCCCGCTTCCACCGCCTCTTCCCGCGAGACGGTGAAGACGGTCCGGAACAGCGCCGCGTCGGCCCAGCGTTGGGCGATCTGCTCCCGGCGACGGCGCAGAAACTCTCCGGCCTCCTGCGCCGGTGTCTCCTGGTGTCCTGCCGCTTCCTGCTCCGGCACGGAAATCCTCTCCTCACGTGCTTGCGCCGCCCCGGCTTCAGCGGGGAGCTCGGCGGTGCGCTCTCCTGGTTGCTGCCCGACAACTGTAGATAGGCATTGATCCCTTACAACCCCGCTGCACTCCTGGGTGATCTGAATCGAAGGACTGCGGTGTCAAGCGGTCACGGTCGCCCGAACCAGTCCAGGCAGACCACGAGCGCGTCGTCGTCGGGCTCGGTGGGCCCGCGGTGACCGGACAGCTCTCTCAGGACGGCGCCGGGCACCTCGGCCGCAGGAAGCAGACTGGTGGAGCTGATGGCCCGGGCCAGAGCCCGCTCCCCGTACGTCTCCCCGCCGGGCGCGGCCACCCCGTACACCCCGTCGCTGACGAAGACCAGCCGGTCGCCCGGTTCGACGTGGAACTCCTGGGTCACGTAGTCGGTTTCCTCGAACATGCCCAAGGGGAGTTGGGCCTCGAAGCCGACGGGGGTGACGTTGCGCTCGCGCAGGCGCAGCATCTGAGGGGAGCCGGCGTCGACCACCTGGAGGCGCCCGGTGGCCAGGTCAAGGTCCAGCAGGAGCACGGACAGATGGACGCTGCCGCGGTAGTGGGCGTAGATCGCCTGGTCGGCCAGGGCCGCCTGGTCCGCGATGGAGATGCCGGCACGCCGTGCGTTGCGCAGCGCGTTGATCCCCAGGGTGGTCAACAGAGAGGCCTCGATGCCCTCCCCCATGCCGTTGGTGATGTACAGCATCAGGTGGTCGGCGGTCGCGGACCAGTCGAAGTTGTCGCCGAAGACCGCGTAGGCGGGCTCCAGTTGGCCACCGAGCGCGTACTCCGGCCGTGAGCAGGAACGGCCCGGCAACAGCTGCCACTGCATCTCCGCCGCGAGCGTGAGGCGCTCCCTGCGGCGCGCCTGGAGGTACACGTCGGTGTCCCGGTCCGCGACGATCAGCTCGTGCCCCAGGACCTCGGCGATCTCGGTCAGCTCGGCGAGGCACTCCTCGGCCTGGTCGGCCGAGGGCATGGTGACGGACAGTACGCCGAGCCTGTCGCCGCGCACTGTGACCGGAAGATGCACGCACACCCGGCCGTCGCCGCACTTCTCAGCGAACGGTTCCTGGGCCCCGAAGGCCCGCCCGGCCGGGCTGCGGTGCACCGGCAGGGACTCCGGCGGGTCAGGGGGTATGGAGACGCTCCGCAGTACGGTGAGCCCGTAGTCGGCCATGAAGACATCGACGGCCTTCGCCGCGTAGTCGTCGCACAACACCCCACGGACCGCGTCCACCAGTTGGTGCGGAGCTGCGGAGCGAAGTGCCCGCTCGGCTGCCACGAGTCTGTTCACGATGTCGGATACGCCATTCTTTTCCCCACGACGGCGCAGGTCCCGCGTCATCGCGGGCGCCGTCCGTCGGTGATGCCGGTCGGTTGTTTCGTGTATCTATCTGGTGTTCTGCCCGACCTGACCGCCCGGGTGGGCTGACAGTGTTCGAGAACCCTGGAAGAGTGGGAGTGTGACTTCCTCCTCCCACCCACCGCCGGACGAACTGGCGCGTGTGACCTCAGAGGCGGCGGAGTTGCTGGAGGCTGTGTGGGGTCGTGCTTCGACCGCGCCGGTGTCCGCCTCCCAGATCCGCGTACTGTTCATCCTCGAGCACAACGACGGCATCAACCTCCGCATGCTCGCGGACGCCCTGGGCTCCACACCGCCCTCGACCAGCCGCCTGTGCGACCGCCTGCAGGCCGTTGGTTTCGTGGAGCGCAAGCCCAGTTCCTCCAGCCGTCGTGAACTGCGTCTGCAACTGAGCCGGCGTGGCCGGTCCTTCCTGGCGAAGCTGAGGGCACGGCGCGAGAACGCCCTGCAGTCCGTGCTGGCGCAGATGCCCACCGCGCAGCGGGCCGCGCTGCTGGAGGGCCTGGAGGCGTTCTGTGCCGCCGCGGCGGCACAGATCCACGAGGGTGACGCCTCCGACGTCAAGAGCGCCTGACGGGCGGCCCTGTTACGGCTCGACGCCGGACTCCGACCGTGCCCATACCGCGGTGGAGCGGCGTGGGCAGTTGTCTCTGCCGACCGGCGCATCTCACACCTCCCGCGCGCTTGCCCAAGCTCACTCTGTTGCCTCACGGCCATAGTTGTCAAACAGCAACTGTTGGCCGTGAAGGAGTAGTCCGCCTTGGACGAACCGCCCGTCAAGTCGCTGCGATCGACGCCAAGTTGACGTGAGGCCTACTCGGCCGATTCTCCCGGCTGCTCGGAATCAAGCTGGCCGGCGTCCCTCTGCGCATCCATGAGGGTCAGCGCCTCCTCGACGCTCTCCACCGTCTGTACGGTGAGGCTGACGCCGGTGAGGTCCAGGATGCGCCGTACGGCAGCGGTCGGGGAAATCACGTACACGCCTCCCGAGATCTGCCGTACCTCCTGGTAGACCCGCAGAATGATGTTCATGCCGGACGAGTCCATGAAGGGGACGGAAGAGACGTCGAGCAGGAAGTGCCGCCGACCGTGGTGGAGCTGGTTCGCCACGTGATGCTGCAGCTCGGTGGCGGTATCGATGTCCAGATCGCCCTCGATGGTGAGCAGCGCCGCATCCTCCCGCGGCAGCGTCACCTTGATCGACAAGGGATTCTGGGCAACAGACACAAGTACCTCCCACAGGCGTTACGAATTCAAAGGCGAGTACCCCGAACTCCGGGTCCGATGCACCGCGTGGCGACGGCGGAGGGTGACCCCGACCGGTGGACGCCCGGGAGGCGGGAAGGCCGCCTGGTGCGTGCGTCCTCGCCCGGTCATGTCCTGTGTCCTCCGCTGTTCGTCATGGCGATGCGCTTGTGCGCCTACCCGCGATTCGCGCGGACACGCAATGCCGAGATCCACGGCAGGGGAGGAGGGCCGCGCCGCTGCCGGTCGTATGGCTGGATGGCTGCCCGGGGATTCCTGTCATCCGGCGTTTCGCGGTTTCAGACGGCCTTGCGTGGTCAGCCGAAATATGAGCACCAAAGGAATGGAACGGACATGACGGACGAACCTCTTCGCCAGTCAGGAGCGAAAGGATGCGTGACCAAAACCCGGCCCACACCACCGATCGCCCGGGGGCCCTGGGGCGAACCCGCCGAGGACCGCGAAATCCGGGAGAGGCACGCGACGCCGTCAGGCGGGTGGTTTCCGAGCGCATGGCAGGCACCGCCTGCGACTCGGACACGCTCTCGGACGCCCTGCTCGTTACCTCGGAACTGACCACCAACGCGATGCTGCACGGTGGAGGCGTCACGGACTTCCACGTCGCCCTCGTCGGCCGCGACCTGTACGTGTCGGTGAGCGACCTCGACGATCGACTCCCCGTGGCGTCGCCCTCGGTCGACGACCGCGGTCGGTGGCGGTGCGGAGGCCGCGGCTGGCCGATCGTCTGCCGACTGTCCCACGAGGTGACGGTGTCGGGTCTGCCGTCCGGCGGCAAACGCATCACCGCGGTGGTCCCCCTGGGACCGGCGCGCCGGAAGAGGGTCCGGAGCGGCTCGGGGACATGCCAGGGTGAGACGCGGGGCGTCGCGGTCGGCCCACCGCGGCGGTGCGCGTCCTGACAGTGGGAGCGACGCGCGCGGCAGGCGTCCCACGTGACGGGACACGTGCCGTCCCCTGGTCGACGGGGCCATCCCCTGGCCGATGGGCCGTCCGAGTCAGGGACGTTCCGTCGGCGTGAGGAGAACGAGAACAGCGAGCCCTGCCGCCGGTGCCTACGAAGCCGCGGCCGCTGTCACGCGACGCCGGACTCCAGCAGGCCGGCGCGCAGTCGCTTGATGATGCGGCTGATCAGCCGTGAAACGTGCATCTGGGAGACGCCGAGGTGACCCGCGATCTGGGACTGTGTGAGCTCTTCGACGAATCGCATGTGAAGGATCCGGCGTTCACGCTCGTCGAACTCGGCGATGAGGGGGGCCAGCGAGTGGAAGTCCTCGATGAGTTCCAGCGACGGATCCTCCTCGCCGATGACGTCGGCCAGCACGGTGCTCTCGTCCTGGGCGCCGCCGGGGGCGAGCGCGGCGTCGAGGGAGGCGGAGCTGTAGCAGTTGGCCGCCTTGCGCGCCTCGATGACCTCTTCCTCGGACAGGGACATCAGCTGGGAGAGTTCACGTGTGGTCGGCGTGCGGCCCAGCCGGGAATGCAACTCGTCCGTGGCCTTCGCCAGCTCCCCCCCGGGCCTCCTGCAGGCGCCGCGGCACGTGCACCGCCCAGCTCGTGTCGCGGAAGAAGCGCTTGATCTCGCCCACGATGTACGGCACGGCGAACGTGGTGAACTCGACCTCGCGGGAGAGCTCGAACCGCTCGATGGCTTTGATCAGCCCGATCGTCCCGACCTGGACGATGTCCTCCAACGAGTCCTCTCGACCCCGGAAGCGCGAGGGGCGTACCGCACGAGGGAGAGGTTCATCTCGATCAGGGTGTTGCGCACGTACTGGTACTCGTGCGTGCCCTCTTCCAGCGTGGCCAGCCGGTCGAAGACCTGGCGTGACAGCTCACGCGCGTCCCTCGGCCTGACCTTCAACGGGTCCTTGATGAACGGCAGTTCCATCTCGTTGTTCGCGACCGCCCCTCTCGCCGTGGCCGTTGCCCGCGCCGCCGTCACGGCTGCCATGCCGTCCTCCCAGACCCTCGAAGTTCTCGGTGACACACCTCGCTTGCCCGGGTTTCCGCTGCGCACTCCTCCCAAGTGGTGAGAGTGCGACGTCAAGGCGATGGCTGGCGTGAAGTCGTCGCCCGCCCATCGCAATCAGTCCCATCCGCACGCGGCGCCACTCGCGGCGGTCCACTCCCGGTACCCGGTGGTCGTCACCACGCATGTGCGGACGGTTGTTTGCCCACGCGACGGCGGGGCAACCGGGATTCCGTGCTTCGGACCAGAGGCGCGCCGACGGGGAAGGTGTGCCCGTTCCGGGGTCTCGTCGCCCCGCGCACCCTTTCCCGCGGCAACTCCCCCTGAAATCGTCGTTCAGGAGCGATTCCGCATGCTGGTTGAGACTTCCGCAAACGGTTCCGGTACGTCCGCGCGTCCCCACGGCCCCGGGCAACGGGTCCACGACGACGCCCCCGACACCCTTGCCGCCTTCGTTCGGCTCGCGGAGTTGGAGGACGGGCCCCAGCGCGACGCGGTACGGGACGAACTGGTGAAGGCGTGGTTGCCCATGGCCCACCGCATTGCAGGCCGGTTCCGCAACCGTGGTGAGTCGCTGGAGGATCTGCGGCAGGTCGCGGCGCTCGGGCTGCTGAAGGCCATCGACCGGTTCGAACCTGAACGTGGAGCGTTCGAGAGCTATGCCGTCCCCACCATCACGGGCGAGATCAAGCGGCACTTCCGCGACCGGATGTGGGCGCTCCGCGTCCCCCGGCGCGTGCAGGAACTGCGCAACAAGGTGCGGGTCGCGCGTCGCGAGCTCATCCAGACCGCCGGCTCCGGCACGCCGACCGTGGCCGAGATCGCGGCCCACGCGAACCTCACGGAGGAGGAGGTGACCGCCGGAATGGAGGCGCTGGACAGCTTCACCACGCTGTCCCTGGACGCGGAGGTGGCCGGCAGCGACGACGGCTACAGCCTCGCGGACACCCTCGGCGCCCGCGACGCGTCCTACGACGCCGTCGTCGACCGCGAGGCCGCCAAGGAGGGGCTGCGGCAGCTGCCCGAACGTGAGCGCGCCATCCTCTACATGCGCTTCTTCGAGGACATGACGCAGAGCCGCATCGCCGACCAGCTGGGCATCTCCCAGATGCACGTTTCCCGTCTGATCAGCCGTAGCTGTGCCCGCGTGCGCGACGAGGCCCTCGGTGTTCAGACGGCGGCGGGCCGACGTGGTGGCGGTGGCCGGTCCCGCCACGACTGACGAGGAGCTCGTGCGCCAGGAGGCCCGGGAGCGGGCGCCCCGGCCGAGTCAGCGAGCGCAGGTCCTCGCCTTCACGCTGTGCGTAACGTCGGACACGCGCGGCGTCCAACAGCCCTCGAAGCGCGTGACGACGGCGCGCGGTGACCGACAGTCCTCGAACGGGAGTCATCAGGTACCCCGATGACGCCGGTGATGCCTCTGCAACCCGGGGATTCCCCGGAGAACGGCGCTGCCACCGAAGGAACGGGGTATTTGCTGCTCTCGGGAGCGGCGGGCGGAAAAGAGCCGCTGCGTGGGGCAAGGAGGAGGCGAAGTGGACCGGGACACCATCTGGTCGTACGCACCGCAGAGCGGCTACAGGGAAGGGCAGATCCTGACGGGTTTCACGGTGGAGGCCACCGACGGCACGATCGGGCACCGTGGACCGGCAGGCCGACGACGCCCCCAGGCGTCACCTGATAGTCGACATGGGCGTCTGGGCGTTCGGCAAGAGTGTGCTGGTGCCCGCGGGTCTCGTCACACACATCGACAGCGAGGCACAGAAGATCACCGTGGCGTCCACGCGTGACACGATCAAGTCGGCTCCTTCCTTCAGGACGGACCGCGAGATTCTCGACGCCTCATACCTGGACTCGGTCGCCGCCTACTACCTCGGTCTGCCCCGGCGGCAGGCCACCTGATGCCGGCAGGACGGTTGGCCTCGTACTCGTCGGCGCGCCGGTGACCCACAGCGATTTCACCCGCCATGCTTCGGGCCCGAGCGGGTATGCGGAGCACGATGATGAGTGACGAACGAGAACAAGTGGGGCGGTCCCGCCGGGCGGGCCTCGGCGCGCGCACCATCCGTGCGCGGGGCCCCGAAGGAGCGCCCGAATCCCTGGTGCAACACCAGAAGACGATGCCGATGCCGGAGGAGTGGGAGGTCGCCCTCATCCACGACCCGATCGACCGGATCGGGCCGGAGAAGCCATGAAGCCCGTGGAACGCCGAATGAGCGGAGACTTTGCCCTGTCCCGCACAGCCCGGGAAACGCACGACATGCAGGCCAAGCCCTATGTGCCGCTCGCCGGAACGCGCCGTATCGCTTCGGGCGACGGTGCGTCGGGCGGGGCTCCGCAGCCGCAGGTCGCCGTCACGAGTGCCGCGTCGGCACGGCAGTTCGTACGGTCCGTCGTCCGTGAGCGCTGGGATGTGCCGGGCCGCAGGGCCAGTGAGGAAGCCGTCATCGACCTGCTGCTCGTCGTCTCGGAACTGGTGACGAACGCGATCCGGCACGGCGGTGGCATCGCCGGATTCGACGTGGCTCCGACCCCCGATGGCATCCGGCTGAGCGTGCTCGACTACAGCGATGTCGTCCCCGCCGTCGTCCACGGTCCCGGAGCGCTGCCCCCCGCGCACGTGGGCAACGGATACGGATGGCCGCTGATCATCCGCCTGGCACGGGACATCCGCGTCGAGCGCCGCCCGGAGGGGGGCAAAACGATCAGCGTGCTGGTGCCGCTGACCTGAGGCGCGGGCCACCGCCACTTCGACGGTCCTGACGTCACCAGGGTAGGAAGCCGTGCACGTCCTTACCGTCTTCCCGCACCACCACGCTCACCTGGGTGCACAGCGTGTGAACCAGATGCCATCCGATGCCGCCACCACCCCGGCTGGGATGGAACGCACGCGGTTCGGGCGGCGTGGTGCTGGTGTCGTGCACCGTCACGTGCACACCGTCGAACGTGCGTCGCATCGTCAGCTCGAACACTCCTGGAGCGTACTGAACCGCGTTGGCGGCCAGTTCGTTGACGACCAACAGGATGTCGTCCCAGTGCTCGGGCGCCGTCGGTGGCGAGGAACGCGCCAGTGCACGCAGGAACTCCTCGGCGGCCAGTCGGGCCGCCGTCACGTCACCCAGCCCGCCGTCGAAGACGGCGTGGCACTTCTCCATCTCTTCGGAAGGCAGTTTGTCGCTCCATCGCGGCTCGGTCGCCATTTTCGCCTTCCCCGGTCCCTCCGCAACGGATCCGTTCAGCGAAATCTCGGTCCACCGCTGCAGTTTCCCAGCGAGACAAGGGTTACTCGTGCGGATCCGCCGATGTCTGTGATGCGGGACGGGCCTGCCGGCCCGCGTCCGGCCCGGCGTCGGCGAATCCACGGGTGCCCTGCGCGCTGCCGCCTCAAGGCGTGAGGCGTGAAGGGACGGGGACCCGGCGCCGTGTGTTCGGCGCCTCATCAGCGGCTGGTTTCCGTGGCAAGGTGGAGGGCAAGCCTCAGGGGGTCAACAGAAGAGGGGGAACCGTGACCGTCGTTTGGATCAACGGCGCGTTCGGTGCGGGGAAGACCACCACCGCACGGGAACTGATCGACCTGATCCCGAACAGCACACTCTTCGACCCCGAGGTCATCGGAGCCGGGCTGACGCATCTGCTGCCGCCCAAGCACCTCGCCGAGGTCGGTGACTACCAGGACCTGCCCATCTGGCGCCGGCTTGTGGTCGACACCGCGGCCGCGCTGCTCGCCGAACTCGGCGGCGTCCTGGTGATCCCCATGACCCTGCTCCGCCAGGACTACCGCGACGAGATCTTCGGCGGGCTCGCCTCCCGCAGGATTCCGGTACGGCATGTGCTTCTCGCCCCGGCGGAAACGATCCTGCGGGAACGAATAGCCGGCCGGGCGGTGCCACCCGAGCTGCCCGACGGGGAGATACGGGTGCGCCAGTGGTCGTACGACCACATCGAGCCCTACCGCGGCGCCCTGGCCGGCTGGCTCACTGCCGACGCCCACCTCGTGGACACCAGCGCGCTCACCCCGTACGAGTCCGCGGAGCGCATCGCCGACGCCGTGCGCAACGGCGCTGTCCCCGTCTGCGACATCGTGCAGACTCCGGAGCCCACCGCGGAGACCGTAGCCGCCGGAGTGCTCCTCTTCGACGAGCAGAATCGCGTACTCCTCGTCGATCCCACGTACAAGGCCGGTTGGGAGTTCCCCGGCGGTGTCGTCGAACGCGGCGAGGCACCCGCGCGCGCGGGCATGCGCGAGGTCG
Organism: Streptomyces sp. NPDC048825; assembly: GCF_043198355.1. Classification (NCBI taxonomy): domain Bacteria; kingdom Bacillati; phylum Actinomycetota; class Actinomycetes; order Kitasatosporales; family Streptomycetaceae; genus Streptomyces; species Streptomyces sp. NPDC048825. The sequence goes on from NZ_JBICUR010000006.1 coordinate 396,098, forward strand.
CCGAGGAGACCGGCATCCAACTCGACGACGTACCAAGTCTGTTGGTCGTCGACTGGGAGCCGCCCGCGCCGCCCGGCTACGGCGGACTGCGCCTCCTCTTCGACGGCGGACGGCTCGACGGCGCCGAGGCCCGGCGGATGCTGCTGCCGGGCCCCGAACTGCGCGACTGGCGCTTCGTCAGCGAGGAGGAAGCCGCCACCCTGCTGCCACCGGTCCGCTACGAGCGGCTGCGCTGGGCACTGCGGGCGCGGGAACGGGGAGCTGCACTCTATCTGGAGGCCGGCGTGCCCATGGGATAAGCGCCCAGGCTCACTCGTCCGTCGAGGCTGCCCGAACTCGCTCAGCCCGCCGCGTAGTTGCGCAGGAACAGCGCCTCGGCGACCGACAGGCGCTCCAACTCCTCAGGAGACACGCTCTCGTTCACCGCGTGAATCTGCGCCTCCGGCTCGCTCAGGCCGATCAGGAGGATCTCCGCGCGCGGGTAGAGGGACGCGAGGGTGTTGCAGAGCGGGATGGAGCCACCCTGCCCGGCGTACTGCATCTCCTCCCCGTCGTACGCGACGCTCATCGCCTCGGCCATCGCCGCGTAGGCCGGGCTGGATGTGTCGGCGCGGAATGCCTGGCCCTGGCCGATCTGTTCGGTGCTCACCCGTGCGCCCCACGGCGTGTGCGCCTCCAGGTGGGCCTGGAGCAGCTTGGTCGCCTCGGCCGCGTCCACGCCCGGCGGCACGCGCAGGCTGACCAGGGCGCGGGCGCCCGCCTGCACGGACGGGGTGGCGCCGATCACCGGCGGGCAGTCGATGCCGAGCACGGTCACGGCAGGACGCGCCCAGATTCGGTCGGCGACCGTGCCGGAGCCGATCAGCTCCACACCGTCGAGCACTTTGGCGTCCTCGCGGAACTGGCCTTCCTCGTACTGCAGTCCGTCCCAGCGCGCTTCGCCAGTCAGCCCGTCGACCGTCGTCGAACCGTCCTCGGCGCGCAGCGAGTCCAGTACCCGGATCAACGCGGCCAGCGCGTCGGGCGCCGCGCCGCCGAACTGCCCCGAGTGCAGGTTGCCGCCGAGGGTGTCGATCCGGACGCGTACGAGGGTCATGCCGCGCAGCGCCGTGGTGACGGTCGGTACTCCGACCCGGAAGTTGCCGGCGTCACCGATGACGATCGTGTCGGCGGTGAGCAGCTCCGGGTGGTCCTCGGCGTACCGCTCCAGACCGCCTGTGCCCTGCTCCTCCGAACCCTCCGCGATCACCTTGACGTTGACCGGGACGCCGCCGTTCGCCTTGAGCGCGCGCAGCGCGAGGAGGTGCATGATGACGCCGCCCTTGCAGTCGGCGGCGCCCCGCCCGTACCAGCGGCCGTCGCGCTCCGTCAGCGCGAACGGCGGTGTCACCCACGCCGTTTCGTCGAGCGGCGGCTGTACGTCGTAGTGCGCGTACAGCAGCACCGTCTTCGCGCCCTGAGGGCCTGGCAGGACGCCGTACACCGACTGTGTGCCGTCCGGGGTGTCGAGCAGCGCCACGTCCTGGAAACCCTCGGTGCGCAGCGCCTGGGCCACCCAGTTCGCGGCGCCCTCGCTCTCGCTGCGGGGGAACTGGTCGAAGTCCGCCACCGACTTGAAGGCCACCAGCTCGGTGAGCTCCGCCTTCGCCCTGGGCATCAGCGAGGCGACGGTCTCGGCGACCGGGTTCGACGACATGGGCACGCTCCTCGTAGGTGCGACGTTGTACGGATGGGTACGTGTGGGATGCACGCGCGTACGGGTGCGCGTCGTGCATACGCTGCCGATACTCCCACAGCGGAGTTCGCCGAGGTCCGCCGTAGGATGCGTGAGGCAGGAGCGGCAGGCGGCTGGATCGGAGCAGCAGACCATCGTGAGCGGCGAGAACTCTTCGGACGACGCACAGCGGGTATGGGACGTCGTCGTGGTCGGTGCGGGGCCCGCGGGCGCCTCGGCGGCCTATGCGGCAGCGGTCGCGGGGCGCCGCGTGCTCTTGCTCGAGAAGGCGGAGCTGCCCCGCTACAAGACGTGCGGCGGCGGCATCATCGGCCCCTCGCGCGACGCTCTGCCGCCCGGCTTCGAGCTGCCGCTGCGGGACCGGGTGCACGCGGTCACGTTCTCGCTCGACGGCAGGTTCACCCGTACCCGGCGCTCCAAGCAGATGCTCTTCGGGCTCATCAACCGGCCCGAGTTCGACCAGCGGCTCGTCGAGCACTCGCAGAAGGCGGGCGCCGAACTCCGCACCGGCGTCACGGTCGCGCGCGTGGAACAGCACGGCTCCGCCGTACCGGACCGGCGCACCGTGGCCGTCGTGCTGCAGGACGGCGAGACGGTGCTGGCGCGGGCGGTGGTCGGCGCGGACGGCAGCGCCAGCCGGATAGGAGCCCACGTCGGGGTGAAGCTCGACCAGGTCGACCTCGGCCTGGAGGCGGAGATCCCCGTCCCGGAGACCGTCGCCGAGGACTGGAAGGGGCGCGTCCTCATCGACTGGGGCCCCATGCCCGGCAGTTACGGATGGGTGTTCCCCAAGGGCGACACCCTCACCGTCGGCGTGATCTCGGCGCGTGGTGAAGGAGCCGCCACGAAGCGGTACTTGGAGGACTTCATCGCCCGGCTCGGGCTCGCCGGCTTCGAGCCGAGCATCTCGTCGGGGCATCTGACGCGCTGCCGCGCCGACGACTCGCCGCTCTCGCGCGGGCGGGTGCTGGTGTGCGGGGACGCGGCCGGGCTGCTCGAGCCGTGGACCCGCGAGGGAATCTCGTTCGCGCTGCGGTCGGGGCGGCTCGCGGGGGAGTGGGCGGTACGGATCGCCGAGGCGAACGACGCCGTGGACACCCGGCGCCAGGCCCTGAACTACGCCTTCGCCATCAAGGCGGGCCTGGGCGTCGAGATGAGTGTGGGCAAGCGCCTGTTCCTGGTCTTCGCACGCCGGCCCGGTATGTTCCACGCTGCGCTCACGGGCTTCCGGCCCGCCTGGAAGGCGTTCACGGGGATCACCCGCGGGGCGACCTCCCTGGGCGAGATCGTCCGTACGCATCCCCTGGCCGGGCGCGCCCTGACCGCGCTCGACCGCTGACCCGCAAGAGGCGTGTTCAGCTCTTGACGGTGATCCGGAAGACGGGGTGGTTGTGCGCCGCAGCGAGCAGCTCCTCGTCGCTGGACTTGGCCGTGACGTCACCGAAGAACCGGCCGACCTCCCAGCCCCACTTCTTGAGGTAGGTGCGCAGGACGACGGGCTTTTCCTCGTCGGGCAGCTCCACGGCCGTGAACTCCTGTGTCTTGCGGCCCACTTGGAGCCGGCCGCCGCCGGCCGCCCGCAGATTGCGCACCCACTCGGAGTGGCCGCGCGCCGAGACGAGGTACGGGCCGCCTTCGTAGGGGAGTGGGTTGACCGGCACGCGCCGCCACTCGCCGCTCTTGCGGCCGCGGACGGAGAGCTCGGCGTTGCCGACGAGGCTGAGGCCGCGGCGGGCGAGCCAGCCGATGAAGCGGTTCATGCCTGCCTCGAAGCCGCCGGGCTTGATGTAGCGCTGCTGTGCCATCGCGGGACCCCCACTGGTGATGTCGGTTGCGAGAGCACTGCTCTCGCTTGAGAGCAGTGTGCACGAGATCGGTGGTCCAAAGCAAGAGCAGTGCTCTCGAATGTGTGCACTGCTCTCGGAGGTGAGCGTTGATGTCGAGTGCGAGCGTTGTGCCGGTGCGAGAGCGTCGATCCAAATCCGGAGCACCGCTCACGTTTGTGTGCAGTGCTCCGATTTCATGGAACACTGCCTGGCATGAGTACCGCCCGAGGAGCCCGCGCCCGAGCCAGGACCGAAGTCACCGCGGCCATCAAGGACGAGGCGCGCAGACAGCTCGCGAAAGAAGGCGCCGCCAAGCTCTCGTTGCGGGCCGTGGCCCGCGAACTCGGCATGGTCTCCTCCGCGTTGTACCGCTACTTCCCCAGCCGCGACGACCTCCTGACCGCCCTCATCATCGACGCCTACGACTCGCTCGGCGAGAGTGCGGAGGCCGCGCACGAGAAGGCCGCCGACGCCGGCCCGATCCGGCGCTGGGCCACGGTATGCGAGGCGGTGCGCGGCTGGGCACTCGCGCATCCGCACGAGTACGCGCTGATCTACGGTTCGCCCGTGCCCGGGTACGCCGCGCCGGACTCGACCGTGCCCGCGGCGTCCCGGGTCGCGCTGCTGCTCATCGGCATCGTTCGCGACGCACACCAGGGCGTGGGCGTTGCCCTGCCCCGCCTGCCCGCCGAACTCAAGCCGGAGGCACGGCGGCTGGCCCAGGACCTCGCGCCGGACCTGCCGCCGGAGGTGGTGACGGCCCTCGTTGCGGCCTGGGCCCAGCTGTTCGGGCTGATCGGCTTCGAGCTGTTCGGCCAGTTCAACCGCGTGGTGGAGGACCGCGAAGCCTTCTTCCGGCACGCCGCCGCCCAACTCGGCCATGACGTGGGCCTGGTGTTCCCTCAGGACACCGGCACGGGAGGAGCGGGAAGCGGCGGCAACCGGTCAGGATCCTGAGACAGGATCGGCGCGAGCAGCCGCACACAGGGGAGGTACTTCCCTGGGAGTACGTCTGATCACCACGCTCGGCGGACGCCCGGACCGCCCGTGGCGTCTAGCGTGGCTCACATGGAAGAGCAGCGCACACGCCTCAGCGGCTGTCCGCCCTGGGCGCGGGGCGGGCCACCGTGGGCACGGGGCGGACCTCCATGGCTCTGGCGGCACAGGCCGCCGTGGTGGAACGGGGGCGACGACGATGCGGAGGAGAGGCTTCCTCGCTGGCCCTGGCGTTCGACGCTGCCGTTCACCTTGTTCGTGCTGATCGGCAGCACCTTCGCCGCCCAGGAACAGCCTGCTCGTGAGCCGCTCGATCCCTTTGCCTTTGGCCTGCTGTTTGTGGGCGCCCTTGTGCTCCTGTGGCGGCAGCGGCATCCGGTGTTCGTGGTGTTCGGCACCTCCGCCGCGGCGACGGTCTACTTCGTCGCCGGATATCCATACGGGCCGGTCTTCCTGACCGTCGCTCTCGGCTGCTTCAGCGCCGTCGTCGCCGGGCACCGCCGGGCGGCCTGGGCGGCGCTGGCGATGCTGTGGACGGTGCATCTCCTGGTGGGCCACTGGCTCTACCTGTGGCTGCCGCCGAACGACGACACGGTGGCCTCCTGGGGCGAGGACGTCTCGGTCGCCACGTGGATGGTGGTCATCGCCGCGCTCTCCGAGCTCGTCCGCGTTCGCCGTGAGCAGTGGGACCGGGACCGGGCGGAGCGTCGGCAGGCGGCCCGGCGGCGCGCCGACGAGGAGCGGCTGCGGATCGCCCGCGAGCTGCACGACGTGCTGGCGCACAGCATCTCCGTCATCAACGTCCAGGCGGGCGTGGGGCTCGCACTGCTCGACTCCGACCCGGATCAGGCCCGTACCGCCCTCACCACCATCAAGGCGGCGAGCAAGGAGGCGCTGGGGGAGGTCCGCCAGGTGCTCGACACGCTCCGCCCGCCCGTCTCTCACCACCGCCCTTCCGATGATGCGCAGCGCGCAGCCCCCTTTGATTCCGGTGACGCGCCGCGCGCGCCCGCGCCCGGCCTCGACCGAGTGCCCGAACTCGTCGAGCAGGCGGCGAGCGCCGGGCTGACGGTCGGCGTCGAGACCGAGGGGAAGCGCAGGGTGCTGCCACCGGGCGCCGATCTCGCCGCCTTCCGCATCGTCCAGGAGGCTCTGACCAATGTCGTACGGCACTCCGGTTCGCGGCACGCGCGCGTACTGGTCGGCTACGAGGACGACGCCCTGAAGCTCCGTATCGACGACGACGGACCGGCGACCGGTGCCGACGCGGGCGGCAGCGGCAACGGACTGGCCGGAATGCGGGAACGGGCCGCGGCCCTCGGTGGCACGATCGAGGCCGGGCCGCGCGAGGACGGCGGTTTCCGGGTACTGGCCGTACTGCCGCTCGAGGGCAGGGCCAAGCTCGCCAAGCTCAAGGAGGACGGGTGATCCGCGTACTGCTCGCCGACGACCAGTCACTGGTCCGCGCAGGCTTCAAGGCGCTCCTCGACGCACAGAGGGACATCGAGGTCGCCGGGGAGGCCGCCGACGGTGAGGAGGCGCTGCGCAAGGTGCGTGACCTGAGCCCCGACGTCGTCCTGATGGACATCCGTATGCCCGTGCTCGACGGTCTCGAAGCGACCCGCCGCATCACTGAGGACGCCGGCCTGCAGGACGTCAAGGTGGTCATGCTCACCACCTTCGAGCTCGACGAGTACGTCTTCGAGGCCATCCGTTCGGGGGCCTCCGGCTTCCTCGTCAAGGACACCGAACCGGACGAACTGCTGCGCGCGGTCAGGGCGGTGGTCGAGGGCGACGCGCTGCTGTCGCCCGGCGTGACGCGGCGCCTGATCGCCGAGTTCGCGGCCCGGTCCAAGGAGCCGGCCGTCGCTCAGTCGCTCGCCGAACTCACGGAGCGGGAGCGGGAGGTGATGGCCCTGGTGGGCATCGGGCTCTCCAACGACGAGATCGCCCGCCGCCTGGTCGTCAGCCCGCTCACGGCGAAGACCCATGTGAGCCGCACGATGGTGAAGCTGGGCGCACGCGACCGGGCCCAACTGGTCGTGCTGGCCTACGAGTCGGGCTTGGTGCGGCCGGGCTGGCTGGGCTGAGGCCCACGCTGGAAACGGACCAGCACACCGACCACCCGTACGAAGAAGACCATGACCGCGAGCCCGCACCCGGCCATGACCAGCAGGTCTTCGGCGCCGGCAGGCAGGTCGAAGAGCAGCGCCGGACCGGACACGGCCCCGAAGACGAGGACAGCCGCGACCGCCGCACTGCACAGCGCGTATCCGATCTCGACGGTCATCGCGTCCCGCTCGGCCTGAGTCCGCCGTCCCCCGCTGTTCCCCATGCACCGAAGTCTCACAGCAGGGCGCCCGGCGGGCAAGAACTGCCCGCCGGGCGCGCGTAGTTGCGTAGAGGGATCAGTCGCGGACCGGTACCCGCTCCTCGCGCTCCTTCTGCCCCTCCTGTACGGACTCGGACTTGGCGACCAGGACCGTCTGCTGAGGAGCACGCCGCGTCCGCAGCCCCGTGGCCGTGATCAGCAGGCCGAGGACCGCGATCCCCGTCACCACGATCAGCCCCGTGCGGTAGCTGTCGAGGATGGCCTGCGGAGAGGCGTCGTCGGAGGCGCTCGCGGTCACGACGGCCGTCACGATCGCCAGGAAGATCGCGCCGCCCACCTGCACCGAGGTGTTGAGCAGACCCGAGACCATGCCCTGCTCATGGTCGTCCACGCCGTTGGTGGCCTGGATGTTCAGCGAGGGGAAGACCAGCGCGCAGGCCGCGCCGATCAGCAGCATCGTCGGCAGGATCACCGCCGCGTACACGGGGTTGAGGTCGATGTTCAGGAACAGCGCGTACGCGATGACCATGCTGGCGAAGCCCACCGGGATCAGCCGCCGGGTGCCGAACCGGTCGACGACGGCTCCCATCTTCGTGGCGGACAGCGCCACCAGCGCGCCCGCGGGCAGGAAGGCGAGCGCCGTCTCCAGGGCCGACCAGCCGAGCAACGACTGCAGATACAGCGTGGCCAGGAACTGGAAGCCGATGTATGAGCCGAAGAACGTCATCGCGCCGAGCTGGGCCCGGATCTGGTTGCCGGAGCGCAGCACACCGAGCCGGACCAGCGGACCCGCCGAACGCTGCTCGATTCGGACGAAGACAGCGAGCAGGACGGCGACGGCGAGGAACGAAAGCAGCGTACGGGCCGAGGCCCAGCCGACCTCCGGGGCCTGGACGACGGTGAAGACGAGCAGCAGCATCGAGGCCGTGCCGATGATGGCACCGGGGATGTCGTAGCCGTTGTGGTCCTTCTCCCGCTCGCTGCGCGGGAGCAGCTTGAGACCGGCGATCAGGGCGATGATCGCGATGGGCGCGGGCAGCAGCATGGTCAGGCGCCAGCTGGCCTCGGTGAGCAGACCGGACAGGACGAGGCCCATGGAGAAGCCGGTGGCGGCGCAGGTGGTGTAGATCGAGAGAGCGCGGTTGCGCAGCGGGCCCTCGGCGAAGGTCGTGGTGATGATCGACAGGCCCGCGGGTGCGGTGAACGCCGCGCTCAGGCCCTTGATGAAGCGGCTGGCGATCAGCAGCGGGCCGGAGTCGACGAGTCCGCCGAGCAGCGAGGCGAGCGCGAAGACGGCCAGCGCGACCAGGAAGACCTGGCGGCGGCCGAGCAGGTCGGCGGTCCGTCCGCCGAGGAGCAACAGGCCGCCGTAGCCCAGGATGTAGCCGCTGACGACCCATTGCAGGGCCGAGGTGGAGAGGTCGAGTTCGGAGCCGATGGACGGCAGGGCGACGCCGACCATCGATACGTCCAGCGCGTCCAGGAACATCGCGGCGCAGAGCACCAGGAGGGTGCCCCACAGGCGAGGTGTCCAGCGTTCCTGGGCCGCGGAGTTGGTGAGCGGAGAGGTCATGCGCCTCACACTACATGCGCATGCATTCAATGCAAGCGCAATTAATTCGGATGCAACAATGCTGGTTCTCTGCTACGTTGCGACCTCATGGCGGCTATGGAGAACGCCGAGCAGGGGCTCGTCGACCAGTGGCGCGACCTCCTCGCAGTGCACGCGCGCACCGTGTCCGAACTCGACCGCGCGCTGCATCAACACGGCCTGTGTGCCAGCGACTTCGAGGTGCTCGACGTGCTGGCAGGATGCGCCGCCTCCGATGATGCCGGTGCGTACCGCGTCCAGGAGATCGCCGATCGGGTCCACCTCAGCCAGAGCGCACTGTCCCGGCTGATCGGCAGACTCGAGAAGGACGGCCTGGTGGAGCGCTGCATGTGCCCCCAGGACCGGCGGGGTGTACGCGTCTCGCTCACGCCGAAGGGGCGCACGCTGCACGGCGACGTGCTGCCGGTGCAGCGCGCGGTGCTGGGGCGGATGCTGGCGGACGGTCCGGGTGGCTGATCACCGGCGGGCGGGGCCGCTTCAGGTGATCGCCGACTTCTCGCGCCACAGCGTCGCGAGGGAGGGGTCTCCGGTCACGTCCGGGAACGGCCGGCGGTTCCACAGCGACAGGTAGAGCTCGCCCGCCGGACCCGCCAACTCGCAGTCAGGGTCGGCCAGTTCGCCTCGCTCGCTGACCGGCGGCCCGGCTGTCAGCCGTACGGTCCACACCGCATCGGTGTCCTCGGCCCGCACCCTCAGCACGCGCGGCACCTCCGTGCGCACTGCGCTCTTCTTGCGTGCCTGGAAGCCGAACAGCAGCTCGTCGATGCCGTCGACCGCGAAGTCGACCGCCACGTCGACGGCGATCGCGCTCGGGGTCCCGCCGAGCGCGGACTCCGCGTCGTACCGGTGCACCGTCGTCTCGTGCGCCTGTCTCCGTGCCCAGAAGGCGAGCGGTGAGGGCGCGGGCAGGAAACTCCAGCAGTCCACGTCGGCTGGGGCGCCCGCGAGCGTGTCGACGAGCCGCCGGTGACCCTCGCGGAACCAGGTCATCAACTCCGTACCGTCCAGATCCGGCAGACCCTCGTCGGGGTGGTACGACGTGTGTCTCTCGGCGACGAACGCCGTGGCCCAGCGATGCACCATGCCCGTGTGCCGCACCAGGTCCCGCACCTGCCAGCCGGGGCAGGTGGGCACCTTCGCGTCGGTCCCGGCCTCCTCGGCTGCTGTCGCCAGCAACTGGCCCTCGGTGTCCAGGATTCCGATGAACTGCGCAGTCTCCATGTGGTGAGTGTGCCGGATGGAGCGCGGTCGAGGGGAAGGGATGTGCCCTGGTCTCGCGGGCGCGGCTCGGCCAGTAATCGGCTGTGCCCGGCCCCACATGATCAATAGCCTTGAACGGTCTGCCGGTTGACGCTTCAAGGAGTCCCCCCACGTGACCACCGCACCGGACCTGCCCGACATCCTGTCGACCGAATTCGCCGAGGATCCCTATCCCGCCTACCGGGTCATGCGCGAGCGCGCTCCGCTGATCTGGCACGAGGCCACCCAGAGCTACATCGTGTCGCGCTACGAAGACGTCGAACGGATCTTCAAGGACCGCGACGGACAGTTCACCACCGACAACTACGTATGGCAGATCGAGCCGGTACACGGCCGGACGATCCTGACGCTCAGCGGGCGAGAGCACGCGGTGCGACGGGCCCTGGTGGCTCCGGCCTTCCGCGGCCGTGACCTGCAGGAGAAGTTCCTGCCTGTCATCGAGGCCAACGCCCGGGCGCTCATCGACCGTTTCCGCCACGCCGGCAGTGCCGACCTCGTCGCGGAATTCGCGACACGCTTTCCCGTCAACGTCATCGCCGACATGCTCGGCCTGGACAAGGCCGACCACGACCGCTTCCACCGCTGGTACACATCGGTGATCGCCTTCCTCGGCAATCTCGCGGGCGATCCGGAGGTCGCCGCCGCCGGTGAACGCACCCGCGTGGAGTTCGCCGAGTACATGATCCCGGTCATCCGGCACCGCCGCGACCACCTCGGCGACGACCTGCTGTCCACGCTGTGCGCCGCCGAAGTGGAAGGCGTGCGCATGAGCGACGAGGACATCAAGGCGTTCTGCAGCCTGCTCCTCGCAGCGGGCGGGGAGACCACGGACAAGGCGCTGGCGGGCATCTTCGCCAACCTGCTGGCGCATCCCGAACAGCTCCAGGCCGTACGGGAGGACCGCTCACTGATCGACCGGGCCTTCGCGGAGACCCTGCGGTACTCCCCGCCGGTCCACATGATCATGCGTCAGTCGGCCGTGGAGGTGGAGCTGAGCGGCGGCGGCGTTCCGCCGGGAGCCACGGTGACCTGCCTGATCGGGGCGGCGAACCGGGACCCCGCGCGCTACCGGGAGCCGGACCGCTTCGACATCTTCCGCGACGATCTGACGACCACGAAGGCCTTCTCCGCCGCGGCAGACCATCTCGCCTTCGCCCTCGGCCGCCACTTCTGCGTGGGCGCCCTGCTGGCCCGCGCCGAGGTCGAGATCGGGGTGGGCCAACTCCTGGACGCCATGCCCGACATACGGCTCGCCGATGATTTCCAGCCAGCCGAGCAGGGCGTGTTCACGCGGGGACCGCAGGCGCTGCCCGTGCGCTTCACACCGGCCACGCCCTGATCCCTTCCGGCCACGACATGCCCGTACGACATGCTCGTACGGGCACGGCCGGATCTCACCGCAGAGTGGGCGTGAACTCCACCGGCAGTGAGGTCAGCCCCCGCATCCAGATGGACGGCCGCCAGACGAGTTCCTCCGGCTCGACCGACAGGACGACGTCGGGCAGACGCTCCAGCAGCGTCTCGACGGCCGTACGCGCGATGACGTCGGCGAGCAGCGGAGCCGGGTAGGGGCAGCGGTGCTCGCCGTTGGAGAAGGACAGATGGGCGCCGTTCCCCTCGGCGCCGACATGGCCCTCGGGCCAGATCTGCGGGTCGGTGTTGGCCGCCGCGAGCCCGAGGACCAGGCAGTCGCCCGCCTTGATCCGGCGCCCACCGAGCAGAGTGTCGCGCACTGCCCAGCGGCCGATGAAGTTCTGGGTGGGCGTGTCCAGCCACAGCACCTCGGTGAGGGCCTCTCCGACGCTGACCCGGCCGCCGGAGACGTTGAGCGCGAAGCGGTCGTCGGTGAGCAGCAGCCGCAGCGTGTTGCAGATCCAGTTGGCGGTGGGCTGCTGGGCCGCCGCGACGATCGAGATCAGGTCCTGGACGATGGCGTCATCGCTCAGGCCCTCGGGGTGGGCCAGCATGCGGGAGACCACGTCCGCGCCGGGCTCCGCGCGCTTGTCCTTCACCAGTTGCTGGATACGTTCTTGTACGCGGACGTAGGCGGCGACCGGATCCTCGCCCTCGCCCGTGTCCAGGGAGATCCGCAAGTCCCGTACGAGGTCGTCGGTGTCCGTGCTGTGGGCCGCCATACCGCACATCTCCACCGCGGCCCGCATCGCCAGGGGGTGTGCGTACGTGCTCATCAGCTCGGTCTCGCCGCTGCCCGCGAAGGCGTCGATGAGCTGGTCGGCGATCCGTGCGCAGTTGACGCCGAGCTCGAACTGGTCGACGCCCTCCAGGGCCTCGGTGATGACACCGGCCCGCCGCTGGTGCTCGGCGCCCTCGGTGAACAGGACCGAGGGCTGGTAGCCGACGAAAGGCAGCAGCGGCCAGTCCGCGGGAATGCTCTCCCACTGGTTCCAGCGCCGCGAGTCGCGCGCGAAGAGTTCGTCGTGGGCGGTGACGAACGAGACCTCCGGGTAGCCGAGCACCAGCCAGGCGGGCACGTCCCCGTCCAGCAGCACGGGCGCCACGGAGCCGTGGGAGCGGCGCAGTTCCTGATACAGCGTGGCGGGCGTCTGCTGGTACTCCAGGCCGCTCAGCGGAACCGCGTCCGCGTGCACCGGGCAGCCCGAGGCGCTCTGCTTCGGGTCGGCGGGGCGCGGGTCGGAGCCGGTCGCGTCGTCGTTCATGGGGTCATCTCCCGGGCCATGGCAAGTTCGTAGAGGTGGTCGACAAGAGTGATCAGGACGTTCTTGCCGGACGAGCGGACCCGTGCGTCGCAGTCGATCAGCGGTACGTGCTCGGGCAGCGTGAGCGCCTGACGGATCTCGCTCAGGGAGAAGGCGTCGGTGTCGCCCTCGAACCGGTTGACCGCGACGACAAAGGGCGTCCTGTGGTGCTCCAGGCGGTCGATCGCGTACCAGCAGTCGCTCATCCGCCGGGTGTCCACCAGGACGACTGCGCCCAGGGTCCCCGCGAAGAGCCGGTCCCACAGGAACCAGAAGCGCTCCTGGCCCGGGGCACCGAACAGATACAGGACCGTGCGCTCGGTCAGGCTGATCCGGCCGAAGTCGAAGGCGACCGTTGTCGTGGACTTGTCGGCCAGACCCGCCGTCCGGTCGATGCCTACACCGGCCTTGGTCATGACCTCTTCGGTGTTCAGCGGCCGGATCTCGCTGACCGAGCGGACCAGAGTGGTCTTGCCGACACCGAAGCCGCCCACCACGACGATCTTGAGCCCGGTCTCGGCCGTGGCGCTGAGCGGCGTACGGGCGGAGTGCTCGGAGCTTGTGGAGGGCTCAAAGCTTACGGAGTCCATCGAGAACCTCCAGCAGGAGAGCGGATTCGGGCAGGGCGGCCACCGCCGGGGCGGACCGGGGATGGCGAGCGGTGACCCTCGCCATCGCCAGCAGGTCGCCCACCAGGATCCGGACCACCGTCACCGGGAGCCGCAGTTCGGCGGCGATCTCGACCACGGCGGCCGGGCGACGGCACAGCTCCAGGATCCGGACGTGCTCGGACTGCATGCCACGAGCAGGCTCGCACTCGCTGACGATCAGTGAGACGAGGTCGAGATCGTCGGGAGCCTCGCTGCGGCCCCCGGTGATGGTGTACAGCCGGTCCGGGTCCCCGGTGTCGACCGGACGTCGGCTCATGGGATCAGCTCTCCTCTATCGGGGCGCGGGCCTCGGCACGCAGGTGCTCGCCGATCCGCTCCACCAGGTCGGTCATGTGGTGCCCCACCACACCCGGGTCGGCCCCGTCGTCCGCGACGACCGCGAGGTGCGCGCCCTCACCGGCCTCGACGATGAACAGCAGTCCGCCGTAGAACTCCGTCATCGAGTGGCGTACGCCGCCGCTGCCGTCCCCGAACTCGACCGAGGCGCCCTGTGCCAGGGCCTGCATCCCGGAGGCGATGGCCGAGAGCTGGTCCGCCTGGTCGACGCCCAACTGCTCGGTCCAGCACAGCTTCAGCCCGTCGCGGGAGAGCACGAGGGCGTGCCGGGTACCGGGGGCGCGCTCGAGAAGACCTTCCAGGAGCCAGGTCAGTGTGGTGTCAGTGGTCTGCATGCGTGGGTGAAGAGCTGGTGATCCGTTCAAGCCCGGCCACCGGCCCTTTCCTCCAATCTCCGGTCTGTGGCGGGTCGGGGCGCCCGGTCGAGGCGTCCCGCGAGAAGAAGGGCCGGGCTCAGTCGGCGTCGTGCGGGTCCGGGTCGGCGGATTCGGCGGCTGGGGCCGTCTCCGCGGCTGCCGCGGCTTCGCCGGCCGCCGCGGCGAGGCGTGCGCGGTGGAAGGCGCCGAAGCTCTTCCCGGCGTCACGGGCGGCGGGACGCTTTGGTGAATTCTCCGCCGGCGTACGGACGCGGTCGGCGGCCGCCATCGTGCGTCCTGGGGGACGTACCGGCAGGCCGTTGGCGGTCACCGAAGCGCTGTCGCCGGTCGGGGCGGAAGACGTCGGAGAGGAGGCGGTAGGTGCGGGGGCCGGTGTGTCGGGCATCCGCGAACTGGCCGGCGTGGCCGGTGTGTCGGGCATCCGTGAACCGGCGGCCGGGGCGTCCGGTGTTTGCGAACCGGCGACCGGTGCCGCCCGCCTCCCGTCGGCCGCCCGCACCTCGGGGCGCTCGGCGGCGGCCACTGTTCGCTCGCTCGGTCGCGCCGACGGGTCGTGCAGCGGGGGCTGGGCAAGTGCCGTGCGCTGCTGGGCAAGCAGTTGGGCCGGCAGGTGTACGACGACTCCGGTGCCGCCCCGGGAGGAGGGGCGGTAGCTGACGGAGATGGCGTACTTGACGGCGAGCCGTCCCACGACCGCGAGCCCCAGCCGGGTCCCCTGGAGGGAGGCGAGGTCGCTCATCGCGCCCGACACCGCCTCCTCGGCGCGTCGCAGGGCGGCGTCGGCCATCTTCAGACCGCTGTCCTCGATGGTGACGACGATGCCGGCGGAGCGTTCCTCCACATAGACATGGACCTGGTCGATCGGGGCGGAGAAGCTGGTCGCGTTGTCCATCAGTTCGGCGAGGAGGTGCATCACGCCTTCTGCCGCGAACCCGGCCACCGCCGCCTTGCTGGCACAGTTGAGGCTGACCCTGCGGTACGCCGAGATCCGTCCCACGGCTCCCCGCAGGATGCTCTCCATGGGGATCGGCCTGTTCCAGGACCGGCTCGCGCGCCCGCCCATGAGCAACGCCAACCGGTCGGTGAGCAGGCCGAGTTGGGAGGTGCTGTGGTCCAGTTCGAGCAGGTCGCCGAGGACCGCCTCGCCGTGCCGGTCCTGCATGTCCCGCAGATCCGCCAGGATGCCCACGGCCTGGGCCTGCACCCGGCTCAGCGCCTTCGCGCTGGCGGCCTGGGCTGCCGCGGAACGCCGCTCGCTGACCGCGAGTTCACGTATGCCGGCCTCCACCAGGTCGCCCACGACGGTGCTGGAGAACTCGGACAGCCTCAGCTCCGCGCGGACCGTGTCCAGCGAGGCTCCCTCGCCCAGTCTCCGTACAGCTGTGGGCAGGATCTGCGACCTCGCCTTGAGCAGATCGTCGGTGATGCTTTCCAGGGCCCGCACCGCCTGCTCGCGTTCGCCGTCCGCCGTGGCCGCGCGCCGCTGCGCCGCGCTCAGCGCCTCCTCCACCGCGCTCTGCACCGCCCTGAGTTGCGGCTCCGTCGGATGCCAGGCACTGCCCGGTCCCATCGCGGCGGATACGGGACCTCGCGCGGGGTCCTTCATCGCCGCGGACAGCTCCGGGAGCACCGCGCCGGCGAGATACTCCGCCTCCGACCGATGCCGCGCCGACTCCGCCACCGACCTGTCCACCTGAGTGCTGAGCTTGCGCTGCAGCCGGGCGGCCGCCGAGGCGAGCAGCACGAGGCAGCCCCCCGCCCCCACGACCGTGCCCGCGACCCAGGCGCGTGCGGCGTCCGGTGCGGCGAGCACGAGAGGAGTGCCGACAGCCGCGGTCACCACCAGTGAGGCGACCGGCAGAAGCCGCCATGCCGACCTCTGGCGTGGGCTGGACGCGTCGGGATGTGCCATGCCGCGATCCTCGATGGTTGTGGGGGTGTGGTGTGCTTGCCGCGCAGGCGTGGGACGCCAAGTCGCCTATGTGCAACGGCGGTTGATGTGTGAAACATGCTAACCATGCGTTCCGGCCGGAACCCGGAACTCCACATCGCCCACACATGTCGAAAACAGGTCGACGCATACTGAGCCACGGCGGCCGTGCCTGTGATACGCCCCAGCCGACGCCACATCGCCTTCGAATCCCGCCGAACACCCCCCAGCCAGGGGTGGAGCAGACGTTTTCGGCATGCCTCGATACGCGCGACAATTACCCGGAATTCCCGGCGGGAGAATGCCACCCGGGGGACTGAATTCACGTGAAGGCAATCGAACTTCAGCCATTTTGCCCGACGGGGAAGGAGCCGTCGGGCATGCGGACGGGCATATGGACAGGCACGCGGACGTCAATGCTCCGCCGTGTGCCGCGTCATTACGCCGATGAGGGCGGCAACCGTTGCCAGCGCGGCCAGGCTCGTGAGGGCGGTGGGCAGGGAGGACCGCACCGTATCGCTTGCCACAGCAAGCGACTCGCATCGCCGGGTAGATCGTCGCCCGGAGTCACGTAACCCTCGGGCCACGCCCGGTCCGGCACCAGGGCCGCCCGCCGCAGCCGGATGCGCCCCTGCGGTTGCCCGGTGCCCCTTTCGCCCGTCCACACGGCGAAGCCGAGGTCGATGGCGGCCACGTCTCCCCAGGTCGGCAGAGACTCCGCCGGCGCCTGCGCGGTCTCGCCAATTACCCAATTGCCCTGTTGCCCGACGAGGCGTCAGTTCTCCGTGTGTTCGCTTCCTTCTCCGCGGGCGCGTTGCGCGCGGAGCTCCACGGCGTCGAGGAACAGGCCGAGCGCGGTCTCGAACTGGTCCTCTTCGTCGATTTCCGCGAGATAGGGGGCGACCTGTGCCAGGTTCGGGTACCGCTGTGGCGAGGCCGTCAGGTACTCGCGGCGCCAGGCCAGCCGGTCGCCTTCCTGAGCGCCCTTGTCCAGCACGTTGAAGGAAGCCTCGAAGGCGCCGGCGGCGAGTGCCGTCTCGGCCAGGGCCCGGTAGTACGAGGCCGCTTCGCGTCCCGGGAGGCCGGCCTCGAGCAGGGCGCCGATGACCACGTCGGCGCCCTGGAACTCCGGCTCGCGCCGCGAGGTGCGGGCCGCCACCAGGACGGCCACACCCGGGTGCTGCAGGCATGCGGCACGGATCCGTCGGGCGAGCGACGCGAGGGTCTCGCGCCAGCTTTCCGACGGTGCGAAGTCGTGCAGGGCATCGCTGACCAGCCGGGCGGCCAGGCCGAGCAGCAGGTCGTCCTTGCCGCGGAAGTGCCGCAGGACGGCTGTGTGGTCGGCGCCCAGATCGGTGCCCAGCCGACGGAAGGTGAGCGCCTCCGGACCATCTCTCTCGATCACGGCCATCGCGGTGTCCAGGATCAGATCCGGGGTGAGGAAGGATGTCGGACGCCGCTTCCGCCGCGCGGGAGTCGCTCCTGCCGAGTTGGTCTTCGCGCGTGTCATGGCCGTCATCTTATCGACGGCGTTGTCAACGGTGGTCCTCGTGCAGATGGTCAGCCACCGCCCGCAGCGCCGTGATGGACTCCGCGTCACGTGAGGCGTCGTCCGCCGTCGGCCACGCGCTGGTCTTGACGATCACCACGTCGGCGTCCGGGTCCACATACAGGTACTGGCCGTGGATCCCCACCGCGGTGAACGGACGTCGCTCGCCGCCGAGTGTCCACCACTTGTTGCTGTACCCGTAATGCGGGTAGCCGCTGGGGCCCAGCGCGCCGACCTTCAGGTGCGGCACCCCGCGACCCCGGCTGCGCGTCACCCATTCCTCGGGCACGATGCGCTGCCCGTTCAGCTCTCCGCCACGGGACATCAGCAGCCCCAGCCGGGCGATGTCGCGGGCGGTGGCATTGAGCGAGCCGCCGCCGATCGCGGTACGCGGATGCTTGCGGGTGAGCCAGTAGTACGCCTCGTGCTCAGCGCCGATGCGGCTCCAGAGGCGCTCCGTGGCGTACTGCGCGAGGGAGTGGCCGGTGGCGGACTCCAGCACCCATCCCAGGACCTGGGTGTCGATCGTCGAGTAGCTGAACTGCGTGCCGGCTTCGGTCGAACGCTCGGCCGAGGACACGACCTCGTGCAGTGAGCCGCCCCCTGTAGCGGCCTTGGCGAACCGGTTGATCAGACCGTCCCGAACGGTGTGGTCCTCCACCAGGTCACCCACCCCGCTGCTCATGTCGAGAAGATGCTCGATGGTCACCCCGTCGAAGGCGGAGCCCACCAGCCACCTGCAGTACACCGTCACCGGCTCGGTCACATCCTTGATCGCCCCCTCGTCGAGGGCAATCCCGATCAGCATCGACGTCACCGATTTGGTCATCGAGAACATCTGGAACCGTACGTCGTCGCCGGCGAAGCGCCCCGGATACGACTCGTGGACGATCTCGCCACCATGCAGCACGACGAAGGAGGTGGTGTTCGTTCGAGCGTGCAGTTCGGCAAGGCTCCGCTCCCGCCCCTCGAAGCCGTAGCTCACTTCCAGGGGGCGCGGTCGCCGGGGCAGGGGGAACACATCCCCGCCGCGGCGCACGTCTTCGGTGGGCATGAGGAGATTCATGTGAGAGAACGTCCACTCATTGACCGGGCGGCGGGTCATCACCTCGTCCTGGTGGCGCCACAGCCACACCGCCCCGGCGCCCGCCGCGGCGGCTCCCAGCAGCCATCCACCCGCTTCAATGCGCATTACTGAGCCCCTTCATCGCATGGACATGCCGAGCTTCGGCGCCCTCACTCTGGCTTGCCGGTCCATCGGTGTCAACAGTGGTGCTTAGTTTGGTGTCAGTGTTGGTGTCACCAGCGTTGACATGCTTTGGACGAGTGGTCATGATGACGACGGGGTCGTTGAACCCCCTCTCCGACACTCCCCGAAGGACAGCGCATGACAGCCATCCAAGAAGAGCTGTGCTGCAGGCCCGCCCCGGACGGACGCACGGTGAAAGCGCTCGCGGATCACAGGAACGGTGACCGATGAACGGCACTGAACTGCCCACCGCTCGCCGCCTGCTCGGGAAGCTGCCCTTCGTCGACCCGGGCCGGCCCCCGCTGCCCGCGAGAACCGCGTTCCTGACCGGTGCCAGCTCGGGCATCGGCAAGGCGCTGGCAGCGGAGCTGTGCGTCCGCGGCTACGACGTGTACCTCACCGCGCGCAGAATCGAGGTCCTGGAAGAACTGCGGACGCAGCTCACCGCCGCGTTCCCGCAGCGTTCGGTGACCGTGGCCGCCCTAGACGTGACCGAGCACGAGGCCGTGGCGCGGGCGATCGACGACGCGGCCCGGCAATTCGGTGGACTCGGAATGGTCATCGCCAATGCGGGGGTCGACGACGGGGGCAACATCGGGGAGGGCCGCTTCGAGGCGCACCGCGCGGTGGTCGACGTCAACCTGCTGGGTGCGATGGCGACCATCGACGCAGCCGTCGCACACTTCCGCAGCAAGGGTGGCGGTCAAGTGGTGGGCTTCACCTCCGTCGTGGCCGCGGCGGGCCTGCCGGGCGGGGCGCCGTACTGCGCGTCCAAGGCAGGGCTCACGAGGTACCTTCAGTCGCTCCGAGGCGAGTTGTGGAACAGCGGCATCACCGTGACCACGGTCGCCCCCGGCTACATCGACACCCCGATCAACGAATCCCTGGGCGACAAACGACCGTTCCTCATCGACACCCTCACGGGCGCCCGCAAGATCATGGATCGCATCGAGTCCGGCGCCGTCCACGCGACAGTGCCCCGAGTGCCCTGGGCCGTCGTCGAATACCTGCTGCCCCGGATCCCGACCCGCCTGCTGCGGAAGCTCGATACCTGACCGCTCAGGCCCGGGGACCACTGACGCGCCGGTGCCGAGCCGCCATCACCCGGTGACCGTCGGGGCGGGCCAAGCCTGCGGGCGCGCAACGCACACTCGGCCCTGGTGCTACTTCGGCTGCGACCACCCCGACATCGACGACCTCCACCGCGAGGAACTCGAAGCCGCCGAGCGGGCCGGAGCCGTCAGCCTGCGCCCCACCTTCAGCGCGACCCCCAAGGACGGCGCCCGCTTCGTCCAGCACCGCATCGCCGCGGAGGGCGGCGAGATCTGGACGCACCTCAAGGCCGGCGGACGCGTGTTCGTCTGCGGCGGCGGCTGCCGCATGGCCCCCGCCGTACGGGAGGCGTTCATGACCATCTACAGCGCTCACACCGGCGCCGGCGCCGGCGACGACGAAGCGCGCGCCTGGCCGGCCTCGCTGACCATGTCCGGCCACTACATCGAAGACGTCTGGGCCGGCTGACCGCAGCCGCCGGCCTGCGCCCCCAAACGAGTCCGGGTCGAATATCCCCTCTCTGCCCGGAGGCTCCCTTCGCCGCTCCAGTCCTGGACACGGCACCCGACCGCCTACCAGTTCTGAGGTTTCTGACGATGCCCCTCTTCCCTCCCGCTCCCGCGCCCGCCTGCCAGGCGGCCCTCCGTGCAAGGGGCATTCAGTGAAAACGAACAGCGGCCCCGCGCTGACCTTCACCATCGCCGCTGCCCTGATCGCCGGAGTCACGCTCGGCAGCAGCGGCAGCAACGTGATGCCCGTCTTCGTCGACGACTTCGCCGACCGCTTCGACCTGTCCAGCACCAGCGCCGGACTCGTCGCCGCCAGCCAGCTGATGGCGGTCGCGATCACCACCCTCCTGCTCACCAACCGTGCCGCACGCCCCGGACGCGTCCGGATGGCCCGCAACGGGGTGGCCCTGGCCGCCGCGGGATTCATCGGCGCCGCCATCGCCTTCGACATACTGACGCTGATCGTGGCCAGCCTGCTGCTCGGCGCCGGACTCGGAGCCGTCTACGCCGCCTCCACCGCCGCCCTGGCCGGCGTCGGCGACGACGCCGACAAGACCTCCTCGATCGTCATCATCGGCGCCCTGTTCGCGAGTGCCCTGCTGCTCCTCGCCGTCCCGGCCGCCAACGAGTCCGCAGGCGGGGGAACCGGCTTCTTCCTGTTGGCCGTGTGCTGCCTGCCTGGCTGGTTCCTGGTGGGCCACCTCCCCGACGGCCCGGGCCCGGCGAGCAGTCCTTCCGCGACCGCCCCCAACACAGCCTCCCGGTCGGCCCGTCCCCCCGCCGTGCTGCTGGTCGGCGCGGGCCTCCTTATGGCCGTCACGCAGGGAGTCTGGTCCTACGCCTCCGTCCTGGGGCGCGGCCACACCGGCATGTCTGCCTCTGTGCTCTCCGCCGTCCTGGCCATCTCCAGCGTCGTCGCACTCGCCGGAGCCGTAGCCGGACCGCTCGCCGTGAAGCGTTTCGGCCGCCTGCGCTCGATGACCGGGTTCGTCGTCGTCGAAGCGTTCAGCTCGGGGCTCCTCATCGTCACCCACAGCCCTACCCTGTTCATCGCCACCGCCGTCATCTGGCAGACGTGCCAGCTGGCCGTCCTGGTACAGATAATCGCCGCCGCCTCAGTCATCGACTCCACCGGACGGTGGGTGGCCGCCCTCAGCGGCGGCGGAGCACTCGGCGGAGGCATCGGCCCCCTGGCCGTCGGCGCGATCATGGACAACATGGGCGTCGGCGTCCTGAGCATCCTCCTCACCGCCGGAACACTCGTCGCCGCACTCCCTCTCCTCAGGATGACCGCGGCCGGCGACGCGGCAGCAGACACCGCATCCGTCACACCCCACCCGCAGGACACGCCCATCGCGAGGACGACCACCGAGAAACCAGCCTCACCAGCGGAATGAAACACCCGCCCCACGATGTGTCGGCGGCGGCTGAATCCTGACCGGTGTGCTTCAACGGCAAGAAGGCGAACGCAACCTGCCTGGCCTTCGCAGCTTGGTTGCTCCTTCTTGCGCCATGAAGGCATCCGCGGTTTGAGGGCCCGGCTGTCGCGTCCGTAAAGGTGAGCGCGATCACGAGCAGGACGGCCGGCCGGCCGGCAGGCCGACGACCTCCCGCACCCACGGGTCACGGTGGTGCGGTGCACCCCGTGGCGAACGCATTGGGGCGTCTCACATGACGCGCTGGAGGGCTTCCGGAGTGAGGTGGCCGAGGGTGGGATAGCCGTCGACGGCCATGATCAGGTCGGCTTCGGCGAGCAGTGAGCGCAGCACGTGAACGATGCCGTCGGTGCCGCCGAGGGCGAGGCCGTAGGCGTAGGGTCGGCCGATGCCGACGGCGGTGGCACCGAGGGCGATGGCCTTGATGATGTCGGCTCCGCTGCGGATACCGGAGTCGAAAAGGACTGGCAACCCGTCAGCGGCCTCGACGACAGCGGGCAGTGCCTGAAGGGCGGGGAGGCCGCCGTTGGATTGCCGGCCGCCGTGGTTGGAGCAGTAGATGCCGTCCACACCGCCGTCCTTGGCGCGCCGGGCGTCCTCGGGGTGACAGATGCCCTTGACGATCAGTGGCAGGTCGGTGAGGGAGCGCAACCACGGCAGGTCGTCCCAGGTGAGGGGGTTGCCGAAGACCTGGACCCACTGCAGGACGGCCGCTTGGGGATCCTCCTCCGGTGTGCGGGTCAACCGGGACCGGAAGACCGGGTCGGTGGTGTAGTTGGTCAGGCAGTGCCCGCGCAGCTGGGGGAAGTTGCCCGTGGCGAGATCGCGCGGACGCCAGCCGGCCACCCATGTGTCGAGGGTGACGACGATGCCCTTGAACCCGGCCGCCTCGGCCCTGCGGACGAGGCTTTCCGCCAGGTCCCGATCGGTAGGGGTGTACAGCTGGAAGAAGCCTGGTGTGTCGCCGAGTTCGGGGGTGACCTGCTCCATCGGGTCGGCGGAAAGGGTGGAGGCGACCATGGGCACTCCGGTGCGGGCAGCGGCCCGTGCAGTGGCCAGGTCACCGTGCCCGTCCTGGGCGCACAACCCGATGACCCCGACAGGGGCCATGAACACCGGTGACGGCCACGTCATTCCGAAGAGCTCCACCGACAGGTCGCGCTCGGCAGCACCGACGAACATCCTCGGGATGAGCCCCCAGCGTTCGAAAGCCGTGACGTTGGCCCGCTGAGTTCGCTCGTCCCCGGCGCCTCCGGAGACGTACGACCACACCGAGGGCGACAGCGCCGCTTGAGCCTTGGCTTCCAGCTCCCCATGGCTCATAGGGAAGGACGGCAGCACCCCCGCCAGCCCGTTGAGGTAGATCTCGTCCTCGTAGGAGCCGAACGTCTGCTTCATGTGATGTCCTTCCCATCGCGTAGGCCGGCAGGGTGCCGTGCCCGTGCCAGGATGGAAGACCGGAAGCCGAAGGACAGGAAATCGCAGGAATTCCGCACTCAGGTGGGCCCGCATGCAGGATGACGTCAGGTTGCTGAGTGAGGAGGACCTGGCGCTCATCCATGCGCTCCAACTGCAGCCACGGGCATCGTGGAGCGTTCTGGGCCGGGCTCTCGACGTGGACCCGGTCACCGTGGCAAGGCGTTGGAGCCGGCTCGCGACACGCGGTGAGGCATGGATCAGCCTGTCTCCCGGGCCACGGCTGTTCGACCAGATCTGCTTGGCCTTCATCGAGATCGACTGCGCACTGGGCAGCGCCGCCGCGGTGGCCGGTGCGCTGAACCGTCACCCCCATATGCTCACCATCGAACGCACCGTCAGCGGCCACGACATCCTCGCCACCGTGGCCAGCCGCGACCTGGCCGCCATGTCCCGCTACACCCTCGACCATCTGCCGGCGATCAAGGGCGTGACCGCCGTCCGCGCCCGGATCGTCACCCACATGTTCACCGAGGCCGGGCGCTGGCGGATCGACGCACTGGCTCCCGGGCAACGAGCCCGGCTCACCGCCGCCACCAAGTCCGCACCCCCTGGCCGAGACGTACGTCAGGTCACGCCCGCCGACCGGGCCGTCCTCGCGCACCTGGCCCAGGACGGGCGGGCCTCGTACCAGGCCCTGGCAGCCGCGCTGAAGACCAGCGCCTCCACGGTGAAACGGCGCATCGGCCAACTCACCGGACTGGGACTGCTCAGCTTTCGTTGCGACTTCGCCCGCCCTCTGGGCGGCTGGCCCGTGGCGGCCACCTTCTGGGCCAGAGTTGCACCGGCGGACCTGCGAGACCTCGGACACGCCCTGATCCGGCTGCCGGAGACTCGCAACTGCGCCGCGATCAGCGGCCCCAACAACCTCATGCTGCAGGTCAACCTGCATTCCGTGACCGACGTCCTTCGCTTCGAAAGTCACCTGGCCGCCGTGCACCCCAATCTCGACATCATCGAACGGGTGATCACCATGCGGCACGAGAAGCTGTTGGGCCGCCTCCTTGACCACCACGGCCGCACCATCGGAACCGTCCCTCCGGACATCTGGGCGGAGCCGCGCGGAGACCTCTGACCTGACGTCTGCAGCCCGCCTCCTTTGACCGTTGGTGAGGCGCCCGGCAGCACGCCGCCACCGTGGATGCGACGGGCCCATCCGCCTGCTCCTGGCCTGCGAACGCGGCGGCCGGGTCTGGCGCCTCGTCGCCGCCTGCGGGGCGTGCGCCGCCGCGACGGCCCAGGCTCCCGCGGGTCTTCTGACCGGGCACGGCCCGCAGCGGGCCGATAGTCAGGGTCATGCCTTACCTCGTTCGAACTCAGGCCGCGGTACGGCCGTTTGTGGTGATGAAGTCGATCGGCTGGGAGGTGCGGCCCTCCAGGACGAGGTCTGCGGCGATGTCGCCCATGGCGGGCGAGAGCTTGAAGCCCTGGCCGGAGAAGCCGGCCAGCAGGACGATGTCGTCGCAGCCCGGCAAGGGGCCGACCAGGGGCCTGGTGCTGTCGGTGTAGCCCTCCATGAAGACGGACAGGCGCACCGGATCGGGGTTCAGGCCGGGCAGGTGGCGCCGCACCACCGTCGTGAAGGTCTCCAGTTCCTCCGGTGCGACGGTCCGGTCCAGCCGGTTCGGGTCGTCCACGGGCTTGTGGTGGATCTGGGTCAGGCCGAGCTTGACGGTCAGGCCGTCCGGAGACGGTATGCCGTAGAAAGGGATGTCGCCCCGGCGGATGAAGGCGGGACGCTCCGCGTCCGCCGGGTGGTCCTCGTGGGGCAGGAACCATGCGCTGATCGCGCGGTAGACGCTCACCTCCCACGGCAGGTCGGGCAGCAGGTCGCCCGCCCACGGGCCGGGGGTGACGACCGCGGCGTCGAATCGCTCCGTGTCGGTGTCGGTGCGGATCTCCACGCCGCCCCCGGCGACGGGAGTGACTTCCCGCACCGGGGTGTAGCGGCGGATCCGGGCGCCCAGCTCCTCGGCACGCCGGGCCGCGGTCTGGACCGTCAGCTCGGGGCGGACGAAGCCCGCGTGGGAGTCGAGGACCACCAGATCGCCGTCGTCGACGCGGAACTGCGGGAAACGCTTGGCCATCGCCTCGGCGTCGATCACCTCGTGGTCGAGGCCGTGCTCAGCGATAACGTCCATGACGGTGCGCATCTCGGGGTGGTCGGCCGGTCCCATGAACAGGGCTCCCGTCAGACGGCGAAGCTGCCGCCCGGTCTCCGCCTCCAACTTCTTCCAGACGGCGTCGGCGTGCCGGACGAGCGGCACGTAGCGACTGTCGTCGGTCTGTACGCTCCGGAAGACCCGGGTCTCACCGCCTGCGGCGCTGCGGTCGTGGCCGGGGGCGAAGCGGTCGTAGGCGACGACTTCTGCGCGCCGTGCCGCCAGCCGCCAGACGGCCTGGCTGCCCATCGTTCCCACGCCGACGACGGCGACGCGCTTCCTCGCAGCTGACACAGGAGCTTCCTTTCGTAACGCCGGGGCGCATGCTGGCCCCCCGACGTGAAGCTGTTCGTTTCAAGAAGGATTGGACCTGGGTTCCGGGGCTTTGGAAGCGCCGCATCGCAACCGTTGCATCTCGGAAAACGGGCTCACTTCTCCGGGAGGTCCACGCCGAGTCATGCCACATTGTGGAATGTTGTGCTGGAATCTGGCACGAGAATGGCAGTGGCGTGGAGGGGAGTCAAGTGGGCGCCGGACAAGAAATTCCGAGGATCAACGGCGGGAAAGCCGGATGGAAATGAAGCACCGATGGGGGCCGCGATCGTGTCGCCATACGCGGGGTGAGCGAACCGTCATCACAACGGTACAGATCGGCATGCCGTGCGGTCGTTGCGGCATGGAGCAGGTGACAGGCCGGACAGCGAGGCTCTGAGCAGCCGCACCGTGGAGGGTGCGACGGACTGCGAAGGAGCTTTGACATGGGCCGATACGATCTCGCCCTCATCGGCTTCGGAGGCGTCAACCGCGCGCTCGCCGAACTCATATCCCAACGCGGGGACCGCCTCGCCGAGGTCTTGGGCTTTGCCCTGCGCGTCGTGGCGATCACCGATCTGCGGGCCGGTTCCCTGGTGGACACCGACGGCATCGATCTGGCGCCGCTGCTGGCCGCCGAGCCCGGGGAGCTGAACTTCGCGGGCCTTGCCGGCGGCAGGGCAGATCCGCGCAACGAGTGGGTGATCCGCGAGGTCCCGGCCGACATCGTCGTGGAGGCGACGTTCACCAACCCCACCGACGGCGAGCCCGCCCTCTCCCATGTGCGCTGGGCCCTGGAATCGGGCAAGCACGTGTGCACCACCAACAAGGGACCGGTCGCACTCGCCGGCCGCGCACTGAAGCAGCTGGCTGCCGAGCGTGGCGTCAGCTTCGAGTTCGAGGGCTCGGTACTCAGCGGCACCCCCATCCTGCGCACCGCCGAGCGCATGTTCGGCGGCCTGGAGATCACAGGCGTCCAGGGCATCATGAACGGCACCTCGAACTACATCCTCGGCCGCCTCGAAGAGGGCATCGAGCTTTCGGCGGCCATCGCCGAAGCCCAGGAGCTCGGGTACGCCGAAGCCGATCCCACCGCGGACATCGAGGGTCACGACGTCCAGCTCAAGGTCATGATCCTGGCCAACGAGGTACTCGGCGCCGACCTGCGCCGCGAGGACGTCTCCTGCAAGGGCATCTCCGGGATCACCCCCCACGAGGTGCAGGACGCGGCCTCGAAGGGGCTGCGGTGGAAGCTGGTCGGCTCCGCCACCCGCCACGAGGACGGCAGCGTCGATGCCCGCGTCGCCCCGCTCGCCCTGCCCGCCCGGCACCCGCTCGCCGGGATCTCCGGCCCCGTCAACGCGGTCGCCTTCCACACCGACCTCCTCGGCACCGTCACGGTCTGCGGGCCGGGCGCCGGCCGCATCGAGACCGCCTACGCCCTGGTGTCGGACATCATCGCCATCCACCAGCGCCACGCGGACGACGACACCGCCCCCACGCGCCCCGTTCTCCAGGAGACTCACCGTGTCTGACACCGTCGTGCCCCCCAGCATCGGACTCGGCACCGACACGGCGCCCGTGCACAACCCCTACACCGGCGAGGTCATCGCCTCGGTGCCCACCGTCGACGCAGGCGCCGTCGGCAGCATCCTGCAGCAGGCCAGGTGCGGGCGCCGCACCGCGGCAGCGCTGTCCCGCGCCTCCAGGGCTGCGGTCCTGGAACGCGCCGCCCGACTGATCAAGCGGCGCGCCGAGTCCTTCGCTCAGCTGATCGTCAGCGAGGCCGGCAAGACCATCACCCAGGCCCGCAAGGAAGTCGCCCGCGCGGTCAACACCCTGTCCCTGTCCGCGGCCGAGGCACGGCGCAACGCCGGCGAGGTCATCCCCTTCGACTCCTTTGAGGGCTCGGAGAAACGGCAGGGCTGGTTCACCCGCGAACCGCTGGGCATCATCGCCGCCATCACTCCGTTCAACGACCCCCTCAACCTGGCCGCCCACAAGCTCGGCCCGGCTATCGCCGGCGGCAACGCGGTCATCCTCAAACCGTCCGCGCTGACGCCGCTGTCCGCGCTGCGCCTGGTCGACACCCTCATCGAAGCCGGCCTGCCCGAGGAGATCGTCACCGTCGTCAACGGCAATGCCGACATCGGCGCCGCGATCGTGGCCGCCCCCGACGTGCGCATGGTGTCCTTCACCGGCGGAGTCGCCACCGGCGAGGCCATCTCCCGCACGGCCGGCCTGAAAAAACTCGCCATGGACCTGGGCGGCAACGCCCCGGTCATCGTCATGGATGACGCCGACCTGGAGGAGGCCGTGGCCTCCTGTGTCTTGGGCGCGTTCTGGGCCGCGGGCCAGAACTGCATCGGCACCCAGCGGATCCTGATCGCCCGCGAGGTCTACGAGCGCTTCCGCGACGCGTTCGTCGCCCGCACCAAGCTGCTGCGCCTCGGCGACCCGCTCGACGAGCGCACCGACGTCGGCCCCATGATCACCCAGGAGGCCGCGGCCGCCACCCGGGCCAAGGTCGACACGGCGGTGGCCGAGGGCGCGGTGCTGCTGTGCGGCAACGACGCCACCGGCTCCCTGTACGCGCCGACCGTCCTGGAAGACGTCCCGGCGACCTGCTCGATCTGGCAGGAGGAGGTGTTCGCCCCGGTCGTCGTGCTGCAGCCGTTCACGTCCTTCGAGGACGCCATCGAGCAGGCCAACGCCATCGACTACAGCCTCCACGCGGGCATCTTCACCTCGCGCCTGGACCGCGCCCTGAACGCGGCCCGGCTGCTGGAAGCCGGCGGAGTCATGATCAACGACTCGTCCGACTACCGCTTCGACGCCATGCCGTTCGGCGGATTCAAGTACGGCAGCATGGGCCGCGAGGGCGTGCGCTTCGCCTTCGAGGAGATGACCCAGCCCAAGGTCGTCTGCGTCAACCACATCAGTGAAGTGGTCCAATGACCGCCTTCCGTACGAGCGCGACTCCCTGGGCGAACTGACGGTACCGGCCGACGCCTACTGGGGCATCCACACCGCCCGGGCACCTCGTGGTCCAGAGCGGGCTGCTGGACAGAGAAGAAGCGATGGCGCTGCTCATCCCGCTGCCGTTGAACTCCGCCCTCCTCGCGGGCGGTTGACGACGCTGGACAGAGTGAGCGCGGTGACCGTGTCCCGTACGCCGGGCATCTGGGCGATGTCCTCCCAGATGACTCGTACGCGTTCCAGCGAGGCCGCCTCCAGGCGGACCATGATGTCGAAGTCGCCGCTGAGGATCTCGCAGATGACGACCTCGGGGATGCGTTTGAGCGCGGCCAGGACGTCGCCGCCGCGCATGCGGTCCTGGCGGTAGACGAGGACCAGCGCCGAGACGGCATTGCCGGTGCCGTCGCCCGCGCGGACGATGGTGTAGCCGGCGATGTGGCCCTCGCGCTCCAGCCGTTCGATGCGCTGGCGCACCGCATTGCGAGACAGCAGCACCTTGCTGGCCAGCTCGGAGTGCGAGATGCGGGCGTTGCGGGTCAGCTCGGCGATGATCTTCTCGTCGATGGCGTCCACGGCCGACCGTCTCCTTCGTATTCACAAAGTCGGTGGAGGTGACATGCCTGACCGGAGTCGGCGCCCTCGAACCATCCGGAGCCGGCCGCCGAGCCATGCCCCGCCAGCATGCTCTCCCCGGCCGTCCAGAGGCCCGACACACGGCCGACCTTGGAATGCCACAAGCACTTTTGCGCAGCCTGCGCACCTCCGTCTGTTCCGGGCGACGTGGGAGGATCGCTACCGCCAGGGCCGGTACGGCGGCGAAGACCAGCCACGGCACGGCGGGTGGGAGACCGCGGTTGCGGAGGGAGCCGGTGGGGGAGCTGCCGCGGGTGGCGACGGGCAGGTCCTGGGCGACGGTGGTGCGCACGATGAGTCGCCGGGTGGGGGATGTCCTAGATCTGCACGACGGCGACCGACCGCCGGTCAGGCCAACCACGAACAGCTCGACGATGGAGTGCGCCGCGTCGCGACACTGCGGGGACCTCCCGCGAAGGGGGAGCGAAAGGGCCCCGCAGTGTCGCCGCTGTCTGCATCGGCTCAGCGCAGCTTGTCCTTGGCCTGGTAGTAGGCGCCGCCGAACGGCAGGAACCAGGCGGTGCCGTTGTAGAAGGGGACCGGGACCTTGGGGAAGCCGAGGTCGCGCAGGGGGTTTGCCTCAGGCTTGCCGTCCATCATCTCGGCGACCGCGCGGCCCATGTAGGTGGCCATCTGGACGCCGTGGCCGCAGTAACCCATGGAGTAGTAGAGGCCGTTGACCTCGCCCGCGTGCGGGATGCGGTCCCAGGAGAAGCCGACCCGGCCGCCCCACAGGTAGTCGATCCGCACCCCCGCCAGCTGTGGGAAGCTCGCGGTCATGTCCCGTTTCAGGATCTCTCCGCTCTTGACGTCGGAGGCCGGGGTGGAGGGGGAGAAAGCTGCCCGGCCGCCGAAGGCGACACGGTGGTCGGGGGTGAGGCGGATGTAGTGGCCGATGTTCTTAGAGTCGACCACCAGGCGGGCGTTCGGGATCAGCTCCTTGGCACGCGCCTCGCCGAGCGGTTCGGTGACGATGATGAAGCTGCCGACGTTGATCAGCCGCTTACGGAACCATGGCAGCGACTTGTCGGTGTAGGCGTCGGTGGCCGCCATGACCTGCCTGGCACGGATGGTGCCGTTGAGGGTCTCGACCACGAAGCCGCCGCCCGGCAGACGAGTGAGGCCGGTCGCCGCGTTGCGCTCGTGGATCTCGGCGCCGGCGCGTTCGGCGGCCTCGGCAAGGCCGTGGACGTACTTGCCGACGTGGAGGGCGGCGCTGTCCGGGTCGAGCAGGGCGCCGTGGTAGAAGTCCGAGCTGAGCTCCGACTTCAGCTCGCCGCGGGTGAGGAGCTGTGTCTCGTGCCCGAAGTTCTCGGCCAGGTCACGCTGTTTGGCCCGCATCGCCTCGAGGTGCCGCGGCTTGGCGGCGACAGCGAGACGTCCGGCGCGGTGGAAATCGCAGTCGATCTTCTCTGTCCGCGTGATCTCCTCGACGACGTCGACCGCGTCGCGGAAGGCGTCGTACAGCTCGCGGGCGCGCTCCTGGCCGTAGCGCTTGCGGGCTTCGGCGGTGCTGATGGTGAGGCCCTGGGTGCACATGCTGCCGTTGCGGCCGGAGGCGCCCGAGCCGACCTGGTCCTTCTCGACGAGGACGACCCGGGCGCCCTTGCGGGCGGTGTGGTAGGCGGTGGACAGGCCGGTGAGGCCGCCGCCGATCACCACCACGTCCGCCTCGTCGGGCAGGTCCTTTCCGGAACGGTCGGGCAGGGCGGGGGCTGTGTCCATCCAGTAGGGGATCTGCTTCATGGCGTGCGTCCTCTGTGTTCTCTGTCCTGTGTGGCCGTGTCGCGTGCGGTAGGCAGCGAACAACGCAGACCCGTCACGTCGGGCAACTAGGCGTCATGCGGTCGTAGCCCCCGTGCTGGGCGGTGTGGATGACCTGCGACGGCTCAATGTCCCTGGCCTTGTCGGCGGGCTCGAAGGTCTGCCGGTCCGGCTGTAGGCGTCCGCGT
This sequence comes from Streptomyces sp. NPDC048825, assembly GCF_043198355.1. NCBI lineage: Bacteria > Bacillati > Actinomycetota > Actinomycetes > Kitasatosporales > Streptomycetaceae > Streptomyces > Streptomyces sp. NPDC048825. The sequence continues at coordinate 427,200 of NZ_JBICUR010000006.1, forward strand.
TGTGGGCGGTGCTGACACAGTCGAACTCGACGCCGATGTCCTCGACGTTCTTGGCGATCAGGTCGTCGTCGGTGTTGGGGAGTGGGTCCAGACCGGGTTGTCCAGGTCCAGCCGGTCGGAATGTGGGTTATGACGCTGCAGACGATCGGACCGAGCGGGGAGCACGGCCAGCCCCCTCACTGCAGGTTCGGAGGTCGGTCGGCGGTGGAGCGGAGCCGCCTACCACGGTGAGGTGAGAGATGCCCCGCAACCCGGCGTTCAGCGCCAGCCGCCCGCACTGGCCTGTCTGCTCGGTGAGCCGGAGCCCGGTCTGACTGACGAAGAGCGTCGGCAGGTTACGCAGAGGTTCTTTCTCGCGGCTGATGGATACATCCCGACATGCAGGACGCTTCCGTCCGGCTCGCTCAGGTGTGAAAGCCGGGCATGGACAGGTATTTGAGCTGCTGGTATTCGTGGAGGCCTTCGGGGCCGCCTTCGCGGCCCAGGCCGGATTGCTTGATCCCGCCGAAGGGTGCGGCGACGTCGGAGACCAGGCCGCGGTTGATGCCGACCATTCCGGCCTGCAAACGGGAGGCGACCCGGCGGGCGCGGTCGATGTGGGAAGTCATCAGGTACGACGCGAGACCGTGCTCGGTGTTGTTGGCCACCGCTATGGCCTCGGCCTCGGTGGAGAACCGGTGGATGGCGGCGACGGGGCCGAAGACTTCCTCGTGCATGATCGCGGCGTCGGCGGGAACGTGGTCCAGCACGGTCGGGGCGGCGTAGTGGCCCGGCCCGTCAGGGATGTCCGCCTCGGCGATGACAACGGCGCCACGGGCCACGGCGTCCTCGACGAGGTGGCGGACCTTGTCCACCGCACGGTGGTCGGCCAGCGGGCCGAGGCCGGTGTCCTCCCGGTCCGGGGGGCCCACCCGGGTGGCGGCCATCCGTTCGGCCATCGCAGCGGCAAACGCGTCGGCGATTCCCTCCTGGACCAGGAACCGGTTGGCGCCGACACAGGACTGCCCGCCCAGCCGCATCTTCGCCATCATCGCTTCGCGGACCGCGAGGTCGAGGTCGGCGTCGTCGAAGACCAGGAACGGCGCGTTGCCGCCCAGCTCCATCGAGGTGCGCAGCACCCGCGCACCGCTCTGCTGAAGCAGCAGCCTGCCGACCGAGGTGGACCCGGTGAACGACAGCTTGCGCAGCCGGGGGTCGGCCAGCAGCGGCATGGTGACCGCCGCCGGGTCACTGCTGGTGATCACGGTCAGGACACCTGGAGGCGCGCCGGCCTCACGCGCCAGCTCGCCCAGCACCAGGGAGGACAGCGGGGTGAGCGCGGCCGGTTTGAGCACGGCGGTGCAGCCTGCGGCCAGGGCGGCGGCGACCTTGCGGGCAGCCATGGCCAGCGGCACGTTCCACGGAGTGATCAGCAGGCAGGGCCCGACCGGTTCGGCGACGGTGACGATGTGACTCTTGCCGTCCGGGGAGGGAGTGCTGCGAGCGTGATGGCGGACCGCCTCCTCGGCGTACCAGCGGAAATAGGCTGCGGAGTAGTCCACCTCGCCCCGCGCTTCGGTGATCGTCTTGCCGATCTCCAGGGTGATGATCCGGGCCAGACGCTCACGGTGCTCGATCATGGCGTCGGTGAGCCGGTGCAGGACGGTCGCGCGGTCCCGCGGGCTGGTGAAGGCCCACCGGTCGGCGGCCGCGGCCGCCGCGTCCAGTGCACTCAACGCGTCCTGTGCGCCGCAGTCGGCGACGGTGGCTATGACTTCTTCCGTTGCGGGGTTGCGCACCTCGAAGGTGTGACCGCCGGCGGCGGGTTGCCAGTCGTGGGCGAGGAAGCCACGGGGGACGGATTCCAGGACTGCCGACTCCCATGAGGGAGCGGTAAGCATGTCAGCCATGTACATGGCCCTTTCGGTGATCGCAGGATGGTGTGCCACAGGAGCATGAGCGCTGGGTGGTCATACGGCCTCGCCTCCTGGAGCGGCGACTCCTACGGTGTTTTCGACGGACAGGAGGGAGTCCTGGCGTCCGGAGCCGAGCCAGCGCACGAGGGCGACCAGGCCGAGGGCGAGGATGGCGAAGGCGATGAGGATGGCGCTGATTGCGGTGACGCTGGGGTCGATTTCGAAGGTGAGGGAGTTGTAGACCCGCACGGGCAGGGTGACGGTGTCGACGGAGGACAGGAACTGGGAGATGTAGAACTCGTCGAAGCTGGTGATGAAGGAGAAGATTGCTGCGGCGATCATGCCGGGTGCGGCGAGGGGGAAGGTGATGCG
>NZ_JBICUR010000007.1:0-406734 GCF_043198355.1 Streptomyces sp. NPDC048825
AATCCCCGCCAGAACGCACCGGGGGTCGACTCGGTGGCCATCGGCTTCGCGGTCGCCGCGAACAGCACCTGCAACGGCTCGGAACCCAGCCGCTGGCGGGCCCTGAACAGCGAGGACTTCGCCGGAACGTGCCAGTTACCCAGCAGCCCCAGGCCCCGCAGTCCCGCGACCAGGTGCCGCATGACCTCGAGATACGGAGCAGGCGAGAACAGCGCCAGCCCCAATACGAAATACACGACCAACCGCGCAGGAAGCAGTCGCCTGCGTTGCTCTGAACGTCCGCATGCGGCCACCACCCGGTCCACCAACCCCGGCGGATACACCCAGGTCAACAGCCCAAGACCCGATAAGTCAGACGCACTTGCAGCCACCCGCACCACCCCCGGCACCCACTCCCAACCAGCCTACGCCCACAGCAAAAGCAACGGCATTGCATCTAGAGGACATCTAGAGGTCACCGTCGCCGGCCCGGCTGGTCCCCTTCACCTACCCGTTCGATGTGGCCCAGCAGCCGACCGCGACGTCCGCATCGGCGCGGCCGGGGGCGGCCTCCCGGTCACCTTCCAGCCCGTGGCCGCCCAGCACCGCTGCGACGTGGTGCGGCGCGCGGCGCACGCGCTGTACGAGGCGGGGTGGTGGGGGTCAGGCCGGGTGCGCCGTAGTCACCATGAGCCGCCGCCCCCGCCCCCGTCTCCGCCGCCGGCTCCTCCGCTGTCGCCTCCGCCGCTGTAACCGCCCGACGAGGAACCCGAGCCGCCGGACGACGGGTCGGTGGCGGCGGACACGGCCGCCAGCGGAAGGTATGTGGCGAGGTGGGGCCGGAGCGTCGCGTCGTCCCCGGGTATGGCCGTCCGTGCCCGCGTGCGGGAGGCATGCGCGTTCGCCCCGTCGGCCGCTGCCGCCGCGGCCCTCCATGCCTCGGCCTCGCCGAGGGCCACGGCCCACGCGATCTCGTCCTCGTCACGCTTCTCCCAGCCGTGCCGCCCGGGTTCGGCCAGATGGCGCCGGTAGGCCTCCGCCTGGCACCACAGGTGGGAGCCGCGCACGGTGCGTGCCCGCAGTTCCCAGGACCGCACGAGGGCCGCGAGCCCGGCGCCGGCCAGTGCCGCGCCGACTGCCAGCGGCGTCCGCCAGTCCGCGCCCGGATCCGCCACGTCCGTCGCCGTGATCCCCACGACGACCGTTCCGGCGGCCGCGGCCACCGCGCCGCCCCACAGGGCGATCCGGCGGCGCCGCTCCCCGGACGGCTCCCACAGCCCGTCGCCACCCGTGCGCCGCCAGTCCTCGAGCCGGTGCCGCAGCAGGTTCCAGGCGATGGCGAACGCCCCGTTGTACTGGCCCAGCGGGACGCGCGGCTTACGGGCGAACACGGCCTGGAGCACCTCCTCCGTCAGCGGGTCGGCGGCGCCGGCCGACCGCTCGCCGGCCTGGTGCAGCACGGGCTTCTTCTTGCCGCTGATGGTCAGATGCCCGTCCGCCGCCGCGGTCAGCAGCCACGCCGCCAGGTGTTCCTGGCGCACCCGGTCGGTGAGCAGGATGCCGGCGTGCGCGGGAGCGATGCCCGCAGGCGGCTCGCCGTATGGCGTGACAGAGGCGCCGAGCCGGCGAACGTCCATTCGCCGGGTCCGGCCGTCCGCCCCCTGGACCCGCTCCCGCCCCGCCAGCCGCACCAGCTCCGCGGCCACAGCCGTCGCGGCGAGGGCGATCCCCGTGGCCCACAGCCACCCGGCCGCGACGCCGTCCCCGGCCTCGGCGGCAGCCGCCCGTCCGCCGGGCGCCTTCGGCAGCGACGCGGCGCCGCCCCCGTCGGCATCTCCGACCTTCGCGTACAGCGTCAGACCCTCTTGCGCCTCCAGCGCGTCCTGCGCCACGTCCAGCTGCCCCGGTACGGGCTGCCGCTGCGTCGCACAGGCCTCGGGTGAACCGGACGATCCCGACACGCAGCTCGGCTCTTGCAGGGCGAACGGGGCGGCCAGATGCACGTCGACGTGTCCGACGGGCACGTCCCACTTCGTGCCGACGGCATCCCACGCCAGCCGCTCCTCGTCCCCGAGGCGCGGCAGGGTGTACTCGATCCGGTACCGGTGGGTCCCGGTCACCGTCGCATCGGGATCACCGATCACAATCCGGGTGCCCGCCCTGTCCTCGACGCGGTAGGGCACCGGCTCGCCGTCCGCCGTGACGGATACCTTGCTGACGTCTCCGGGATCCGCCCTGGGCACATCACGGTAAATGCCGTGCCGCTGCTCACCGTTGAAGTCGTAGTCGATCACCTCGGTGATCCGGGCCGTCCCGTCGGTACGTATCTCGGCGCCGACCCACATCCGGGCAATCCGTTCCCCGGGCTCCCCGAGCACCGCGCCCAGCAGCCCGACCAGCCCCACCAACACCGCGCCCACGAGCAGCAGAACGGCATCCCGCCGCCTCCGCCACCCCACCGACCTGGCCCTCACCCGGGCCCCCCTCACCGTCACACATCACCGTCAGGGGAGGACGATACAGGCCACGCATTACGCAACAGAGGTGCGAGAAACCGCAGTTCGGCGTCCGCGATCCATCCGTCGCCGAGACCGAGCCGAGGCTGAGCAGACCGGCTTCAGTAACGGGACAGGGGGCGGTCGAGGTGCGGGCCGGCAACCGACCCTGTGCACGCTCCGCCCGGCTACACGCCCCCCGGAGCAACGCGGCCTGCTCACATCCCGGCAGCGGTGCTTGATCACGCGGGGTGAGGAGTGCCAGATCGGCGGCGGCGAAGTCCGGCCAGATGCCGCATGAGCAGCGACCAGATCCCCTCGGTGGCGCTCAACTCCGTTGAGCTGGAAGGCATCTGGAAGACCTGTAACCAGTCCTTGTGCTCCTCGGCGAACGCGGCCAGCTCGGGCACCAAGTGCGCTCATCGGCCACCCGACGGACGCCCGCTCCCGGCGTCCCGAGGTCTTCACGCCAGCGAGCGGCTACCTGGGCCTGAGCCGATGCCGGTCTTCGGCTGCCCTGCCTGCCCCGCCCATGGGCACCGGCCGGGGGGCTGGGGGCAGTAGCGTCCCATCGCGGTCGGCCAGGACAGATGCAGATCCCGCGCGGCCTGGATGACCGTGGAGCCGGCATCCCGTATGCGGCGCCCGGCCGCACCCCGCAGCCGGGCGGTCAGTCTGGCACCGGCCGGGATCTGCGGGATCTGCTCGGTGAAGGATTGGCGAGGGCAGTCGGCCTCGCGGCACCACCAGCGGCGCTTGTGCCAGCGGAACTCCAATCCGCTCTCGCCGTAAGGGAGATCGCGCGGCCGGGTCACCGCCGAGCCCTTCACCCGGGTGGCGAAAACCCCGCAGGCCGGGCAGGCCCTGGCCCTCTCGTCGGCCGTGACCAGGTGAACTCGGCGCCTTCCGTCGGCCAGCCGCTCAACCCGCGCGACGGACACCCCGTCGAGGTCGAGCAGCAACGTCGTATCGTTGAGCAAGCTCGCGGCTCCTGCATGAATCGTTCTGCGTCGAGAACAGAGATGATCACGCAGGTCCACGGGCATCCTGCATCCGGGGCCGTGCCCGAATGCGTCATGACAATCGGCCGGGTGTGGTTCGCTGCTGGGGTGACTCAGGACTTGGAGATCGTCGCATTCGAATCCGCCGAGGCGTTCGAGGCATGGCTCGGTGAGAACCACGTCGTCTCGCCGGGCATCTGGCTCAAGCTTCGTAAGAAGGGCCCCGGAATCGTCGCGCTGGACTACGCCCAGGCGCTCGACGTGGCGCTCTGCTACGGCTGGATCGACGGCCAGAAGGGCAAGTTCGACGACCAGTGGTGGCTCCAGCGGTTCACCCCGCGCAAGCCGCGCAGCAAGTGGTCCAAGATCAACCGGGACAAGGTGGCCGCCCTGATCGAGCAGGGCCGGATGCGTCCGCCGGGGCAGGCCGAGGTCGACCGCGCCAAGGCGGACGGCCGCTGGGAGGCGGCCTACGACGGTGCGAAGACCGCCACGGTGCCGGACGACCTCGCGGCGGCCCTGACCGCCGACCCGGGCGCGGCGGAGTTCTTCGAGACACTGGACCGGCAGAACCGCTACGCGATCCTGTACCGGATCCAGGACGCCAAGAAGGCCGAGACCCGGGCGCGCCGGATCGAGAAGTACGTAGCGATGCTGGCGAAGGGCGAGAAGCTGTACCCGTAGTCACGGAAAGGGGACCATGGCCGTGTGGTGCCCTGGGGTCCCGGCGCGCCTGCGGCCCCGGCAGCAGCCACCAAATGCCCTCACCGAGCGTAACGAAACGCCAAAGGCCCTGAGCAGGCGCACCGCTCAAGATCGAAGACCCCTCACGACACGCCTTGATACTCCAGCTGTGGATCGTGACCTTCATCGACGAGTGGCTTGTCGTCGTTGGTAGTGGCAGTGGAGAGCGCACGATTGTTGGCGGCGCTGCCCAGTTGTCCCCGGCGTGGATAGCATCACCTGGCCAGTGCAAGACGTCCGCAACTGCGCCAGGCGTCCCGGCCAGCAAGGAGGCCACATGAGCGAGGCGTACTCGCCAATCCCGGAGCTGAACCTGCTCAAGGAGTTCGAGCGCCGGATCGGTCCGGTCTACTACTCGGAGGGTTTCGAGCTGCGCGAGTACGGCGCAGACGCTGGCCTCCACACCTGGTCGGAGCATCCGGAGTTCCTGAGCCGGTTCATCCCCTTCGCGCAGGCCAACGGCTCCGGCTCCGACTACGCGCTGTGGCGGTGCGACGATCGGACCGACCTTGCCACTCTGCCCGTCGTCTTGGTCGGCGATGAAGGGCATCTCTATGTGATCGCGCGAAACCTGATGGAGCTGTTCCAGCTTCTGGCCATCGACAGCGAGCCTGTCGCTGACTTCGGGTTTCTTGCCTCTGGAGACGTTGAGGAACACAGCGATGGCCACCATGAGTTCCTCGCCTGGTTGAACCAGAATTTCGGCCTTGAGTCACCGGAGGACCTGCACGCGCTCTGGACCGGGCGAAAGAAGTCTGACGATCGGTTCAGGGCATGGGTGAGCCAGTTCGTTGAGTTGGACGATCACTGACAGTCCATCGCAGTTCGTGATCTTCATGGCTGTGCGGCTTGTCGCCGGTAGTGGCTTACCTGGGCTCGGGCCTGGTGGCGGCGTCGCCGGTCGGACCAGCAGCAACTGGTGGCTGCCGGGGCCGGGTCCGGCCAGCTCGATGACGGCCCAGTCGTAGAAGCGGTAGCCCTTCGCGCCGGTCCCTGCCGACAGCTTCTGCCAGGCTTGCCTGGGCACCTTCGCGGCTGGCACATCCGCGCGGAACTTCCCGGCATCGGTAGTGACTTCATGGGAGCAGGCAACGGCGAGAACGTAGCCGACCTGGCGCTCTTCCAGCGCGGAGCGCAGCTTCGGGCTGCCGCCGTAGACCTCGTCGCCCGCGACCCGGCCCGCGCGGTGCCCGGCGTCAAGGAACCGTCCGATCATGCGGGCGGCCAGCTCCGGCTTCGTCGCGAAGACGGTGTCCTCGTCCAGGCCCGCGGCCCGGCAGCGGTCCGGGTCGCACGTCCACGAGCGCGGGACATACAGCTCCCGTCGACCGCCGCATGTCCGCGGTGACCTGCGTAGACGAGGTAGACGGCGACCTGCGCGTTCTCGATCCTCCCGGCGGTGCCGGTGTACTGGCTCTGGACGACCCCGCCAACATGGTCCTACTCAGCGATACCCGAGGGCTCGCAGCTCCTCATCAGTGGTCGAGTCGTCGTGCGGCCGCGGGCGGCCAGGTGTCACAGGAACCATCCAAGGCAACCACCCCCAAGCCATGCCCGGGGCCATTGGATCCTCCGGACCGAACGACAGCCCATCCGACCCCTCAACAACGTAGGACCACCCCCGGATCATGAACAACAAGGGGGGAAGTCATGCCGGACCCGAAGGCCGGAGGCCCCATCGCGGAGCCAATGAAGACGGTAACCGGGGGGAACGGAGCCCGGGCTACCCGTCGTTGGGTCTCGCCCCCCTACGCTCGTGATCATGACAAAGGGATTCAGCGACCAGTTCCTGCTCGAGGCGGAGCGGCACTCCGTCTGGGGCGCCGCTCAGCTCGAGGCGCTCATGGAGTTCCTGCCCGAGGCGCCGTGGACAGGAACGGGTAGCACGCGCCGGGCGATCACCGTGGCCACCCGGGCCAGGGGCCACAGCTGGTCCTCCGTCCAGCCGTGCGCGGCCGGCCCCTTCTCCAGCTCCGCCGCCAGCCAGGCCCGCCACTCCGGCTTCATCCGTGACGGACACCCGGACCGCCCAGCGGACTTGTGTGAGACCCGTAACCGCCGCGCGAACCTGCGGCGGTGTCACCCCTTGCGCGAATAACTCGGCAGCCTCGGACCGCACTTGCTCCCGCCGGGCCCGCTGCTTCGCGGTCAGGCCACCCCCATCGGGATACCGCATGACAATGAGGTACACCCACCAGCGAGATCACCGTCACCCTAGGCCGAAACCTCAGTAGTAGCGTTTGCCGTCGTGGTGAACGGCTGTCGTTGGCGACGGTCGGACCCGGCGTGGTGAACGGGCTCGCGTCGGCGTTGCGGGGCCAGGCGGTCGGCGCGCCAGCGGTCCCGGTGTTGTTCATGGTCTCGGCCTCCGGGGACTGCTGTTCCAGGTCCGTCGGCCGGGGCGACCGCAGGAGCCGTTCAGGTCAGATCCCGACCTCTCGATACTGGTGGGTTGGGATGTTTGCCTCTGTCGGGATTCCGGCCCCTTGAACAAGACTTTGCCGAACGGGGCGGGGCCCAAGCGACCCGGACGTCCGATCGCTCTGCGGACTGCTCCGCGGTGCTGAGCGCCGACCGTCCTCGAAGACGTCCATGACTCGTCCACGAGTCATCACAGGAAGTGAGATATTGGCATGCCCATGAAAGAAACCCCGTCTGCCGAGCAGGTCGGCGGCCCCGGTCACAAACGCCGTTCCCGCTGGCTGACCAGGAAGTTCCTGGTGCTCTTCCTCGCCGTTGCCACGCTGCTGGGTGGTGCGGCCCTGGTGGCACCGCAGTTCCAGGAGAAGGCCAGCGCCATCGATGACGGCAACGACATCACCTGGGACATCAGTGGCGGCGAAAAGGCGTACGACGACATGATCAAAGCCGTACGCCAACGGGCGACCGGCGGCAAGGTGCTGCGGGAAGGGGTGCTGCAGACCGACCCCACTCTGGACACCTCCTCCAGGAACATCTTCGCCATCGACCTGCGGGCCAGCGACCTGCCCTCGAGTTCGGACGGCAACAACGTCCGCCTGATCGTGCGGGCGCGGGACCTGTTCATCATCGGCTACCAGGTCAGGGACGGAAGGGGCAGCGCTTCGCCCATCTACTTCGAGGGCGACGACCCCGACCCCGACTCGGCGGTGCCTTCCGGCACCTTCGGCTTCACGGGCAGTTACGGGGACCTGGAGAGGCGTGGCGGCCAGGCGCGGGCCAACATGAGGCTCAATCAGCAGGTGGTGGACGCGGCGTACCAGAACCTGCGGGGGAACGCCAGCGTGAACGCGGCAGCCCGGTCGATGATGGTGTTCGTCATGATGGTCGCGGAAGCAGCGAGGTTCGAGCCGCTGCACCAGGACTTCAGGCAGGCCTTCGGCTCCAACGGCGCCGGTGAGACGGTCGTCAACGTTGCCGACGCAGAGCTGATGAACAGCTGGGGCGAGGCATCGCGGCAGTTCGCCGCCAGCCTCGAGAACGGAACACCCATCGACTTCCAGGTCGACGACCCCGCAACATCGAGCATCGACTTCGGCGCGAACACGCTGACGGCGATGGCCGCGATCCTCGCCATCTGCCTTCTGCAGAACAGTCAGTGACGCGCGGGAGCCGCCCGATTCCGCTGCCAGATGCTCGAGGCCCCGGCGCAAGTGGCCTGCCCCTCCGCACGACCGCGGCCGGGATGGTCGAGGTGAAGGCGCCGCGGGTGAACGACAAGCGCGTCGATGAGACAACGGGTCAGCGCGAGCAGTTCGCCTCGGCAATCCTGCCGCCGTGGTGCCGCAAGTCCCCGAAAAATCAGTGAGGGCCGCCGCCCTGGCCATGGTCTTCAGGCTCGTCGAGTCCGCGCAGGCCCGCTGGCGAGCGGTGAACGCTCCCCATCTCGTCGCCCTTGTCCGCGCCGGAGCCCGCTTCGAGGGCGGTCACCTTGTCGAACGCTCCGAGACCCTCGCGGCGTGATCGAAGCCGCGAGGATCGGAGCGACCGTCAGGCGTGGGGCTACTGCACGCGGGACTGCTGCGGGGTGTGAGCGAGCAGGGCTTCTGTGAACCCCTGAACACCGGTGCCAGGCTGGGCGCGACGGGCCATCGGTTGATGATGGCCAGCAGGTGCCAGCAGCGTTCCGCGCGGGGGTCGCCAGCGATCTCCAGACTTGTCAGCAGCCAGTGGCGCAAGTCGGCGTCGTCGGCGCGGCTGAAGGTTTGCGCGTAACCGGCGGCATGGGCGTCTCGATGATGGGTGCGGCCTCGGCCGAGGCCGGAGCGATGCCGGCGCCCGCCACCAGCTGGTACGACCGCGATCAGCCCCTGCACCAGCGGTGGCACACACGCCTTAACCGGCTCACCGCCGCCAATCCCCACATCCCCCGGGTCCAGCCTCACCCGGTGCGCACTGGGCACGCGCGGCGACACGAAGCTGGTGACGTGCCTGACGCACGGTCAAGAGTTGCGTGGGGTCACTAAGCCAGACTCGTAAGCGAGGACCACGAGTTGGGCCCGGTCACGGGCCTGGAGCTTGGCCATGGCCCGATTGATGTGGGTTTTCGCGGTCAGCGGGCTGATCACCATGTTGCCGGCGATCTCGTCATTCGACAGACCCCGCGCGACCAGGACAACAGCCTCGCGTTCGCGGCTGGTCAGCTCCTCCAGCCCGGGGCCGGGGTCGGTGGGGAGTGACTGGGTGACGTACCGGTTGATCAGCTTGCGGGTGATCGAGGGCGCGAGCAGGGCGTCGCCACGAGCGGCGACGCGTACGGCGTGCAGGAAGTCTTCCGGCACGATGTCCTTGACGAGGAATCCGGCAGCGCCGGCGCGCAGGGCGTTGAAGACGTACTCGTCCAGGCCGTAGTTGGTCAGGATGACCACGTGCACTCCGGCCAGGGCCGGGTCCGCGGCGATGCGCCGGGTTGCCTCGATGCCGTCGATGCCCGGCATCTGGATGTCGATGAGCGCGACGTCGGGCAGGTGCTCCTCGGCGAGTTGCATGCCCTCGCTGCCGTCGGCGGCCTCGGCCACCACCTCGATGTCGTCCTCGAGGTCGAGAAGGGCGCGAAATCCGCTGCGAATGAGAGGCTGGTCGTCGACCAACAGGACACGGATCATGACGTCCGTTCCACGGGGAGTTCCGCCTGGACGGTGAAGCCGCCCCCGTCATGTGGTTCGGCGCGTAGCCAGCCGCCGAGGGCGGTGACGCGTTCGCGCATGCCGAGTAGCCCGAGGCCGGGCAGGGGGGCGATGGCCGATGTCGCCTTGCCGTCGTCGTCGATGCGTATGGCGAGGGAATCCGGAAGGCAGTCGATGCGGACCACCGCGGTGGTGGCGTCGGCGTGCCGGGCGACGTTGGTAAGGGCCTCCTGCACGATCCGGTAGACGGTACGGTCCACCGCAGTCGGTACGTCGTGCTGCCGCCCGTCAATCGTCAGCGTGGCGTCCAGGCCCAACGTCCGGGATCTTTCCACCAGTGCCGGAACATCGTCGAGCCCGCGCGGCGGGGTCGTGTCGTCGTCGCGCAACGCCTCAAGCGTGGCGCGCAGTTCCCGGCTGGCCTCACGGCCGGCCTCCTGGATCGCCAGCATCGCTTCCGGTACCTGCTCGCCAAGTCTGCGGGCCACATGGACCGCGACTTCGGCCTGCACCTTGATGACCGAGATCTGATGAGTGAGCGAATCGTGCAGCTCCCGCGCGATGCGCAGCCGCTCCTCATCGGCGCGCCGCCGCGCGGTCTCCTCCCGGGTCCGCTCGGCCTCCTCCGCCCGCCGCTCGGCCTGCCGCACCGCCTCCCCCGCGGCGAAGGCGGCGATCAGCCAGGCGATCTCGAGCACGCCGCCGCCCCGCCCGAACGCCTCGCGCACCGGCTCGTCCTGGAACACCAGCGCCGTGACGTGGAGAGCGACCACCGTGGCGAGGGACACCGCTACGGTGACGGCGCGGTGCCCGGCCCGCACCGCGCCGTACACCGCGACCAGATAAGAGACGGCGAGCACGTCGAACCCGGCCGCCTGATACCCCACCGCACACAGCCCGGTAACGCCCAGGATCAGAAGCGGAGCCCGGCGGCCGGCGGCCAACGCCAGCCCGCTGCCCGCCAGCAGCGCATAGCCGAGCAGGGTGCCCTTCGCCGTGGAGCTCTCACCGGACAGCCCGGTGCCCACCAGCAGCGCCGCCACGCCGACGGCGACCACCCAGTCCCAGACACCGGCCGGGACACCAAATCGCCCTCTGTCCATACGCGCACCCTAGCCGTGACGCCACTACGGGTGAGTCCCGCTCACGAACGAGCGGCCGACTACCGCGCCCGCGGTACAGGCCTGTCGTCTGCCGCACCCGCAGCAGGCGCATGAACCACCGGCAGCAGCGCGAACTGTCTGCGTCCGCTGGACGACTGACGGCGGGGCCGATGGACATGCTGGGCCGACATCGAATCGCACTGAGGCGACATCGAATCGCGGGCGACAAGGAGGCCCCTCATGGCAGTCCAATCCGTGCTTGCCGCACCGGCAGCCGTGCACATCGCAGTCCAGTCGGCTGCCGCCACCGGCCTGACCTCCGGGCGACTGGTGGGCACCACAGCCGCCGTCGTGGCACTGGCCGGCGTGGTCATCGGCGGACTGGCTCTGGCCCGCTCCACCGATCGTTCCGCCATCGGCAACAGGCGGAACAGGGCCCTTATGGCCCTGGCGGCGGGACTGGTCGGCCTGGCCATGGGCGTAGTGAACCTGGCCGTCGCCGACGGTGGCCCCGGCACCGGCAATGGAGTAATCGCCGGCGCCATAGCCCTGGCACTCGGCCTGATCGCCCTGGCTCTCGGCGGCCTGACTCTGACCCGCGCTCAACGCACCGGCTGACGGCGACGGATACGGGCACGCATTCGCGCCCGCCTGAACTGGCGAAGAGGCGCGGTCCGTCGTCAGGTTCTGGCACAACTTCCGTGCAGGAACCACTCTGAGTGACGGCTGGGCGTGTCCGGGGCGGCATCCGAGGTCACCCGAAAGTCGGCCGTGGTCAAGGCGGTTGGGCACACCGTCTGGGCCGCTGAAGAGGTTGTGATCCGGCTGGAGGAGCTGTTGTTCCCGTCGATCGCGAACGTCACGGTGTCGGTGGACGTAGATAGCGCGTTGACGCGCAGTGCACCGCGGTTGGCGCCGTCTGCCCGGGATGCGGGGCCCTGTCGTCACAAACAGGTCATTGAGGCCCTCGCTTCTTCTGCGGCACGGGACTTCGGGTGGGCAGGCGCGAAGGGTCTCGCTGTGCGGCGACGACCTCGTGCACGTTCAGTAGAAAGCGCTGGATTGTTGCCAGCTCCGTGTCGGAGAAGGTCCGCGTCGCAGCGACGACCTCCGTGATCAGCGGTCCGAAGAACGACTGTTCGAGGGCGACTGCCCGTTCATCAACCTCGAGCAGAACACGGCGTCGGTCGCGGCTGTCTCGTGTGCGCCGCACGTGGCCGAGCTTCTCGAGCCGGTCGACAAGGGCCGTGGTGCCCGCAGAGTTCAGGCCGAGCTGCCGCCCGAGCCGGCCGGGCGTCGCCAGCACGTGCGCCCGAGCGGCATCCAACAGGCAGATCAGGGCACGCAGATCGGTCGGGTGCAGGCTGTTGCGTTGCGCGAACTCGGCTCCGATCACCTTCGCCGCAGCCCTTCGCGCAGCCCGCCGCAGCGTCACCACGTTCGCCGGCGCTTTCCCCCCTCACCACCTCGCCGCTGAACTGGCCAACCTCGCCCACGAGTTGGCCCAAGAACTCGATCCGCCACGTCGCCTACGCGTGCTGATCCGCCAGGTCAAACGGAAGATGTCCCGCTTCCTCGCCTGGCACCCTGACCGCCCTCGACCACCCCAAGCGCGACGCGGCCATGCATGTGTGTGCTGGTCGGCGGTCCAGTCGAGGGATTCCTCCCCCAGGAGCCGGTCTTCCGTTTGCGGCCGAGTCGGCGCCGACTTAGGTTCAAGGTCGTCACGTTATGTGACAGAGCCGACATACTTCTTATGTCGGTTTCCCCCTTTGGTGGCATCGAATGGAGCATTCATGTCGGTGATGACCGGTACTCAACCCATGCAGCAGGCCGGCGCGCAGGTCGGCGGCTCGCAGCAGATCGCCCAGCTGGTCCAGCAGACCATCCAGCAGGCGTGCCAGCAGACGGCCCAGCAGGTCGCGCAGCAGGTGCAGCAGACGTTCCAGCAGATCCAGCAGATCCAGCAGCAGCTCCAGCAGCAGGGCATGGCCCAGCAGGCCCACCCGTACCTGGCGCTCGCGCTGCACCGTTCGCTGCACGCGGGCATCCGGCACGCAGTGGAGCAGTCCGTGCAGCAGGCGCTGCCGACCGCGATCGTGGCGCTGCTCCAGCAGAGCCAGCAGGGTCAGCAGGGCCAGCAGGGCCAGCAGCAGTGGAGCGGTGGGTTCGGCCAGATGGGCCAGCAGCCCTACGGCCAGCAGTACCAGCAGCCCGGCTTCGGCTTCGGCCAGATGGGTCAGCCGTTCGGTATCGGCTGACCTGAGGGCGGCACGATGCGGTGTGCCCGGAGCGGTTTTCCGGGCACACCGCATCAGCGTGCAGGAGCGAGCCGCCCTATCGCCGGATCAGGAGCACAAGGACGACATCGGTGTGACGACATAGGCGTGGTGAAGGTGGACGTGATGGTGAAGGAAAGGCCCGGAAACAGCCACGAGAGCGGACCCGAGGGGGCCAGTGCGGGTGGGCCCGGCCCCGAGGGCAGGGCAGCGGAGCCCGGCAAGAAGGGCGCGCCGGCATCGCTCGCCGTGCAGCCGCGCAGGGAGCGATACATGGTGGCACCGCTGCCGCAGCATCTGCTCCCGCCAGGAGTGTCCGAGCTCAGCATGGAGGCGGTGTGCGACCGGCTGGAGCGCATGCCCGAAGTCAGGGTGGCACGCAGGCTCCAGCCTTCAGACAAGCTCCAATCGGCCGGGCTGCCCTCCTCCTGCCCGGAAATCGCGGTCGTCGAGGCGGCCGAGGCCCAAGTGCCGGCGATGCGGTCGCTGCACGTACACATCGAGCCGGACCTGCCGTTGTCCGGCACCGGACCCGCCGCCACGCCGACCGCGGGGATCCTGCCGCTGCGCGATCCTGCGCTGGTCGCGCCGCTCGAACAACCCGTGGAGATCTCGCTGCGCGTCTGTGGCCCGGAGGGCGAACCGCTTGCCGGCGCTGGGGTGTTCCTGATCGGGTCGTCCTGGCCGGGGCAGGGCATCACCGGCGCCGACGGGACGGTCACCGTCACGCTGGCCACGGAGACCGCAGAGTCCGTGCAGTCCCTCTACGTCCGGCCTGCGGGCGGCTATGCGGACCGCTGGATCAACCGCCCCGACCTGTCGGTGGCCCGGGAGAACCTGGTCACCCTCACACCACTGGACAAGGTGTACCCGGGGCTGGACGAGAGGCAAGAGTACGGCTGGGGCCAGCAGGCCATGCGGCTGGACCGGCTGCCTCCCACGTTCCGCGCCTTCGGCATCAGGGTCGCAGTCATCGGTTCGGGGGTCGCCTCCGAGCACCCCGATCTGAAGCAACGGGCGCGCTCCGGGGTCGATTTCGTCCGCGGTCTGCAGCAGGGCTGGGCCCAGGACAGGGTCGGCACCGGTACCCATGCGGCGGGCGTCATCGCCGGAGCGGACACCGGCAAGGGCGTCATCGGCATCGCGGTCGACGCCGAGCTCGAGGTCTGTCAGGTGCAGCCCGGCGGCTGCTTCAGTGACCTTATCTCCGCGCTGGACCGCTGCATCGACCAGGAGGTCGATGTCGCCCACATCGGGGTGGCGGCCCCGTATGCGTCGGCGCTGGTCTCCCGCAAGCTTGCCGATGCCAACGCTGCGGGCATCGCCTGCGTCGCTCCGGCGGGCGACACGGGCGGACCGGTCGCCTTTCCCGCCTCGCTGCCGACCGTGTACGCCGTGGGCGCGCTGGGAGTCTTCGGCTCGTACCCGCAGGACACCTCCCAGGCCACCCATGCAGGCCCGCAGCTGACACCAGAAGGGCTCTTCGCTGCGCCGTTCAGCTGCTACGGCCCGGGCATCGACGCGGTCGCTCCCGGCGTGGCCGTCCTGTCGTGCTCGGCGCAGGGCGGATACACCGCCCTCGACGGCACCGGCACGGCCTCGGCTCACGTCGCCGGTCTCGCCGCCCTCGTACTCGCCCACCACGAGGACTTCCACGGCCAGCTGCTGCCCCGCGGACCCGGCCGGGTGCAGCACCTGTTCGACATCATCTCCGCCAGCTGCCGCCAGCTGGCCGCCCCGGGCACCGCGCAGGCCGCCCGCGTCGGCCGCGGCCTGCCGGACGCCCTCGTCGCCCTGGGCCTGGCCCCCGGCGTACAACTCGCCCCGGCCCTGTCCCCCTACGTCCCGACCCTGACCGGTTAGCCCGGTTGGGCATAGCCAGGCCACGTCCCACTGCGAGATCCCCGAGCGGCGCCCGCCCCTGAAGGACGGGCGCCGGTCGGGTTCTTGTGGATCTCAGGGCGAGCCTCGCAGTTCCGGGTCGCGGCGAGGTGTCCGACAAGACCCGGAGGCACCCTCAGCACACCACGTGATGTGTGAAGGTACGCCCCGTGCAGTCAGTCCTCTACGCCCGCACCGTCCTCTTGGCGTGGGCGGTCGGCTGCTCTGGATGGCGCGGCAGGCCGCCCGCGGGACTGAGCGCCCTGCCACACCTGCTGCCTGCCAAACCCGGTCGAAGCTGGCGGTGATGACGGTCAGACGCCGATGTCGGCCAGCCACTGGCTCGTGGTCCGGGGAGTGACGCCCAGCAGCTTCTGGGCGGAGGTCTCCGGTGCGATCGCGCGGCCCTGCATGGTGCTCATCGCCTGGTAGGCCCCCGCGATATCAGCGGCTGCGCCCTCCCCGATCAGGGGCGCGATCGAGGTGCGCATCTCCTCCGGGGTGATCGGCTCGAAGACCACGTCCCGGCCGAGCCTGGCGCCGAACGCCTCGGCCAGGTCCGGCCCCGTGATCGCCGGGTCCTGGCCGACGGAGACCGCACCGGTGACGTCCGTGCGCTCGAACAGAGCGACGGCGACATCGGCGATGTCCAGGTGGGAGGCCCAGGAGACGGGGAAGTCGGCCCGGATCGCGTAGGGCAGCACACCACGCTCACGGACCGAGTCGATGACGTAGGGCATGAGCAGGTTCTCCAGGTACAGCTCGGGTGCGATCACCGCATGGGACACGCCACTGCCGGCCAGACCGGCAGCCAGTGTCGCGGCAGCTCCGCCGATGGCGCGATCGATGGGGAAACCGCTGGTGGAGAACACCACGCGGGTCGGCCGGGCCGCACGGACGGCGGTGAGGATGTTGCCCGCGAAGATCTGGCGGTCCTCTTCCGAGGTGACCGGCAGGTGGACGAACACCCCTGCGGCACCGCGGTAGGCGTCGGTCAGGTCAGCGCGAGAGGAGTAGGCGGCTGCCACGACGCGTGCGCCGTCCACGACGGCGTGCTCGTTGCGGGTCACAGCGGTCACGGACTTGCCCGCGGCGGCGAGGGCGGAGACGACGGGGGCACCCTGGGCGCCGGTGGCGCCGTGAATCACGTAGGTCATGGGCCAATTAGTGCATGTGATGCACCAGTTACATCAACTGCACTAATGGGCTACTCTCGAAAAATGTCCGATCCATGCCTCCCGGAGTGCGGTGTCGCCCGGTTCCTCGCCCTGCTCAACGGCCCGTGGGCCACCTTGATCGTGCGCGAGCTCCTGCGCGGCCCCCACCGCTTCACCGAGCTGCGCGAGGCCCTGCCCGGCATCAGCCCGCACACCCTGACCAGCCGGCTGCGCCAGTTCGAGACCCACGGCATCGTCATCCGAACCGCCTACGCGGAGATCCCTCCACGCGTCGAATACCAGCTCACCCCCCTCGGCGAGGGGTTGCGCGACGTCCTCAACGCCATGGGCGCCTGGGCTCAAGCGGTCCCCGACCCCGAGCCCGAGCCCGACCCCATCAACTGACTCTGCCGCCGGTGCGACGCGCTCACGCCGAGCCGGCCAGCCTCTGCCGCAGGGCGTCGTTTGTCGTCGTGGTGGACGACCCCGTCGAAGCGCAGCCGCAGCCCGTGCTTGGCCAGCAGACCCCACGATCGCGTCGAGCTGTTCGCGGTGTTCTCTGGCGCGGGTCTGTACGTACGCCTCGCGCACCTCGTCGGGTTCATCGGCGAGGACCTGGTCCATGCGCTCGCGGATGTACCGCCCCGCTTTGAGGTTGATGTGTTCCTTGGCTTCCTCCCCCTTGTGAACGAGGGGGGTTCCTACGGCTCGCGCCGTGGGGTTTTCTGCTTCACCGCCGACTGCCCGCCCGGAGAACTCCGTTGAGGTCTTACACCGGCTCCACAGACAGACGCCGCCAGCCCGGCGGCCAGAAGGTTCTTCGCCGCGTTCACGTCCCGGTCATGGGCTGTACCACAGCATGTCCCGGCGCCGGTCGGCGATCCTCGCGTGGACCCTGGCGACCTTGCGCCGCGCCTTGGCCCGTGGCTCCGTCGCCTTTGGCCTTGCGGGACAGGTCCCGCTGGGCCCTGGCCAGACGGGCGCGGTCACGGCGCTCATGCCGCGGGTTGGTGACCTTCTCCCCGGTGGAGAGGGTCAGCAGGTGGTCCAGGCCGACATCGACCCCGACCACCGCATCGGTGGCAGCAAGCGGTCTGACACTGGGGTCGTTGCACGGCAGGGACACGAACCACCGTCCCGCCGCGTCCCGGGACACGGTCACCGTGGACGGCTTGGCGCCTTCGGGCAGCGGCCTCGACCACACGATGTCCAGGGGATCCGCCATCTTCGCCAGGGTCAGCCGGCCGCCCCGGAAGCGGAACCCGCTGGTGGTGTACTCCGCCGACTTCCGCGACGTCTTGCGCGACTTGAAGCGCGGATACTTCGCCCGCCGGGCGAAGAAGTGGGTGAACGCGCTCTGCAGGTGCCGCAGTGTCTGCTGCAACGGCACCGACGCCACGTCGTTGAGGAAGGCAAGCTCCTCGGGCCTGGCGCACCCACGCCTCGGTACGAGCGGCGAGGGCGAGGTTGTAGACCTTCCGCACGCATCCGAACGTGCGCGACAGCTCCGCTGCCTGCGCATCAGTCGGATAGAAGCGGTACTTGAACGCCCGCTTCACATGGCCCACGGTCACGCTCACAAACTAGTGAGACCGTAATGTAGAGATCAAACCTGCGGGTCAGAGCACTGCGATCCGCCCTGACGGCGAATCCCAGCACCTTGCCCTGCTCCGCAGGAGTCCGCTTCCTCCCCGCCTGAAGGCGGGGGTATCCACGGAGGAATCAGATGACTGACCGGCCCTTGACGCTCATGGCAGTACACGCCCACCCCGACGACGAGGCCACCGGAACCGGAGGGGTCCTCGCGCGGTACGCGGCGGAAGGCATCCGCACGGTTCTCGTTACGTGTACCGACGGCGGTTGCGGTGACGGACCGGGGGGTGTCAAGCCGGGCGATCCCGGGCACGATCCGGCGGCGGTCGCCTTGATGCGCCGTCACGAACTTGAGGCGAGCTGCGACGTCCTGAAGATCAGCGATCTGGAGATGCTGGACTATGCCGACTCCGGGATGACGGGCTGGCCGAGCAACGACGCCCCCGGATCCTTCTGGCAGACCCCCGTGCAGGAAGGCGCGGCCCGACTTGCGGAACTCATGCGGCACTACCGACCTGATGTGGTCGTCACCTACGACGAGAACGGCTTCTACGGCCACCCCGACCACATCCAGGCCCACCGCATCACGATGGCGGCGCTGGAGATGACCGCGCTGGCACCGAAGGTGTACTGGACCACGGCGCCCCGCTCGATGATGCAGCGGTTCGGCGAGATCATCCGCGAGTTTGATGAGGACATGCCGGAGCCGGATCCTGCCGAGGCCGCCGCGATGGCCGAGATCGGCCTCCCCGATGATGAGATCACCACGTGGGTGGACACCACCGCGTTCAGCGGTCAGAAGTTCGACGCGTTGGCCGCGCACGCCAGTCAGGGCGAGAACATCTTCTTCCTCAAAATGGGCAAGGAAAGGTTCGGCGAGTTGATGGGCATGGAGACCTTCGTACGTGTCCAGGACGCCACCGGCGCGGCCATACCCGAGAACGATCTCTTCGCCGGACTGCGCTGATCGGCCCGTCCGACCGGCCGGGAAAGCGCATCGACCGCACGGCGCGATCGAGCGGGTCACACCCCCGGAGGCTTGTCCACGCGAGTTCCGCTCCGGCAGCCCGCGTCCAGGCCCTCGCCGGCGTCACAAGGTCTGCTCCGATCAAGACAGACCGCCGAGGAAGCGACACGAAGCTAAGGCTCCGATGTCCGACACGCCGTGAGGCAACGGAAAAAGCAGCAGGTCCCGAGGGCGGTCTCCGACACCAACCGCGAGACCCTACAACCAGCCTACGGACGCCACGGGCGCCGTAGAGGACGGGGCCTTGGACGCGATGCGCGGTCAGCAGACCCGCCGTGACCTGCTTCTGCAGATCACGGAGCTCCACCGGGCCATCGGCACGCGCCCCGACGACGGCCAACTTGCCCTGGATTGCGACGTCGCGGCTGCCGAGCCGGGCGGCCTGCCGGAGATGACGGCTCGCGAGGCGCTTGGCGCCGAGCTCAACGTCCTGCAGATCGATGTCTCCCGGCACCTCATGGAGCACCACCACCGCGCGCTCCGCGAGATCAGCGCCACAGACGCCGCACACCGATGCACGCGGGCCAACAGGTTCTCGTCGCCGGCGTTCGGGCCTCCACCCAGACCCCGCCCCTGGCATCGGGTCGACGCGTGATCTTCCTCAGCCTCGAAGACGGCTCCGGCTGGTCGACGTCGCCTTCTTCGAGTTTTCCAACCGCCCTGCGAGTGTCCGTTTCCCTCGTTTGAGTGCTCCTCGTGGCCATGCCGTGCTGATTTACCGACTACTCAAGTTCTCGTCAGTACGTAGGGGAGATTGGGTGGGGAGGCAGGGGTGGCACGTAGTCGAGTTGTCCTCGGAGACCTGCGCGTCCAGGTGCTCAAGCGGGCTGGCGGCGGCCGGTCGTACACGATCTTGTGGCCGGACGGTTCGGTGGATGAGGAAGCGGACTCTTATCTGAGGCTGTACGAGGGCTCGGGGACCCAGAAGACGTACGCGTACTGCTTGGTGGATCACTTGCGGTGGCGGATCCGGGAGGGGCTGACCACCGTGACGATCACGCTTCTCGATGTGAAGCGGTACATGGGGGCGGTCGGTGCCCAGGTCCCGATGCCGTTCGGGCAGCCGTGGCGGGTGCCTCCTCAACGTCCGTACGGTGCCTCGGCACTCCAGGTCGCGGCGGCGTGCTTGAAGGGCTTCTACCTCGACGCGTGCGCCAGCAGCGGAGTGAATGATGAGCTGAGGGCGGCTCTGACAGTTACCCGGCTGCCAACGAAGGCGGACCGGAGCCGGGCGTTCTTGGGGCACGTGAAGAAGTCGATGCCGGCCAACCCGCTGGCTCCGACGAACCCGCCGCGACGACGGCACCCGAAGATGCTGCCGGACGGGGCCAAGCCGGATCTGCGGGAGGCCGTGAACACGGCCCGCGACGAGATGGTCGTGCGGTGGCTGTCGGACACGAGTTTGCGGATCGGCGGGCTCACGGGACTTCACTTGGCGGACCTGCATCTGCGGGACAACGCGCCTTGCGGCGACTGCAAGAGCCCCCACCTGCACGTCTGCCATCGCTGGGGCAACTCGAACCGGGCCGCGGCGAAGATCAAGCCGGACTGGGAGGTCGTCGACGGCGTGGTCACCAAGGGGGAGATCTACCGTGTCAGCCCTGCGATGATCAGCAGCTACTTCAAGTACATGACGACGGAGTACGCGAAGTACGCCACGGGACACGGCATGCTCCTGATCCAACTGGCCGGGCCGCACATCGGCGAGCCGTGGACCGCGGACGCGGCCCGCGGCATGCTCAGGCGCGCGGGACGCCGCGCCGACCTCCCCGGACGGATCAAGCCGCAGGCTTTCCGGCACCAGATCACCAATGATGTCCTGGCCATCTCCAAGGACCCGATGGTGGCCAAGGTGGCCGGGAACTGGGCGTCAGCCCAGATGGTCGACGAGGTCTACGGCCACCCGGACCTGCACTCACCCGAGTTCACCGCTGCTCTGCAGGCGGTCTGGGGTGAAGGAGAATGACAACACCGGGCACGCAGACGCTGAGGCTCATCACCGAGCCCGCCACCACTACCCGCACCGCATCAGATCGCCTGGAACTGCTCCAAGCCCTGATCGACGCCCCGACCTTCGACCCCGTCCTACGCGACGACGTCGTCACGCTGCCCCCGGATCATCACGCCTACGGCTGGAGATGCCAGGTTCCGGACTGCGAGCGAAGCGCCAACGACACGATGCGGTTCTGCTTCACACACGTGCGCGAATGGTCCGCAACGAAGCGCGCAGGCGGCACCATCACAGACTTCTTCCGGTCAGCCCAGCCGCTGCAGCCCCGCGGGCGACGCAACCGAAAGCCATGCCTCGTCTGCCCTGACGCACCGGCCTGGAGCACCACTGAACTGTGCTATCTCCACTCAGGCCACTACGTCACCTGGCGGCGATTTCAGGAGAAGAAGGGAAAACCCGGCGACCTTGATCTCTGGCTGCCCGACCGGGATCCCTACCCCGACCTCGGCCAGTGCCGCGTGCCATCCTGCCCTGACCACGGAGTCCACTGGATCGGACTGTGCTACGGCCACCTGCAGCGCTACAAAAAGGAAGGACGGCCGGGCGACGCCCGCCTCATCAAGAACTGGGGACGGCGGCCTGCCGGAGGAAAGCGGAACGCGGCGGTTGAGCTCACCTACGCCGACGAGGCGGCCTTCGACCAGTGGTGCGCGAAGAACCACACGTTCCACCGGGCCGACGGCAAGCTATCCCTGCTCGGCCTGCGGCCGTTGGTGCGCGCGGAGATCAAGTGGGGCCTCTTCCGCCATGCCCAAGGCCCTGAAGAGGGCGCCCGCTGGCCGGTCAACGTCCTTCAGCGCCTGCTTGCCGAATGCCTTCGACAGGACGTCAGCTCACTGGCCGACATCGACCTTGAGCAACTCCCGGATCACTTACGGAAGATCGCTCGAGCGATGCTCGGCCATCTCAGGGTCGTGTATTTCACCCGGCAGGACACCAAAGCGATCGGATACATCGAGACCGACCTTTATGGGGTCCGGCTGAAGAGCTGCGGAAGCTACCTCGATCTGTCCAAGATCACGCAGCGTTGGCTCCGCGACCTGCTCTGGGACTGGATGGACCTGAGACTGAATACCGACCCGCCTCGCAGTCCGGGCAGTTTCAACACCTCCAGACGCGGCTGCACGGAGCTCAGCGCCTATCTCGAAGCCCAGGCCCCGGCCGGCGGTCACGATCCCCGCCTGCTGACCAAGCAGCACATGGAGGACTTCGTTGCCGATCAGCGGCATCGCGCTGCCCATGGTCTGAAGTCGCTGGCCATTCACGACACCCGCTCCGGGGAGCCCAATGCCGTGAGCAAGCTGTCCATGTCGCGCATCTTCACGGGGACCCGCCGCATCTTGCGCGCCGGCATGGACTCAGGCGACGCCCAGCGGATCGGACTCGACCACGCCTTCATCGTCGCGTTGCCCTACGGAGGCAGCACCCGGGGAGGCCGCCGCAAGCCCTTCTCCGACGACACGGCCAAAGCCATTGCCAGCGAGGGAAATCTCCAGCTCCTCGATGACATGGACTCCGAGGACCGCGGGTTGCGCGATATCTGGGAAGCGCTTGTCGTGACCGGCCGACGCTGCAGTGAGGTGATCGAGGTCCGTCTGGAGTGCGTCGACCGTCTCAACAAGCTGCCGATGTTCTGGCACGACCAGACCAAGGTCGGCAACTTCGATGAGGGCATCCGCATTTCCGAGCGGCTCTACCAGCGCATCGTGGCGCGTCAGAAGACGACCATCAGCCGGTTCGTCCAGCAGCATGGACGCGAACCCAGCGCGAAGGAACGGCTCAAACTGGCCCTGTTCCCCCGGAAGAGCACCAACCGCTCGGGCACCAAAAGCATGAGTTACGGCTGGTTTCAGACCCTGTTCGGCACCTGGATCAGCAACCTCGACCTCCCCCACTCAGTCGCACATCAGGCCCGCCACACCCTCGCCACGAACCTCCTCAAGAACGGCGCGAACCTGACCCACGTCAAGCGCTACCTGGGGCAGGTCTCGGACTCGATGGCCGAGCACTACGTCCACCTCGCCAATACCGACCCGAAACTCGAGGAAGCCCTCCAGGCCGTCTGGGTCGCAGGACCCGGGGCAGTTGAGCCCGGCTTGGCCCTCTCCAGCGGCGAGCCGATGACCCGAGCGCAGGCCGAGGCCCTGGCCATCGACCTCACACGCAAGTCCACACCTGCGGAGGGCGGCTTCTGCACCTTTCAACTCGTGGTCGACGGCGGCGCCTGCCCATGGAATTTGGACTGCCACAACTGCGACAAGTTCGTGATGTCCGGCGCCGACCTGGTCTACTGGCACCGCAAGCGCGAGCACTGGTGCGTGGTTGCCGAAGGCGCCCCCGAACCCGCCACCAGGGACTATCTCCACGACCTCTTCGAGCCCACCGCCCGCGCGATCGCTGGCCTGGAGAAAGCACTCGATGCTGTCGGGCTTCTTGAGGAAGCTCTCGCGCTCGACCTTCGCCGGCCGCAGGACTACTTCGGCCGCGTCTGGGCCACTGCCTTCCGCGCCAGCGAACTCGCCCGCCACGAGGCCGACATGGAGGACGAGTACGACATCAGCGCAGCGGACGGCGAAGCCAGGGAGATAGCATGACTCCGGGCCCGGCGCGACTGCGGCGGCTATCGCCGCTCGGCGGGAACAGACGAAGATCAAGCTCAACCAAGTGGAGCAGGCCATCGGTCAGCTCCGGCGCGAACGCGGTCGGCTCACCGTTCGAGCCATCGCGGAGCGGGCGGGCGTGTCGGCCACTTTCCTTTATGAGAACCACGACGCCCGAAACCTCGTCCAGCAGGCTGCTGCCAACAGCAAGAGACGGCGGGACCAGGCCGCCACAGAGGCCCACGAGCAGATCGAGGCGTCCTGGCGCGAGCGCGCACTGAACGCTGAAGCCGAACTCACCCGCACGCAGAAGGAAGTCTTCTCCCAGCGCCAACGCATCGGCGAGCTCATGGGCCAACTCCGCGACTTCGACCAGATGGTCCCCGGCGAATCTGTCCAGGCTCTCACCACGGAGAACACCACCCTCAAACGGCGAGTTCACCAGCTCACGCAAGAGCATCGCAAGCTCCAAGAGCGCCTTGAAGGCGCCCGGACGAACCTCCGCTTTGCCGACAAACGGATCGCTGACCTCGAAGCTCAGATTTTGGAACAGGACCAGTCATGACTCTACCGCTCGGCTCCGGACCCATCGCTTTCGACCGCGACCAGGCCGCCTCACTCGCCCGCCTGCTACGGGAAGTCGAACAGTTCCTCGACGAATGCGACGAGAGCGTCGAGGAGGCCCTCGACGCCCACTTCGCCCTCAGCCCCGCCAGCGAAGCGTTCAGCGCCGCCCTCTGCTTCCACACGGACAGAATCGAGGCCGCCTTGAACTAAGGGACAGTGACCCGCGACGTCCGAAGCTAGGTTGCCGCCGCGAAAACTCGACGCCCGTGACGTCGGCCGACAGCGCCCACAGGCGCGCGGCTTGCTCGGGGTCGGTCGCGCGTGCGTGCACGCCGCCTTCCGAGCCGCCGCCGGCCGGCTCGGCTTTCTAATGGAGTCGGGTTGCTGGACAATTGACGATCCAGCAGCCTTCGGAGGCCGTGATGCCCCGCAGCTATCCGCCCGAGTTCCGCCGCAAGGTCCTCGATCTCGTCGCATCCGGGAGGAAGGTCGCCGAGGTTGCCCAGCTCCTCGGTATCAGCGACCAGGCGATCGCGGCCTGCGGCAAGGTCCGGTCTTGGGTTCCGCACGGCAAAAGCGGGGTTGGCATCGGTTTGTCCGGAGCCTCGGAAGAGACCTCGGGGTGGGGCCCCTACTCGTCATCCCAGGCCATCGAGCTCATCCTCCAGCCGGCGGGCGTCAGGACGAACTGTATGGTCTTGCGGCCGGCGCCCTCGAACCACTCGCCGTTGAGGAAGCCGGACTTGCGGTACTCGCTGAACCGGTGCGCGATCGACCCGAAAATTTCGGTCCGTTCGGCGACTTCCCATTCGGAGAACTCCGTCAGCGTCCCATCGGTGAGGATTTTCTCCCGGGGCTCGACGAACGCGTCGAGGTCGTAGATCACAGGCTCGCCCCCGACGTTTTTGATGATCATTCCTTGGGGAATGAACACCTCTCGGACAACCTCGACGTTCGGCCAGCTGCTGTCGGTGTTGGTGAACGCACCGAGGAAGGCGCGCATCAGCTGGTCGAGTTCGGCCTTGACGTCGGACACGGGTACTCCTCCAAAGGGTGAAACGCCTCGCGCCTGATCGTCGCCTACTGCCACCATCACGGCACCGGGGAAAGAGTCTCGCGATCCGGCAGCGTTGCTGGTTCTCATCTACATTTTCAAGTTCTGTGATCGCTGTACGACGACAGGGGCGTCGGCCACAAGGTCCTGCACCTCTACGTCACCGGCACGCCGATGGGTGACTGGTGTTGGCCGGGGGGCTCGACCTGCGGGACCTGGTGGACTTCGACGAGCGGGGCCGCGCCGTCGTCGGCCTGGTCCCGTTCGTGACTGGTGAAAGCTGACCAAGCCACGGGGAGAGCGCATTCCCGAGCCTGGCCGCCGGGCAGTGGCGGGAATCGTCATATTCGTGTCCTTGCCGCCATTAGAGGATGTGACCACGATGGATGGGTGAGCATCCGACGCATCGTCTTCGCCGTCTTTCCGGATTTCCAGATCCTCGACCTGACCGGACCTCATGAGGTATTCACACAGGCGGGACGTCTCACCGGAGGCGTCGTCCTCGAAACTGTGGCTGCTGCGCCCGGTCCGGTGCCCTCCAGCGGCGGTCTCGCGGTCTCCCCAACCCTGACGATCGATGAAGCTGCTGGGCCGGTGGACACGCTCGTCGCCGTGGGTGGCGGGGGTATCCACCGGGCTTGCGAGGACGGACGCTTCGTCGACTGGTTCGCCCGGACCGCCCATCGTGCGCGCCGTACTGCCTCAGTGTGCAGCGGCGCCTTCCTGCTGTGCGCCGCTGGGCTCCTTGACGGGCGGCGCGCGGTCACTCACTGGTCTCGCTGCGACCAGCTGGCCGAGCGGTATCCGCAGGTCACGGTCGACCCCGACCCGATCTTCGTCCGCGACGGTGAGGTGTGGACCTCGGCCGGTGTCACTGCAGGAATGGACCTCGCGCTCGCCATGACCGAAGACGACCACGGGCCCGAAATTTCCCGCGCTATCGCCCGCCAAATGGTGATGTTCGTCCAACGTCCTGGAGGGCAGGCGCAATTCAGCGCCCAGCTCGCCGCCCAGCTCCCGAGTCGGGCGCCGTTGCGCGACGTCCTCGCCTGGATCGCCGACCACCCCGACTGCGACCTTGGCGTGCCCGCCCTCGCGGCACGTGCCGCGATGAGCGAACGGAACTTCACCCGCGTCTTCCGTGCGGAGACCGGCCACACCCCCGCCGCGTACGTCGAGAGCGCCCGTATCGAGGCCGCCAGACGTCTCCTTGAGACCACCTCCGCCACCCTGGAATCGGTGGCGCACGCGTGCGGGTTCGGAACCGTCGAGACCCTGCACCGCAGTTTCAAGCGGACGCTCCAGGTCACCCCCGGCGAGTACCGCAAGCATTTCTCCGCGCACACCACCGCTGTCTGACGCCGACGGTGGCCACTTCCGAAAGGCACACTTATGCGTATCGTCATCCCGCTCTTCGACGGATTCACCGCGCTCGACGTTGTCGGCCCGTACGAGATCCTTCGCATGCTGCCGGAATCCGACGTCGTCTTCGCCGCCAACTCGCCAGGCCCTTGCACGGATGGCGAGGGCCATCTCGTCCTCCTCGCCACGGCCTCCTTCCAGGACGTCGTGGAAGCCGACGTCCTGGTGGTGCCCGGTGGTCCGGGCGCACGTCGCAGCCTCGCCGACGAGTCGCTGCTCGAATGGATCCGTCGTATCCACGCCACCACCATGTGGACCACGTCGGTGTGCACCGGTTCCTTGCTGCTCGGCGCGGCTGGCCTGCTCGACGGCCTGGAGGCCACCACTCACTGGGGGGCTGTCGACACCCTGGAGTCGTACGGCGCCACCTACACGGCGCGTCGCGTTGTGGAACAGCCCGGCGGCATTGTCACCGCCGCCGGGGTTTCCTCGGGCATCGACATGGCACTGCGGCTTGCTGAACTCGTCGCGGGACGGGTAGCCGCCGAGGCGTTCCAGCTCGCCATCGAGTACGACCCCCAGCCGCCCTTCGACTCCGACTCGTATGACAAGGCGTCCCAGGAAGCGAAGAACTACCTAGCGGCCCGCCCGCGCCGCACGGCCCGGCCCGCGTCCGTATAGCTACGGCCAAGTGGCGTGTGCACTGCGTAATCGAACCCGCTCGCCTCGCCCGAGGACATCGAGGACCTGGACGGCTGGACCCTGCACCGGCTCCGGCACAGTGCCCTGACGCACGACGCGGAAGACGGCACCTTCACCCCGATGCTGCTGGCCCGCTCCCGCTATGCCTCCGTCCGCTCCCTGGAGCGATACGCCCGCCCCGGCGTCGACTCGGTCGCCCGGCACGTCGCCGAACGAGACCCCGCCGCACGTCGGCGCACGTAGATCCGAGCAGATCAGGGCTTCAAGATCATCCCGTTGCCCCTTTGGCGCGTATCTCGGTCACACCCCTACACCTACCTGCCGAGCATCAAGAAGTCGCTCTGCTAGACCGCGAAGGCCTCAGGCGCCTGGCCTGTCGCGGACACTCACGCCACGCACCTCCCCAGCTCATAGCCCATACGCAGCCCACTAGAGTCGGTAAATTCGAGGACTCCCACGGCCAGTGCGCCCACACCGTCTTTCACGCCGGCCTGCTCCTGGTCCGCGGCATCGTGCAACGCCGCGGTCCGCGCCGTGCCGTGGTCGGCTCGTGGTCTGGGATCTCGACGAACTCGCAGCCGCTCGCCGCGACCACGGACCGGAAGCCGCCCTGCGCATCCTGGACCAGAGCACACCTCAGCCGACTCCCGCCCAAACGGCCCCAGCGCACCCTCGCGAACCGGACGGCAGGAGCCCGGCTCCACCCGTACGCAGATCTCGAACCCGCCGGGACTCTATCGGCCGACCTCCGCGCGCTCGGCTACACCAGTCCAGGAAGCGCAGCCACCTTCGAGATGTCCTGCCGCCACGTCCTCTCGCACGAGTCGCACCGATAGCGGCGTACCCGCACCAGCAGCGTCGTGGGGCGGTGTCCGAACGGCTCATGCGCCAGCCGCCGCGTGACTGTGTCGCGCACCACGCCCTCCGACCCGCACTTCCGGCACCACGGATCCGGCTCGGCGACTCGGCACTCGATCACGGCCTGATCCGGCTCAAGGCGTTGCCCGACGGCTTCCAGACCGAATTCATCGAGACGGCAGAACGTGGTCAGACAGGGCGCAGCGAAGATAGCGTGGAGCATGTCGAGGTCTTTCGGATGAGCAGTGTAGGGAGAACTTCCATCCTGGAAGACCTCCACGCCTACCCGCCAACACCCCCGACTGCGAAGAGTCGATGAACGTCGCCGGTCAGTAAACGTAGACGTACTGATTGAGGACGTTGATCGAAGGCGACGGATCCGCTCTTAGTGGTGCCGTTGGGGTGCACCCAACGCGACAGATGTGTCGCAGGCGTGGGACCCACTTGGATGTACCGAGGTAACGATCACTCCGCTGATCTGGGGTTTTTGCGCTGGTTGGCATTGAAGCGCGCCTTCTTCTGACGATTCCCGCACGTGTTCATGTCACACCATTTCCGGGTGCGACTTTGGCTGGTGTCGAAGAAAGCGGCTTGGCAGGTTGGCGATGCGCACAAGGCCAATTTTCCGTCTCGTTCGCCTGCGATGATGCTGATCGCGTCGGCGGCGATCACGCTGAGGGCATCTTCCACGCAGGAAGCCGAGCTGAGCCGCCATCGCCGCTTACCCTCGGGCGTCAGGACAGCCGCGGCCCGACCCTGAGCGCTGCAGTCATTGATGACTTGGACAGCAGACGCAGGGAGAGCGTCCTGGATCGCGGCCGCTGTCGCGGCGGCGTGAATCGACTCCCTCAGTTCCCGAGCGAGTTCGAGCTGGGCGGTGGTGCAGGAGTCCACGGCGAGGCCGTTCACTGCCAGCCAGTCGACGAGTCGGTGCGGCGCGGGAATGCGCTCCACAGCGTCGCCATGACGCTCCGACAGAGTCCCCGTGAAGCTGGTCGCCAGCACGTTGCCGAGGCGGAAGTCAGGGAACCCAGTACGCATGGAACCACCTTAGCTGGTTGCACGCCGGCATGGAGGCTTGGTAGAACCGTCTTAGCCGGTTCGCGTCAGGTCGGAGCCGGTTCCGCGATGGCCAGGAGGTCCCATGCCCCGTCCAACCAGCGACGTGCAAGCATTTGAAACCCACGCAACTGACGCCGACCTCGACGATCTGCGCGCGCGACTGGCCGCGGCGCGGCTGCCGGAGGCCGAGACGGTCTGTCGCGCCGCACCCGGCCCTCGCCGATGGCAACAGGGCGTTCCTCTCGCCGACCTCGTCGATGTCGTGAACTACTGGCGCACCGGGTACAACTGGCGGTCGTTCGAAGAGCGCCTCAACCGGATCGGCCAGTTCCGCACGACCATTGATGATCTGGGAATCCACTTCCTGCACCGCCGATCCGCGCGCGCAGATGCCACTCCTCTGATCTTGACGCACGGCTGGCCAGGCAGCATTGCTGAGTTCATCGATGTAGTAGACGAGCTGGCAGATCCGAAAGATGCAGACGCGCCGGCGTTCCACGTCGTGGTCCCGTCGCTACCAGGCTTTGGTTACAGCGACAAGCCGGCCACCACCGGGTGGGGAACCGAAAAGATCGCGGCCGCATGGGTGGAACTGATGGGAAGGCTCGGCTACAGCAAGTTCGCAGCCCACGGCGGCGACTGGGGAGGTAATATCACCACGGTTCTCGGCGGCAGGTTCCCGGCGCACGTTCTCGGCATCCACACATTGTTCGCGGAGGCACCGCCCGGGTTGACAACGGACGGGCTGACGGCGGTCGAGCGCAAGTGGACCGAGGAAACCCGCGATTTCTGGCGCCACCGCGCGGCGTACGCGAAGCAGCAGGCGACCCGACCGCAGACCATCGGCTACTCGCTCGTCGACTCACCGGTCGGGCTTCTTGCCTGGATCCTTGACAAGTTCGCCGAGTGGTCAGACACCGAAGACAGCCCGTTCGAGACGATTTCCATAGACAGGGTTCTTGACGACGTCACCCTGTATTGGCTGACGCGGACCGGCGCATCGGCGGCCCGCATTTACTACGAAAGCCACAACTCGCTCGATCCCGAACTTCGGGTCGACGTCCCGTCAGCAATCAGTATGTATCCCCGCGACATCGAGAAGTGTCCGCGCCCCTGGGCACAGGAAAGGTACCGGCAAATCGTCCGATGGAGGTCGCCCGAAAACGGGGGACATTTCCCGTCGCTGGAGGTTCCCGAGTACTTCGTCAAAGATCTGCAAGAGGGCCTCGCGGCAGTGCTGGCCGCTAATCGGTGAACGCGGCTGGGTGCTGGCACAGCCAGTACAACCGCTTCGCCTCAATCGAACTGCGTCTCACTCGTGACGTAACTGCCGCCGCCTGCCTGGAAGATGACCGACTGGCCCTGCTCGGACGGGGGATGGGCAGCGGGCCGCGGGAGGCGGCGTGCTTGCCCTGCAGGTTGACCGGTAGTTCCTCCGCCCGCAGGAACCATCCGGCGCCTGGGCCCGGGCCGCCGCTCGGCCGACCCGGGCCCAGGCGCCCGCACGGTGAGCACGCCGCGGATGTCCGAAGGGGACAGGGCGGTGGGCAGGAACCGCCGAGGGGAGCGTCGGGAGCGTGCGATGTGAGTGAAGGGTGATGCGGTGCCGGGCAAGGCGGTTCCTCTCCATGGTGCGCAGTCACCGCCACGGCGGCCGCGGCACAGCGCGGTACGGCAGGCCATGCGACGAGGCAGCTGACGTAAGGGCCGGGCGCGGGACGCACCGTTGCGGGTACCGGCAGGCATGCGGATGCTCGCAGGCAGCGGCGTGCCGAGACTGCAGTCGCAGCGCGGGGGACTGTGCGCTCTTCGTGTTCGTCTTGTGTGGTCGTGGCGTGCCGACGCCACCGCCCTCGTGCCGTTACGTGCCAGAAAGCCGCGTCGGGTGACTCAGCGGTGGGCGGCCCGGTTCATCTCGACGACGTCCTCCAGGGTGGCCGTGGCCGGGAGGGTGGCCAAGCGTTCCGGCACGCTGTCGCGGATGCGGGCGTCCTTGACGCGGTCGGCCGCGGCCAGGGCCGACGGCAGCTCGCCGAGGGTCAGTTCGGTGCAGTAAGCGGGGCTGTTCGGCTGCTGGCGCCACGAGTCGGCCAGCGTGCCGGCGTCGTAGGGATCGAAGCCGGTGTCGTCCACGAGCTGCATGGCCACGCGCCGCGACTCCTCGGAGTCGCCGGCGACGGGGATGGCGAGGCGGCCGGGCGTTCCGGCCGTAACACCCTTGGTCCGCTGGGTTTCGGCCAGCGCGGCGTTCCACGCCTTGACCACGGGGCGCCCCAGCTGCTCCGCGTTCCACACGCTGTCGACCTCGCCGTTGTCCACGGCTTCGATGTGCCCGTAGAGGTGCGGGTAGTAGTTCGCGGTGTCGATGACCACCGTCTCGGCGGGGACCGAGGCGAACAGGCCGGCCAGCTCACCCGCCACCCCGAAGGGGATGGCCAGGACGATGACGTCCCGGCCCTGGACGGCGTCGGCGAGGTCCGCCGCGCGGGCCCCGGACTCCAGCACCTCCGCCCGGACGGCCTCGGGGCCGCGGGCGTCGGCCACCTGGACGTCGTGACCGGCCGTGCTGAGCTTGGCGGCAAGGTTCCCGCCGATGGCACCGGCGCCTATGACAGTAATTTTCATGATTTGTTCCTTGAGAGGTTGTAGTACCGCCCATGGGGGCAGCGCGATGTGATGGCCGTGTGGTGGTGCCGCCTGGCGTTGCGAGGTCGGGGCGGGGTGCCTGGCGGTTTACGCCTGGGCGTCCCGCTGGCGGTAGCCGCTCGCGATGAGTGTGCGGAGCCGGTCGAGCGACTCCTCCTCGGTACCGGTGCCCTTGATCCAGGCAACGGAACAGGCCGCGAGGAACAGGTCGTGCCCCCGCACCGACGCGCGCACGCGCCCCGCGAGCTGCGCGGCTCGCACGTACTGATCGGTGGCGGAGATGAGGATGTCGCAGGGAATCGTGAGCGGGTTGTCCGGCTCCTGCGCGCGAGCCGCGGCCATGAGCGGGTCCGGCAGCCCGCTGAAGGCGCTGAAGTACTCCTCCATCGCCCGCAGCCACTGCTCCAGCGCCTCGGCCGGGTCACCGAGCCGATCGATGTCCGCCTGGCGGGCCACCAGCTCCTCGGAGCGCGTCTGCAGCACAGCCGCCAGCAGCGCTTCCCGGGTGGGGAAGTGCCGGTACAGGGTGCCGGGCCCGACGCCCGCCTCCTTGGCCACCGCCTCAAGGGAGGTGCCGACCCCGTGCTGCAGGAAGTGACGCTGCGCGGTCTCCAGGAGGGCCGCGCGGTTGCGCTGAACGTCCGCGCGGGGCTTGCGCCCCCGCTGTTCACCGGCGCTCATGCGCCCTCCTGCCTGCCGTGATCGTGCGGCCGCATCAAAACGGATGCTGCCTCCGTACGCATTCGAGAGTAAAACGGAGGCAGCATCCGGTCAAACCGGCGGCCCGACCACGGATTGAAGCGCCTGGGCCGCGGCGCCGCCGACCTCCTGGCCGTCCCCGAGAACCTGCGCCACCACGACATCCAGCTCAAACTCCTAACCGACCCCCTCCCGGGCGTCTACGACCCGTCCGGACACGGCACCGTCCTCCTCGCATTCTTCGCCGGCATGGCCGAGTCCGAACGCGAGTACATCCGCGAGAAGTCCCTCGAAGGCCAAGCCGCCGCCCGCGAGCGCGGCCACCACGGTTAACGGCACCCCCATAGAACCGCAGGTTCTCGCGGATGACTTCCTTCCCGCCACGTCCCGGGAGCGGACGATCCGTCCAGTGCCGGGACGGGCTGGGTCCCGGCGGCGCGGGTCGCCCCGGCGACGCCCATAGGCATAGATGCCAGCCAGACAGGCAGGATTGTGCAGCAGGGTCGGCAGCGTCATCCGGTTCAGCCTGCACCACTCCAGGCTGCACTTGTCCGGGCCCTCCCGCGCCGAACCTTGACCCGTCCCCCGGCCCAGGACGTCAGGGGGCGAGCTGCTGCTGCCCTATGACGGAGAGCAGTTCGAGCTTGCTGTGGCTCTCCGTGCCGGGGCGAGTGGTCAGCACCACCAGGGCCTGGGCGCGGTTCTCGGTGAACAGGAGCTGGGCGTCGACGTCGATGCGGCCGAGTTCGGGATGGAGGATGGTCTTGCAGTCGTCGTAGCGTTGGGCGACTTCCTGAAGTTCCCACATGCGGACGAACTCGGGGCTGTGTTCCTGGAGTTCGGCGAGGATCTGGGCGGCTCGGGGGGTGTCGCTGCCGGCTGTCAGCGCGGCCCGCAGGCGTGCTGCATGGGCGCGGCCGTGGTGTTCGTGGGTCTCCTCGGGATACACCAGACGCTCGGCCGGGTCCATGAACCAGCGGTAGTGGCCGCTGCGGGCCAGACCGGTGTGGCGGGTCAGGTCGCCGACCAGCGCGACGGCCAACGGGTTCATCGCGAGGGTGTCGAACAAGTCGGTCTGCACCAGGGCCGGGGAGTCGTCCAGGCGGTCCAGGACCCGCATCAGCGTCGGGCTTACATGTTCGGAGCGGTGGAAGCGGGCAGGGGCGTTGTGGCCGATGAGGACGAAGAGGTGGTCGCGTTCGTCCAGGCTCAGCCGCAGCGCCCGGGCGAGAGCCGTGGTGATCTGGACGGAGGGCTGCGGAGCTCGCCGCTGTTCCAGCCGGGCGTAGTAGTCGGTGGACATGCCGGCGAGCTGCGCGACCTCCTCGCGGCGCAGCCCCTGCGTACGCCTGCGCGGCCCCTCGACCAGCCCGACATCGCGGGGGCGCAACATCTCACGCCGGTGGCGCAGGAATTCCGCCAGTTCCTTCTTGTCCATGCCCCCATCCTCGCCGCATCCCGCCCCGCTATCCAGAGACCGCCGATCCATGGCTGAGCCCTCCCTCTCCCACCCCCGCGAAGCCGCCCGCACGGCCGACGCCGAGGGCGCTCGCAGCGAGACGACCCAATGGTCACCTGACCTGCATGACCCGGTGGGAAATTCGGCGCCCGTCGGCGGTGCGCCGCAGGCCGTCGGCCCGGAAGACTGCCCGCCGCGACGGTCCTCCGTCGACGACGCTCAACGCTTTGGACCCAACGCTTTGACCGGCCCCGGTCCTCGTCGCCCGGCCCGGCCCGTCTGACACGACGATGTTCGCCGTGTCAGCCGGGCGCTCGCGTGCCCCTCGGCGCTCAGGACGGAGCCGTTCGCCCTCCAGTGCGACGACCGGGGCGAGGCCGAAGGCGCTTCCTTATCGTTCCGCGTCTTCGGTGAGGACCTCCCCGAGGCGGGTCCAGCTCGCGTTCGTCCATGATGTGGCCCCACAGGACCCGCCAGCGTGCTGTTGTTCCGCGTCGGTCATTACAGGTCGGTCAGCTGCCGCTGATCATGGCGAGGACGTTGTCGTAGGAGCCGTTGGCCACCGCGTCGCGGATGAACCTGGCGCGCTCGACGACCAGCTCCTTCGCGTCGGCCTTCTCGCGCAGCAGGTCGAGGGTCTCGGTGAGGAAGTCGTCCAACGGCATGGACTGGTCGCTGTCCTGCTGGCCCATCAGGGTCGTGCGCACGCCCGGCGGGACCACCTCGATCACCTGGACGCCGGCGTCAGCACCGGCGAGCTGGATGCGCAGGCTCTCGGAGAAGGAGTGCAGCGCGGCCTTGGTCGCGCTGTAGGTCGGGGTGATCGGGAACGGTACGAACGCCAGCGCGGAGGTGACGTTCATGACGACCGCGTCGTCCTTGCCCACCAGCAGCGGCAGGAAGGCGTACGTCATCCGGATCGTGCCGAGCAGATTGACCGTGACGTGATCCTCGGCGACCGGGAGTCCGGTCGGGTCGAGGAGGTTCTCCCGCAGCATGATGCCGGCGTTGTTGACCAGGACGTTCAGCCCCGGGTGGCTCGCCGCCACGGTCTCACGGGCCCGGGCGATCGAGTCGGGGTCCGCGACATCGAGGACGAGCGCGTCGACGCCCGGGTGCTCAGCCGTGATCTCGTCGAGGAGTTCCTTGCGCCGGCCGGCGACGATCACCTTGTTGCCGGCCTCGTGCAGGCGCAGGGCCAGACCGAGGCCGATGCCCGAGGTTCCGCCGGTGATCAGGATCGTGTTGCCGGTCATCTTCATGGGGGTCTTGCTCCTTCGGTACGGCGGGCCGGTGAGCGCCCGCGGCCTCGACCGTAGGGGCGCCCGCGCAGGGGCGGGAGAGGATGGTTTATCCATGGACCGGCGGTCCCTGGCTGGGCCATAGAAGACGCCACAGCCGGGCGGCTCCCGGCGCCCGGTCCGGAGGCGCTGACCACGACAGGCCGCGGCGGGCGTCCAATAAATCAGGACTTTTCGGGGCCCGTTGGCGGCGCGGATCCAATCAGATCCGTTGGTGATTGATGACAGGGTTTGACGACAAGCAGGGTCCGATCCTCCGTACGGAAGGGGCCCCGATGGCGAACCTGGTCTACAAGCGGGTCTCGACCGACCAGCAGTCAACCGCCCAGCGTGAACGCCGCGCTGTGGAGTCTGGAGCTGGCCAGGCTCGTCAAGAAGGTCCGCAACGGCGTCTGCCAGATCAACCCGATGCTGGCCGGCCACGCCTCCCCCGAGGACGCCTTGGTCGCCGTCAAGGCGATGCCCAAGGCGGACCGCCTGGACAGCAAGACGTACGTGGCGAACCACCACAAGGCCGTCGCCGCCTACCAGGACCAGCTTGCCGAGCAGCGCAAGAAGCGGGCGGCAGCCGTCGCTGCCAAGAAGGCCGCGGCCGCCAAGAGGCGCGGCTCACTGCACGCCGTCGGCTAACCCGGTCGCCCGGCCAGCCGCGTGAAAAGGACATCAGCAGCTCCGCACCCTCCCAGCGAGGGTGCGGCGCGCTTTCATCCGTGGGCGAGGTGTGCCGGATCCGTGCAGACCGTCAAGGCCGCGGAGCGCCCAGGTGCGCCAGTACGACGTGATCCTCAAGGAGCCCTCGGCGCGCTGGAGAAGTGGGCCGCTCATCACTCACAGGGAACGCAGGCTCCTATGCGGCGCCGTTCGAGGGCAGGAGTCGGGCGAGCCAGTCGGTGCGGGTTCGGCGGGCTGTGGCCGAGATGTTTGCCTGCGGATACAGGGCGTCGAACCCGTGGAAGCCGCCCGCCCAGACGTGGAGTTCGGCCTGGCCGCCAGCCGTCCAGATGCGGGTGGCGTAGTCGGTGTCCTCGTCTCGGAAGACTTCGGCGGAGCCGGTGTCGATGTAGGTGGTAGGCAGTCCCGAGAGGTCCTCGGCCAACGCCGGCGAGACGTACTCAGACACCTCGCCGTCAGTGAGGTCGCCGAGGTCGCCGAGAACGGCGCGCCATGCGAACTCGTTCATCTCGCGGGTCCAGACGCCCGGCCCGCCGGAGTACTGGCGGCTGGAGGCGCTGGTGTTGCGGTGGTCGAGCATGGGGCAGATCAGCATCTGCGCGGCGATCGTCGGGGTGCCGAGGTCGCGAGCCAACAAGGTGACACCGGCGGCGAGGCCGCCACCCGCGCTGGCGCCGGCGACGATGATCCGAGCGGGGTCGATGCCCAGTTCTTCGGAGTGTTCGGCGATCCAGAGCAGTCCCTGGTAGCAGTCATCGACGAGGGCGGTGCCGGTGGCCTCGGGTGCCAGCCGGTAGTCCACGGAGACCACGACCGCGCCGAACTCGTCGAGCCACTCCAGCGGGATGTCGATCTGCGAGAAGCGGTCGCCCATGACCATCCCGCCGCCGTGCATCCAGTAGATGCAGGGTGCGGCGGTGGTGCGATCGGTGTTCGCGGGGCTGAAGACCGACAGGGGGATCGGGGCACCGTCCTTGGCGGGCACGGTGATCTCGCGCCGGTCGACCCGTCGATGTGCAAGCACGGACTCGATGGGCGTCGAGGGGAGTCGGCGCAGTTGCCTGAGGACGTCCGGGCTGAGCTGGGACATCAGCGGCATGTCGGCGAGCAGTTCACGCAGTTCGGGGTCCAGGGCGGGTCGTGCTGTGGTCATGGTCGTTGCCTTTCGTGGGGCGGTGCCGGACCGTGGGACGGGGATGGGGGCCGCCTCGGCAGATAACCGAGGCTGCAAGCCGGGGGGATCCGGGGTTCAGAACGCGGCCTTGCCGCGGACCGGGACGTAGTCGGTGTACTCGGACTCCTTGGCCAGCAGGCCCTCGATCTGCGCCACGATGGCCTGGGCGGCCTCGCCGGCGAAGATGCGGTGGTGGTCCTCCTCGCTGGTCCAGCCCTCGGTGACGTGGACGACGTCGGGGGCGGACGCGGAACGGGAGACGAGGTAGACGACGCAGTGTTCGCTTGCGCCGGGGCTGCCCTCGTCCAGGCCCGTCAGCAGCAGGTCGACCAGCCGGTCGCCCATTCCGGGCCCGGCGGTCAGGGTGGCGTTGAAGCGGTACTTGGCAATCATGGATGCCTTCTTCTGCGTTGATGGAGTGAGGTGATTCCATTCAACTGGTTTGACCTGCGGAAACGTTAGAACGATGCTCGCTACTACTTGCACAATCCTCGCGGATACAAGAGCTCGGGTGTCGAATGGTGCTGCAATGGACGCATGTACCTCGAAGAGTTCCGCACCCTGCTGGCCCGGCATGCCCGCCCCGACTGGACCACGGCCATCGACGGCGTCCTGATCTCGAAGGTAGAGCGGCCGGATCCGCCGGCGCCCTCCATGTCCGGCACGGTGCTCGCAGTCATCGCCCAGGGCGCCAAACGCCTCGCGCTGGGCGACCGGGTCTACGAGTACGGCGCCGGGCAGTACCTCGTCGCATCCGTCGACCTGCCCGTCACCGGGCAGTTCACCCAGGCCGACCCCGAGCAGCCGGCCCTCGGCTTCGGACTCACGCTGGAACCGTCCGCCGTCGCCGAACTGCTGCTGCAGGCCGGTCCCGGCGACACCCCCCGCGCCGGCACAGGCGCGCCGTCGGGGATCGCCGTCAGTGATGCCCCGCCCGCGCTGCTCGACGCGGTGGTCCGGCTGCTGCGCCTGCTCGACGAGCCCCGCGACCGCGCTGTACTGGCCCCGCTGGTCAAGCGCGAAATCCTGTGGCGCCTGATCACCGGCGAGCAGGGCGCGGCGGTGCACCAGCTCGGCCTCGCCGACAGCGGCCTCAGCCATGTCTCCCGGGCCGTGCGCTGGATCCGCGAGCACTACGCCGAGCCCTTCCGGGTCGAAGACGTGGCACGCCTGTCCGGCATGAGCGTGTCCGCGTTTTACCGCAACTTCCAGGCGGTGACCGCAATGAGCCCCATCCAGTTCCAGAAACAGATCCGGCTCCAGGAGGCCCGGCTGCTGCTCGCCACCCACCCGGGCGACGTCACCGGAGTCGGCCACCGCGTCGGCTACGACAACCCCTCGCAGTTCAGCCGCGAGTACCGCCGCCAGTTCGGCGCACCCCCGAGCCGGGACGCGGCCCGCCTGCGGAACACCGCAGGCACCCCCGTGGACGTCCTGCCCTGAGCGGGCCGGACCACCGGGGAGGATCGTGCAAGAGGAAGCGAGGATAGTTCTACTATTCCCGCAGGTCACAGCGATCCAATGGGATCACTAGTTCTTCTGCGGGGCAGGAAAATGCCTGTCCAGCCGCAGTTCCCACCCCATCGCAAAGGCCACAGCATGAAGACAGTTCTGATCACTGGCGCCTCATCCGGATACGGGCGGGAGACCGCCCTCTACTTCCACTCGCAGGGCTGGAACATCATCGCCACGATGCGCACGCCGCGTGCCGACGTCCTGCCCGAGTCGGACCGGCTCCGCGTCCTCGAGCTCGACGTGACCAAGCCCGAGACGATCACCGCCGCGCTCGAGGCAGCCGGGCCCATCGACGTCCTGGTCAACAACGCGGGCGTCCCGTCGATCAGCGTGTTCGAGGGCACCCCCATGGCCCGCGTACGGGAAGTCTTCGAAACCAACACGTTCGGCGTGATGGCGACGACGCAGGCGGTGCTGCCCCAGTTCCGCGAACG
The DNA here is from genome assembly GCF_043198355.1 of Streptomyces sp. NPDC048825. Classification (NCBI taxonomy): domain Bacteria; kingdom Bacillati; phylum Actinomycetota; class Actinomycetes; order Kitasatosporales; family Streptomycetaceae; genus Streptomyces; species Streptomyces sp. NPDC048825. The sequence goes on from NZ_JBICUR010000007.1 coordinate 38,481, forward strand.
CGGCTCCGGCGTGCTGGTCAACGTGACCTCCAGCGTGGTGCTGGGCCACATGCCACTCTCGGCCGTCTACAAGGCGAGCAAGATGGCCATCGAGGGGTTCACCGCATCCCTCACGCTCGAGCTCGCGCCCTTCGGTGTGCAGGCGAAGACGGTCGAGCCGGGCGCCTGCCTGACAACGAACTTCGCGGCCAACGCGACGAACGGCGCCTCGCTGGACGAGCTGGTCCCGGCGCCCTACGCACCATGGGCGAAGAAGGCCATGGGCGACTTCACGGGCCAGGACCTGTTCACCAAGGAGAGCGACGTCGCCGAGACGGTATGGCGAGCCGTGCACGACACGACCGGCCAGCTGCGATTCCCGGCCGGCCCTGACGCGGTCTGGCTCGCCCAGGCGAAATGATCCCCAGCAGGCAACGTGACGCCCCAACTGAGGCCACGAGCCGACCCCGCACACACGCACGGGGCCGGCTCGCTGTCCCAGCGCTCACCCCGACGAACCGGAACCCGACCAACGACGAGAAGCCGGACTGCAATACGGCAGACGGACACCCCCCGCTCGAAGACCCGGAACGAACGCCAGGCACCGGCGACCAAGGCACGAGGTACCGACGGCCAAGGCACGAGGTTCAGGAACAGCCTCTGACCTTGTCTTTTAACCTCTGTCCGCTTGAGTCTGCGGGCGCCTCTCCCGGTAGGTCGCGGTGTCTGATCACGCGGAAGGAGGGAGTTGTTCGCGCACCCATTGGGGATCGGGGTTGGTGTGTGGCTGGCCCGCCACGACGACGGTCGGCACGGTCTCGTTGCCGTCGTTGGCTGCCCTCACCGCTGCAGCTCCTGCCGGGTCACGCCAGATGTTGACCCAATGCAACTGGCGGGCGCTGCGGCCCAGTTGGATGCGCAGTCGCATGCAGTACTTGCAGCCCGGACGCCAGAAGACGACTGGTCGGCCGTCGACCACGCTGCGGCGTTGTGCGTCCCGCGCACCGATCGACCTCGGGAAGACCAGGGGCGAGTTCACGCCTGCGAGCGCCAGGAACGCCAGCAGGAGTGCTGCGGCTGTGCCGGGGTTCCCCCTGGAGATCAGCCCAGTCGCGACGGCTGAGCCGCAGAGCACAAGCAGCATCGGCAAGACCCAAGCGCGCATCATGGTGACGCAGGCTATCGATGAGTCGAAATGCTCCTCGAACCAGGCCGCTCACCTGGGTGGTCGCCGGATGCTGAGGCGGCCTTCAGCCGATTACGTGCTCCGGCCAAGGACACACGTGACCACGACGAAGGCCGTGAAGGTGAGTTTGCTGCCTGTTCATGTGCCAGGGAAGCGTTCGCGAAAGCGTCACGCTTCCCTACGTTGTTCCGCGGGACGTGGTGAGCCCTTCGTATGGTTGAGCCGCCCAGGGGTGTCGGGTGTCGCTTTCACGCTTCTGCCGTTTGTGGCTTGTCCGGATTGGCCGCCCGATGCCCCACGACGTCGGCTGCCAATTAGGAATTGCGAAGGATCGCTCTGTAGGGAATCGACAGCGAGGTCGTCCGTGGGAGGTACCAGCAGCGCACCGCACGGAGGCATCACATGGCCGCTATCTGAGCCGGCATCGACGCAGGCAAGACCCACCACCACTGCGTCGCGATCGAAAAGAGCGGTCGGCGCCTGCTATCTCGACGCGTCGCCAACGACGAGCCCGAACTGCTCGAACTCCTCGCCGACGTCCTGGCCCTGGGCGACGAGGTGACCTGGGGCATCGACCTGGCCGACGGCGGAGCTGCCTCCGCCCGCACCTGTCCTGTCCGGCCCGTGCACCGAAACCCTCAACACCCGGACCAGGAAGGCCACTTGGCTCCAAGAATCGCCGCCCCACGACCCGCTATGGCGTCGGGAAAACGGCCCGGCGACCCGAGAGCATCATCGAGCGCGACGGCCTCAGAGGTCAAAAGACATGGCGTGCATCAGGGCTGCGGCGCGCCACGTGTTGTCGACGGCGACGCCGATCTGAGGGGTGTTCACCCGGTGGCGCGCGACGGCGGCCACGAGGTTGGAGAAGTCGTGGACCGAGGGATGCTTGGGCAGCACTTCGGCATGGCGTTCCAGCAGCCGGCGGATGTCGATGTGGAGCTCCATGGTCAGGCAGCAGCCCGTCCAGAGGCGTCCAGCCGGGCGGGAGCGTCATCGGGGAACGCCGCGTCGAACGCGGCCGCGTTGTCGGCGACGAACGCGCGGAAGACGTCGGCGGCGCTGTCCAGGCGGGGGTCTCATACCGCGTTGTGCGTGACCTCGGTGATGAGCGCGGTGACCGTGGCAATTGACGCTGAACCTGAACCGTTTGTCCCGGAAGCTGGACCGCCACTGCGTTCCCGCCACTGAAGATTGACCCTGCCACTGAAGTTGGACCGGGAGGGTCGGGACAGGGTGGGCGCACCGGCTCCTGCGTTCGGGGACGCCGCGCTATCGGCCTTTGAGCTGGACTTGTGCGAGCCCGGTCGTCGGCGTCTCCAGCCGTTGGGTCAGGTCCTGGAGGACGTTCGAGACCGTCGAACCAGCCCGCGACCTCCGCCTATTTCTCATCACGCGTTTAGCGGTCCGACCGAAGTCGTCCCGTCTTGCCGAGCGGAGCCAGCCCCTTCGCCGGCCCTCCGAAGCAGAGCCAGACGACCACCCCGAGATCCGCCGCCCTCATTCCCGTTTCAATCCCACCCACCACTCGATCCGGTGACATACGGTCATGGCGTACGAACACGAAGTTACGATCGCGGTACCAGTGCGACGCACAAGAAGTGTCGTGGCGTCAGGCAGAGCCGATCAACTGGTCGTCAATCCTTATGGCTCACCACCAAGGAGTGTTCGTGAAGCTCTCCCCCCGTCCTCTTCGAGCTGTCTTGGCGGCAGCGTCAAGTGCCGCGCTGGCCATGATGGCGTTCCCGGGTCCGGCTCACGCCGCGTTTGAGCGCGGTCCGGAAGTGCGTCAGGCGGGTGCAAGCTCCCTCGCCCCGTGTGGCTTCTTCCGCTACAGCATCCGCCAGTCCCGGTTCGCCGCATACAACCACTGCGGCCCGACGACGGTGCGGGTTCACGTCGACGTCAGAGGGGGCGGCAGCACGAATGACTACCACCTCTGCGTCAGCCCCGGCCGCACGCAGCTACCGGGCGCAGGTCCGAACTATCTCAACGCGTACTACATCGGCGGCGCCGGCTGCCCGAGCGGAGAGCGCACCAGGCACACACCCCACTGAGCCTTGATCCAACTTCGGCGGCAATCGGTCCAGGTTCATCGTCGGGCGACATTGCCCTCAGTGGTCAGGCCAGGGTCGGGGGCCAGGTGTGAGGGCCACGGCACTGCCCGCAGGCAGCGCAGCAGGCGCACGCGAGGCAGAACTGCTTCGCGGTGCGCGTGCACCAGCAGATCGGGGTGCAGTCCGGGTCGTCCTCGCCCTGGGAGAACGGCTCGCCCAGCGGGGGTCGGCCGTCGACGCGGACCTGGCCGTCGGCTGTGAGCGTTTCGAAGTGAGTGCCGCAGTCGGCCGACGTCGCCCACGTGGCGATCACTGTGTCCGCGTCGCCCTCATGACACGGCTCCCTGGCCAAGGCCTGCGCCCGACTCGTACGCGGATGCCAGCAGCGTGTTGAAGGCGAGCGCGGCCGCGGGGTCGGAGTCGGGCAGCCGGTCGACGGCGGCTCGCTCGTCCTGGCTCAGCGCGTCCAGCAGGCTGGTGCGGGTCAGGGTGCGCAGCAGGGCGTGGCCCAGCACGTCCGGGGCAAGGGCAGCGCGGTGGGCGCTTCGGCTGGTGTGCTGATCGTCCATGCAGAGCAGGGTCGGGCTGGTCCCCTGTGGAGGGAGTCGGGCCAACCGGCCCCGGCGGTACACCGCACCGTGGACGACCTGCCGGAGCTCCTCACCCGTCCCGGCCGCATCCGCCTGGTCAAGGGCGCCTTCCTCGAACCTGAGGCCATCGCCCACCGGCGTGAGGCCCCAGCCCTGACCACGGCCTACCTGACGTACGCCCAACAGCTGGCCCACTCGGGCCATCCGTGCTCCTTCGCCACCCATGACTGGGATCTGATCAACCGCATCCACCAGCACCTCGGCGGGAAGGGCCACGATTCCGCGCCCTGGGAGTTCGAAACCCTCCTCGGCCTCGGGCCCGACCGCCTCGACGCCATGGCCGAGCGCGGCCACCCCACCCGGGAGTACATCGTCTTCGGCACGGAATGGTGGCTCTACCTCGTCGACGCGGCCGCATGACCAGACCACCGAACCGCCGGCCAGCCAACGGCCAGGGCCGATCCACCGGCACGACAGACCGGCCGCCGCTGCCCCGTTGTCGAAACTCGTGAACATTTCGAATCGGCTACCAGTGGCGCCGGACCGCATCTCACGGCCGCCGCCGAGACATTGGACTTCGGCCGCCCTCCGATTCATGGTCGATGTAGACGGCTGTGTAGATCCGCTGCTCAGGGACGTCGGTGGACTGTTCCGGAGCTGATCATCCGCGGGCGCCGATCGCGGGCGCACGGCCGGGTCGAGCCTCCGACGCCCGCTGCTGCGCGGATGACATACCCGCGCGGCACGCGCCGTCCTCTACCCGAGCGTGAGCATCGCCTCGGCGACTTCGTCGACTGCCTCATCGGGGATCGCAGTGGCGGCCTCCTGGAGGACGAGCAGCCGCGCCCCGGGGATGTCGCGCGCGATCGCCTCGCCGTTGCCGACGGGGAAGAACCGGTCGCGGCGGCCGTGGACGACGAGCGTGGGGATCTCGATCTGGGGCAGGCGCTCGCGCCAGCGCGGTTTGCAGTCGAGCCGGGAAAACACCATGCCCATCTGGTTGGCCATCTGGACGGGGGGTGCGGTGCCGGGTGTGCGGTCCCAGATGCGCGCGGCGATCGCGCGCGCGGCGGCGGGGTCGTCGCCGAGGATCTCGGCGCCGGCGGCGGCGAACTCCGCGACGGCCTCGCGGTCGGTCCAGTCGGGCATCGGATGCGCGAACAGCCGGCTCATCGTCGCTTGGTCATGGTCGGGGAGGTCGTCGTCGGGCGGGCCGGGCGCAACCGCGCGGGTGCCGACCAGAGTGAGCGCCGAGAACGCGTCCGGATGCTCGAGCGCGGCCACCTGGGCGACCATCCCGCCGACGCCGATCCCCGCGAGGTGTGCGGGCCCGCCGTCGAGCGCGTCAGCAAGGGCCGCCGCGTCGGCGGCGAGGTCGCGCAGGGTGTAGGCGGGCGCCTCCGGGTCCGCCGTCGTCGACTCTCCGCTGTCGCGCAGGTCGTAGCGCACCACGCGGCGCCCGCCGACGGCGAGGCGCTCGCACAACGCGTCGGGCCAGGAGAGCATCGTCGTCCCGCCCGCGAGCAGGACGAGTGGCGCGTCGTCGTCACCGAACGACTCGATGCCCAAGGTGATCTCATTAACGTTGACGGTGGTCATTGGATCGCCGCCAGGACGTCGTAGGTCAGGTGCGTCGCGGTGGATGTCGAGGTCACGCTCCGCTGCACCAGCGTGCGCGGCACTCCGCCGGTGAACAGTGGCGTCCCGGCGCCCAGCATGACGGGTGCGAGGTGCAGCGTCAGGGTGTCGACCAGCCCGGCGTCGAGCGCCGAGCCGATCGTGGCGCCGCCGCCCATGAGGACGACGTCGAGGTCCTTGCCGCTGTCCGACGACGCCGCCTCGGCGCGCTCGCGCGCGGCGGTGACGGCGTCGGGCAGACCGGTGGTGACGAACGTCCAGTCGAGGTCGGTGAGCCGCACCGACTCCGGCGGCGAGCTCGTCACGACGACGAAGGCGGGCTTGCCGACCTCGTCGGCGCCGTAGCCGGTCTTGTCGTCCCAGCCGTTCGGTCCGTCGACCACGTCGAAGAGGTGGCGGCCGAGGACGACGGCGCCTGAGCGGGCGGTCGCCTCGCGCAGGACCCGGCGGTCGTCGGGGTCGTCGGAAAATGCCCAGGTGTGCAGGGCCTCGCCGCCGGTGCCCAGACCGTTGTCCGGGCCGGGGTCGGGCCCGGTGACGAAGCCGTCGAGGGAGACCGAGATGTCAGCGATGGTTCGAGTCATGCCAGGGCAGACCCGATCCGCCGCCCAAACTCATCGCTCAGGCATGAAGCGTGCGCCGGAAGTGAACCCGATGGCACGATGTCCGAAGCGGCACGTCGACGTACAGCGGACGGTCGGCCCCGGAGTACTTCAGAGGCGCATATGCGCAGGTCGAAGGGCGCCGTCGGCCTGCGGGTGGGTGCGGGCGTGGTTGAGCGCGGTGGCGAGGTCGGAGGCCGCGGTGATCCGGAGGACGCCGAGTGCTCCTCGTCTCCAGCAGGCCTATGTCACCTGCTTCAGGTCGTGGCCGTCTCGTACGGCGGGCGACCTGTGGTGCGGTAGGTCTGGATCGTTAACCCTTGGCCCTTGGCCCTTGGGGGCGCACTGCAAGTCGACCAGCTTGAGTCTTAGGTCCGGTGCCGTGGCGGTGTCACTCGCAGAGCAGCGTTGCCGCCTCGGCTGGGATCCTTCAGGAACTGTCGCTGGTCGTCCAGGAATCCGCTCGCGAAGAGCGCGCGGGGGGAAAAGAGCGCGGTGAGGGTGGTCTTGACGCCCGACTGCTCGATGGACTGCTTGAGCAGTGAATGGGTCGCGTGCGGGTAGCGTTTGACCGTCAGTGCACCGCCTGGGTCCAGCACCTTGTGGTAGTTGCCCTCCGTGTCGGCGGTGTCCACGTTGATGTCTTGGCCTGCGAGGGTCAGCAGCACCGGTATGCCGCGCAGGGCGCGCAGGTCTTGCGTGGCGTCCGCGGTGTAGTTCTTGGAGATGAAGCCCCAGCGGTCGGCGGTCATGCCGTCCGTGTCACCGCGCGTGGCCTTGACGTACTCCTCGAAGGTCGCATGGCGTTCCAGCAGTCGGCGGGTGGTGTCGCTCTTGGCGATCGCGGCCTTGGTGCGGGCTGCCGATGCGCCGTCTGCGCGCAGCTCGGCCAGGAGATTGTGGCGGCCCTGCTGGAGCCAGTTGATCGCGGGCGAGACGGCGATGACGAACCTTATCGGGGTCTTGGCTGCGATCTTCGGCAGGACCCAGCCGGCCTGGCTGGCGCCCCAGAGCCCGATCCGGTCGCCGTCGATGTCCGGGCGGGCGCGCGCCCAGGTGATGGCGGCGGCTGCCTCGTCGGCCCGGTCGTCCATGGACTGGTCGAGCCAGTTGCCGGGTGCGCCTGCGACGCCGGGCTTGTCCCAGGCCAGAGAGGCGTACCCGGCCTTGGCGTTCGCTTCCCACATGGGCTTGTAACCGTCGTCGTGGGTGGCATTGATGGGACCGTCGCCGTGGATGTACACGACCAGGCCGTGGTGCTTGCGGCCGTCCTTGGGGGTGGCCAGTACGCCGTTGAGGGTGTGGCCGCCGTGGCGGATCGAGACCCGCTGCTCGTGCATGGCGTAGGAGTTCTGCCACAGCACCACACCGACGAGACCGGCGGCCACGACCAGGACCGCGACGAGTGACCACACGGTGATGCGGAGCCCGCGCCGTCGGGACTGGGTCGTTGGACACATGGATGGCCGCCTCTGTTCGGCTTTGCACAGACACCCAAACTATCATTATGGAAACGGTCGTTGCGAGTCTGATAGATTTGAGCTTCAGTTTCAGGGAGAATCAGGAAAAAAGGGGGCACGGCATGGGACTGGACGCGACAGACCCCGGGACCGGACCGGTGGCCGTCCAGCGAGGCGTTCCGGTTGGAGCCGAGCGGCGGGCGGCCGAGCTGTACTGGGACGCCTTCGGCCGCAAACTCGGTCCCGCACTGAACCCGCCGGGCAAGGCGGTGCCCTTTATCGCCGCCCACCTGAACGCCGATCGCGCGGTCTGCGCGCTCCTCGACGGGCAGCTCGTCGGCCTCGCCGGCTACCAGCTCGGCGGGCGGGCCCTCACCGGCGGGTCGGCTTCCGCTGTGCTGCGCGCGTACGGACACCTGGGAGGACTGCACCGACTCCTGCTCCTCGCCCTGTTCGAACGCCGACCGGCCCCCGGACAGCTCGTCATGGACGGCATCGCCGTTGCCCCGGACGTGCGCGGCCGCGGCGTCGGAACCCTACTCATCGAGGAAGTGGCCGCGGTCGCGGCGGAGCAGGACTGCCGGGAGATCAGACTGGACGTGATCGACACCAATCCGCGCGCCAGAGCCCTGTACGAGCGGCGCGGCTTCACGGCCGTACGGACCGAGCGCACGCCCTACCTCCGCAGGTTGCTGGGGTTCGGCGCGGTGACCACCATGCACCGCCCCGTCGCGGCGGATGGGCCGAGAGGACTGTGCACACCGTGACCGACCACGTCGAGATCCCCACCCGCATGCTCGTCCACGCGCTGATCCGGGAGGACGGCACGGTCAGCGCGGACGAGCTGTACACCGTCGCTGCGACCCTCGGCATGAGCGACCAGCAGGTACGGCTGTGCGTCAAACGCCTCGTGGCCGAAAGCCGGTTCACCCACGAAGGCCGCGGTCGCAAAGCAGTGCTGCACTCAACGGACGACACCACACAAGCCCTGGCCCCCAACGCGGACTTCCTGCGGCACGCATTCCGCCAGGACGCCGGGCTCGCCCCCTGGGACGGCGTCTGGCACCTGGCCGCCTTCGCCGTGCCCGAATCGGCGCGCACGGCCCGGGACGCCCTGCGCGAGACGCTCGTCCACCTCGGTGGCGCCCCGCTCCAGGGCGGACTGTACGTCTGCGCCAACGCCTGGGAACCGTACGTCGAAGACGCGGCACACCGCCTCGGCGCCCACGATGCGCTCACCCTCCTCAGCACGACGGACCTACGCAGGGGCGACACCCAAGAGCCTGCCGAACTTGCCCGCCGCCTGTGGCCCCTGCAAGAGATCGCCGACCGCTACCACCGCCTCAGCCGCATCGCCCAGCCCCGCCTCGACCGGCTCACCGGCCCTGCCGGACTCTCCCCGTCCGAACTGCTGACCATCGCTGTCGAGCTGGCAGCCGAACTCACCCGTGCCATGGAGCCCGACCCGCTGCTGCCGCCTCAGCTCCTTCCCCAGCCCTGGCCCGGCACCCAGGCCCGGGAGCTCATCGCCCGGTGCTGGGCGGCCCTGCCCGAACGCGACCCCGGCGAAGCCCGGCCGACCCTCTTCCGCCTCTACGCCGACATCACCCGAGAAGCAGCAGAGCGGGCCACGCGCTGAAGACGCAACAGACGGCGCAGGTTATGCCTGTTGGGCGAAGGCACCGACAGAGCACCCGCTCTTGGGCCAGACGAGCATCAGATCGACGTTGTGCACTTTGATCCGTACCAACCGGTGGCCCGGACCCGTGGAGCACTCACCTCGTCTGCTATCACGTCCGACCACCTCCCCCAGCTGCCCTCCCCGCAGGCGGCAGGTGCTGTCCAAAGTGGTGAACACGAAACACGAACACGGCTGACACGCCTCCCGAAGTCATGACCGGGCGCAGCAGCTGGACACAGGGACAGCTGGCGTCCCACTTCAGCAATCGCCTGATTGTTGTCCGCTTCATTCGCTCGCGGACTCGGCGGAGGCCTGCGCACCGCCGACGGTGGTGGGGGTGCAGGATGTGGTCGTAGCCGAGCTTTCTGAGCGCTTCGTCGCGGTCCGGCTTGGTGGTGGTGCCGATGACGGTGGCTCCGCTCAGCTTCGCCAGCTGTGCGCAGGCGATCGCCATCCCGCCGCTGGCGCCGGTGATGACCACCGTGTCGCCAGGACCGACAGGTGCTTGCCGCGCACAGTTGAGCGGGGTGGTGTAGGTCCACATGGTGGCTGCGGCTGTCTCGAAGTCGACGCCGTCGGGGATGGGCAGGATCGCGTCCTGCCGACGCACGACGTATTCGGCGTATCCGCCGAAGACCTGGTGTCCGGGGTAGGCGGTGTCGACGCACAGGTTTTCGAGCCCGCGTACGCACAGGGCGCAGTTACGGCACGGCGGGTGCGGAAGCTGCACCGCCCTGTCGCCGGGGCGCCAACTGGTGACGTTCTCGCCGGTGGCGACGATTTCACCAGCCGCGTCCCGGCCGAGCTGGAACGGCAGAGGCCACAGCGGCCGTCCCGGGAGAGGCTGCGGCAAGTTGCCCGCGCGGTACCGGAGATCCCAGCTGTTGACGGCCGTGGCGTGCACGCGCGTCAAGATGTCGTCGGGGCCGACCTCGGGAACCGGCGCCTCTATGTACTTGAGCACCTCGGGCCCGCCATGTTCGAACAGGCGGACCGCCATCATGGTCTGATCCACTCTCACGTTCCTTCAGATCGTTACGCGGTTCATCGGGGCTCCATGGAGCCGCCTGCGCCTCGCCCGCCCCGGTGAGACCGTGTGCGAGCGGACCTCGGCCGGGCGGCTTACCAGGGGTGGATCGGGAACTGCACGGTCCGACGGCAGGCCACTTGGTCTCGGGGCGGGTGAGCGTCAGCTCGAAGATCCGCCTCGCCGTGTCCGGGTCGGACGACGGCGTCGGGTTCGCGAGCAGGTCTACGGCTGAGCACGAGTCCGGCGCACCCGACGCTCAAGGCAGCGTGTGCTGCGGCGCCGGCCGGCAGTCGGCTGCGGAGCAGACCCGCGAGCAACGCCGCCGACCCCGCCGCCGCCCGACACAGGCCGTGAACAGGCCGGCGGTTCCTTCATGCAGCGCGTACTCGCTGAACGTGTGCCCCACCGGATCGACGTGCCCGCTCGACCCCAGATGGAGGAGCCCGCCGCGCACGACGGAACCGGACAGCGTGGTATGAGCGGCAGTTGTCAGATGCCGCAAGGCATGGTGATCAACGGCGGTCGGTGGCGGGACGCTCCGTGGTCGATGGGTCGATGGGTCGATGGGGTCAGCGGGAGACCGGAGGCATGCCGCCCCCTGGCGTGGGTTCCTGCGGTAGGCGCAAGGTGAACGTTGCTCCCTTGCCCAGCCCGGCGGATTCCGCGGTGATGTCTCCGCCGTGGGCTCGGGCGATGCCCCGGGCGATGGCCAGGCCGATGCCGCTGCCGCCGGCAGCAGCGGGGCGGCCGGGATGCTCGAGGCGTTCGAAGCGGTGGAAGATGCGCTCGAGGTCGTGTTCGGCGATGCCGATGCCGTCGTCCATGACCCGGACGATCATGTGGTGCCCGGGCGACGGTTCGGTGTGCACGGACAGCGCCACATGCCCGTGCGGATCGGATGCGGCCAGTGCGTTGCCGAGCAGGTTCACCAGGACCTGGGTGATCCGGTCCGGGTCGCAGAAGGCGACGCCGGGTGTGTCTGCGTCCACGACGAGGGTCACCGTCTGGTCGTCGTACTGGGGGCGCAGTCGCTCGGCTGTGGTCCGTGCCACCATGGCCATGTCGGTGGGCTTGCGGTGAAGATCGAAGGCGCCCTCCTCCGACCGGGACAGGCTGGAGAGGTCGCCCGCCAGGCGCTGCAGCCGGTGAAGGTCGTCGGCGAGGGAGGCGAACATTGCCTCATCGGGGATGAAGATGCCGTCGGCCATGCCCTCGATCTGGGCGCGTAGGAGGGTGATGGGGGTCCGCATCTCGTGGGCGACCTCGGAGATCAGCCGGGCGCGGCGGCGTTCGGTGTCGGCGAGGGCTGCCGCCAGCGTGTTGACGTCTTCGACCAGCGCTGCCAGGCCCGGCTCGCTGGGGAGTTCGAGGTTGTCGTCGTAGTGTCCCTCGGCGAGCCGGCGCGTGGCGGCGCGCACCCGGTCGAGCGGACGCAGCAGAAACCGGGACAGGGCGACGGACGCCGGGAAGGCCGCGGCCACCCCGAACCAAAGGCCGACCTGCAGGACCACGTCGCCTTCGACGTCGTCAAGCCCGAGCCACACCTCGATCAGCGCGCTGATTGCCGCCATGGCCAGCAGTGCCAGGAGGAGCACCATGACGTGCGAGAGCACCAGCCGGTTGCGCAGCGACAGCCGCTCCTGGATTCGGCGCAGCCGCGCACGAAACCTGTGGTGGTCCGGGGAGCGGGAGGGCGGCATGGGTGGTGTCCTTCCTGGCCGCTAGGCGGGGCGCCCGATGAACCGGTAGCCGATGGTGCGGACGGTGCCTACAAACCGGGGTGCGTTCGCGTCGTCGCCGAGCGCGCGCCGCAGGGTTCGGATGTGTACGTCCACGACGCGCTCGTCGCCGAAGAAGTCCTCGCCCCACACCTGGGTCAGCAGTCCGCGCCGGGTGAAGACCCGTCCCGGTGCCCGGGCCATTACGAACAGCAGATCGAAGTCGAGGGCGGACAGCTCCACCGTCCGGTCGGCGTCGACGAGGATGATGCGTGTCTCGGGATCGACAGTCAGTCCGTCGAAGCGCAGCACGCCGTCCTCGTGGGCCGCCTCGGGGCGGTTGTCGGTGCGCCGCAGGATGGCTCGTACCCGTAGCGCCAGTTCGCGGGGGCTGAACGGCTTGGTGACGTAGTCGTCGCTGCCGGTGGTGAAGCCGATCAGCCGGTCGACCTCCTCGTCCCGGGCGGTGAGCATGATCACCGGGATCTGGCTCGCCTCCCGGATGCGGCGCAGGACCTGGAATCCGTCCAGCCCGGGGAGCATCACATCGAGCACCACGAGGTCCGGCCGGTCGCGGGTGACCGCCTGCAGGGCGGACGGTCCGTCCGCGGCTTCGATGACGTGGAACCCATCCGCCTCCAGGTAGCCGCGCACGGTCATGCGGATCTTGGGTTCGTCATCGACGACCAGAACGCGCTGCGTACTCATCTGATTCCTCCGTGGATACCCCGCCTTCAGGCGGGGAGGAAACGGACTCCTGCGGAGCAGTACAAGGTGCTGGGATTCGCCGCCAGGGCGGATCACAGTGCTCTGACCCGCAGGTTTGATCTCCACATGCACCCACTAGTTTGTGGGAGAAGATCACCAACCCCCGGCATGAGCGCCGTGACCGCGCCCGTCTGGCCAGGGCCCAGCGGGAACTGTCCCGCAAGGCCAGGGGTGAGGGAACCAACCGGGCCAAGGCGCGGCGCAAGGTTTCCAGGGTCCACGCGCGGATCGCCGACCGGCGCCGTGACCACCTGCACAAGCTGACCAGTCGTCTCGTGTGTGAAAACCAAACGCTCGTGATCGAGGACCTGACCGTGCGCAACATGTTCAAAAACCACCCGCTCGCCCGGGCCATCTCGGACGCGAGCTGGAGCGAGTTCCGCTCCCTGCTGGAGTACAAGGCCATCTGGTACGGGCGGGAAGTGATCGCCGTAGACCGGTTCTTCCCCTCCTCCAAGCTGTGCTCCGCCTGCGGCACCTTGCAGGAGAACATGCCGCTGGGCGTCCGTACCTGGACGTGCGACAGCTGTGGTACGGCCCATGACCGGGACGTGAACGCAGCGAAGAACCTTCTGGCCGCCGGGCTGGCGGCGTCTGTCTGTGGAGCCGGTGTAAGACCTCAACGGAGTTCTCCGGGCGGGCAGTCGGCGGTGAAGCAGAAAACCCCACGACGCGAGCCGTAGGAATCCCCCTCGTTCACAAGGGGGAGGAAGTCAACGTGCTCGCTTTCCATCGTCGTTCGTCGCCGCCGAGGTGGGGAGGGGAAGGTGAAGGGCCGTCATGGCCGCGGGGTGACCGGCGGCATGGAGGTAGAGGGCCTCGAATGCGGCCAGCCTACGGTGGATGTCGTGGCCGGCGACGATCCCCCGGTCGGCCTCGCCCATCCGGCGCCGGGCCGCCGGGTCGTCGAGCAGCTCCATGAGGCGGTCGGCGAGGGCGCGCACGTCACCGGGCGGGAAGAGGTAGCCGTTGCGGCCGGGGTGGACCAGGTGCGGCAGTGCCATCGCGTCGGCCGCGACGACGGGGTTGCCCGCGGCCATGGCCTCCATGGTGACCAGGCCCTGCAGCTCCGCGCGACAGGAGCGACGACCCGCACGTGCGAAGCGGACCTGCGCAAACCGGCTCCATCCTGCGGGCCGCGTTCGCCCGACCGCCGACGTGGATTTCCCTGGCTCCTCCGTTGGCCGGCGCTGACCTTTGCACAGAGCGCCGCCCGCGCCCCGTCGGCGGGGCAGCGGGCGGCGGGCATGACGTGCGGTCGCGGCTCAGCGCGAGCTGGACCGGCGTATACGCGCCCGTAGCTTCGGGAACTGCTCGAGGGCATTGGTCCGCTCGAGAGCGATCCGCTGGCGCCGGTTGTAGACCTCATCGACGGTCGGTTCGGGGTCGCCGGCCTTGAGAATCGGCAGGCTGCCCTTGAGGAAGGGCATCGTCTCGACGTTGTCGGCCGCGTAGAGGTGGCGGGTCGCCGGCCAGTCGCTGCCGAACATGATGTGGTTGTCGGGCACCAGCGACGACAACGGCTGCAACTGCGCGGCGGTGAACGCCTGTGCGTCGTCGAAGTACATGCGCGAGAGGTACGTGAGGGGGCCTTCCGGCAGCACCTCGTTGAACGGCGGGAAGGCCGAGTGCCGTGTCGCGAGCCGGTAGGCCAGGAACGGCAGTGCCCCGCCGCAGTGCGTGAAGTGCCAGCGGATGTTCGGGTAGTCCCGCAGGACACCGTTGTAGATCAGGCTCGTCATCGCACGGGTCGCGTCGAAGGTGTACTCGAAGACGTTGTTCCCGGCCGGGATGTCGGGTCCGAAGCAGAGCTTCGGAGCCGGGTTCACCTCCGGACCCGTCGGGTGGACGTAGACGTAGGCACCGCGGTCATTGAGGATCTCGTACAGAGGCGCGAAGGAAGGATCCCCCAGGTAGGTGCCTTTGTAGTTGGTGAGCAGACAGATGCCGTCGAGATCCAGTTCGCCGAGCGCGCGGTCCACCTCGGCCACCGAGCCCTCGATGTCGGGCATCGGGGTGACCGCGAAGATCCCGAACCGGTCACCACGGGTCTGCACGAGGTCGCGGGCGTAGTCGTTGACCGCGCGGGCGGTGGCGCGCCGGTCGTCGACCGGGCCCACGGTGACCTGGAGGTCGCCGAACGACAGGACGCTGGCCTGGATCCGGTACTGGTCCATGAAGGCCAGGTGCCGATCGACCGACCACGGACCGTACGCGCCGGTAATGGCGCCGAGGAGGCCGTAGCGCTTCAGGTAGTCGTTGTACACGTCGGGGGCGTAGTGCGCATGGGTATCGATACGCCAGTTGCCCTTCGGCAGCCCCGGACCGGACGCTGCCGACTCCGGACTAGCCATGGCCGCAGGCATTGTGGCCGCCGCCGCCGTGACAAGCGCCGCGGCCGATGCCCCTTCGATCACCCTTCGACGCGAGATACTCCGTCGCAGGTTCATTTCCAGTTCCCCTCTTCATTCTGTGTACGAGTCAGGTCGTATGTGCGTACGTCACGGCGCCGTCGCCAGGCCGGGCAGAGCCTGCGCAGGACGGCGATGTTCCCTGCCGTAATGGACACCGCCGCCTCCACGCGCGGGTGTGCGCGCGGGGCAGGCCGATCGGGGAGCGCAAGCGGGTAAGTTGTTCCTCGGCCGGGCCAGTCGCCGCCAACAGGTCGATCCGGCGCTCATGCGTGGGAACCCCATGGCGCCGACGTAGCCGCGCCAGCCGGTAGTCGGCTGTGGGGCGGACCCGCGAGCAACGTCGCCGACTCCGTCGGCGCTGCCCCCACCCAGGTGAACAGGCCTGCGTTCCTTCATGCAGCGCGTCATCGCCGACCGCCGGCCCAGCGGGGTCCACGTGCCTGGCCGACCCCAGACGAAGGAACGCGCCGATCACAACGGAACCGGACAGCGCGGTGTCAACCGCCGTCGTCAGGTGCCGCACAGCAGGCTGATCATCGCTGTCCACCGGCGGGACGAGGAGTACGTGCATGACCGCCAGACAACAGCCGCCTCATAAAGCACGTACGGCTCAGCACATGAAGCTTCCATGAAGCCAATCGCCAGACTGACGCCCACATCCCGAAGCGGTCTCCTGCTTCTTCGAGACTCAGGTGCCGCCCCCGGCCGCCATCCTGAGGAAACTGATGCGGAAGGTCAGGCGCTGCCACCCGACCGGTACGACGAACGCGAGACACACTCAGACGGGTCCGTCAGGAGTACGTGGTCAGCTCTTGGGTGCGTCCGCCGTGACCTGGTGCAGGTGAAGCGGCGACACAAGTGCGGATGTTGTCCTGCCTGTTCTCGAGGTTCGACGCCCCCTGAACGCCCGTGCCTTCGGGAGGGGCGCCCATGCGCGTGTAGTTCAGCACTCCCTCCGCCATGCCGAACACCTGCTGGAGCGTGCCGCCGAGCACCGGTTCGGCGCGGCGGTGCGAGGCGGGCGCCACCGACCTGCAGCACTCGTAGCGCGGGCGGGGCGGCGTGGCGGCCGGAGTCCACGGCGTCGATCCAGCGCCTGCGGCTGCACCTGGTGTGCACCCTCCAGGGCCTGCCCGTCGCCTTCACCCTGACCGGCGCCAAGGCCGACGAGCGCGAGGCACTTCTCGACATCTTCGCCGCCGAGCCCCTGGTCCGCACCTGGCCCGGTGTGACCAAGCTTTCTAATTGGCATCGACGAACGTTTCTGACCCGCGGCGATGCCAACAAGAGTCAGCAGCATCCATCACGGTGTAAGCAATTTAGTTGGCCTTACCCGCGGGCTGCGAGCCGTCATAGCCCAAAGCTCGGGCGGCCTCATTCTCCGTGGGCGAAGAAGAGCTCCGGGGTGACGTCGGGGCACCCACCGGGGTCGGTTGGGCGCAACAGGTGCAGGGGGTGGGGCAGTTCGCGGGCGAAGGTGCGCGCGTCGGAGACCAGGTTGAAGTACACCAGCACGCGGCGCAGGCCGTGCTCGGTCATCGCGCGCAGGACAGACAGGTGCAGGGCGGTGGTCCGCAGCGCGCTGTCCGCTTCTTGGCGGGTGCCGTCGAACAGCACCAGCCGCGCGCCGAGTTCGTCTGCCACCCGGATGGACACCAGCGTCTTGCCGGTCCCCGTCGCCAACACAAGCAGGCCCCGCGTCCCCGCACCCCGCAGGTGCCGCACCAGCCGCTCAGCCGCCTGCATTTGGTCGGCGAACAGCGGTCGCTTCCCGGGCCGGGCGGATGACGGAACAACAACCACAGTCATACAAGGGCTTCCTCGATGCGAAGCAGGCGCCATGCGGGCAGCAGTCCTGCCGGAAAGGCAGCACAGGCCGCCGCGTTGAGGGCCGCCTGCTCACCAACCGGCGCCCCGCAGGCGCCTTCACGGACTCCGCGACGGTCTTGGCGTTGTTCCGGGCGGTCATCTCCCGCTGAAGGAGTCGGATTTGGGTGGCGCAGTCCTCCAGTCGGGCGGCCAGTTCGAAAGAGGCGCGGGTAATCGTGCCGTGGTCGGCGTCGGATCGGGTTTCCAGCCGCTGCACCGCACCGCGAAATCATCTGTCGCCAACCGTCACACCGGGCCGCAGCCGTCCATGACCGATGTGTTGCTGTGTCACGGCTCTATGACAACGGTGTCTTGATGCGAGGACGGGCGTGACCTGCGGGACTGGCCTGCCCTCTTATTGATCACTCCGCGGGAGAACGGCACAAGCACCGCCGCCCCCGCTACCCCTCACATCGGAAGGACTTCCCATGATGAACCGCCACCTGCGCAGGGCCGCCGTCGTCACCGCCGCGATCACCGCCGGGCTGCTGATGACCGCCTGCCAGAGCGACTCCGCGACCAGCGGCGGCTCGTCCTCCGGCAAGGGCACCGAGGACTCTGCCGCGGTCGCGGACAAGGCCGGGGCCGCGGACTCCAACGGCTCCAGCGACGCTAAGGACTCCACGTCCAAGGGTGTCAGCGGGACGTTCAGCAACGGCACGGTGACCTACCTCGCGCCGGGCAAGTACATCGTGTCCGCCCCGGGCAAGAACGACCAGCAGTTCTGGGTCGCCGACGGCACCGAGGTCTACGGCGTGGGAACCATATGCGGGGACGCGCAGTCGAAGGTCGACGCGCCGTGCACGCTGGACCAGTTGGAGACGGCCACCAAGAAGGGCGCCGTCAACGCCGATGTGAAGTTGAAGGACGGAGTCGCCACGCTGGTCTCCGAGCGGCGTGCCGCTCAGCCCGAGGACGGCACCGGATCCGAGTCAGACTCCGGCTCCGGCTCCCGGGACACGGCCATCGAGGGCATCAACAAGGGCAAGGGCGTCAACGGAACCTGGCACGGAGCCGTCTCCTACCTGGCGCCGGGCAAGTACACGGTCACCGAGGAGCACGGCGTCCCGCAGCAGTTCTTCGTCGCCGAGGACACTGACATCTGGGGCTACGGCCAGGTCTGCGGGGGCCCGGGCGTAGGGGAAGGACAAGAGGGCGGCACCGAGTGCACCGAAGCCGAACTGGAGAGCGCCGCCAAAAAGGGCTTCACCGCCGAGGTGAAGGTCACCAACGGCACAGCGACCACCATCCACGACACCCCTTGAGCCGTATCCACCACGGCGGGCCCACGACGACGAGCGCCGTGAGCCCGCGTCCGTGCCACTCGATGGGGCTCGGGGCGCGGCGTGCGGGTCTAGCCAATCCAGGTATCGGCCTCTGGCAAGGATGCTGCCGCCGGCGGCCGGGCAACCATGCCGCGCTCGGCCATCATCAGCCCGATCGCGGGTAAGCAGCGTTATCCCGGCATCGCAGTCCTGCACGCTCGCGGAGTTGGCCAGCACCACAAGCAGCATGCCCAGACAGTCCACAGTCACGTGCCCTTTGTGGCCCGCCAACTTCTTCCCGCCGTCCCCGCCTTGTCCGTCGCTTGTCCGTCGGCGCCGACGGTCTCGGCCGTCCGCAGGGACTGCGAGTCGACGATCACCGCCGTCGACGTGCGGCCGCAGGCGTACACTGCTGGGCAAATAGCCTTTTAACTGTTTAAATTTTACAATTCGGGCAGAGGTGTAGTCAGAACCGTCGGATCCGGCGTCCGATCTGCCCGGGAGGTCCGCAGCTGTTCCCGTCGGCAGCCCTGATAGGGCGCGGGCGGATCACATAGGCGCCAGGAGGAAGATTTCTCGATGACCCGGCCCGATGACCCGCGCACCGCGGCGGCCCGGGTGTTCGCCGAGGGCGGCGCGTTCGGCGAGCTTCTGGCAGGGATCGACTGGGCGGCGACGCCGCTCGGGCCCCCCGTCTCCTGGCCGGGGCCCCTGGTGGACACCCTGCGCCTCATGCTCACCTCTGAGCATGGGATGGCTCTGTACTGGGGGGCTGAATTCGCCACGCTGTACAACCTGGGCTCCACACCCATTGTCGGCGCCAAACACCCCTGGGCGCTCGGCAGGCCCTACAAGGAAGTGTTCCCCGAGGTCTGGGCCCACCCAGTGAGCTCCCACTTCCACTATGTGACCGACACCCGCAAGCCCCTGCTGGTCCCGGATGAGCTGCTCATCATGGAGCGCCACGGCTTTTTGGAGCAGTGCTACTTCGACTCCGCCTTCCAGCCCGTGCTGCTGGACGACGGCACCGCCGGCGGCGTGCTGCAGATCCTCACCGAGACCACCGGCCGGGTGCTGGGCGAGCGCCGGCTGCGCCTGCTGAGCGAGACGGGCACGCGCACGGCCGGGCTGCCCACCCCGGGCGAGGTCGCCCGCGTGGTCGCCGAGGTGGCGGGCTCCTACCCCGAGGAGATCCCGTTTCTGGGCCTGTACCTCGCCTCCGAGCCGGGGATGCAGCGCCCGGCGGCCTCCGCCGGGCTCCGGTCGGCGCCCGAGACCGTCTCGCTGAGTTCGGCCGACGGGTCGGAGGTGGCGGCCCGTCTGGCGCAGGTGGTCGCCGACGGTGCCCCGGCCACGCTGCCGGCTGCCGCGTTCACCGGCGGCAGCACGGCCGGGCGGCACGCCGCTGCCCCCCGGCTCCCGGTCGAGCAGGCGCTGGCCCTGCCGCTGCACTGCGCGGGCCAGGTGGAGGGCGTCCTGGTGGTGGGCGTCAACCCCTGCTTCCCACCGGCCGGGGCCTACCACGACTTCCTGGAGGTGTTCGCCTCCGCGGTGGCCGGGGCGCTGTCGGCCGCGCTCGCGCACGAGTCGGCCGCGCTCGCGCACGAAGAGCAGCGTCGGCGAGCGGAAGCGCTGGCCGAGCTGGACCGGGCCAAGACCGCCTTCTTCGCCAACGTCAGCCACGAGTTCCGCACCCCGCTCACCCTGCTCCTGGGCCCGCTCCAGCAGGCCCTGGCCGACGAGGACCGGCCCGAGCGGCGCGAGCAGCTGGAGCTGGCCGAGCGCGGCGCCCTGCGCCTGCTGAAGCAGGTCAACACTCTCCTGGACGTTGCCAGGGCCGAGGCCGGGCAGATGCGCCCGGCCCTCGAGCCGGTCGACCTCGCCGGTGCCACGGCCGAGCTGGCCGGGGTGTTCCGCTCCGCCTTCGAGGCGGCCGGGCTGACGCTGGAGGTGGAGTGCCCGCCACTGCCCAAGCCGGTGTCCCTGGACCGGGAGATGTGGGAAAAGATCATCCTCAACCTGCTCAGCAACGCCCTGAAGTTCACCTTCACCGGCGGCGCTCGGGTGCAGGTGGCCGCGGCCGGCGACCGGGCCCGGCTGACCGTGACCGACACCGGCACCGGCATCCCCGCGGACGAGCTGCCGCGCCTGTTCGAGCGCTTCCACAGGGTCCGCGGCGCCCGCTCCCGCTCCCACGAGGGCAGCGGTCTCGGCTTGGTTCTGGTGAAAGACCTGGTGGAAGCGCACGGCGGCACCATCGGCGTGGACAGCCGGCTCGGCCAGGGCACCACCGTCACCGTGGACCTCCCCTTCGCCGCCGCCCACCGGCCCCGCCCGGCCCCGCCCGCGGCCGACGCCGGATCCCCCGGGGAATCCGCCGGGGAAGGCGGAGGCGGCCGGCCCGGCCGCGCCGCGGCCCATGTGGACGAGGCGCTGGGCTGGCTGGCGGCCGACCCCGTCCCCGCCGCGGCCACCACCTCCGCGGCACGCACCCCGCACGCCCTCGCGAACCACGATGCCCCCCACGACCCCGGCCCGCACGAAGCCGACCGCCCCCACCGGGCCCGCCTGCTGGTCGTCGACGACAACGCCGACATGCGCGCCTACCTCACCCAGCTCCTGCAGCCCGACTACGACGTGCTGCTCGCCCCCGACGGCCGGACCGCCCTGGAGATGGCCCTGGCGCAGCCGGTGGAGCTGGTACTCAGCGACGTGATGATGCCCCGCATGGACGGCTTCGAGCTGGTGCGGGCGCTGCGCGCCGACCCGCGCACCGCCCGCCTGCCCATCGTCTTGCTCACCGCCCGCGCCGGCGAGGAGGAATCCGTGCAGGGCCGGCACGCGGGCGCCGACGACTACCTGGCCAAACCCTTCTCGGCGGGCCAGCTGCTGGCGCGCGTCCGCACCGGGTTGGAACTGTCCCGGCTGCGCGAACAGGTCCTGACCGAGACCCGCAACCAGCTCGCCGTGCTGGCCTCCCTGGCCGACGCGGGCCTGCGGCTGTCCGCCACCCTCGACCCGGACCAGATACTGCAGACTGCCGGCCAGATCCTGCTGCCCGACTTCGCCGACCAGATCAGCATCCACCTCACCGCCGCGACACCCGCCCCGGCGCAGTCGCCCCCGGCATACATCGTCGGCACCCCCCTTCTTGCCCGCGACGACCTGGCCACCGCCGCCACCCACGCGATCAACGGCACCGCCCCAGCCCCAGCCGGCCCGCCCCCGGCGCCCGCCGCCGTGCTGGCCCTGCCGCTGCACGCCCACGACCAGACGCTGGGGGCCCTGGTACTGGTCCGGCACACCGGCGGCTACTCCGCGGTCGAACACAAGTATCTGGAGAATCTCGCCCACCGCCTGTCCCTGGCCTACGACAACGCCACCCGGTACCACAACGAGCGCCACCTCGCCCTGACCCTGCAGCGCGCCCTGCTGCCCCACCGCCTGCCCCAGGTACCCGGCGTGCGCCTGGCCACCCACTACCGGGCCAGCAACCGCGGCGCCGAGGTCGGTGGCGACTGGTACGACGTACTCCCCCTGCCCGACGGCGCCGTGGGACTGGCCATCGGCGACGTCATGGGCCACGACGTGGAAGCTGCCACCGTGATGGGCCAACTCCGCTCCGCCCTGCACAGCCTCGCCCTGGCGGGCGCCGGCCCGGCCCAGGTGCTGACCAGGCTGGACGCCTACCTGCAGTCGCTCGCCACCGACCGCTTCGCCACCTGCCTGTACGCGGTCTACAAGCCCCACCATCACCGCCTGCGCTACGCCGCCAGCGGGCACCTGCCGCCGCTGCTGGTAGCCGCCGACACCGCCTACCTGGAGCTGCCCCCGGCGCTGCCGCTGGGACTGGGCAGCACCCCAGTCGACCGGGAGGTGGCGTTCCCGCCCGGCACCAGCCTGCTGCTGTACACCGACGGTTTGGTGGAGAACCGGGCGCTGTCCCTGGACGACGGCCTGGCGGCCCTGCGCCAGACCTGCGGCGCACTGCCCGCCGCCGCCCGCCCCGACCCCCAGCAGATCACCGAACGGGCCCTGGAACTGCTGAACACCCCCGACCGGGTCGACGACGACGCCGCCCTGCTCGCAGCCACCGCCGAACCATCGTGTCGAACCGGCGACCCGCAGACTGACGGAAGTGCCATACAACCGACCGCTGCTGCTCGTCGTCATTGCTGAGGAAGCTGCGGATTTGCTGATTCACTGCGTCGAACGTAGCCGCGAGCTCTGCTGAGGGCGCGCGGATCGGAGAAACTCCACCCGCGCAGACCCCGGATGACTTCTCACACCTCGCCCGCGCCGTCCGTCCAAGCCATAGCGCAGCCCTCATCCGGGGTGAACAGATTCAGACATCCGCGACGGCGGCGCCGACGCATCTGTGTCGCCGAGCGCATCCAGACCAGCTGGCTCTTGCGGGGCCCGGGAAGGCTGCCCTTCGCGGTGGCCGCACGTCTCGGTGATCTCGTCCTCGGCTTGCCCGCAGCGGGTGACGTTCCGCTGCGGGTGCCCCGGGCTCCCGGTGCCGGTGCTACTGCGCTGCCTCGCTTCCCTGCCCTTCGGGCGAGCAGCGCCGGCCGGTCCGTGGGTCTTGCTCGGCTTGTCCGGATCACATCCCTGACCCCAGTGATTGTCAGTGCCCCGCGCGAGGGTTCGGTTCCCGCAGCCGCAGTCCGTGCCCAGCCGGAGGAACCTGATGCAGTCGACGAACCGACCGTGCAATCCCCCGCAGGGACTACGGCCGCGCGCTGTCCCCTTGACGAGTGAATTCGAACGAGGCAGGCGCTGCGGCTTCGCCGGTGGCACTTGACGACCGCACTCCGCCTCGAACTTTTACTCGACCATTCGCCCGTGTCGACTCCTGACCAGGGGCGTTGTCCGGGGTGCTCTGCCCGCTTCCATCTCCGAGGAGAATCCGTGAATCCCGTGCTCGTACTCGCCACTCTTCGCCTCGTGTTCGAGAATCCTCCCGCCGACGCTGTCACCCCGAGCATGCTGCCGCGTCCGGTAGACGCCCGCCGTGCCCCGTTCGCAACCGCATCACGCCCGTCATCGAGGTGGGGTGCATGACCGACTCGACTGCTCTTTCGCCGTCCCTGCTCGGGTGGGCCCAGAAACAGCTCGGCGCCCCCCTCACCGTCTCGGACGCCTCGCACCCGCGGGACAACTCGCGCGTGTGGGAGCTCGGACGCCGCGACGGCGTCCGCTTCCACCTGAAGGTCTCGCCGCAGCCGCTCATGTACGAGCGGGAGACCTTCGCGCTCAGGAGCGCCGTTCCCTCGCTCGGGGCGGGAACCGCGCCCCAGCTGCGCGCGTCGAGTGCCGAGCATTTGGCGCTGCTGCTGACCGCGGTGCCCGGCCGGCCGCTCAAGGAACTCGCGCTGAGTACCGCGGAGGAGTGCGAGGCGTACCGGCAGGGCGGCACCCTCCTGGCCCGGCTGCATGCGGCCGGCGACCTCTCCGGGCCTCGTCGCCGTGAGGCCGAAGGGGCATTGCAGGCTGCGGCGGACGGCGCCGACAAGCATCTACAGAAAGCCGGAGACCGGCTGACGCCGGCGGAGCACAAGCTGGTGCGTGACCTGGCTGACCAGCTGCGGCTGGTGCCGCCACTGCCGCTCGCGTTCATCCACGGAGACGCCTGGGCCAGGAACCTCATGTGGTCCAGGGAGTTGGCGCAGGCCGGATGGGTTGACTTCGAGCGCGCCCGCTTCGCGCCGGCCGTGCAGGAGTTCGTCCTGATGAGCTGCGGAGCGTGGACCGGCCGGCCCGACCTGCGGACCGCGTGCCTGGGAGGGTACGGACGCGGCCTCTCCTCCGAGGAGTTGCACGCATTGAAGGGTCTGGCCGCCCTCGACGCGGTGACCTGCCTGGTCTGGGGCCCGGCGCACAACGATCCCGAGGTCACAGCGCGCGGACGGCGAACCCTGGACCGGCTCATGGCAGGGGTGTTCGCATGACACGCCACCTCAACCCCGGGAAGAAGGCAGCGACCGGGACGGCGGCGGACGGCGCGGCCGAGACGCCGTCCGTCCCCGCGGCGCGGGCTGCGGCTCCGCTGCCGGCCGCGCCTCCCGAGCTCGACTACAACGGCCGCAAGCACCGGCGCGCCATGGACGACGCGACGCTGTGGGACATGGCCCGCCGGATTCCCATGGCCCTCGTACAGACGGCCCGGCTGGCCTGGTCCGTCGACCGGCGCATGGCCATCACCATCGTCGTCTGCCAGCTGCTGTCCGGTATCGGCACGGCCGTGATGCTCAGCGCCGTCGCCAGAGCCCTGCCGCAGCTGATGGTCTCGGACCCGCGCGAGGGGCTGGCGCAGGCATGGCCGGCGCTGGCCGTCGCGGTCCTGGCCATGGCAACGGGGGCGGCGATGTGGATCCTCGCGGACTGGGCGACCCGGCGCCTGAACCCGAAGATCGCCTCGGCCGCCGACCTCACCCTGGTCGACCTGCACATGCGGGCCGAACTCGCGGCCTACGACGCGGAGGGCTTCAGCGACCGGAGCCAGGCGGCAGAGATCGGCGCGCTGCGCGCCGTCGACCTCGCGGATGACGCCAAGACCCTCACCAACGGGTTGATCCAGCTCGCGTCGGCGGCGACCGTGCTCACTTCACTCCACCCCGTGCTGCTCGGCGTGCTGCTGCTGTCTGTCGTTCCCCGCGGTCTGGGCGGAGTGATCGCCGCGCGGATCGACTACCGCGTCCACGACCGGACGATCTCCGCCCGCAATGTCCGCGGCATGATGCGCTGGTGGCTGACCACGGCGGACCTCGCCGACGAGCTGCGGGCCAACACCATGCGCGGCTACCTGCACTTCTGGTACCGGACGATGTGCGACCGGGTCGAGGGCCGCGAGCTCGAGGGAGCCCGCCCCTACCTGCTGATCACTCTGCTCGCCGCGTCCCTGGGCGGGCTGTTCACACTCGGCATGTGGGCGTCGCTGGCCGGGCTCGTCCTCGCCGGCGCCATGTCGACGGCGATCGCGGGCACGGCCGTCGTCGCTTCCCAGACCGCTGGACGCGCACTCAACTCGATCATCCGGTACGGCACGGTGATGTTCCACCACGGCCTCTACCTCTCCGACTACTACGAGTTCATCGACGAGGTCCAGTCCATGACCACGGCCCGCGGCACCAGGCAGGCCAAGCCCCCGCAGCAGATCCGCCTGGAGGGCGCCTCCTACACGTACCCGAACAAGGACACCGCGGCCGTGCAGCCGATCACACTCACCCTCAACCGCGGCGAGGTCGTCGCGTTCGTCGGGGAGAACGGCGCCGGCAAGTCGACCCTGATCCGCATGCTCACCGGCTTGACCGTGCCCACCGAGGGCAAAGTCGTGTGGGACGACACCGACTTGGCCACCGCCGATGCGGAGTCGGTCTGGCGGCACGTCGGACTCGTCCCGCAGAAAAATGGCCATTGGCCGCTGGCTGCCAGGGAGAACATCACCCTGGGTCAGCCCCGCGAGCACGGCGACGAACGGATCTGGGACGCGGCGGACCGCGTGGGCATGACCACTGCTCTGCGCGAGCTCCCCGACCAGCTCGACACGCTGCTCGCCCGCTCGGTCTGGGGCGGCCACGAGCTGTCCGGCGGCCAGTGGCAGCGCCTGGCGTGCGCCCGCGCGATGTACCGCGAGCCAGCCGTACTCGTCCTGGACGAGCCCACCAGCGAGATGGACGCCCGCGGCGAACACCAGATCTTCCGCGAACTGCGGTCCATGGCCCCCGACCGAATCACCGTAGTGGTCACACACCGGCTGGACAACGTCAGGATGGCCGACCGGGTCATCGTCCTTGACCAGGGCACTGTCCGGGAGCAGGGCTCCTTCGACGAACTCATCGCCACCGAGAGAAGCCTCCTGGGCGAGTTGTACGCCCTCGCCCAGGACCGCTGACCGACCACCACCTGTAGCGGGCGTCATCGCGGGGCCGCGTGTCGGCGCGGCCCCGCCTCTCCCCCAACCAGCGAGGAGCACCATGCACAGCACGGAGCCCGAAGCCGTCAACTCCCAAGCGTGGACGCACTACGGGGCACACCACCTCTACCGGCCCACCACGGTCCCGGAGGTGGACCGCATCTCCTGGGGGTTCTGGCCCGCCGGGCCCGGCACCGAAGTCCTCGGCGTCCTCTCAGGCCTGCGGGTCCTGGACCTGGCCTCCGGCCTGGGCAAGCACGCCGCACACCTGGTGCGCGAGCACGGCACCACGGTCGACGCCGTCGAAGCCTCAGCCACCCAGCACGAGCGCGCCACCACCCGATACGGAAACCTGCCGGGCCTGCGCCTCATCCACGCCGACGCCGTCGAGTACCTGATGCAGGCCACAGAGCCGTACGACGTCATCTACTCCATCCACGGCTTCGGCTACATCGACCCGCACCGGCTCCTCCCGGCCGTCGCCTCCGCACTGAAGCCGGACGGCCGCCTGTTCTTCTCCGTCCTGCACACCAACGCAGTCGGCCGCGGCCCCTCCCAGAGCGTCACCGCCCGCCCGGAGATCCTGCCGCTCGCCGGCGGGAAGCCGCTGACCGTGCAGATGTGGGTGCTCTCACCGACGTTGTGGGAAGACCTCCTCGTCGACAACGGCCTCCTCGTTGACCGAGTCGACATCCTCGACGCGCCCGATGACGGCAACCATGTCTCCGTCCGTCTCTTCCGAGCGCACCGCCGCGCCGGTGTCAGCAGCGGGCCTCAGTCGAGCAAGTCCCGTTGAACACGTGCCGGGCACACCAGGTGCCAGGTATCCCCGGCAGCGGTGCAGTGTCGTGTCTGCTGATTGAGCGAGGGCCGACCAAACAGGATGAGGCAGCTCGTCTGTAGGGAAGCTCCTGATCAAGCGGTGAGGTTGTATTCCTGCTGCTTGGGTGAGCGCGCAGACCTCATCGAGAGGCACCATCACGCGCCGACCAGCCGTCCAGCCCGAGCTGCAGTTACGTCTGGCCGCAGGGATCGGCGCCGCCCTTGCCGTTGTGCTGACGGTGCCCGCCGGGTGAGTCTGTCGGGCGGGCACAAGCGACAACGTTCCGGCGATTCCCGCTCTGCGGTGGCGGTGGCGGTGGCGACGGTCGTGCGCGACGGGCGCCTTCTCCGTCAGGCTGTGACCAGGTCCTTCTGCTCCGGCGAGGTATCGGCCGGGGCAGTCTCGGATGCCGTGTAGTAGACGGACGAGCCCTGCTTGGTGCGGCGGACATGGCCCTTGGCGACGAGTCCTTCGACCGTGGTGCGTACGACCTTGGGCTTGATGTCACGGTCGGGATGTGCCTGGGCCAGCGCGGTGCTGATTTCCGCGGAAGAGCGTGGCTCGGACTGCTGGCCGAGATGGTTGCGGATGAGCTCGACGAGAGTGGGCTGCTTCGCCCCAGTTGTGGGCGTCTTCGTATCGGGGCTCTTGGCCGGTGTTTTCTTCGGCTTCGGCGCAGCGGCTTTCTTCTTCCTGGCCGGTGTGGGCTCCGCCGAAGCCTGCCGCGGTACCGAAGGCACAGGCGTGACAGTCTCGTCTGAACCAGGACTGGCGTCCGCGGGGCTCTCGCCGCTCAGCGCCTCCTGCAGGTTCACCAACAGGGCACGGTCACGCTGCAGGGCGAGCAACTGCTCCTGGAGTACGGATACTTCGGCGCCGATACTTTCCTGATCCTTGGCGTTGCGCTCAAGGTCCGCAGCCACCTGAGCGGCGTACTGCGTTTTGAGTTCCGTGGTCGCTGATTCGACTTCGGACATGGCAGTTACCTTTCCTCGTGCATCGTGTGGTGCTGATGGCGGATCGTACTCGCATCATCCAGGCCATGATCCGCCATGCGCCCAGCTGCTCCGGGCGAGGCGCGGGTGGAAGCTGCCTTCTACGCGACCAATGCCGCCATGGAGTTGCTCTTCGATGCTGCCGGGGAAGCAGACGGGCACCGTCTTGACGCCCGTCGAGCGGGCACAGCTGGCAACTCGCGGCCCCTTGCCCTGCTCCGCAGGAGTCCCGTTTCCTCCCCCACCTGAAAGCGGGGGTATCCACGGAGGAATCAGGTGAACACCCGTCACGCGACCACACTCCTGAGGGCTTTGCTCGTCTGGCCGGTACAGAGGTCCAGAGGTGACAGACGATCTCCGACAGCCGATCATGCTCCCGGCCGAGGTTGTA
Source organism: Streptomyces sp. NPDC048825 (assembly GCF_043198355.1). Classification (NCBI taxonomy): domain Bacteria; kingdom Bacillati; phylum Actinomycetota; class Actinomycetes; order Kitasatosporales; family Streptomycetaceae; genus Streptomyces; species Streptomyces sp. NPDC048825. The sequence continues at coordinate 66,865 of NZ_JBICUR010000007.1, forward strand.
CCCCACTTCCGACCCACACCAGCCCCGTGACTGCGCAATCACGACGGCATTCGCTCACTGACCGGCTGAGCCGGCTTGAAGCTGCTTGATCAGCTTCAGTACGAGGGGTCGGGCAACCTCTTGGAGATCCCATTTCCCGTCCTGGACAGCCTGGTTACTTATCCAGAACACCATCAGGTCACCGCGCACGGCGTGCACGTTCACGCCGTAGGACCAGCCGTTGCCGCCGGAGTGGGTCGCGAGGCTCCCATCGGGCATGATGCCCCACCCGTAGCCGGTGGCGTAGCCGTCGTAGCCCGGCAGGCCGGTGGGGGCGTGGGCTTTGAACATCATGGCCTGCGCGTCGCGGTCCAGGAGGGTGTCGCCGGTCAAAGCGCGGTGGAAGCGGTACATATCGCGGGCAGTAGAGAGCAAGCCGCCGTTGCCACGCAGGTTCCAGTACGGCCCGTCGGTGGCCCATCGGTGGTCCAGCGGCCGCCCTTGGGAGACGCCCTGTTCGTCGTACTCCACCGCGATCCGCTCTGTGTCCCAGCGCGGCAGGACGTAGCCGGTGTGCTTCATGCCGGCGGGAGCAAAGATCTGCTTCGCCAGGAAGTGCTCGTAGTCCGTGCCGGAGGCGTTCTCGATGACGGCGGCCAGCAAGCTGTAGCCCAAGTTGGAGTAGGCGAATTTCGTGCCGGGTGGGGCGATCAGCTTGGACTTGGCGGCTCCGTCGATCATCTCCTGGCGGGAGATCGGATCGTAGTCGTCTCCCAGCGCCTCCGGCAGCCCGGAGGTGTGGGTGAGTAACTGGTGAATCGTGATGTTGCGCTTGTCCGCGGTTACTGGCCCGACGAACTTGCTGATCGTGTCGCTGACCCGCAGCTTGCCCGCCATCTGCAGCTTCATGATCGCCACGGCCGTGAACGACTTGGTCATCGACATGATGTCGTACACCGTGTCGCAGCTCGCGGAGATGCGGTGGGCCCGATCGGCCATCCCGTAACCGGCGCAGTGTGTGACCTTTCCGCCGCGGGCGGCGATCATCGTGCCGCTCCCGCCGCGGGGCAGGGCCTTGTTGAGGACCGCCTGGATCGAATCATCCGTGAGATCAGGCGTTGGCGAAGGAAAACCAGGGCCCGCCGAGCGGGCGGCTTCAGGAGTGCCGCTGCTGTTACTGCAGGCGGTCAGTGTCAGCGCGGAAACCAATGCGAGCACGACAGGAGCACGGAATGCGGGCAGCCTCATGAATAGTCCTTGCGTAGCTGCCGACAACGGGCCCGCGAGTTCGCCACGGGACGTCCATGAGGCCGACGTGTCAATCGTACAACGCGACGGGCGGGTTCCGGTCGGCTCGGCCCGCTCCTCGGAGGTCACTACCGCCCGGCACAATGAGACCACCGAGAAGCTGCGCGTGGCTGGCCTCGACCCCATCGGCGACCCGACCATCCCGTGATCACCATCGCCTACAAGGCCCGCCCGCCTGACAACTGACGCATCCTCACCTCTCCGGTACCACCGAGCCATAGAGGGCATCCAGAGCGTGCACAGAGGCGCCACCGCGACCAGCGCAGCGTCGAACTCCTCATTCAGCGCTTCAGCGCGGAAGACTCCGCCGCGGGATCGGTCGCCGCCCACAGCCTGCTCACGAGCCACGCGGGCCGCCAGCGCCGCCCCTGCGGACGTCGACCGCTGCTGGCAGTCCTTCCTCCGCCGCCTCAAAATCGAGCATACGTTTCACCTGTTCAAGCAGACGCTCAGCTGGACCAAGCCCCGCTTCGCAGCTCGGAAGCAGCCGACCGGTGGACATGGCTGGTGATCGCCGCCTATGCCCAGCTCCGGCTCGCCCGCCCGCTGGCCACCGACCTGCGGCAGCCCTGGGAGAAGCCGGCCGAGCCGAACAAGCTCACCCCCGCCCGAGTCCGGAGAGGATTCAGAAACCTACGCACGAAGACCGGCTCCCCGGCCGGTGCACGGACACCCACCCGACCCGGCCCCGGCCGGCCACCGGCTTCCAAGAACGGCGCCCGCCACCCGCCACGACGTGGGCCGGGTCCTCGCAACCGGATAGGCATACACTCGCCCCAGCCACCACAAGAAAGGCACCAGCCACGCCGCGCGCACTCCTACAACCAAGAGCGCGGGCAGACAGCCGGCGGCGGTTGACTCTCGGGCTACCCGAAACCCGATGCTGTCCCAGTGAGCAACGACAACCTCCTGGGCATAGGCGGCTTCGCACTCCTGAGTGGCCTGTCCGTCCACGCCTTGCGGCACTACGACGAGGTCGGCCTCCTGCCTCCAGCCATGGTCGACCCGGACACGGGCTACCGCCGCTACCGACCGGACCAGGTCCAGCGCGCCCGGCTGATCGGCGCCCTGCGCAATGTCGACCTGCCGCTCGACGAAGTTCGCCAGGTCCTTGACGAGCCGGACCCCGTCATCCGCCAGGCCGTCCTGACCCGGCACCAGCAGGAGTTGTCCGAACGTGCTCGCATCCTGGCCCGCATGGTCCACACCGTGGACAACTTCATCGAACACGGAGTCGCTATGCCACAGGTGACCAGCCCGCGTATCGTCCAGGTGACCATCAACGTCCGCGATCTTGACGAGGCGAGAGCCTTCTACGAGCAAGCGTTTGCAGCGGAGTTCAACGAGGAGATCTCCTCCTTCCAGTTCGGGACCTGGCCCGGTGAGGAGTTCTTCCTGCTGACCGTCGCGCACGAGCCCAACCACCCCGGCCCCGCGGGTCCTTCACGGTTCGGCCTCCTGGTCGCCGACCTCGACACGGTCCACAAGCGGGCGCTTGACGCAGGCGCGTCCGAAGTCGAGCCCCCTGCCGACAGGCCCTGGAAGCCACGCTCTTCCTGCGTGGCCGACCCCAGCGGCAACCGCATCGACCTCTTCCAAAGCTGACACCTGCAACCGCCGGAGGAAAGGGACTGACGCCCTGACTGTCGGTCAAATGTCGAGGTCAAAGCCTGTTTCCGATCCCGAAACGGCAGGTCAGCCACAGGAAGCGGAAGAGGCGGAGAAGGGGCCCGTTCGCCGAACGGTCACCGTGACGGGAGTGAACGGAACACGCCGGAGCGCCTGGTGCATTTGGGACAGAAGCCCGGTTCTCCACGGTGGCATTGGCCCGGACGCGCCCCGCGCACCGCCCAGGCGATGTGTGGGCAACCTCTGTGCCGTTTGGCGAGTCACCTTGGATGACGGGGCTGGTATGCCATCCGCCGGGGGGATCATGGGGAAGGCAAAGAGCGCGGGCCGAGTGATGCTGCGGAAGCTGGGGTGGACGGCAGAGGACGACGTACCGAGGAGGTGGTGGCTGTTGGCAGAGGTCGGGGTGCTGTTTCTGGCGTGGCAGAACCACGCCCTGGGAGTGATGCCCAGCCGGTACGCGTTGCCCCTGGCCTGCCTGATGTCGGTGATCTACGGCGTCTCGTGGACGTCGAGACTCCGCAACTGGGTCCGACGCTTGCGGGGCAGCGGCATACACCGAAAAGATGTCGACTCACTGTGACGTTCTTGGCTTAGCTTGAACTACTGGCAGGTACGGGTTGGTTCAGGGATGCCTGGGGGACATCCCGGATGCCCGGGGTGTGTGGCCGTCGGCAGCATGAGCTTCATGAACTCTCAGTCGATTTCCCGACGTTCTGTGGCCCGTGGTTCTGTGGCCGGTGCCGTGCTGGTCGCGGCAGGAAGTGCGGCTTCCCGGGCGGCAGCGGGCTCCGCCAGGCCCCAGGATGACCCCGGCTTGGACACCGGCGCCTTACAGGCGGCGATCTCCGACCTCTCACATCCGCCGGCCATCTCCGCCCAACTACGTGCCGCCCACGGCACGGACCACTGGTACGGCACCACGGGCCAGGCCGACCTCACCACCGGGCGTGCCGCACGTCCCGACGACAAGTTCCGCGCGGGCAGCGTCACCAAGGCCTTCGTGGCCGCGGTCGTGCTCCAGCTGTGGGCAGAGCGCCGCGTGGAGCTGAACGCACCGATCGGGCGCTACCTTCCGGGGCTGCTCCCGTCCGACTTCGCTCGCATCACCGTCGCCCAACTCCTCAACCACACCAGCGGAATCCCCGACCACCAGGGCATCCCTGACACGAGCACGCCGGAGGCCGCCCTGAGGCACCGGTTCGACCGCTGGACGCCGCACGAGTGGGTTCGGACAGTGACGCACGGCCCGCTGAAGTTCCGCCCGGGCACCAAGCAGGAGTACCGGGGCATCAACTACGTACTCCTCGCCCTCCTCATCGAGAAGCTGACCGGACTGCGCTACGGCGAGGCGATCTGCTCCCGCGTCCTGCGACCGCTCGGCCTCGCGCGCACGCTGACACCGGGCGACGACCCCCGCCTGCACGGTCCGCATGTGCACGGCTATCTGCGGATGACCGACGGCTCCCTGCGCGACGCCACCGTCTACAACCCGTCCAGCACATGGGGCGAGGGCGAACTGGTCTCCACCGTCGACGATCTCTTCAGTTTCCAACAGGCCTTGTTCTCCGGCGACTTGCTGCCGCCCCGGGCGATGGAGAAGCTTTGCGCACTGCCCCCGGCCGAGGTCCGCATGCTGAAGGACGGCAGCCCTGCCCGCTACAGCATGGGCCTGCAGACGGCCACGGTGAACGGCGTGACGTTCTGGGGAAAGACCGGCGAGACGTACGGCTACCGCACCCGCGTGTTCTCCACCTTCGACCTCCGGCTCCGCTTCGTCCTTTCTTACACCCCGACCCCGTTGACCACGGACGAGGACATGATCAACCGGGTGGTCGCCGCACTCACCTCCTACAACTCTTGACCTTGCCCAAAGGGGAAGACTGAGTGTGTCTGTGGCGACCAGCTGTCGTGAGTTGCCCTGGTGGGTCGAGCCTGTGGCTCGGTAGCTCCGCCGCACTCCGAACGTCAAGACTCAAGCCATGGGCTCCGAGCGGTCCGACAGGACAGGATGGCGGCATGGAACGCGTGACGGGCATCGGTGGCATCTTCTTCCGTGCTAGTGACCCCGAGGCACTGGCCAGTTGGTATGAGACTCACCTCGGTGTAGGACGCCCACCGGATACCTACGATGAGCGGTCCTGGGAGACCGAGACTGGGCCAACTGTGTTCGCGCCGCTCCCGAGCGAATCGGAGCATTTCCGCACGCCCGGACAGCAGTGGGCGATCAACTTCCGGGTTCGCGATCTCGATGCCATGGTGGCTCAGCTGCGGGGCGCGGGCATCCAGGCCGATGTCCATGAGCAGGACTACCCCAATGGCCGGTTCGCCGAGCTCAGCGACCCGGAGGGCACCCCGATCCAGCTCTGGGAACCCGCCGGCGCGGACGCCGTATGAACGTCGGACTGTTGCTGCTTCATGGCGGATCGGTGATGGCGCCAAGTTCCCGTCGTGCCCGGCGAGCACGCCTCCTGACGGACCGGCACGCGTGAAGGGGGCCGGAGCCAATGCCAGTGGCTCCGGCCCCTCTCATCGCGACTGAAGCCGCACATTTCCGGTCCGCCCGGTTGCCCCTGTTGCGACACGACCACCATCCCGGAACCGCACCACCTCTGAAACGGCAGGACGCGGCAGCTCGGGGGCGAGGCGGGGGCGGCGTCCCCCCGGCGCGTGCCGGGCCGGGCCACGGCGATACGGGTCCGCGCTGGGGATGCCGACCGGAGCGGGGGTGGGAGCGTCAACTCCTGCGGCATCCCTTGCGCCAACGCTTGGGTGAGCCGATTCCGCGGGTCTCCCGTTGCCGCAGGTCAGGCTCCATGGTCGGTGGCTTCCGTTTGGGCTGACATCCCCTCTACGACACCCGACCGCCCCGAACAGCAGAAAGGAACGCCGTCGTCTGCCGGGCCGCGCAGAACCGGTCTCGCCCGGCGATCTACGCCGGGACGAGGACGGTAAGCCATTCCGCCTCACGTGCCCGGTACCCGTAACGATTCATCAGACCCGACACGATCGCCGGGACGTGGCCGGCTCCGTAGACGATGGCCACCCGGAGCGGCTCGTCGCCGCGCTCAGCGTGGATCTCGCCGAGCGCGGCGAGCAGCAGCTGGTCGCGCCGACCGGTCAACGCATGCTCCACAGGATCGTCGGCCATCATCTCCGCCCGCAGCGTCGACGGCAGATCCTCGACTACCAGGTCCTCATCGAGGAAGGCGCGCGGACCGCGCAGCGCGAACACCAGACCCATCACGGGAGCCGCGACCATGAGCAGCAAGTACATCCACCGCGGCAGTGCCTTCAGGTCCGCGATCACCTCTGCCGCGGTCACATCCGGGTTGATAACCGGCACATCCTCCGGAAGCAGCAGCTCCTCGCGCTGCTCCTGCAGGCCGTTGCGCCGACGCCGGGGGGCGAACCTGTACGCAAGCGTGAGGGCACTCACTCCGACCGAATTCCCTCGGACTCCCTCCATGACTATGAGGTCGCATTCCCTGAGCCTGATGCGGACCTGGGAGTAGAACGTCGGCGAAGCCACATGCAGCATCGGGAAGATCACGAATTCGAGTGGTGTCCCTGCCCGCCTCATGGTGAGCACAGCAGACCGGACGGCATACCCGGTCACCTCGATGATTTGCATGATTCCCCCGCGAGCCTCGCCCGGTATCCCCTGCCACGCGTACCAGGACACGAGCCCGCCCAGGGCCGCGGTTCCCTCCGGTACAAGCCGTGCCACCGGGCAGGGAGGATCGAGTACGAGATCCACCACGGCATCACGTGATCGAAGAACGCCTGGGCTGCCGCCCGGAAGGCCGCCGAGATCGAGCAGCGGCGTGCCCAAGGGCTGTCGGTTCAGTCGTCGGCCGGCGCCCTGTCGGAGGACCGGCGTGAGCAGTTGGAGGAGATCGCCCCGTCCCGGTGCACGACCACACCTGGCCCGTGGAGTGGCAGCGCGCCTTCCACCTCACCCGGCGACACCTTGAGCAGGGCGGCGAACTGCCCACCGAGCCGGGGTGGTCGTGCACCAGGGCGAGGACCTCGGACGCTGGGTGCGTGCCCAGCGCTTCGGGTGGGACGAACTCACCGGCGTACAGCAGTGGATGTGCGAGCACATCCTCGGCATCGAGCCCGCGGCCGAAGACGAGAAACCGAAGCCACGCCGCACACAGGCCGACAAGTGGGTGATGAACCTGGCGGCGGCCACCCAGCTCTACGAACGCGAGGGCCACCTCCGGGTGCCGCGCAAGCACGTCGAGTCGATCGCGTCCGGCAGCGACGGCGAGGACCAAGAAGAGCGGCCGATCAAGCTCGGCGCCTGGATCGGCAACCAACGCAGCCGAGCCGCGACGCTCTCACCGGAGCGGATGGAGCAGCTGTCCGCGCTCGGGGTGCGCTGGGCGTAGAGCAACCTCACGCCAAGCAACCGCTGCACCCGGCCGCCGTCCGGCTGGCCGGGCGGGCGAAATACGCGCGGGTTGCCTGTAGCGCTCGGTCGGCGCTCTCAGCGGTGCCGACGTCTTGGAGCGGTCGAACCCGCATCCTTCACAGCAGCAGGGCTATCGGGTCTTGCTGGCGCCGCCGTTGATGTTGAGGACTTGGCCCGTGATGTGGCGGGCGGCCGGAGAGGCGAGGAAGGAGACGGCGCCGGCGATGTCGGCCGGGGTGCCGGGACGGCGGGTGGCGGTGGCGGCGATGAGGGTGGCGCGGCGTTCGTCGGAGAGCTGGTCGCGGAAGAACTCGGTGTCGGTGATGTAGCCGGGCGAGACCACGTTGGCGGTGATGTCGCGGGGTCCGAGGGCGTCGGCAAGGCTCAGGTTCCAGGTGGCGAGGCCCGCCTTGGATGCGCCGTACGAGTCGGCTCCCTGGTCGGCCGCGATGGAGCCGAGGTGTACCACCGCGCCGCCCGGGGCGAGGCGGTCGTCGAGGGCCTTGGTGGTGAGGGCTGCGCTGACGAGGTTCGCGTCGAGGTTGGCTCGGAAGTCGCGGGCGTAGGAGGCGAGGTCGGTCTTGCCGTCGGCGTCGAAGACGATGTTGCCGCCCGCGTTGTTGACCAGTACGTCGACGCGCTCGGGGAGTTCGGCCACGAGCCGGAGGAGGGCCTGGGGGTCGGTGTGGTCGCAGACCAGGGGGCGAACGCCGGTTTCTGCCGCGAGGTCGTCAAGGGGGCCGGGGCGACGGCCGGTGACGATGACGGTCTCGTTCTGGTCGGCGAAGTGACGGGCGATGGCGCGGCCGATGCCCGTGCCGCCGCCGGTGACCAGGATCGTGCGTGACATACGATGAGCCCCTAAATTCAGGTCTAAATTTAGAGCTAAACGTAACATTGGAGAGGGCCGGCATGGCAAGTGAACCCCTCACGCCGAAGAGCATGAGCTACCCGACGGACGGCGCGTCCACGTACCCCGTGCAGGACATCGCGGCCTCCTGGGAGCGCGAGCGGCCCGGCACGCCCGTCGCCTCGATCGGGATCGTCACGCCCATCTGGCGGCTGGCGAAGCTGCTCGGCGACGACCGGCGGCGGGTCCTCGCGCGGGCCGGGGTCGATGCCGCGACCCTCGACCTGCTGAGTGTTCTGCGGCGGAGCGGCAAGCCGTACACGCTGAGCACACGCGAACTCGGCCGGCGGTCACTGGTCACCGCGGGCGCCATCTCGCAGCGCGTCGCCCGCGCCGAAAGCGACGGGCTCGTCACCCGCCGGCCCGGACAAGGGCGGCCGCGCACGGTCCTGGTCTGCCTGACCCAGGCCGGACACGACCTGGTCGAGACCACCGTCGACCACGTTCTGGGCCGGGAGGCCGAGCTGATCGACGGCCTGACGGGCGAGCAGCAGAGCCAGCTCACCGAGCTGCTCCAGGTGCTGCTCCAGGATGTTCAGCGTCGGCTCGGCGGCGACCGCATCTCCCATGTCGGCGAGGAGTGACAGGCGTACTGCAGGGCGGCCCGTGCCCCCGCCGAAGACCTCGTACGTCTGCGCTCCTGGCGTACTGCTCCCCGTCGTCACGTAACGCGGCGGCGGCGCAGGCCGGCGAAGCTACATCCAGGCCACAGGTCGGTGCCGAAACCCTTGCAAATCCCGCCTCCCTCAACGCAGTTGAGGGAGGCGCCGTCCGAGTACAACGACTTGAACCAGCGCGCTCCGGCGCCGGTGAACTCGGGGGCCATGGGGGTACGGGCGTGGGTCATTTGGCGATCTCTCGCATGAGTTGTTGCAGGAACGCGGGCGTGCCCTCCGGCGGCAGCGCGGACGCCGTGAGGGCGTTTGAACTTCAGGGTGAACCGCCCGACTTCGCGTGGCTCGTCGGAGACCGACGTGGCGCTCCACGCGTTGTCCACCTGCACCGAGGTTGGCATTCCGGCATCAAGGTGCAGGATGCGAGCCGCAAGGACCGCGCAGCCTCAGATCCGTTGGTGCGGACGGCTGCCTGCGGGTCGCCGCTCAGATCGTGTTCAGCGCCCTTTGCCTGCCCACCCGGGTGTCCCCCTTTGATCAGCATCACGGGCAGAATGGACTCGTGCCGCCTCTCACCCAGACCCGTTTCCGGCTACCTCGTGGCGCCCGAGCCGACGCCGCACTGGCTATGGGGACGTTCGCGTTGGTGGCGATCGCCGAGGGGCAGCGGCTGCACAGCGGCGAGGGCTCGATGCCCTCGCTGATCGTGTCCTGGCTGCTGATCTTCGCGGTGTGCGGCGCGCTGTTGTTCCGGCGCCGGTGCCCGGCGACGGTGGGCTGGTTCACGGCGCTGGCCACCGGGTGCTACTACGTGCTCAGTACCGTCGACGGGCCGTTGGTCCTGGTCCCGATCGTGGCGCTGTACGCCATCGCGGCCCAGGGCCGGATGCAGTTGGCCGTCGCCATTGCGTCGGCGATGGTGATCGGCGTCGGCGTGGGCGCCCTCATGCCCAACAGCGATGTCACCGGTACGGCGGTGTTCATGCTCAGCGGCTGGCTGGTTGCCGTCGTGGCCCTCGGCAGCGTGCGGCACGGTCGCGTGGCGTACGCAGAGGAGGAGGCGCGGCTGCGGGCCACCGAGGAGCGGCTGCGCATCGCCCGCGAGTTGCACGATGTGATCGGGCACAACATTTCGATGATCAACGTGCAGTCGGGTGCGGCCCTGCACCGGCTGAAGAAGGACCCTGCGCAGGCCGAGGCGGCGCTGAGCGCCATCAAGGCGGGCAGTCGGGAGACCTTGCAGGAACTGCGGGCCACCCTCGAGGTGCTCCGCCGGGTTGACGAGGATGCGCCCAGGGCACCCGCGCCGGGTCTGGCCCGGGCGGACGCGCTGGTGGCCTCGGCGAAGCTCGCGGGGCTCACGGTGCGGATCGAGCGGACTGGGGCTGAGCGCGCGTTGCCTGCCCAAGTCGACCTGGCCGCGTACCGGATCGTGCAGGAGTCGTTGACCAATGCGGTCCGGCACAGCGGCGCCGGACATGTCATGATCCGGCTCGCCTACGGGGATCGGGAGCTGACTGTGGCCGTCGAGGACGACGGCCGGGGTCCGGCAGCCCGCCCGGCCAGGCCGGGCGGCGGCAGTGGCATTGCCGGGATGAAGGAGCGGGCGCGGGCACTGGGGGGCGAGCTGGCCGCGGGCCCCCGGCCGGAAAGCGGGTTCGCGGTGCGGGCCCGGCTACCGTACGGGATCACAGGAGAGCGATGGAGCGGAGCAGCCGATGATCAGGGTCCTGCTGGCGGATGACCACTGGCTGGTGAGGGCCGGGTTCCGGTCGGTCCTGGACGACGAGGACGACATCGAGGTGGTGGGGGAGGCCGCGGACGGGCAAGCCGCGGTCTCAGCCTGTCGCGAGCTGAAGCCGGACGTAGTCCTGATGGACATCCGGATGCCGGGGATGGACGGTCTGGAAGCCACGCAGGTGATCACGGGGGATGCGCAGCTGGCGGCAGTGAAGGTGGTCATCCTGACGACCTTCGATCTGGACGACTACGTGTACGGGGCGCTGCGCGCCGGGGCGACCGGATTTCTGGTGAAGGACACCGAGCCGGAGGAACTGCTGCACGCGGTGCGGGTCGCCGACCGGGGCGATGCCTTGATCAGTCCCTCGGTCACCCGGCGGCTCATCGCCGAGTTCGCGACCCGGGTGAAACGCCCACGGCCGGATCCCCGGCTCGATGTGCTCACCGACCGGGAGCGCGAGGTCATGGGGCTGGTGGCCGCGGGGCTGACGAACGACGAGATCGCCGAGCGGCTGGTGCTGCAAATGTCGACGGCGAAGACGCACGTCAGCCGCATCCTGACGAAGCTGGGGGCACGGGACAGGTCACAGGTCGTGGTGCTGGCGTACGAGTCGGGAATGGTCAGCCCCGGCTGGCTGGAGGACTAGGCAGGCCGGGTCCTCACCTGGCTGGCCGCGGGCCCGCAGGCGTCGTACTGCCCCCGGGGTACCGCTTACGTATACCCACTGGGGTATGCCCTGTGTCATCCCGAGACTGACGATTCAACCGCGTCGCGCGTGCACCACCAAGGGCATGAACGCACCCCCTCCTCGGACAGGCCACGGAGGCCGGCTGCATGCCGGCGGCCCCGGAGTGTCGGCGTGACCGGGGTCGCCGCTGCAGCGTGGTCAGGCGTTTCTTCCGCCCGGGTCGCGGTCCTTGCCGTACGCCGCTCCCCGCATCAGTCACCGGAGCTGCAGTCTGACGGCGCTCTTCCGGCGGACGCCCTGCGATGACGCGCTGACCGCGCGCTGCAGACAGCAGGCGTCCAGCGAATCCAGCCCGCGCCACCTGCGGACTGCCCCCACATGGCCGTGGGGAGCTCACTGCCGGCGAGCCGGCTGCCGAGCATGCTTCAGCCGAAGTTCCCGGACGCCTCGACCATCCGGGCCCGCCCCGCCCAGGTCAGCAGCCGAGACGACACCGGACCAGCCAGTGATCTTCCCCCGCCAATCCGGGCTGGTGAGCCTGGCCTGACCCGATTGACCGTCCGCCCGTGGGCACCGTCCTACCTCTGGGGTACCGCGTCGCTTACATCCGCTGGGGTACGCCTGGTGTCGTCCCGGGACTGACGATTTCGGCCTGGTCGCGCGTGCACGATCAAAGGCATGAACGCACCCCACTCTTCCGGACGGGTCACGACTGCGCTCGTCGGCGCTCTCGTCGGAGCTGCCGCCGGCATTCTGCTGGTCTCGGCCGCCGGGGCCCTGGCCTTGGAGATCGACGGCCTGTTCGCAGGCCTGGCGATCGGCGTACCTGCCCTGTGCGGCGCCGTGGTGGGCGCGTTCCTCATGCCCGGCAACTCACGCTCGAATCCGAGGTAGTCACCATGTCTCCCAACCGCGGCGCACCCGCGCCCGTTGCCCCGCCTGCACCACCCGGCCGGCGAGCTAAAGCGCGCGTCGGCCGGTTCGGCGCCCTGGCCGGCTGGGCACAGCGTCACCGCTGGGCCGCCCTGCTGCTCTGGGTGGCCGTCCTGGCCGCCGTCACGTTGGGCTCGACGGCCGCCGGCGCCGCGTACAAGAACAACTTCGCGCTGCCGGGCACCGACTCGCAGAGGGCCACCGACCTGTTCACGAAGCACGGTTCGAGCCAGGCCGGGGACAGTGTCGAGATCGTCCTCAAGGACACCCGCGGCATCGACCAGCCCAAGGCCGCCGTGGAGAAGATGCTGGCCACGGTCGAGCAGCTGCCGGGCGTCGCCGAGGTACGCAGTCCCTACGTCGACGCCGCTGCCGTGTCCAAGGACGGCACGATCGGCTACGCCACCGTCACGCTCGACGGCAAGGCCGAGGCCGTGCCGAAGGAGGACGTCGCCAAGATCATCGAAACCGCCCAGGCCGTCGAGTCAGGCAGTCTTCAGGTCGAGCTCGGTGGCGAGGCCGCGCGCGGCGCCCAGGAGAAGGAAGCCCCGACCGCGGAACTGGCCGGCATCGCGGCCGCTGTGATCATCCTCGGGCTGCTCTTCGGCTCCCTGGTCGCGGCCGCCGTGCCGCTGATCACCGCTCTCTTCGCGGTCGGCTCGGCCCTCGGTCTGATCGTTCTTGCCTCGCATGTCTTCACCATTGCCGATTTCACGCCGCCCATCACGATGCTCGTCGGGCTCGGCGTCGGCATCGACTATGCCTTGCTGATCTTCTACCGCTACCGGCAGGAACTCACCGACGGTGCCGAGCCGGCCGAGGCCGGCCGCAAGGCCCTGGACGCCGCCGGCCGTACGGTGTTCTTCGCCGGCTGCACCGTGATCATCGCCCTGCTGGGGCTGGTCGCGCTCGGCCTCGGCTCGCTGCAGGGGGTGGCCCTTTCCCTGGCGCTGACCGTGCTGACCACCATGGCCGCCTCGCTGGTCCTGCTGCCCGCACTGCTTGCGATCTTCGGCAAGCGCATCCAGCGCCATGTGCTCAAGCATGCGGCCAAGAGCGAGGCCAAGGGCAAGGCCGAAGGCCGCCGTTGGAGGGCCCTGGCCTCGGCGGTACAGCGTCGGCCGTTGCCGGCTCTGGTGGCCGCCACCATCGTCCTGCTGGCGCTGTCCGCACCGGCTCTGGGTATGCGGCTCGGCTTCGCCGACGCGGGCAACGATCCGAAGGCCACGACGTCCCGGCAGGCGTACGACCTGCTCGCCGAGGGCTTCGGCCCGGGCTTCAACGGTCCGCTGATCGTCCTCGCGCAAGGAGACGCGGCAGCCGGCAAGACCGTGTCGTCCGCACTGGCCAAGACCGAGGGGGTGGCCGCGGCCAGCCCCGCGGTGCCCTCCAAGGACGGTGCCCTGTCCACTGTGTTCGTGTACCCGACGACGGCACCGCAGGCCAAGGGCACTGCCGACCTGGTACACCACCTGCGCGAGGACGTGGCCCCGAAACTCGAGCAGGACACCGGTGCCAATGTCCTGGTCGGCGGCGCCGTCGCAGGCTCCCAGGACTTCTCGGAGACCGTCTCCAAGCGGATGCCGCTCTTCATCGCCGTCGTGGTCGGGCTGTCCTCCCTGCTCCTGATGATGGTCTTCCGGTCGATCCTGATCCCCCTCAAGGCAGCGCTGCTGAACCTGATCTCGATCGCCGCCGCGCTCGGCGCCATGACCATGGTGTTCCAGCACGGTTTGTTCGGGGTGCAGCCGGGCCCGATCGAAGCCTTCCTCCCCGTGCTGATCTTCGCGATCGTGTTCGGGCTCTCCATGGACTACGAGGTGTTCCTCGTCGGGCGAATGCACGAGGAGTGGGAACACACGAAGGACCATTCCCTCGCGGTACGGGAAGGACTGGCCTCCACCGGCAAGGTGATCACGGCGGCAGGCGCCATCATGATCGTGGTGTTCGGTGCCTTCATGCTGAGCGCCGACCGGATGCTCCAACAGTTCGGCCTGGGCCTCGCGGTGGCGATCCTGATGGACGCGCTGGTCATCCGCTGCCTGATGGTCCCGGCCCTCATGCAGCTGATGGGCAAGTGGGCCTGGTGGCTGCCCGCCCCTCTCGCCCGATGGCTGCCCAAGGTGACACTCGAAGCCCCTGCCGACAGCCCACCAGCGGCCAAGGAGATCGCCGCTCCTTGATCGGGAGGTTCCGCTGATCGCCGCTGCACGCTGATCATGCGGCGCCAGGGCCACGCGCTGGGCTCGGCTGGACACCCGCCCGAGCTCAGCGCGTGGACGCAATTGTGCACAGCTGAAACCGGGCGCCGCTCCCGGCGCCCCCGGGCATCGGGGTAAGAGCGGCAGCGTCGTCGGGCGAGCTCCCCGCCGTCGCGCTCGTATGCGATCACGTGTCACGCGGAGCGTGCCCTGCACCAGGCGCCCATCACAGGAGGACGGTCGCGTATGGCTATCACAGGCCGACACATCACCACCATCGCCAAGGTCATCGCCCCCTGGCTGTTGCGCCCACTGCCGCTCGAGCAGTTCCGCGACCGTGGCGGCCCCGCGCGACACGATGCAGTTGTGCCCGGCTCGCACGCCGTGGCTGCACGAATCGGCTCGCACACGCCACGGGGTGGTGCGGCTGTGGTGGTGCCCATCGACGGACGACACGTGCCCCGCGCTCTCGCGGCCACCACCCAGGCGGAGGTGGCCGCTTCTCTGGTCGGCGCCGCTGCCTTGCATGTGGGTTGGGCCAAGAGAGTCGACGCTGTCCGGCAAACGGTGAGCGACTACGCACTCGACGAGGATGCCAACAAGGTCTTTACCGCCACTGTGGCGTGCTTGTCGGTTGCATCGATGTCGCTCCTCGCCTCGGTGGTGCGTTCCCGGTTCCCTGTGGGGATTGCGCCGACGGCGCTGCTGGGGACGTGGTGCGCTGGACTTGCGCTGTGTGCCGCCTTCAGGACCGACCCGATCGACAGTCCCCCCACGGTGGACGGCGTGGTGCACCGCTGTGCCTGTGCCGTCGCGGTAGCGGCGCTGCCGTCTGCCGGGCTGCTCGTCGCGCGGCGGACAGGTCGCCTGCCTGCCTTGAAGTCAACGGCCCGCGCGCTGCGGGTGATGTCCTGGGCAAGCACCGCGGCCGGTGCGGTGTTCCTGGGCACGCATGTGTGCGCCCAGGCCCCGGCTATCCCAGCTGCCCGCTCGATCGGCAACCGGCATGGTCTTGCCGAGCGGGTGCCCCTCGCCTTGGAGCTGGGCGTGCTGTGCACACTCGCCGGCACGGTACGAGTCGGTCAGGCACGCACGTGACCTGGCTCGCGATCACACTGGCGGTGCTGAACTCCTGGCTCTTCGCCGAGGGGGCGCGGCTGCAGCACAGCGCGTGCGCAGGTTCGCTGCCGCTGGCCTCCGCGTGCCGTGAACCCCGCTGGCTCGCCGGTCTCGCTCTGATCGCCACGGGGGCAGGGCTCCAGGTCGCCGCGCTGCAGCTGGCGCCAGTGACGGTGGTGCAGCCGGCCGGGGTGCTGGGGATCGCGGGGAGCGTTGCCTGGCGGCTCAGGATGCGGGGCACGTGGCCGGGCCCGCGCGTCGCTGGTGCCTTGGTGGCGATCGTTGTCGGGGCCGGTGCCTTCGCGGTGCTCGCCGCCGCGCACACCGTGCCCACCCCGATCACCACCGTCGCGCAGATCCAGGCTGGGGTGGCGGTCGGTGCCGTAGCGCTCACCTGCCATCTGGCCGCGAGGGTGCTCGGCGGGCGGGGCCGGTGTCTGGTGCTGAGCGTGGGCGCGGGCGCCACCTACGGTTACGCGTCGGTTCTGGGCCGGGCCGCGATCGAGCACTACTTCGACAAGGGCCTGACCTTCGGCCTGCTCGGCACGCTCGCCGGTGCCATTGCGGCGGTCCTCACCGGGTTCGGGCTGCTGCAGCGTGCCTATGCCGACGGGCCGCCGGAAACCACCACGGCGAGCGTCACCATCACCGATCCGATGGTCGCCGTCGTGATCGGTGTCGCACTGCTGGGGGAGGCCCCCGCGCTGACGGCGTCGATAGCCGGGTCGGCACTGGCCTGCGCCGCCTTGGCGGTGGCCGGTGTGATCGCCCTCTCCCGTGACCTGCACGCCGCTGTCCCCCCTCACGCCCCTCCCGCGCCAGTTGCCCACCCTCCTGCTCAGGAGCCCCGCATGTCCTTTCCTCCCCGACGACGCATCGTCATCGCCGCGGATACCTACCCACCGGACGTGAACGGCGCCGCGAACTTCGCCCACCGCCTGACTTCAGGTCTTGCCGGCCGGGGCCACGATGTCCATGTCATCTGCCCCGCGCCGCATGCCGGTGCCCGGGAGGTCACGGCCGATGGTGTGACCGTGCACCGGCTTGTCTCGCACCGCACTCCGTTCTATCCCGTCTTCCGGGTCTGTCTGCGCTGGCAGATCCGCACACGGGTCACCGAGCTCCTGAACGAGCTGGCGCCCGACGTAGTCCATGCGCAGTCGCACTTGTCCGTGGGCCGCACCGTGATCTCCGCTGCCCGCGCCCAGGGGACCCCGGTCGTGGCCACCAACCACTTCATGCCGGAGAACCTGATCGGCTTCACCCGCTTGCCCGGCAGACTCGCCGCATCCGCCTGCGCATGGGCCTGGCGTGATCTGGCGCGTGTCTTTCGCCACGCGCAGATCGTCACCGCTCCCACCCCCCGCGCCGCGCGCCTGCTGCCAGAGCGTGAGCTGGGCCTCACTGCGCTGGCGGTGTCGTGCGGTCTGGATCTCGCCCGGTTCGCCCAGCCCACCAGGCCCAAGTCCGATGACACTCTGCGGGTGTTGTTCGTGGGGAGGCTGGATGCGAAGAAGAACGTGCATGAGCTGCTGCGCGCCGTGGCACTGCTACCCGCTCATCACAGGGTCCAGGCTGAGATCGTCGGTGACGGCTCCTGCCGCACCGAGCTGCAGACCCTGACCCGCAAGCTGTGCATCACCGACCGGGTCACCTTTCACGGGCTGGCCGGCGACCAGGAGGTTCTCGAGGCGTACGCCCGCTGTGATGTGTTTTGTATGCCAGGCACGGCCGAATTGCAGAGCCTGGTCACCATGGAGGCCATGGCCGCCGGCAAGCCAGTGGTTGCCGCCGCTGCTATGGCACTGCCCCACCTGGTGCATCACGGGCATAACGGCCAGCTCTATCCTCCCGGTGACATCCCGGCCCTGACCGCAGCTCTCGCCTCTGTCCTGGCAGATGCCGAGGAGCGGGTGCGGATGGGCGAGGCAAGCCGCACCCTCATCGCCGAGCACGACATCACCCATACTCTGACCGCTTTCGAGGGTCTCTATGAGCAGGCGGCGCGAGTCCTGCGCGGCCTTCCCACGCCCGCCTCCCTGCCACCGCTCCCCCGGACCCGCATGGATACGCAGCGCGGTTCTGATCGTTGATGAGGAACCGAGGAGGGCTGTACTGCCGCCGCCGCTCTTCGTCGTGGCCACCGGGCACCCTCGGGGTAGTCACCCGACGACGGTCGTTCTCCTGCTGACGGTGGCCCACTGGTACTGAGGTACCAGTGGGCCCTCGAAGTGTCGCCCGCGGTCCCAGTGATTCGGCCTTTCCCGCCCGTAGTTTCGAAAGCAGAGGTCACGGCCCTTTCGTGACCGGTAGCGAAGCGAGAAGGAGTGACCTCGGTGATCGAAGCGCGAGAGCTGACCAAGCGCTACGGCGACAAGGCGGCCGTGGATCGTCTGAGCTTCACCGTCAAACCTGGTGAGGTGACCGGATTCCTCGGCCCCAACGGCGCAGGCAAGTCGACGACCATGCGCATGATCGTCGGCCTGGACGCCCCTACCGCGGGCTCGGTCACCATCAAGGGGCGCGCCTACGCGAAGCACCCGGCGCCGCTGTACGAGATCGGCACTCTGCTCGAGGCAAAGTCCGTCCACCCGGGGCGCAGCGCGCGCGGCCATCTGATGGCGCTGGCACACACGCACGGCATCGCGCGCCGCCGGGTGGACGAGGTGATCGAGCTGGCCGGGCTGACCAGTGTGGCGGGCAAGCGGGTGGGTGCCTTCTCTCTCGGCATGGGGCAGCGGCTCGGCATTGCCGCAGCGCTCCTTGGCGATCCGGACATCCTCATGCTGGACGAGCCGGTCAACGGCCTGGACCCGGAGGGCGTGCTGTGGGTGCGCAACCTTCTTCGCGGGCTGGCCGACGAAGGCCGGGCGGTGATGCTCTCCTCCCACCTGATGAGCGAGATGGCGCTGATCGCCGACCACTTGGTCGTCGTCGGCCGCGGACGGCTACTCGCGGACACCACGCTGGACGACTTCACGCAGACGGCCGGCGGAGGTGGCGTGAAGGTCGTCACCGACCAGGCGGCGCGGCTGCGCCCGCTGCTGGAAGGCCCGGATGTGGTGATCACCTCCGACTCCGCCGAGGAATTGGTGATCTCCGGGCGCACCGCCCGGGAGATCGGAATGGTCGCCGCCTCGCACGGGGTGCCGCTGTATGAGCTGACCCCGCAGGCCGTCTCCCTGGAGACGGCCTTCATGGACCTCACCCGCGACGCCGTGGAGTACCACAGCGCACCCGCCGACAACGCGGACACTGACCGAAAGGCGGCATGATGACTACCTCCTCTCTTTCCGTGGCACCTGCCGCCGCGACGCCGGTGCGCAAGGTGACGCCCCGCGGGGTACTGCGCTCGGAGTGGGCCAAGTTCTGGTCGTTGCGCTCCAGCTGGATCACCCTGACTGCCTCCGTGGTCGTGCTGCTCGTCTTCGGGTCAATCGCTGCCTTCACATACAGCCCTCCCACGGGAGCGGACTCCGGCCCGTCCATGTCCGACGGCTCCACCGACGCGGTCAGCCTGGCGCTGATGGGCTCACCGTTCGTGTCGCTGATCGTGGGCTCGCTCGGAGTGCTGCTGTTCGCGGGCGAATACAGCACGGGCATGATCCGCTCCACGCTCGCCGCGGTCCCCCGGCGGCTGCCGGTGCTGTTCTCCAAGAGTGCCGTGGTGGCGCTGCTGGTGCTGGTCCTCACCACGATCGGCGCACTGGTGGCATTCCAGCTGGGCGCGATCGGCCTGGACGGCGAGAAGATCTCCCTGTCGCTGGGGGATGACGGTGTGCTGCGCAGCCTGCTCGGTGCCGGGGTCTACCTGGCTCTCGTGGCGGTGTTCGGTGTGGCTCTGGGCGCGCTGCTGCGCTCTTCTGCCGGGGGTATCGCCTCCCTGCTCGGCATCCTGCTGATCCTGCCCAATCTGACCTCGCTGCTGCCCGACTCGCTGGCCGACGCGCTCGAGCCGTACTTCCCCAGCACGGCTGGAGAGGCCATGTTCTCCCTGCACCGGTCGGCCGACTCCCTCTCGCCCGGTGCCGGATTCGCGGTCTTCGCCGGCTGGGTGGCCCTCGCACTCGCCGCGGCGGCCATCCGGCTGAAGCGGACCGATGCCTGAGCAGCGAAGTGGAGACCATCGGACCCATGAGTCCGCACCGCGCGGCCATCGCCGCGGACCGGGTCCAAGGAGCGGCACCCTCGCCGCCCCTTGGGCCCGAGGCGGGCTGGGGACATCCCCTGCTGGACTGGCTGCTGCGCCGCCAGCGTCGCCTGCAGCAGCTGGACCAGCGGCATCCCTGGCTGCTCGATACCGCGGTCGTGCTGATCGTCGCGGTGATCGGCCTGACCGACCTGCTCTCCGACGGCGGTAGCGACGGCCCCTTCGGGAACACCGAAGGCCGCGACCACCTGCCGGCCGCCGTCTCGTACGTGGTGTCCGCCGCACTCATCGTGCCGCTGTGGTGGCGCCGCCGCTCCCCGGCCCCCGTGTATTTTCTGATCGCCCTGCTCGCCCTCGTCCAGGGGGCGCTGGGCCTGCAGGTGGCGGCCGGCATCGCCGCGTTCATCGCCCTGTACACCATGGCCCGCTACGGTTCCCTGCGGCTGCTGGGCTGGGTCGCCGCCGTGGCCATCGCGGAGGAAACAGTTCCGGTCCTCCTTCTCCTGCCGGCTGAACGCTGGCTGCAGAGCCTGTTCTTCGAGCTGGGGACGGTCACCGCGGCTGCCGCAGTCGGGCTGACGCTGCGCACCCGCCGGCTGTATCTGACCGCGCTGGAAGACCGCGCCCGACGCCTGGAGATCGAACGCGACCAGCGCGAACAGCTCACCGTCGCCGCCGAACGTTCCCGCGTCGCCCGCGAGATGCACGACATCGTCGGCCACAATCTCTCCGTCATGATCAGTGTCGCCGACGGCGCCGCCACCCTCGCCGCCAACATAGGCGAGCAGTCCGAACAGGCCCTTCGCATCCTCGGCGACACCGGCCGCCAGGCCATGAGCGAACTGCGGCGCGTCCTGGGCGTCCTGCGCGAGGAGAAACACGGCGAACGGCCGCTCAGCCCGCAGCCCGGCACCCGCGATCTGGACGCCCTGCTGGCCCGGGTCCGAACCGCAGGACTGGGCGTCACCTACCGCACCCTGGGCAACCTCGACACGCTCGGCAGCAGCGTGCAGCTGACCGTCTACCGCATCGTCCAGGAAGCCCTGACCAACACCCTCAAGCACGCCGGTGCCGACTCCACCACCGACGTCGCCGTGACCGCAGACGCCGGACAAGTCCGGATCCGGATCGCCGACACCGGAGCCCCGCCGGGGGTACGTCGACCGTCTCCGCAGCCCGACGATCCCGGGCACGGCCTGGTCGGCATCCGCCAGCGGGCCGCCCTGTACGGCGGCACCGCCACCATCGGCCCGCGCGACGACCGGCCCGGCTGGATCGTCGACGTCGTACTCCGCACATCCGACGAGCCCGCCCCGCCGGCACCAGGAGAAGAACCGCCACCATGACCACCGTGCTGATCGCGGACGACCAGCCCCTGCAACGCATGGGCTTCCGCATGCTCATCGAGGGCACCCCCGAACTGACCTGCGTCGGCGAGGCCGAACACGGCGCGGAGGCCGTCCGCATGGCAGCGGAACTGCGCCCCGACGTCGTCCTGATGGACATCCGCATGCCCGGCATGGACGGCCTGGAGGCAACCCGCCGGATCACCGCCGCCGGCGGCCGGACCCGCATCCTCATCGTGACCACCTTCGACCTCGACGAGTACGCCCACGACGGACTGCGCGCCGGAGCCAGCGGCTTCCTGCTCAAGGACGCCCGCCCCGAGGAGATCGTGGCCGGCATCCACGCAGTCGCCACCGGCGACGCTGTCGTGGCCCCCCGCCTGACCCGGCGCCTCCTTGACGCCTACGCCCATCAGGTCCTCGCCCCCACCAGCACCCCTGCCACCGAGGACCCCCGGCTGGCCACCCTCAGCGGCCGTGAGCGGGAAGTGCTCATCGCCATCGGCCGAGGCTGG
Source organism: Streptomyces sp. NPDC048825 (assembly GCF_043198355.1). Lineage (NCBI taxonomy): Bacteria > Bacillati > Actinomycetota > Actinomycetes > Kitasatosporales > Streptomycetaceae > Streptomyces > Streptomyces sp. NPDC048825. The sequence continues at coordinate 88,418 of NZ_JBICUR010000007.1, forward strand.
AACAACACAGAGATCGCCGAACGGCTCGTCCTCACCGAATCCACGGTGAAGAAGCACGTCGGCCGGGTCCTCGCCAAGATCGGAGCCAGGGACCGCATCCAAGCAGTGATCATCGCCTACGACGCGGGACTGGTCCGGGCACAGCCGTAGCTGGGGCGCCTCTGCTCTGCGGCGGCGCCATCGCAGCGCCGAGGGCCGGTGCCACCCCGGCTTCGCGGTATCCCCCGGTTGGCCCGGCGAGTTGGATCCCGGCGCGGCGGGATCCGCCTGAGAATGCGCAAGTTCACTGCCCGACCCGGAGATCGTATGTCCCGCACTCGCCATCAGCTCTCCGGCCGCTCCCGCGAAGCCATCGAGCCTCTGACGACCGGCCAGCTGCTGGTCGGCATGGTCACCGTAACGCTGCTGGTGACGGCAATCGGGTCGCTGGCCGACTCGGTCATGGCGCTGGTCGGGCTCTTGGTGTTCATGCCCGCAGCTGCGGCCGCGCTGTGCACCATGCGCCAAACAGCGTTGGTCTGCGCAGAGACCGCATTCCTTGGCCCCATCGCGTTCCTGGTGGGCGGCCAGGTGACACTGGCCGACCACGTACTGCTGCTGGTGCTCACCGTCTGCCTGGTCGCGGCATCGCTCTACGCCTGCCACCGCCGCATCCACAGCGAGCGCGCGATGCTGCGGCTGCACTCCGCAGCCGTGACCATGCAGCGGCAGATCCTGCGCCCACTGCCGCTGCTCACCGATGACGTCCTGGTGGACGGTGTCTACGAACCGGTGCAGGAAGACCGCCTTGTGGGCGGCGACATCTACGACGTCGTCGAATCCGCCTGGGGAACCCGCGTCCTCACCGGTGACATCCAGGGCAAAGGACTGGCCGCGGTGGGCGCCGCGTTCGCCGTCATCGGAAGCTTCCCTGAGGCCGCCCATCGCGAACCACCCTGACCGCGCTCGTCGACGCCCTCGACGCCTCCGTCGTACGGCACAACTCCTACGTGGCACAGACCGGCGACGACGAGCGGTTCGTCACCGTCCTCATCCTCAACATCGACACCCACAACGAGGTGCAGGCCATCAACTGCGGTCACGTACCGCCGCAACTGCGTGACTCCGACACCCAGACCACGCCGCCGCTGGACACCGGAGTCCCCCTCGGACTCGCCGCGCTCGCGACCGAACCCGCCACCGCCGACTGGTTCGCCTTCCCACCCGGCGCGACCCTGCTGCTCAGCACCGACGGGCTGACCGAGACCCGTGCGGCGGACGGCACGTTCTACCCCGTCGACGAACGCCTCGCGTGTCGCGTCGGCCTTCCCCCGAGCGACCTGCCCAGGCTCTCCACCACGATGCCCGAGCCTTCACCGGCAACGCAGCCCCGCACGACGACGTCGCCAACCTGACCGTCCGCCGCTCGCCACGTCGCCTCTAGGCCAAGGGGAGCAGCACGGTGAAGCAAGCGCCTTCGCCGGGCACCGTCCTGAGTTCGACGCGGCCTCCGTGGGCCTCCAGGATCGCGGCGGTGATGGCCAGGCCGAGCCCGGTGCCGCCGCGTGTACGGGAGCGGGCCTCGTCGACCCGGTAGAACCGGTCGAAGATGTTCGGCGCGGACTCCAGTGGAACGCCGGGCCCTTGGTCGATCACTTCCAGGACGACACGGCCGTACGATTCCGGACTTCCCGCCACGGCCACGGGAGGTTCTGGCCGTGTGACGGGCATGCCTACGCGGATGTGCACCGGCGTGCCGGGCGGGGTGTGGGCCAGGGCGTTGCCGACGAGGTTCGTGATCACCTGCCGTATCCGGTGTTCGTCCACCGTGACCCGGATCGGTTTCTCGGCGCTTTCCAGGATCAGCGGCCGCTCCGGGTCGCGGACACGGGCGTCGTGCACGGCGTCGTCGACGAGCGAGCGGACGTCCAACTCGGCCAGGTCCAGGGCACGTTCCTGGTCGAGGCGGGCCAGCAGCAGCAAGTCGTCCACCAGGCGGCCCATCCGGATCGCCTCGCCCTCGATCCGGCCCATCAGCCGGTCCACATCGGCCCGGTCCGGCGCACCGCCGCAGCGGTTCAGCTCGGCGAAGCCACGGATCGACGTCAGCGGGGTGCACAGTTCGTGTGAGGCGTCCGCCACGAACCTGCGCAGCCGCGTCTCTGACCGTTCCCGTTGGCGCAGCGCGGAGGAGAGCCTGTCGACCATGGTGTTCAGCGCGCCACCGAGCCGGCCGACCTCGGTATGGGGGTCCGCCGCGAGCCGCAGATCGAGGTGGCCGCCGGCGATGTCCTCCGCGGTCCTCTCGATCTTGGTCAAGGGCCGCAGTCCCAGCAGGACCAGCAGGAACCCGACCCCGCCGAGGACGAGCAGCAGAGCGATCCCGACCCCGACCTCGATCCAGATCAACTGCGTCACGGTCGCCTCGGCGGTCTCCGTCGACTGCGCGGCCACGATGATCCGCGGCCCATCGGGCATCGTCCGCTTGGACACCACGACGCGCCAGTCGCCACCGCCCTGCTGGTCGGCAACCGTGAACGGGCGCTCGTCGTACCGATCGACGGTGGTCGAGTTGATCAGCGGTAGGGCGGGCCCCACCCCGGCCGGCTGGGCGGACAGCTGCGTCTTCCCGTTGCCGTAGAGCACCTTGAGCGCGAACTCTGTGGGCAGACCGCTGGAGTTGCGCCGGTCCTCCGGCGACGGCTTCAGCTGTCCCGGGCGGCCGTCCACTTGCTGCACGAGGACCCTGAGCTGGTCGTCCATCCGCGCGATCATCGACTTGCGGATCAGCACGACGCTCGCGGCCCCGATGGTCCCAAGGCCGAGTGCAGCCAGCACGAGCAACGCCATGACCAGGCGCGCCCGTAGGGTCCACGGCCTGCGCCACCGGATCTTGCTCATCGCCTTCTTGCTCATTGCTCTTCCCTGGGCAGCCGCAGCGAGTAGCCGATGCCCCGGATCGTGTGGATCAGCGGCGGTTCCACCGAGTCGATCTTGCGGCGCAGGTAGCTGATGTACGACTCGACGATCCGGCCGTCCCCGCCGAACTCATAGCTCCACACCCGGTCGAGGATCTGCGGTTTGCTGACCACCCGCTCAGCGTTGACCATCAGGTACCGCAGCAGGTTGAACTCAGTGGGCGACAGCCGGACAAGACGGCCGGCCCGGTGGACCTCGTGGGCGCCCTCGTCGAGCACGAGATCGGCGTACCGGAAGGTGCCGTCGTCCTGCGGGACGTCGGTGCCGCTGCCCGTCCGTCGCAGGATCGCCCACAGCCGCAACACCACCTCCTCCAGACTGAACGGCTTGGCCACGTAGTCGTCGCCGCCGGCTGTCAGGCCCGCGATCCGGTCCTCCACGGCACCCCGTGCGGTCAGGAAGAGGACCGGCACCCCGTCATGCACCGTACGGAGGCTGCGGGCGAGGCTGAAGCCGTCGGTGTCAGGCAGCATCACGTCCAGAACGACGATGTCCGGCCGTACGCGCCGGGCCGTGGCCAGCGCTTCGGCTCCGCAGTTCGCCGCGTGCACGGTGAACCCGCTGAGCCGGAGCGCTGCCGACAACAGCTCCAGGATGTTCGGTTCGTCGTCCACTACGAGGACGGTCGCCTCGCCACGCTGCTGCTGGTCCACTTGACCAGCATCGACGACGAACCTGGGAACTTCCTGAGAACGGGGATTCAGGCGCCCGCGCACTCGTGCAGGGTTCCGGCCTCGCCCGCCTTGAGCACGGGCTTGCAGTTCCGCTCGACCCACCTGGACCGCTCGATGACCGTCTTCTCGTCCATCTGCATCATCCCGCCGCCGGTGAGCACGAACCGCAACCGGCCCTCACGCACCCAGGTGGACAACTGGTCCAACGACGGCACCGGGTCCTTGCCGTCGAACCCGCCCATGCCGACCACCGTCGCGTCGCTGCCGACGATGTACACCCCCGCGGCCTGGGAGCCGCCCTCGACGGCCAGGGTGATCGCTTCTCCGGACGCATTCGACGTGGCGTAGTCCAGAATCTTGCGCTGGTCCGCGGTGAGTTCCGCGCTGTCCCAGCCGGCCGGCATGGTGTCGACCGTCGGCCCCGCGGCCGGCAGGCTCGCGATGGCTGTGGTGGAGGCCGCAGCGGCACCGGACCACACGGCGGGTGCGAGGAGTACCGCGCCGACCCCGAGCCCGAGTCCCAGCCCCGGGACCTTGCGCAGCACCAGGGACAGGATCGCGACCAGCGCGACGATCACCACCGCGTACCGCAGCCAGCCGTGCCATGAGGTGTTCCGGGAGACGAGCACCCAGGCCCACCCCGCCGTCACCGCGACACTGGCGGGCAACGCGAACCGTGCCAGTCCCTCGCTCTCCCGGTACTTCTGGAGCGCCCACACGGTGCCTACGCCGACGAGTGCGCCGATCGCGGGTGCCATGAGGGTGGTGTAGTACGGGTGGAAGACGCCCTTCTGGTTGCTGAACACGACGGCGCTCACCAGGAGCCACCCGCCCCACAGCACCCAGCCCGCCCGGTTCGCGGTGTCCACCGGTGCGGACCGGCGCAGCCGCCGGAAGCCGAACACCGTCGCGGATGCCACCGCGATCAGCGCCAACGGCAGCAGCCAGCTGATCTGCCCGCCGACCGCCTCGCCGAACATCCGGCCCGTGCCGGACGAACCGCCGAAACTCGTGCCGCCCGGGCCGCCGAAACTCGCGCCGCCGGGTCCGCCGGGGCCACCTCCGCCCGCCGGTGCCCCGCCGTTGCCGTTCCCTTCACCGCCGAACACGCGGCCGAGCCCGTTGTAGCCCAGTACCAGATCCAGGACCGTGCCGTCGGTGCTGCCGCCGATGTACGGCTTCTTGCCCGGCCACAGGCCGACTGCCGCGACCCACCACAGTGAACTCGCAAGGAGCACAACGGCCGCACCGGCAAGGTCGAGCGCCTGACGGCGCCAGTGCGCCTTGCTGCCGGCCAGGTACGCGGCGAAGAAGGCAGGAATGACGATGTACGCGGCCGCCATCTTCGCCAGGAAGCCGCACCCGAGCAGGAACGCCGTGAGCAGCAGCCACTTCGTCCTTGTACGGGGGTCCAGCGCTTTCATCGCGCGGGTGAAGGTGTAGGCCGCCGCGACGAGCGTGAGGACGAGCATGGTGTCGGTGTTGTTCGTGCGGGTGGTCGCCACCGTGATCGGCGTGAGCGTGAGGACCAGCGCGGCAATCAGCGCGGCCTTCTCGCCCGCCCACATCCGGGCCGTCCGGTGCAGCAGGAAGATCGCCGCGACACCTTCGACCACCTGCGGCAGGAGCACGGACCAGTGGTGGAAGCCGAAGATCTTCACCGAGACCACCTGCGGCCACAACGACAGCGGCGGTTTGTCGATCGTGACCACACCGGCCGGGTCGAACGAACCGAACAGGAAGTTCGTGAAGCTCGACGACATCGACTTGGCCGCGGCCGTGTAGTACGTGTTGCCCCAGCTGTCGGTCCACATCACCCAGCCGTACAGCACCGTCCCCAGGACGAGGATCGCGGTGAGCGCGTACCGCGGCCAGTGTGGGAGACGTTGCTGCGGCGGTTCGCCGGGCACTGCCTGCTGCGTCTGTTGGGCTTGGCCGGTATCGGCGGTGGTCATACGTTTCCCTTTTTGTGTTTGAAGACCCAGCCGCGCAGCAGGACGAACCGGCCGGCCGTGCCGAGCACGGACGCGCCGAGCAGCACGACCAGCTCGAGGAGACGCGAGGGTTCGGCCACTGCCGAGTGCAGGACGAGCAGCGCGGTCGATGTGAACGCGTAGTAGAGGCCGAAGACGATGAGTCCTTGCAGGTGCGCTCTGCCGGACGAGCCACGAGAGCCGAGAAACGTGAACCGCCGGTTGGCCTCGGTGTTGAAGATCGTGGTGACCACGAGCGCCAGCAGGTTGGCTGCCAACGGGTGCATCGCCGGCCGCAAGAGTGCGTAGAGCAGCAGGGTGACCGCGGTGGACACGAGACCGATCACGCCGAACGACAGCAGTTGCCAGACCAGCCCCGGATCCCGTCGCGACAACACCGCGTCCGGGTGGGCCGCTTGGGGTTCCGGACGCCGTGGCAGGTCGGCGACTCTTGCCGTGCCGGCGGCTTTCGCCCTCGCCACCCGGGTCAGGCCCCGAATGTCCTCAAGCGCGGTCGATCCGATACTGACCCGGGTGTCGATGTCCTCGACCCAGTCGACCGGCACCTCGTGCACCCGCAGTCCATTGTGCTCGGCCAACAGCAGCAGTTCGGTGTCGAAGAACCAGTTGTCGTCCTTGATGTGGCCGAGCAGCGGACGGATCACGTCCGTGCGCGCGGCCTTGAAACCGCACTGGGCGTCGGAGAACTTCGCGCCGTGGCTGAGCCGGATGAGCGCGTTGTAACCCCGGGAGATCAGCTCACGCTTCGGGCCGCGTACGGTCCTCGCGCTCGGGGCAAGCCGCGAGCCGATCGAGACGTCCGAATGGCCGTTGACCAGCGGAGCCACCAGGGGCAGCAACGCGTCGAGGCCGGTCGACAGGTCGACGTCCATATAGGCCACCACGTCGGCGTCGCTCCATTGCCACGCGGTGCGCAGGGCCCGGCCACGGCCCTTCTCGTCGAGATGCAGCACACGGACCTGATCCGATGCTTCGGTCAGCTCGTTGGCGATCGCCAGGGTGGCGTCGGTGCTGGCGTTGTCGACGATGGTGATGGTCCACTCGAACGGCAACTGTTCGCCCAAATACGACATCAGGACGTCCACGCAGCCGCGCAGCGCGCGTTCCTCGTTGTACACCGGGATCACGACGTCGACCGTGGCGGTCTTGGTCGCACCGGTCAGGTCCGGCGGTGTCGCCGGGGCAGGGGTGCCAGTCATGACAACAGGTGTGCCAGGCGTACCCGCAAGCAGCCTGGACGGAACCTGAAAGAAGCCTGGGAATCTGCGAGTTCGGCTCCCAGGTAACTCGCACAAACGCGCCCTACGGTCGCGGCGTGTCAGGAACATCGGAATCCGTCGACATCGACGAGAAGCAGACGCGAACATCCCGCCGAGTGGGACTGGTGGTTACAGCGGTCGTGCTCGCGGTCGTGGCCAGGGTCGCCATGTTCGACCACGAGTCCACCGACTACAAATTCTTCGTCAAGGGCTGGTACGAATTCATTTCCACACACGGTGGATTCGGAGCTCTCAAGTACAGCTTCGCCGATTACAACGTCCCTTATCTGTACCTGATAGCGGCATTGACCTATCTGCCGATACCCGCACTCACCGGGATCAAGATCATCTCGGTGGCGTTCGACCTGCTACTGGCGTACTTCACCTACCGCATCGTCGCACTGCGCCACACCGGCCGCAGGCTGCCGGCACTGGCTGCCCTCATGGTGTTGTTCCTCCCCACCGTGGCGACCAACAGCGGGATGTGGGGGCAGGCCGACTCCATCTACGCCGCGTTCGGCCTCGGCGGCGTGTACTTCCTCCTGCGCAGGCGGCCGTGGCCGGCCGGCGTCTTCTTCGGCCTGTCGCTGGCCTTCAAATTGCAGGCAGTCTTCCTGTTCCCGCTGCTGCTGGTCCTCGCATGGAAAAGGTGGATCCCGTGGCGGGTACTGCTGGCCGTCCCCGGGCTCGTCCTGCTCCTTGACGTGCCGGCGTTGCTGGTCGGAGCGCCCATAGGGCGCTTGCTGTCGGTGTATGCGGACCAGACGAGCGCGTATCCGGCGCTGTCGATGCTCGCGCCGTCGATCTACCAGTTCCTCCCGGCGAGCGCCGACGCGGAGGTGATCCGGCCCATCGGTATCGCGGTGACCGGACTGGTGATTCTCGGGCTGTGCCTCGGCGTACGGCTCAGCCGAGTGCGCCTTACGACTGCGAAAGTCGTGCTGATGGGAGCAACTTCGGCTGTCCTGGTGCCATTCCTCCTGCCGTCGATGCACGAGCGCTACTTCTACCTGGCCGAGGTACTCACCGTGATCGCGGCGTTCTACCTGCCGCGCCGCCTCTGGTACGTGCCTGTCCTCGTACAGGTGGCCTCCTTCCGCGCCTATCTCCACGTGCTGTTCCCGGCAGCGGATTCGATGCCTCCGGGAGACCTGCCAGGAGGGCCCGGCCTTCCCGTACCCGGTGGGCACTCGGAGCCCGGGGACATGTCGGGCGGTATGCCGGGCGCGATGTCGGACCAGTACGCGCCCACCCTGGAGTTCCGGGTCCTCGCTGTGCTCATGGCGATCGCGGTCGTGTCCGTGGTGTGGACGGCATTCCGCGAGTTCCGGCGAGACTCCCCCCTGGAGCACAGAAAACACCCATTCACGATGCGCTGAGTACGCGGTAATCCACCAGGTTTCACTGCGGAATTCCACAGCCAACCCGAGGGAGTCAGAACATGTACGTGGCAGCCGCCGAGCAGCCAGGAGGCCTCGCCGGCCTGATGGTGGACATCATGGACGAGCTGGGCGGACCGGGCGCGGCGCTCCTCGTCGGCATCGACAACGTCTTCCCGCCGATGCCGAGCGAACTGGTGCTGCCCCTGGCCGGTTTTGCCGCGAGCCAGGGCACCATGAGCCTGTTCATGGCGCTGTTCTGGACCACCCTCGGCTCCGTCGCCGGTGCCCTGCTCACCTACTGGCTGGGCGCGTGGCTCGGCCGCGACCGCGTCCGCTCCCTGATCATCCGCGCGCCACTGATGAAGCCGTCAGACTTCGACCGCACCGAACGCTGGTTCCTCGAACACGGCACGAAGGCGGTGTTCTTCGGCCGGATGGTGCCCCTGTTCCGCAGCCTCATCTCGCTGCCGGCAGGCGCCGAACGGATGCCCATGCTGCGGTTCCTGTCCCTGACCACGCTCGGCAGCCTGATCTGGAACGCGGGCTTCGTCGTGGCCGGCTACCAGCTGGGCGCCAACTGGCAGGACGTCGACGAGTACGCGGGCATCTTCCAGAAGGTGGTCATCGCAGTCGTCGCACTGGCAATCGTCGTGTTCGGGGCGGTCCGGATACGCGAACAGAGACGAAGCCAGGGCCATGTCCAGTAGCGGTACCTCTTCGTCAGCCTCGCGCAGCGGCGGGGGTTCGCGAGTACCTGACCGGGCCGATCCGGCCACCCTGCCGGAGAAAGCCACCTGCTACCTGGCCATCAACCTGGCCCACCCCGACGCACCCCGCGCCGCCACCAGCCCGCACCCGGCACTCGACCTGCTGGCCTGGATGCCCCTGCTCGCCCTGACTGGCACAGCCCGGTTCTGGGAACCCCGCCGACTGCGGTTCCGTCGCTTTTCCGCGGCCGCCCAGCTCGTCACCACCGGCCGCGCCGCATCCTCCGCTTCACCCCCCACTGGCCCTGGACAGGCGAGATCACAGCCGCCCTCGAACGAAAAACCATGCCGGTCTCGTACTCCAGCGCGCCGAAGGCCACCCCCTTCGCATCGGCGGCCGCTGCAGGTACTTGGCGAGTTCGCCGAGCCGTACCCGGGGCTGATGGGCCGTGCCGCGTACGACGGCGGCGGTCAGCGCGCCGCCACGCTCCAGATAGACGCGGGCCTGATGGACCGGGTGCATGCTGGCGCTGGCACCGGTGGCGGCGAGGTCGGCGGCCGCCTCTTCGGCCGGGGTCATCCGGTCCGGGTTGCACCGGTATCCGGGGTGCCGCCTACCTGCTGCGTGCGGTCAGGCGTTTCACCTCCTGCGCAGCATGGCGTGCCTCTTGCTCGGCCCGGGTGCGCGCGTCGGCGGCCGCGTGGCTTCGTTCCTCGGCATCCTGTCGTTCGTGGTCGGCTCGCTGGAGCTCCTGCCGCGCCTCTTGCAGTTGCTGCTCGGCAGCGGACACCTGCTGCTGGGCCTGGGCATGGCGGTCGCGTGCCCGCTGCAGTTCCGTATCGGCGTCGGTTTGTTCGGCGCGCATGTCGCGCAGCCGCTGCGCGGCCTCCTCGGCTGCTCTGCGGGCCTGATCGAGCCGTTCCTGCCTATGGCGGCGCCGTTCGGCGAGTTCGTCCTCCTTCGTCCGCGTCCGGGCCGATGGCGGCGGGGCCGCCTGCCCGCTCGGCTTCCGCGGAATTCGGGCCGCCGGGGCGGGGCCGGAGGGAAACTCCGATGAGGGGGTGAGGGCGCCTTCCAGGCGGCCGGTGGCCCATCGGTCGGCCGCGTCCGGGTCGGCGAGCACGGCGCGCAGTGTGGATTCGACGTCTTGCTGCACCGTGTCCGACAGCTGGTGCCCGGCCTCCTCAGCAAGCTGCCCGGCCTGCTGGGACAAGGCGAAGACGACGCGCCGGCGCTGGGCGGACAGCTCTTTGATCCCGCTGCTGTCCAGGCTGTCGTACGCCTCGCGCAACGCCCGCCCCAGCTCCAGGAACCGCTGGCTCTCCTCCGGCTGAGAGCGCAGCAGCAGGTTCGCGGCCCAGGCCGCGAGTGTGGGGCGGCGGGCGGCATGGATCCGGCGGGCATCCTCCACGCGGCCGGCCGCCTTGGCCGCGGCCGCCAGCTCCTCACGACGGGCCACGAAGGCGTAGGGCGGCGTGGTGTAGAGCTCGTCGAGAACGGCCTCCACATCCTGCTCCGTGCCGCCCCGGAGGGCCTTGCGCGTGTTCAGGGTTCCCACACCTCCGGCCCGCCTTCATGCCACTCGATCAACCCCGACTCGGCGACATCCAGTTCGTCCCAGCCGGTCAGGCCGGCGTTCTGCAGGAACACGGTGAGGTCGTGGAGGCTGTACGCGGTGCCCAGGACCCGATCGTCGATGCGCACCCTGCGGCCGCCAGTCTCCGACGGCGGGTAGACGATCACGCGGCGCTCGGACATGGCACCAGCCTCACCCGCGCCGGATAACCGCGCATCCCGGCCGGGCCCTGTTTCTGGTCTCGCTTCCGAGGCCCGGGCATGAGGGCGGACCTGGCGCTACAGGTCGGTCAGCAGCCGCGTGGGCGTCTCGGACAGTTCGTCCGGTTCCAGCGTGGCGCGCTCGGCGCGGAAGGAGATCACGAGCGGGGGTGCATGCCGTCACTGGTCCGAGCTGTGACCGTTCGCGGTTGTTGGCGATTGAGGCGGGGTGGCTTCGCTGCTCGCGCGGTTTCTGTTTGACGAGTTGCGCAGCCGGGTTGCCGTCACCACGCCCGCCACGACCTCCACCACGGAGTCCGCCACCGACGGGCGTGCAGGTGTCGCCAACCTTGGTGGACCCGCGCCCGGACTGGGAGACCAGGCGCAGGACGAGGAGGGTGGCGACACCGTGCCCCGCGATGCAGGTCGCTCAGCCGCCGCCAGAGCCCGAGCCATAGAGCGCAGCGATGCCTTTGGACGTCGCCCACCGGCTGTAGGTGGGCGACTGAGGCCAGCCCTCGGGCGAGTCCTGCCACTCCTCCTGCCGTCCGTACGGCAGGAGGTCGATCAGCGGGAAGGTGTGACTGAGCTGTTCGGTGCCCCGGCCGTTGGTGTGCCAGGTGCGATAGACGGTGTCGCCGTCGCGCAGGAAGACGTTGACCGCGAATCCTCCGTCGGGCGGTGCACCGACGTCGGCCCCGAATGAGCTGTTGGCAGTCGAGTACCACGTCATCTGGTTGCCGACCCGCTGCTTGTAGGCGAGTGCCTCTTTGATCGGGCCCTGGGTGACGATGATGAAGCGCGCATCGTAGTTGTCCAGGAACTCCAGGCGGGTGTACTGCGAGGTGAACCCCGTGCAGCCCGGGCACTGCCATTCCTTGCCGGCGAACCACATGTGGTTGTAGACGATCAGTTGCCTCTTGTCTTCGAAGACGTCCGCCAGCCGAACGGGGCCGTCCTCGCCCTCGAGGGTGTAGTCGGGCATCTCGACCATCGGCAGGCGACGACGCTCGGCGGCGATGGCGTCGAGCTCCCGCGTCGCGGCCTTCTCCCGGGCACGCAGCGCCTCGAGTTGGCGCTCCCACGTTGCGGCGTCGACGACGGGTGGTAGTGCGTGGGTGGTCATGGTCCCCTCACAGAACTCGTGTGCAGCTTTCGCTCGTGCAGAGGTAGACCCCACCGGGGCCCGGAACTCATCGGCGCAGCTGGGGTCCGGACAACTCCTTCCTGTCAGCGAGGCCTTGAGGCCTTTCGGTCGCGTCCCGAGCGCGGCATGCGTCACCTGCGGTGACGGCGGGCTCCTGCTGGCGCCGACACTGCTTCCGCCCGGTGCACGATGACGTTGAACGCATCGTGCGAGCGTGCGGTGTGGCCGTCGATGAGTCGGTGTGGTCGTCGATGAGGACGGCAGGGGCCTCGGTGAGGGTGCGAGCGAAGCGGTCCCATACGGGTGGCGCGCACACCATGTTGATCATGTTTCGTCTAGCGCGGCCCTCCAGTTGCCGAAGGCACCGGGCACTAGCGCCGCCACGCCGAGCAGGGGCGGCGTGACGGCGTTGAGCGACGACTGAATCGAACCAGAACCGAGTTGGGTGCGGCTCCTCTGAAGGGAACGTGATGGGACAGCGGCCAGGCGGCCGCCTGACGCGAGCCGCAGAGGTCACACGAGTCTGACCGGTCCGGCGTCGATCGGCAGGCGGACCAGGAGGTAGGGCTTGCGGCGCAGGTCCTTGCCCTCGTGGAAGGGCGACAGCCGGTTGAGCTGGTTGGCGATGGCGTACAGGTGCCGGTCCGAGGCGACGGACAGGGTGTCGATCCAGAGCAGGTCGCGCCCCTGGGCGAGGGTCCGGTAGGTGCCGTTCGGGCTCCTGCGCCAGAGGGAGTTGTGTTCCAGGTCGCCGCCGTAGAGCCGCCCCTTGTCGTCGCTCTCCAGGCCGTCGGCCATCGGCTTGAACCCGAGGTCCTCGACCGTCGCCGCCACCTCGGCGTCCGTGGCGTCCGGGTCGGCGAGGGCGTCGGTGGACACGCTGTGCAGCCGGCGGCTGGACAGCGGGCAGTAGTAGAGGCGCGTGCCGTCGGCGCTGAGAGCGATGCCGTCGGAGCCGGTCTCGTACGGCGTGGGCTCGCCGCCGGCGGGGCGGACCATGAAGGGCTCGCCCTCGATGACCGGAAGGAACTGCTTGTCCGCGAGCGCCGAGGGATGCCCGGCCAGTCGCCGCCAGGAGCGGCCCGTGGCGAGGTCGACCACGATCACGCCGTTCGAGCCGCCCGAGTCGGTGATGAACGCCATGCCCTCGGCGCCGCGCCGCAGGTCGAAGCGCACGTCGTTGGGGTAGCTGTTCGCCGGCACCACTTCGGCTGGGAAGAGGATCTTCCGTACGATCCGGTCGGTGCGCAGGTCGACTGCCACGAGTTTCGGACCGCCGTAGGAGGACCCGGCGAACAGCGGGCTTCCGGTGTCGAGGATCCACAGCCGGTCGGCCGGGTCGACGACGACACTCTGCACCGACTGGAAGTGCCCGGCCAGGTCGGAGGCGTCCTCGCGGTTCACCTCGGCGTCGGGGTAGGCCACCGGCTTCCCGCCCCGCAGTTCGGCGACGGTGAACGGGACGTCGTCGCCCCAGCGGGGAAAGTTGACGAAGATGCGGCCGCGGCGCGAGACGGTGACCCCCGTCGGCATCGCGCCCCAGAAGCGGGCAACGACCTCGTAGTGACCGGCTGTTGAACCGGAGGGGGATGCGGAGGCGTAGGCGGGTCCGGCGAGTTGGGTGGCGGCCAGCGACGCGGTGGTCGCCGTAAGGAACGTACGTCGTTTCATGAGACCGTCTCCTGCTGGGTCAAGTCACCGGAGGGCGCGGCGAGTTGCCGCAGCACCTCGGCGCGTGGTGGGAATGGCCGGACACTGCCGCGGCTGGTGGAGGCCGCCACCAGGAGCGCTGTCCGCCGAGGACATCGCCTGCGGCTACCGCCAACTCCTGGAAGGGGAACGGGGTCAAACGGCCGGTGGACCTGGTGCTCTCAGGTCCGCCGGGCTGCCGGGCGGGTCTTCGCGACCATGCTGCGGTCCCCCGAGGAGACCATCGCGTGAATGGGTACGGTGCTGACGCTCATGAGCGTCGCAAGGCCCCGGCGGCCCTGCTGGCGAGCGAGCGCCGGACCCATGAGGTGCATCAGGGCGGTGAGGGCCGGCATCGGACGCCCGAAGAGCGTGATCTCCGTGATGCGTGCTTGGTCGTCGAGCCGCAGCATCTGCACCTCCTCGAACGACTGGGAACCCACCCGGGCCCGGTAGACCAGGGCGTACGTGTCGCCCTCGCCGGTCTGGGTGTGGTACCGGACGTCCTTGACCGCCGCGAACGCCACGGTCAGGAAGTCGCGCAGCTGGTCAGATCCCTCGAAGGGGAACTGGTCGGTGAGCGGCGAGCTGAGCACGACGTCCGGGCTCAGGCACGCGACCGCGGCGTCGACATCACCGCGTTCCTCGGCGGAGCGCCAGCGCGCGACGGTAGCGGCGGCGGAGTGCAGGGTCTCGGACATGGGTCTCTCCCGGTATCAGCGGCGCGATTGGGTTTGCGGGTGGCGGGGGTGTCAGCCGGCCAGCTTGTTCATCGTGCGGACCTGCTTGTCCAGGACCCAGGCAGGAACGAAGCGGAGCATGCGCGCGCGCCCGGCCAGGGGTCCGGCGGCATAGCGCAGCTTCGGCTTCGCGTCGGTCGCTGCCGTGACGATCGCCTTGGCGACCACCGCGGGGTCATCACCGTCCTTGATCGCCTCCGCCATCAGGCGATCGAAGACGCGCCGCTGGTCCGCGTAGGTCTGCAGGGGCGTGTCGGGCTTCGCGCTGTTGGCCTCGAAACCGGTCCTGGTGTAGGCGGGTTCGACGAGCAGCGAGCGGACGCCGTACTCCCGGACCTCGTGGTCCAGGGCCTGGGAGTAGCCCTCGATCGCATGCTTGGACGCGCCGTAGACGGCCATGTAGGGAGCGGGCAAGAACCCCTGCACGGACGAGAGGTTGATGATGCGCCCGCGTCCCTGGGCGCGCATGTGCGGCAGCACCTCCTTTACCATGCGCATGACACCGAAGACGTTGATGTCGAAGACGCCCTGGGCCTGCGCGACGGAGGTTTCCTCGGCCGCGCCTATCGAGCCGATGCCGGCGTTGTTGACCAGGACGTCGATCCGCCCGAACCGCTCGATCACCTGCTGGACCGCGGCGGTGACCGACTTGTCACTGACCACGTCGAGGTCGAAGAACGTCACACCGTGGAGCGGGGTGACGCGTGAGGTGTCGCGGCCTGTGCCGGCCACCTCGAAACCCGCCGCGACCAGCGCGAGCGCGGCCTCCCTGCCGATGCCGGAGGACGCGCCCGTCACGAGGGCCACCGGCCGATTTGTCGTCATCATGCACTCCCGAAATCATCCGGGAAACCGGTCGGTTTCCCCTTGCCCTCACTGTAAACCGATCGGTTTCCAATGCACAAGCTCAAGCACGGAACTGATCCCAGGCCGCGTCACCGGCCGGCTTCAGGTGGAGCTGACCGGCGCCCGCCGGCATGGCGGCACGGGCCGGATGAGCAAGCAGGGGAGACGCGAGGGCGCAATCCCCGCGCTGCGATCGCCGAGTTCGCGCTCAAGGGCTACTACGGCACCTCTGCCGAGGCGATTGCCAAGCGTGCGTCGGTGTCACGCAGCCGTACCTCTTCCGACTCTTCCCGGGCAAGAAGGCGATCGTCGTCGCCGCCTTGACGCGGAGCACGGAAGACGCCCGCCAGGCTTGCGAGAGGGCGGCCAGCGCCATGGCCGTGGCGGCGGCGCGATGGCGGCCGCCGGAGGAGCTGGTCGAGGTGGCCGGTGAGGTAGCGGTGGCAGGCGTCGGCGTTGTCGCGGCGGGCGGCGGGGAGGCTTCGGCCCGGGCTTGGACGGTCATCTCGGCGGAGGCGCGTTCGGCATGTCCAGCGAGGGCCGTGCGCCCCAAACTCCGGCGTCGCCGGTCGCATCGTCAGTCGACCACGCGATGCGCCGCCCGGCCATCAGCCGAACGCTTCCGGGTCGTGCCAGTAGCGAGGCGGCCGGTCCTGCGGCTCGACAGCCGGGTCTGCCGTGGTCTCCTCTGCCTGCATGCTCCTGGCCTCACTCTGGTCGGCCGAGTCCGAGACCAACTCCGCGATCTGCAGCGTGCAGTTCCACAGTGTCGCCATCCCCTTGATCAACACGAAGTACGACTCGCCGTCAGCCAGGCGGTACACCCGGCGCCACTTCTCGACGATCCTCGTGCGCGGCCGATAGGTATGGACGACGGCGCGGAGCTCCCCCAGCGCCTGCTCCTTCGTACCGTTCACCTCACGGATGATCGCGGTCTGGAGGTAGTCACCGTTGTAGTGGCACTGCGCGATCACGATCCAGCTGCCCATGCTCGCCCCTCCCGGCGCCCCCGGCGCCAGCCCCAATCGGGTCCCGGCACCGCCGCGGGCACGGGCACCTCGCAGCCAATAGTCGGATTCTTTGCGACGAGGCGCCAGACGGCAGCCCGTCACCTCGCCAACTTGCATCCGAACCTGGATGAGCCCGGATCCTCTGAGGGGAAGGGCTGAGCAGGGAAGTGCCTGATGGGTGGGTGCCGGGACGGCAGCGCCCGTCGGTCCCGGGCGCCCGCCGTGCCTCTGCCGGGCAGCAGGACCCGGGTGCGCGGGCCAGTCCTCACCGTGACCGGCGTGCCACGTGAGTAGGCAGGTCAGGGGGAGGATGCTGCGCAGTCCCCAGTCGTACGGCCAGTTCGAAGCCGGCTTTCAGTGGTCGCTGCTGGCGGTGTGGTGCTCCAGGCGGGCCAGGCAGGCTGCCTGGCCCGCCCAGTGTTGGGCGTCGCGGAGTTCACAGCGTTGCAGGTGCATCAGGTACAGGCACGGCGCCGCCGTGCTGCTGTCGGCACCGGCGGCGAACTGCCACCAGAACTGGGCTCCCTCGCGGTCGGCCAGGTGCCGCAGGCACGCGAAGATCAGTGCGCCGACAGGCTCGACCCGGCAGGACTGGGCCAGCAGGGCGATGTGGTCGGCGGCCCTCGAGTCGAGGATCACCAGGGTGGACAGGTCCCGCAGATCGCGGCCGGCCTGCTCGTGCTGGGCTGTACCCAGCGGGTCGCGCACTCGGGCAGCGCCGTCCTGGAGCCAGGGGCTTTACCTGCTGTGCTGCGGACTCCAGCAGCAGCGCGCTGCGCAACAGGTGTCGGCCACCTCTCGTTCGATCCGCCGACGGTGCTTCCGGCTCGTCAGGATTTGCGGCCGATGAAGGCGAGCAAGCGAGTCTGGACGTCGGCTGTCTCCGGCACCTCGACCCGCGGGCCGTACTGCCCGCTCGCGCGGAGCACGTCGTCGAGCGGCAGCATCCCGTCGAGCAACTGGGTGCATTTGGCGGGATCGAGGTGTTCGTCCTGGCCGGTGGCCCGTGCCAGGTCCCAGGTGTGCATGAAGACATCGGCGGTGTAGAACCGGTCGACCGCCTGGTCCAGTGGGATCTCACCGATGTGCGGGTTCGACAGCAGCTTGTGTGCGGTGGCCGGATCGTCGAGGAGGGCCTGCACTCCATCGCGGTGCGTCGCCCAGGCGGCCACCGGGTCGTCGTCCACCGAGGGCCCTTTCGGCAGTTCGACTCCGGCGCCGGCTTTCAGGAAGGCGGGGAACCACTCGACGAGGTGACGGACGACGTCCCGGGCCGCCCATCCCTCGCACGGCGCCGGGTTGTCCCACGCCTCTGAGTCCGTGCCGCGTACGAGGTCGGTGAATGCACGTGCCACGGTGCGGTGCTCATCGGCTGCTGTTCTCGCCATGATCAAGATCCCGTCTCGGTGTGTCGGTCGGCGCTGTTGCCCTGTTGGCCGCCGAGCAGCTCGTCAAGCCGCTCGTAGCCTTCACGGACGCCGTAATCCATGCCGCTCTTGAGCATCGAATCGCGGGCTTCGACGGAGTCCATGAGCGACTTGCCGGTGACCCGGGTGCGACCACCAAGGTCCTCGAAGACGGCCGTCTCCAGGCTGACGCCGTCCGGAAAGCCCTCGTAGGTGAAGGTCTGCACGATGCGCTCGTTGGGGCGCACCTCGTGGAACACACCGTGGAAGCCGTACTCGGTTCCGTCGTCGTCGCGATGCACATAGCGATAGGAACCACCGCTGCGCGCGTCGTACTGGTCGATCCGCATCGTGAGCCGACGCGGGCCGAGCCACTGGGCGACCAGCTCGGGGTCGGTGTACGCCCGGAACACGCGCTCCGGCGGAGCGTCGAACTCCCGGATGATCAGGATTGTGGGCAGATCCGGGTCGGCCAGGATCCGCGTCTCGTTGCGGTGGTGCGTGTCGGTGGTGCTCATGATGCCGCCTCTTTCCCCTGGGTACCCGGCGCCGACTGCTCGCCCATCTGTTCAAGGAGGGCATCGAGACGGCGGAAACGCTCCTCCGCCTCGCGCCGATAACGCTCGATCCACTTCGTCATCAGGTCGAAGACCTCTGCCTCGAGGTGACAGGGCCGCCGCTGGGCGTCTCTGCTGCGACTGACCAGACCTGCGTCCTCCAGGACCTTGATGTGCTTGGACACGGCCTGCACCGTGACGTCGTACGGCTCGGCCAGGTCGTTGACCGTGGCGTCCCCCGCGGCGAGCCGGGCCACGATGTCGCGCCGCGTGGGGTCGGCCAGTGCGGAGAACACCAGCGACAGCTGGTCGTCTGCCACCTCGCACCTCCCATATTCAACCGATTGGTTAAATAGCCTACGGCCGGGGTTCCGGCTTGTCAACCAATTGGTTGAATAGCAGCGGGAACCCGCCTGTGCCAGGGCGATCGCGGCCGGCGCTCCCTCCTACCGCACCGTCAAAGGAATCCTGGTCGTCGCTGCGATCGGCGTGAAGGTACGGCCGACGCGGCGCGGCGCGACGGAACTCGGAGTTCTGCGGAACTGCAAGTTCAGTCAAGCGAGTTCGAGGCGCTCGGCGAGCCCGGGTGACCTGACGAAGGCACAGGAACGGGCGGGCCGTTCTGCAGATGCGCGGAGCCCGTGTTCCGAGGGCTCGAAGTGAAATCCTGAATGACTCATAGCGCGTGAGGCTGGATCTCCTTCTCGTCTCCTCCTCGTACCGCAGCACCGCAGGGACCTGAGGGACCTGCCACTCGGGTCGCTGACGGCCTCGGACAGGCCCAGCCCGGGGCGGGGCACCGGCCCCCGGCCGGAGGCTCGCTACTTCTCGTCGAAGAGGCGGTCCTCGGGTGCGTGGGTGAGCCGTACGGTGTTGCCGTTGGTGATGTCGACGACAGTGTCCAGTCCGGTCCACTGCCCGGTGGTGAGGATGAACAGCCGATCGTCCCGCTGCTCCAGGTAGTCGGGGAAGCCGACGAGTGCGGGGTCACCATCACTGAGCTGGAGGTGGTCGGCCAGGCAGCGAAACAGCTTGGGCCACAGCACAGCGGCGTCAGTCAGTCAGGGTGGACATCCCATCCCCTCCACCTTCGCCCCACTCTCGGTCTGGTCCTGTGCCGGCCTGCCGCGCCGCCGCCGTCATCTCGTTGCCACTACGCGAACTGACCGGGGCTGCGCCAGGCGCACCGCTTCGACCTCGACGGCGAGTACGTACGCACGTACGTGCCCGAGCTCCGGCACATCGCCGCCCCCGCCGTCGACAATCCGTGGGAGTACGGCCCAATCGCCGGCCATCCACCGCCGCTGGCCGCCTACCGGCCACACTCCGGGAAGACGAGCCGGCGACCACTTGCCCAGGGTCAGCACCTTTGGGAAGCTCGCCGGGTGACGCAAGGCGGAAGGCGGCCGGTCCGGTGAAGTACATGCTGGTGATCTGCGACGACGAGTCCGATCCGCAGGGTCCGCGGGAGATCACGAGTCGCCCCGACCACGTCGCCTGGATCGACTACATGCAGAGCAGCGGGGCGACGCTGCTGGGCGGCGAGCGCCTGCGGCCGAGCGGCGATGCCACGAGCGTACGGGCCCGGGACGGGGAAGTGCTGATCAGCGACGGGCCGTACGTGGAGGCCAAGGAGCAGATCGGCGGCTTCGCGCTGATCGACTGCGCCAATCTCGACCAGGCGATCGAGGTCGCCGCCCGGCACCCGTTCGCCGCGCACGGCGTGATCGAGATCAGGCCGGTCTGGGCAGGGTGACCGGATCGGTCGACGCGGCGCTCACCGCGGCGTTCCACCAGGACTGGGGGCAGATCGTCGCGACACTGATCGGGTTCACCGGCGACTGGGATCTCTCCGAGGAGTGCGCGCAGGACGCCTTCGCGCTGGCGCTGGAGCGGTGGCCGCGCGACGGCGTCCCGGACCGGCCAGGCGCCTGGCTCACCACCACGGCGCGCAACCGCGCCATCGACCGACTGCGCCGGGACGCCGTCGGCGCGGCGAAGCTGCGGGAGATGGCTGCGACCTCGCGCGGCGCAGCACCCGACACCGAGGACGTCGAGGTCAGCGGAGTCTCCGACGACCGGCTGCGGCTGATCTTCACGTGCTGTCATCCGGCACTGGCTTTGGAGGCCAGGGTCGCGCTGACGCTCCGGACCTTGGCGGGTCTGAACACCTCCGAGATCGCCCGGGCGTTCCTGGTGCCGGAACCGACGATGGCCCAACGCCTGGTCCGGGCCAAACGCAAGATCCGCAACGCGGGCATCCCCTACCGGGTCCCGCCGGCCCACCTGCTCGAGGAACGTACGACCGGGGTCCTCGGTGTGCTCTACCTGCTGTTCAACGAGGGGTACGCCGCGACCGCCGGCGCCGATCTGGTGCGGCAGACGCTGACCGCCGAGGCCGTACGGCTGGCGCGGCTGCTCGTCCGGCTCCTGCCGCACGACGGCGAGGTCGCCGGGCTTTTGGCCCTGATGCTGCTGCACGACGCCCGGCGCGCCGCCCGCCTCGACGACGCGGGCGACCTGGTAACCCTGGAGGAGCAGGACCGTACCCTCTGGGACACCGGCAAAATCGCAGAAGGCGTCGAGCTGCTGAAGACGGCGCTCCGACGCGGGCGGCCGGGGCCGTATCAGGTCCAGGCGGCCATCGTCGCCTGTCATGCCACGGCCGCGGACGCCGCCGACACCGACTGGGAGCAGGTCACCGAGCTGTACGAGCGCCTGGTCGAGCTGCTGCCCTCGCCGGTGGTACGGCTCAACCGGGCCATCGCCATCGCCATGACCCGCGGCCCGGCGGCCGGTCTCGAGCTCGTCGACGAGCTGCAGGCATCGGGGGCGCTGACCGGCTATCACCTGTTGCCGGCCACCCGGGCCGATCTGCTCCGCCGCCTGGACTGTACCGACGAGGCCGTGGCGGCCTACCGGCAGGCGCTGGACCTGGCGACCACCGACAGCGAGCGACGTTTCCTCTCCCGCCGGCTGGCCGAGCTCGGGGCCCGCTGAAGTCTCTCCGGTGGGCTGTCGATTTCTCCGGCGCCCGTTCGTCGGTGGGGCGACCCACCAACGAACGCCAGGAGGCGTGCCATGCGCAAGCTCATCGCAGCGATGAAGCTCTCCGTCGACGGCAAGATGGAAGGCCCGGACGGCCACGCGGACTGGGTGGCGGCCTGGTCCGACGACTACGAGCTGACCGCCCAGGTGGACGCGTGCCTGCTCGGCGCGGGGATGTACGGAGGCTACGAGTCGTACTGGACCGCGATTCAGAACGAGCCCGAGGGGGTTCACTGGATCACCGGTCAGCCGCCCACGCCGGGTGAGCTGGAGTGGGCACGCTTCGCCGCGCGGACCCCGCACTACGTGCTGTCGAGCACCATGGAGTCGGCGCAGTGGCCGAACACCTCGTTCCTGCGCGGCCTCGACGAGATCGCCGCGCTCAAGGAACAGCCCGGCAAGGACATCTACCTGATGGGCGGCGCCCAGATCACCGCCGGCCTGATCGACGCAGGGCTGGTGGACGAACTCCGCCTCATCGTCTACCCGCTCATCGCCGGAAAGGGAAAGGCCCTCTTCTCGGGGACACAGCAGCGGCACGGACTGGAACTCCTGAAAGTCGAGCAGTTGCCGGACGGCCTGGTGAGCCTCACCTACGGTTCGACCAGGTGAACGACCTCAACACCAGGGTCATCGAGGAGTTCCGGGCGAACGCGGGACGCGTCGGCGGCTCGCTGTCGGGCACGCCGATGCTCCTCCTGCACCACATCGGGGTCCGGTCGGGGATCGAGCGGGTCACGCCGCTGGCCTGCTCACCTCGGCCGGACGGCGGCATCGCCATCATCGCCTCGAACGGGGGCTCGCCCACCCATCCGACCTGGTACCACAACCTCAAGGCCCATCCCCGAGTCACCGTCGAGACGGGCACCGAGACCTTCTTCGCAGAGGCCGCCGAACTCGACGACGCCGCCCGCGCCGACCTGTGGCCCGAGCTGGTCGCGGAAGCGCCCACGGCCGGCACGTACCAAGCCAAGACCGCGCGCCGGATTCCGGTGTTGATCCTGAACCGGGTGCCATGAGAACACTGTGGTGCTGATCGGGCCGCACCCCGCTCGGCGGGGGACGGCCCGATCATGGCCTGGGTCTGGGCGGCCATGCCGCCGTCGATGGTGACGGTAAAACACAGCTAACCACCGCCCAGGTACGGCGACAGGCGTGTGCCTCCAGTGTTGGGAAACGATCTCCGTGAGCGTAGGGAGTGATCAGCACCGACTACGGAACAAACGCTGAGGCCGACCGGACCTGCGACCTGGCCCACACTCGCCGTGCGCACCCGGCGACGACAGTGTGCCCGTTGCCTATGTGCTGGTGCAGCCGGGTGCCACGGCCAAGACGCTGGCCGGGGGTTCGACCGCTGCCTCGGCATTCCCGTCACCACCCGCATGACCACCGCACAGATCACGACCGCCGTATGCCACACCTACACCGCGGCCGCGGTGAAGCTGGTGTTGATCGACGAGATCCACTGGCTCAACCCGCGCACCTCCAGCGGCGCGGATGCAGCCGACTGCTCAAAGACCTGAGCTGAGACGGTGATCTCACCTGGCAGGTGCCCCTGCGCCGGCCTTCCATCTGGTCCTGCGGGGCGCTGTTGTCACGCCGGGCGGATGTTCTCCGCCTGCGGGCCCTTCTGGCCCTGCACGACGTCGAACTCAACTTTCTGCCCCTCCTGAAGCTCGCGGAAGCCCTGAGCGGCAATGTTGGAGTAGTGGGCGAAGACGTCGGGCCCGCCGCCCTCCTGTTCGATGAAGCCGAACCCCTTTTCGCTGTTGAACCACTTCACGGTGCCCTTGGCCATGGCCTGCTCCTTCGAGGAACCCCGGGCTTGCACCATGCAGACCGGGAGGTGAGTGCCCTGGTCCGGAGAGGCGCTGAACAGCAAGAACGCCCATGATCGTGATCACGGGCGAACGGGACTTCGGAACCACGACAGCTGAATACCGACGCTACACCGCGCGGTCGGCAGCCGCTATCGACGCGGCCGTGGATCGCTGCGCTTTCTCCGGCTGTCGCGTGAGAAACGGCGGGTCCGCCTGTTGGTTCCCTCTCACCACGACCGGCTCCGCGCTGCCGGGCACACCCAGGAGCCACGTGCAGGTGTGGGCGCCGTCCTCACGCGCAGCTCGACCGGCAATGCGACGCTCTCCCTGCCTCCTCGGCGGATAAGTGATCAGCTGTGGCCGACTTTGACGCCAGGGCGCCAGCCGAGGAGCGGGACATGCCGAGACCACTCGCGATCACGGACGGAAGCACCGCCTGGTGCTTCACCGAGTCAGTGCGCACGACCACGGACAGGGCCGCTACGACGCGGCCTTCGCCGTTCACGATGCGCGTGGCCACCGAGTCGGTACCGGGGGTCAACTCCTCTCGCACCGTGGCCGTTCCGGTGTGACGGCAGTCGGCGATCTCCTTACGCAGCACCTCCGGTGCCACGATGCTTCGCGGCAAGTACTCCCGGAGCTCGCCCGACAGCACGGTCTCGATCAGCTCCGCGCCGCCGTGGCTGAGCAGCACCTTGCCCACACCCGTGCAGTGCAGTGGAAGCCGCCCACCAACCTGGGAGACGAGCTCGGGTGCCTCCGGCGCGGACAGTCTCTCGATGATCACCGCTTCCTGGCCTTCCAGGACGGCCAGCTGCACGTGCCGGTGGAGTGCGGTGTAGAGATCCTCGAGAAACGGCTGGGCCAGCGTGCGCTGACGCGGCCGTCCTCCTCGACAGCGATCAGTGTGCTCCACTCCGGTTCGCCGGCGAGGAAGCTCGCGGTGCCGTCGATGGCGTCGATGATCCAGCGCCGTCTGCCGTGCCCATGGGCGCCGAACGCCTCACCGATGAACGCGTCGTCGGGATACTCCTGGCGGATCAAGGAGCGAAGGGCGATTTCGATCTCCCGGTCAGCGTCAGTGACCGGGCTCCCGTCGCTCTTGGTCCGGGCTCCGATCGCGGCGGTCGAGAAGTAGCTTCGCGCGATGGCATCCGCCTGGTCGGCGAGGCGGTGGGCCAAGTTCCAGGTCTGCCGGGTTCGTCACGAGGCTGCCCTTCCCACCGCGGTCCGCTGTTGAGGCTCTTGGCTGCTCGGCTGGTCGACCGTGTGGCGCTCGACAGCGCACACACCGCCGTAGCCATGGTCATCGAGCGACTACCACCAGGCTGCGGCCCGGCCTATACGGCAGAAGTCGCCGATGTGCGAGGAACGCCAGCCGCGATCAAGATCGATAACGGGTCTGAAGACGAGCTCCACTATACATAGCGTGTATACACGCTATGTATAGTGGCGCCTCATGACGGACGTTTATCTGCTGCCGATCCGCACGGCCGCCCTGATCTTCCCGGGACTCGCCCTCCTGATGTTCGTGCCGACGGCGGTCGTCATCTACCGGCGGCACGGCGTCATGACTCGCTGGCGTGTGCTCTCGCTCTACGGGGGCGTGTATTACGCACTCACCGCCTTATGCCTGACGATCGTGCCGCTTCCGTCCCCGTCGGTGGACGTCTGCGCCAAGTACCCGTCCTTCGTCGATCCCCAGTTCATGCCCGGCAGCGCCTTCGCAGACATCTGGAAGGAGGCGCACCACCGAGTCACCTTCAACGCTCTGGTGCTCGGCAACTCGGCCGTCTGGCAGACCGTGTTCAACCTCTTCCTGCTGCTCCCGCTCGGGGTCTTCGTACGCATCCACTTCCGCCGGGGGCTGATTGCGGCCACCGCGGCTGGATTCGCCGGGTCACTCCTCTTCGAACTCACCCAGTACACGGGGCTGTGGGGTCTGTACGCGTGCCCGTACCGTCTCTTCGCCGTGGACGATCTCATCGTCAACACGGCGGGAGCGGCGCTCGGCTGGGCGGCGGCAGGGCCCCTGGCCCGCGTTCTGCCGGACCTGAACACCTTGGACGACCGCGCGCTCGATCTCCACAAGGTCCCCTTCGGGCGGCGCCTGGTGGCCCTGCTGCTGGACATGACGGGTGCCGCTCTGCTGACCGGAGCCGTCGCCGGTCTCGTCTTCCTCGCCCTGGGCGCCGACGCCGTGCTGTGGGTCCCGCCCGTGGTCTGGGTGCTGTGGTTCGTGATGGTGCCGCGCTGGAGCGGCGCGACTCCGGGCAAGCACGTCCTGTTGGTGAAGCTCGTCACGAGGAGCGGCGGCAGGCCGGGGCACGGTGCGCTCGCGCTGCGCGCAGCGGCGCTCGGTCTGCCCTTCGCTGTCCTGCGGCTCATCGCGGGAGCGACTCTGCCGAGCGCCGGCGCCGATCCCTCCGCCCTGATCGAGATCGCGGGCGGGGTCGGCTATCGGGACGTGGCCTACGCGATGGCATCCGACCCGGTCGGCGGGCTCGCCATGCTCCTCGCCCCAGTCGCCTGCCTGGCCCTCATCGTCTGGTGTGTACGGGCAGTCCACAGGCACCCCCAGGGCCTCGGTCTGCACGAGACCCTCTCCGGAGTGCGGAACAAGGCCCTGCCGCACACCACGGCCCGGCGAGGCGGGGGGCCGGACGGACCGGTCGAAATGGAAGGACCGGCACACTCGGCCTCGCCCGAACAAGGTCGACTTCCGCGCCACTGAAGTCCCTACCCGCACGAACGGGGAGTCGAAGAGCGGCCCTGGCTCGCCGACACCGAAGTCGATCGGTAATTCCCGGCCGCTGGGGTGAAGCGGAGCCCGGCTGCGCGGCTGGAAGCCTTGCCCTCAACCTGACTTCAGGTTCTACGGTGCTTGCCTCAGCGATCATCCACAGGGGGAACCGCGCATGACGACACAGCACATTTCCGACGCCGCACTCGCCGCCCAGCCGGCTGCGTACTGGACCGGAGTGGCCCATGAAGCCCTCATCGCGTTCACCCGCGCTCGGCAGGCTGAGCACGGCTTCACCCAGCCTCAGTACTGGCTGCTGCGCAACCTGTCGAAGAACGATCTCTCATCTGATGGCCGCGGCATGACCATTCCCGAACTTCAGCAGGCCATGAGCTCCTACATCAGGCCCGAGGACGACCTGAAAGCCGAGGCGGAAGTCCTGCTGGAGCGCGGCTGGCTCACCCGCGACAGCGCGGGACGGCTATGGATCACCGAGGCGGGAGACGAGGCTCATGCCGACTTCAAGCAGCACGCTCCGGCAATCCGCGACCGTATCCACCAGGGCATCGCCGATGCCGACTACGTCACCACCCTGAAGGTGCTCCAGCAGATGATCCGGAACACCGGCAGCACCATGGTCCAGTCACCACATTCGGGGCCGGAGGGCTCGGAACCGCCGTCGTGTGGTCGATGGCAGGGCTGGCTGGAGGGCCGCTGCTGGGGTGGGCCGGGTGGACGGTACGGCGCGGGCGGGGGAACGTGCGGGCGGTGGCCGAGGCAGTCATCGCGATGGTGACGCTGGGGGAGGCGCTCTGGCTGGGCCTGGCGCTCCACTACTGGGGAGAGGCGGCCGTCTTCATGGCCGTCGGCGCACTGCTCACCGCTCTCCTGACCATCTACTTGGCGCGCGCCGGGGTGCAGCGCTACTGGCTGTGCGCCGTGCTCGCTCCCGTTGGCGGTCTCGCCTTCTACCTCGCCGAGGAGGGCATCCTCGACGGCCTGCTCGGATCGGTGTATCGCGGGAACAAGCACCGGGATGGCGGGAGCTTGGCTGCGGCGAGGGCCGGACGCTCGGCTCACAAACGACCCGTCGAACCATTGGTCATCGACAGAGAAGGCGTGGGGCCAAACACCGCAATGGCGCCGCGTCATCCTCGGGAGGACCAAGAAACTTGGGTCTGGCTGATGATCCTCACGGCGCACCAGGGACTTTGCGTCTACTGCGTGGCGATGAAAGACGTCTCTGGCCCCGACGGAACGCTTGGGTTCTAGAGATGGTCGTGCAGCACGCCGCCGGCCTCCCCTGTCCTGAGCAAGCAACGACGGGAGACGTGTCCCTACGACCAGAACTCGTCGTATGTTGTCTCGTCGGTCACCAGCACCCAGCCCTCGGTGATCAGGCCGTCCCGGATGCGGAGGACGAGCGCGTAGTCCATGTCGAGGTCCTTGCCGTCGCGTGACGCCGTGACGTGGAGGAGAGCGACCGTGTGCTCGTCGTCGGCGAGGACATCATGGAGCTGCGGGCGGTACGTGCCTCCTGTCAGCTGAAACTCCCGCTCGAACAGGGCGAACGTGGCCTCGTGGCGTGGTGGTCACCTGCCAGCGGTCTCCGCCCACCGATGTGCCATACGACATGGGGTGGATGACCTCCGCCAGCGCGTCCATGCCGCCGGCTGAGAAGGCCGCCATGGCGCGCTGGAACAGCATGGGCTACGTGGAGCAGGTCGGGTTCGGCGAGATCACCGAGCGCGGTGCCCGCGCGAACTGCTGCCGCGGGACACCGTCTACGTCGGATTCTCGCTCGGTGTGCTGCCCGCCCAGAAGCTGGCGCAGACGCGGGCGGGCGCGCGGGGCGCGCTCCTGTTCCACGCCTGCATCCCCATCTCGGAGTTCGGTGCAGCATGGCCTGACGGTCAGATTCCCCGCTGTTTGCCGCGACACCGGTCCCGCCGCCACGAAGACGCCGCGGACTCGGTCAGGCGAAAGGCGCGGATCTGGCTGCGGACGACGCGGGGCCCCTGGGCGTCAACTCCGGGTCAGATCCCATGCGCTGCGGCTGATTCGGTCGAGCGCGACGCGGGCAGCAACGACGGCCGGGTGATCGTGGCTGCCAGTGCGGGTAGCGATGAGGACGCGCCGAGTGTTCGGCGGCGTCAGCTCGGTAAGTGCCACTGTAGGAGCGTGGACGCCCCAGGCAAGTTTGGGTAGAAATCCGACCGCCTGCCCGGCTTCGATCAATCGCACATGGAAGGTGAGGTCGGTCGACTGGTAGCGAACGTGGGGTTCAAAGCCGGCTTGGCGGCAGACAGCGCTGGCCCAGCGCCTGGCGGCATTGCCCTCGGGTTCCATGACCCAGGGCAGGTGTGCGAGAGCTGCGAGTTGCGGCTGCTCGCCGTCCGGTGGCGTGGCCAGAAGAAGAGGATCCTCGAGGAGAAGCTGAGTGTGCAGGCCGGTCAGAGCCGACGGCGGCTCTCCCGGGTACTCCTCGGCGATGACCAGGTCGTATTCGTGCGCGACAAGCGCCCGCAGCGGTGTGCGTTCGTTCTCCTGATGCACGTGGACGCGAAGCTGCGGATGCTCGCGCTGAAGCAGCTCTACGGCAGGTAGGACCAGAGTCTTGGCAGCAGTCTGAAAGGTTGCAATCCGCAGGTCCCCCTCGAGCACCGTTTTGGCCCGCGCGATATCGGCCTCAGCCTGCTCGAGCCGGTCCAAGATCACCTCGATATGCCCGACCAACATCTCCGCCGCGGGCGTCAGACGGACCCGACGTCCCATAGGTTCCAGGAGCGGGACGCCCACCTCGGCCTCCAGCTGCGAAAGCTGCGAAGAGATGGTGGATGGACTGTACGAGAGGGCCGAAGCCACAGCTGCAAGGGTGCCGCGGTGCTTGAGTTCGCGCAGCAACCGAAGCCGGTGAAGGTCGTACATCACGCACCAATCGCCCGCCCGAGACCACCGATTCGTCGCTTGAGATAACCAATCGTACGCGAAAACATGTGCTGCCCCGCATTGAGGCACCGCGAGACTGCCTCGTCTTGCGAGCGTCGATGATGCCTTGTTCGCGGGTCGCGCGGATGTCATGGACGGTGTCCGCTCCGGCAGGAGCGGAGGGGGTTGGTCAGAATGATGTAGACCGGGGGCGCCGTCGGGTCGGGCGGCTCGGATCGACCTCAGCGCGGCCGTCGTAGGCGAACCGGTGGGTCACATCGCCCACCGCGTCCCCGGCGGCCTGCACCAGCTGGGCGATCACCGGAACACGGTTCTCGCCCGCCGGGGCCAGCATCATCGCGCGCCGGTAACCCTTGATTGGTCGAAAATACCGATGAGTGCGCGTCGATAACGACGACTAGACCGGACAATCCGCGGGGGCCTAGCATTCCAGAACCGCGAGAATCGGCCACCCCGAGATCCGCGCTACGGCCGACGCAGCCCGCGGCGCCTTGGTATTGGTCGTCAGTCTCCCCACGCTGTCGTCGCTGCCTGCCGGCCCGCCCGCCGCAGGCGGATCAGATGTCCCGCCATGCAACCTCGGAGAGGCCATGACACCACCCCGTGCACGTTGGCGCGTACGCCGCCATCCTGCTCGCCCGTCACTACTGCGGGGGGCGGTCATGCTCGCGATCGCCCTGCTCGGCGTCGTGGCAGTGAGCGCTCCGACGTACGCGGCTGGTGAGAGGACCGTGCAGGGAACGTTGCGTAACTCTGCAGACAACAACGGACCGGTCGCTGGGGTGAAGATCAGTGTCCAGACCAGTACAGGGAAGACCTACACGGGCGCCAGCAACGACCAAGGCCGGTTCGCGATCACTGTGCCCGGCAGCGATTCGGGCACCTTGACCGTCATATTGGACACCAAAACGCTTCCCGATGCTGTGCAGATCCGCGACGGAGCGTCGAACACCTTGCGGCCAACGGGCAGCTTGAGCACGATCACCGTCAACTTCCCCCTCGGTCCCGATACCCGTCAAGTGTCGACAGTGTGGGACCAGGTCCCCCAACTGCTCTACAACGGTCTGCTGTTCGGCCTGGTGCTGTCATTGGGGGCTCTTGGCCTGTCCATGGTGTTCGGCACGACGGGACTGTCGAACTTCTCCCACGGCGAGCTGGTGACCTTCGGGGCATTCGCCACCTATCTCGGCAACCGGGTCGTGGGGCTGCCCATCGTCGTGGCGGTGGCGGTGGCGGTAGTGCTGTCGGCGCTGTTCGGCTACCTCAACGAAAAGGGTTTGTGGAGTCCACTCAGACGCCGCGGAACGGGACTGATCGCCATGATGATCGTCTCGATCGGTCTGCAGTTCCTTCTCCGGAACTTCTACCAGTACTTCACAGGTGGCCGCGCCTTGACCTACCGCGAATACGTCACGCCCGCGGGCCGAGACGCCTTCGGCTTGTTCACCTATACCAATCGAGATCTTGTCATCATCTCGATCAGTGGGCTTGCGCTTGTCGCGGTCACTCTTGCTTTGCAGTACACCCGGCTCGGTCGCGCCACGCGCGCGGTGTCGGACAATCCGGCCCTGGCCTCTGCGACGGGGATCAACGTCGGTCGTGTCATAGCCACGGTGTGGATCGTGGGCACCGCGCTGGCGGGACTGAGCGGGGCGTTCTTGGGATTCTCCCAATCGGTGAGCTACCAACTGGGCGCGCAGGTACTGCTGTTGGTCTTCGCCGCTACCTGCGTCGGAGGTCTGGGATCAGTGTGGGGCGCGATGATCGGCTCGATCATCATCGGGCTGTTCGTGGAGACCTCAACCTTGGTCATCCCATCGGAACTCAAGTTCGCGGGCGCGATGGTTCTGCTGGTGCTGGTCCTGCTCGTCCGACCACAAGGCCTGCTCGGCCGCGCCGAGAGGATCGGGTGAGGACATGGACATCATCAGCGCCGCCACGGGGGCACTGCACGACGGCTTCGGCTATCTGGCCGTCTCGTTCTGCCTGGCTGCCATCGGTTTGAACATACAGTTCGGCTACGCCGGGCTGGTCAACTTCGGTCAGGCCGCCTTCTTGTCGGTAGGCGGTTACATCATGGGCGCGGCGATCGCCACAAGCGGAGTTCCCACCGTCCTGGCGATCCTGCTCGCGATCGCTTTCACCGTGGCGTTGGCGTTGATATTGGGTATCCCTACCCTGCGTCTTCGGGCGGATTACCTGGCGATCGTCACCATCGCGGCGGCAGAGATCCTGCGACTTGTGTTCGGGACGTCGTTCCGGACGTACTTTCACGGCAAGGACGGTGTGACCGGCTTTACCGCCGGGTTCCGAAGCCTCAACCCGCTGCCGAACTACGACGGCTTCTTCCTGACCTACAGCCGGGAGGAGCTGTGGACAATCATGGTCGGCTGGGGCCTGGTCATCATGATCAGTCTGCTCACCTGGGCTCTGATGCGATCACCGTGGGGAAGGGTTCTCCGGGGCATCCGCGAAGACGAGGATGCGATGCGGTCTCTGGGCAAGAACGTCTACGGCTACAAGATCCAGGCCCTCATCCTCGGTGGAGTGGTCGGATGCGCCGGAGGTTTCGTGGGCGCGTTCGGGGCCGCTTCGGTCCAGGCCGACACGTTCAACCTGGACTTCACCTTCATCGCCTTGACCATGCTCATCCTCGGTGGCGCCGCTCGGATCCTTGGTCCGGTCGTCGGCGCGGTGATGTTCTGGGCCATCCTGTCGTTCCTCGGATCGGTCTTGACGCAGTTGGCGAGCTACCCGGTCGTGGCCCAGTTCATGAACGCCGACCAAGCGTCAACCATCCGGCTGATGTTGGTCGGATTGGCGCTGATGCTGCTGATGATCTACCGGCCGCAAGGCATCTTCGGTGACCGAAGGGAGATCGCGCTCGATGCCCACTGACAACTTCCCCACTGACCACCCCTCCTCGGGCACCGAACCCAAGGACGTCTCCTCTGCCGGTGATACGTCCCAGCCAAGTGTTCCCGACCCCGGCGCCGGGGAGAACACGTCGGTGCGCGAGTGCCGGCCTGCTTTGCAGTCGGTGCCGCATGAGCCTGGCGCTGCCAAACCCGACCCCGTTGTGGTCGTGAACGGAATCCGCCGCACCTTTGGAGGCCTCACCGCGGTCGACGTGGAACATCTCGAAATCCAACGTGGGGTCATCACCGCCTTGATCGGACCCAACGGCGCAGGCAAGACCACGTTCTTCAACCTGCTCACCGGCTTCGATCAACCCGATGCCGGTTCCTGGTCCTTCGACGGGACACCGCTCAAAGGCAAGGCAGCCTACAAAGTGGCTCGCCTCGGCATGGTCCGGACCTTCCAGCTGACCAGAGTGCTCTCGAAACTGACAGTGCTGGAGAACATGCGGATGGGGGCCGCAGGTCAGCGTGGCGAACGCTTGTGGGCCGCCGCGCTCCCCGCCCTGTGGCGGGCGCAGGAACGAGACATCACCGACCGGGCCCGAGACCTGCTCAAGCGGTTCAAGCTCGACGCCAAGGAGGAGGATTTCGCCGGGTCCCTGTCAGGCGGCCAGAGAAAGCTGCTCGAGATGGCGCGAGCGCTCATGGTCGAACCGAAGCTGGTCATGCTCGACGAACCCATGGCCGGCGTCAACCCAGCGCTGAAGCAGTCCCTGCTCGGGCATGTGAAGTCGCTGCGGGATCAGGGAATGAGCGTCCTGTTCGTCGAACACGACATGGACATGGTGCGAGAGATCTCCGACTGGGTGGTCGTCATGGCCCAGGGCAAGGTAATCGCCGAGGGACCCCCCACATCCATCATGTCCGACGAACGTGTCATCGATGCCTACCTCGGAGCTCGCCACGACACCGACATCAGCGAGCTCGAACGCGTAATCCAGGTCGAGCACACGCACGACCACGCCGAGCAGAGGGTCGACCGGGAGGTCCCGAAATGACTTCTGCCCATCACGGCCCATCGGACTCCCAGGTCACCGATCAGGGCGAGATCGTGGCTGAAACCGACCCCAACGCCCCAAAGATCGACGAGGCAGCTCGGACAAGGCATCTGCAGGCGGCCGAGGGCGCAACCCTTCGCGCCGACAATCTGATCGCCGGGTACCTCCCCGGAGTCAACATCTTGAATGGCGCCGATCTGTACTGCCAACCCGGCGAGTTGGTCGGCATCATCGGACCCAACGGCGCCGGCAAGTCGACACTGCTCAAAGCACTCTTCGGGCTGGTCAAGATCACCACCGGGACGGTTCGCCTGCGGGGCGAGGAGGTCACGAACCAGCGCGCCGACGCGCTGGTCTCCCAAGGGATCGGCTTCGTACCGCAAACCAACAACATCTTCCCCTCGCTCACCATCGAGGAAAACCTGCAGATGGGGTGCTACCAGTCCCCCAAGAAGTTCGCCCCCCGGCTTGCGTTCGTGACCGACCTGTTCCCTGCGCTGGGCCGGCGCCGCAAGCAGCGGGCCGGGCAATTGTCAGGCGGTGAGCGGCAGATGGTGGCCATGGGCCGGGCTCTGATGATGGAACCCTCCGTGTTGTTGCTCGACGAACCCTCAGCGGGCCTGTCCCCGGCGATGCAGGACGAGGTGTTCGTCCAGACCCGAGCCATCAACCGGACCGGTGTGTCGGTCGTCATGGTCGAGCAGAACGCACGCCGCTGCCTGCAGATCTGCGACCGCGGGTACGTCCTCGACCAAGGACGCAATGCCTACACCGGGTCCGGACAGTCGCTGGCCCGTGACCCCAGGGTGATCGAGCTGTATCTCGGCACCTTGGCCAAGGCCGCCCAGGCAGACAACACACCTGCCAGCAGGCGGAACTAGGACCACGACCAACACCTGTTGTCCGGTCGAATCCTCCCATCGCGTCCCCTCCTGACACCCGCCACGGCACGGTCATGCGCCACACCAAGAGCGCACCAGTCATCACCCACCCTTGGAGATCCCATGTCGCTCCCGCGACGCATCATCTGTATCGCCGTTTCGGCCTCTGCCGCGCTGGCAACCGCCGCTTGCGGCTCCGACAGCAGCCCCTCCCAAGCCGGCAGCGAGCCGCCGGCCAAGGCGGGCACCCAGCTCTACTTCGTAGACGGCAACACCGCCGACTATTCCGCTGATTTCGAGCCGGGCACTCTCAAGGGTGTGCGCGCCACCCTGCCCGGCGGCAAGATCGGCGACGAGTTCCGGCAGAGAATCCTCAAGATCAACAGCAAGGTGAAGGACTTCACCTACGCTCCGGAGGCCTACGACGCCACGATCCTCTCCGCCCTGGCTGCGGTCGCCGCCAAGAACGACTCCGGCAAGGCGATCGCCGAGAAGGAGATCGGCATCACCAGGGACGGGAAAAAGTGCACCAGCTTCAAGCAGTGCGCCGACCTACTCGCCGACGGAACGGACATCGACTACGACGGCGCATCTGGCCCGATCCAGCTGAACTCGACAGGAAGCCCGTCCGCGGCGACCGTCGGCATCTACCAATTCGGGCAGGACAACAACTACAAGAATGTCCGCTACGTCAACGGCACCACCCCGGACCAAGCCAACATCCGAGCCGACCAGAAGGTCGGCGGCCCAATCCCCAAGGGCAACGGCACCCTGACGTTCGGAACCCTGCTCCCTGCCACCGGGGACAGCTCCTTCCTCGGCGCCCCGCAGTTCGCCGGGGTGGACCTGGCCATTGACGAAATCAACAAGGCCGGGGGTGTACTGGGCAAGGATGTCAAGCAGTTGAAGGGCGACTCCGGTGACGGGTCGCCGAACATCGCGCCATCCGAGACGGACAAACTGCTCCGCGGTGGTGCCGACGTCGTCATCGGCGCCGCTTCCTCGTCGGTGTCGCTGTCGGTCATCGACAAGATCACCGGGGCTGGCGTCGTCCAGATATCGGCCGGAAACACCTCAACCGCATTCGACACCTACCCCGACCAGGGCATGTACTTCCGCACAGCCCCCTCCGACGTCCTGCAAGGGCAGGTGATGGCCCAGACCATCAGCGAGGACGGTCACAGCAACATCGCAATCCTCGCCCGACAGGACGCCTACGGAGAGGCATTGGCGAAGAACGTCCGCTCCTTCTACGAGGAGTCCGGCGGCAAAGTCGTCTCCTATGTCCTCTACGACGCGACCGCAGCCAACTACACGGCCGAGGTGGAGAAGGTGAAGGCCCAGCACCCGGACGCCATCGTGCTGATCTCGTTCGACGAGGCGAAGAAGATCGTCCCGGAGCTCATCAAGGCCGGTATCGGCCAGAACGGCTGAGCCCGTACCTGGCCGGTGGTCGTGGCTCCGGATCCGCCCCGCAGCCACGACCACCCCAACTGCCGTATCGCCCGTGGAGTGGAGAAGGGTTTCGCATGACCACCAGACCAGCAAAAGCCATGCCTACCGCCACCGCAGAGCACGGTGCCGACCCCGATTTCGACACGGTGTACGACCGCGCCACTTTCGGGTCAGCGAAATGGGCCAATCAATGGGACGAATTTTCACCGCGTGTCCGGGGCGAGGATCTGCTGTCGCTATGGACGGCCGACATGGACTTCCGGGCGCCGACGACCGTCATCGACCGCCTGCGCGCCGGCGCGGACCACGGTATCTACGGCTACACCCTGCGAGACCCGGAACACTTCCAGATCGTGCAGAACTGGTTCACCGTCAGGCACGGCTGGACACCACCGGTGGAAACGCTCCTCCCGGCCCCTGCGATCATGTCCTCGGTCGCAGCAATCTTGCGCACCTTCACCGCCCCTGGAGATGGGGTGATCGTCCAATCACCGGTCTACTCGCCGAACTTCGAGGCCATTACCGGTAACCACCGGCGGCTGCTCGTGAACCGGCTACGGCTCATCGACAACCGCTACGAGTTCGACCTCGACAACCTGGCCGAGCTGGCCGCATCCGGCGCGAAGGTGCTCTTGCTCTGCAACCCCCACAATCCCTCGGGCCGGAGTTGGACGGCCGACGAGTTGCTCGCCGTGAACGACATCTGTGCGCGCTACGACCTTCTGGTGATTTCCGACGAGATTCACTGCGACATCCGACTGAACGGTCGGCCCCACGTGGTCTACGCCTCAATCAGCAGCGACGCCGCCCGCCGAGCGTTCATCTGCACTGCCCCCACGAAGACCTTCAACCTTGCCGGCCTGCCAACGGCCACACTCTCGGTTGCCGATCCGTCCCTGCGCTCGGAACTGCTGAACGCCATGCGGGCATCGTTCATGATCAACGCGCACTACTTCGGTCGTCTGGCCTTGGAGACTGCCTACACGACGGGTGGTCCGTGGCTCGACCGGCTGACCGACTATCTCAAGGGCAACGTGGCCTTCGTGCACGAGTTCGTCCAAGAGCGACTGCCCGAGATCACGCCGATGCCGCCGGACGCATCGTTCCTGGTCTGGCTGGAGGCTCGTGAGCTTGACGGTCGTGTGGGCGGCCTGCACCAGTTCCTTGTCGACCGTGCGGCTGTCAATCTCTACGACGGTCGGGTCTATGGCCCCGGAGGAGAGGGGTACGTCCGACTCAACGTCGGCTGCCCCCGGAAGGTGCTGACTGAGGCGCTCGAACGCATCGATCGTGCGCTGTCACGATAGCGCTCCTCGACCTCACCGCCACGAGTGACTGCCCGCAGCGGGACCAGCGGTGGTACGAAGACGTGTCGGCCTTCGACACCAGCGACGGCAGGAACAATGCGAGTATGACCGCCGCTTTGTAGGAGGTGGCGGTCTTCTCGCATCTCGTTGCGATGCCGCGGAAGCCCTTGAGCCCTTGAAGCAGCGCTCGATGGTGTTGCTCCGACCAGCGCCCCGCCCCGCGTCAGCGGTGGGTACGCCGGGCAACGGTGTGACGAGCGCATTCCCCTGCGGGTGGAGAAGCCAAAGTACGAGCTGAGCCGGAGTGATCGATACGGTGGCCCGGATGACGACCTCCTCATCCTCCACGCAATTGGTGGTGCTGCGCGGCAACAGCGCCTCCGGTAAGAGCTCGGTGGCTGCCGGCCTGCGCGAGCGGTATGGCCGCGGCATCGCCCTGGTCAGCCAGGACACACTTCGCCGCGACGTGCTGCGCGAACGGGACATTCCCGGCGGCGCAAACATCGGCCTGATCGACCTGACCGTCCGGCACGCCCTCGAACACGGCTTCCACACCGTGCTGGAAGGCATCCTGTATGTCGCGCACTACGGCGAGATGCTCGCCGGGCTACTTGCCGACTACCCGGGCCGGACCCACTGCTTCTACCTGGACGTCCCCTTCGAGGAGACCCTGGCCCGGCACGCCACCAAGCCGATCGCCCACAAGGTCGGCGAAGCCGAACTCCGGTCGTGGTACCGGCCCCTGGACCTGCTGCCCGGCGGCATCGAAACGGTGATCCCGGCGACCAACTCGCTGACCGCGACGATCGACCAGGTGATGAACGTACCCGGCCTGGCCGCACGTGCCGAGGCGCGAAGTGCCCCGCCGGCTGGTCCGGTTGGAGCTGACAAGGTCAACCAGGGTTGAGCTCGCAGTGGGGCAGGCTTGGTCAGCGACGAGTTTCACAGCACGCCCGGCAGACAATGGGAACGGCGCGGCCGTAGCGGGTTCTCCGGGGTAAGAGGTGTAGCGCGAGGCGGAGTTCGATGACTCAGTGCAGCTCAGCGTCGGTGTCGTTGAGGATATCCGGCACAACAGGTGTGGCGCCATCGCTGAATCGAGCGATAGCGCCTTGCCGTAGGGAGACTCACTTTGCTCACCTGAGAAGGCAGCGCGAGGTGTGGGCCGGCGATCACAAGCCGTCGCGGCGCTCGAAGCCGTGACGCCCCGGCCGGAACTCGCCGCAACCAGAAGTAGCGAGCAAGCGGTCCGGGGCTGCCTGTGAGGCGGGCCTCTGGTGCCCCGATCAGATGACGTTGACGGTGTCGAGGAAGCGGGCGGCGAGGTCGGTGTCGCCGGTGAGTTTCACGTCGCTGTCGCGCCAGGACGAGCGCTGCGTGCCCCAGTCGGGGAAGGTCAGCGCGGGGGCGGTGACGTGCGCGGCGACCGCGCCGTCGGACGGAGCCAGGCCGCCTGCCTCGTCGAACCACCAGGTCCCGCCGCCGAGGCCGGTGAGAGTCAGTGCGACGCGGGCATCGAGCCCGGCGACCGGTGCCTGCGCGACCTGATTGCTCAGTACGGCGATCATCCACGTCAGGACCGCGCGCATCCTGTCCGCATCGGTGGACGGCACGGGCCGGCCGAGTGCTGGGGCCATGTCGTGGCGCAGGTGCGTGTGATGGTCGAAGACGAGTGCGCCGCCGATCAGCAGACCCAGGGGGTGGCGGCCGAGTTCGGCCAGCGGTACCCGTACTCGGGCGGCGGGCGTGCGTCTGACGACGTCGAGGAGCGTGGTGGCTCGCCGGCCGGCGCGCTGGTACTCGGCCATGACCTTGGCACGGCTCCAGTCCCGCCGTCGGTCGACGGGGTCTTCGTTCGCCTGCTCGAGGCTGGCGGCGAGGCTCGTGCGCAGCCCGGCGGGTGTGTAGACGCCCCGCGCCGTCGCACCGATGTGGGCGACGACGTCGGCGATGCGCCATCCGGCCGCGGCACTGGGCGCGGTCCACTCGTCGTCGGTGAGGCCGCTGGTGAAGTCCAGCATCTCGGCGCGTTCGGCGCGCAGGGCGGCGACCATGTTCGGCAGGTCGGCGGGGGGCAGGCGCTTGCTCATGTCGTTGTCTTCTCTGGTGGTGAGGCGGGGCGGCGGATGGCCTGTACGGCCGTGTCGTAGAGGTCGGAGATGTCGGCCTGTCCGCCCAGGCGCATCCACTCTTCTGTTGCCGCCTGGAGGCAGGTGATCGCCGCGGCCGCGATCGCGCGCGCCTGCAGAGGGCGGTGGTCGGAGTCGGGCAGTCGCGGCTCGATCAACGGCGCGAACAGGTCCTGCCAGCGGGCCTGCTTCTCGGCGTGGCCGGCGCGCAGGGACTCGTTGCCGAACAGCAGCGTGATCATCTCGAGCCGTCGCTCGGCCGTGAGGTCGATCTCCTCGAGCACCTGGAACGCCGCACGCAGCGACGCCCACGGGTCCTCGTCGGCCGGGCGCTCGGCGAGCCGCGCGGCGATCAATTCACCCTGCTCGGACAGGCCGTTGAGCGCGAGGTCTTCCTTGTTGCGGAAGTAGTTGAACAGGGTCCGTTTGGAGACCCCCGCCGCGGCGGCGATCTCGTCGAGTGTCGTGTCGTCGTACCCCTTGGCGGCGAAGAGTTCGAGGGCGGTTTTGGCGAGGAGCGCGCGAACCATCGAGCGGGTCTGTTCCCGGAGGGGTGCCGGTTTCTGAGCCATGCACCGATAGTACATGTCTTCGCTAGATGCAATCACTTGCACTCAGTGCAAGCATGTGCGTAAAGTGAAGGCATGAGCAAAGTCGACTATCGACGCCAGACCGTCATCGTCACCGGAGCCAGCTCCGGGCTCGGCGCGGAATTCGCCCACCAGCTGGCCCGTCGCGGCGCGGATCTCGTCCTCGTCGCCCGCCGCGCGGACCGGCTCAAGGACCTGGCCGACGAACTCACCCGCGCCCACGGCGTCACGGTGCACGTCGTCGCCCGCGACCTCGGCCAGCCCGACGCCGGCCGCACGCTGCGTGCCGAACTCGAATCCCGTGGCATCTACGCCACCGGACTCGTCAACAACGCCGGCTTCGGCACCCACAACGCCCTCACCGACGAGGACCCGGACCGCCTGCAGAGCATGATCGCGCTGAACGTCAGCGCGCTGGTCGACCTCAGCCGCGCCTACATCGACCCGCTGAACTCCGCCGACACCGGCATCCTGATCAACGTCGCCAGCCTGCTGGGCTTCCAGCCGACCCCGTACCTGAGCGTCTACGGCGCCACCAAGGCCTTCGTCCTCAGCTTCACCGAATCGCTGTGGGAAGAAAACCGTGGCACCGGCCTACGCGTCCTCGCCGTGTGCCCCGGCGCCACGAAGACCGAGTTCTACGATGCCGCCGGCAGCGAGACGGCCGACTACGGCGCGAAGCGAGTCACTCCCGAACACGTCGTCACGATGGCCCTCGACACGCTCGACCGCCGCTCCGCGCCCCCGTCGGTGATCACCAACGGCCGCCCGATCGCCCTCGCCGGCAAGATCCTGCCGCGCCGCCTGATCGTCCGGATCATGGGCCGCATGGCCCGCCCCTAGCCGGCACTGGTCCTCCGTCGTCCCCACCAGCAGCAAAGGACCACCATCGTGACCATCACAGAAGTCACCCCACAGCCCACCGACGCGGAGCGCTTCGGCCACATCCTCGCCGTTCAGCGCGCTGCCTACCGCCGCGACGGAGCGCCCTCACTGGCGGCGCGGCGCAGCGATCTGAGCAGGTTCAAGGCGGCGCTGATCGCCCGGCGGAGCGCCATCGAGGAGGCGATCAACGCCGACTTCGGAAATCGCTCGCGCCACGAGACCGCGATGATGGAGGTCGGGGGCGTCGTTCAGGGCATCGACTACCTTCAGCGCAATCTTCGTCGGTTCATGCGCCCGACCGGCCGTCGCACCGCCTGGCACATGCGTTTGGGCACCAACCGCATCGAGTACCAGCCGCTCGGGGTGGTCGGGGTCATCTCTCCGTGGAACTATCCCGTCAACCTGTCGCTGATGCCGGTCTTCACCGCGATCGCGGCCGGCAACCGCGTGATGCTCAAGCCGTCGAAGTTCGCCCCGGCGACGAACGCCGTGCTCGCGTCGATGCTGAGCGAGCTCTTCCCCCAGGAGCAGGTCACGATCGTCAGCGGCGACGGTTCCGCTTTCTCCTCCCTGCCCTTCGATCATCTCGTCTTCACCGGAAGCACCGAGGTCGGACGAGCCGTGATGAAGG
The DNA here is from genome assembly GCF_043198355.1 of Streptomyces sp. NPDC048825. NCBI lineage: Bacteria > Bacillati > Actinomycetota > Actinomycetes > Kitasatosporales > Streptomycetaceae > Streptomyces > Streptomyces sp. NPDC048825. The sequence goes on from NZ_JBICUR010000007.1 coordinate 128,921, forward strand.
CGGCGAGCGAGAACCTCGTCCCCGTCACGCTGGAACTGGGCGGCAAGTCTCCGACCATCGTCGCCAAGGGACACGTCACCGACCGGACCGCGTCCGACATCGTCTTCGGCAAACTCCTCAGCGGCGGGCAGACCTGCATAGCCCCCGACTACGCCCTGGTGCACGAATCCGAGATCGACACCTTCATCGACCGCTACGACAGACAGGCCAAGGCCGCCTACCCCGACGGTCCGACCAGCAAGGACTACACCTCGATCGTCAACGACAAGCAGTACGCGATCCTCACCGACCTGATCGAGGACGCCCGCAGCCACGGGGCACGGATCATCGAGGTCGGTCATCGGCCGGGCGAGGCCGCCCACCGCCCGCACACCCTCGCACCGACCGTCGTGCTCGGCGTCACCGACGAGATGCGGATCGCCCACGAGGAGATCTTCGGCCCCATCCTGCCGATCTTCCCCTACCGCGACATCGACGACGCCATCGACTACGTCAACGCACGACCACGACCGCTCGCGCTCTACTACTTCGGCAGCAACGACGCGGACCGGCGCAAGGTACTCGACCGCACGACCTCCGGCAACGTCACCGTCAACGGCACCATCATGCACGTCGGGCAGGACGACCTTCCCTTCGGCGGCGTCGGCGCGAGCGGAATGGGCCAGTACCACGGCATCGAGGGCTTCCGGACACTCAGCCACCCCAAGGGCATCTTCGTGCAAGGCCGCTTCAACGCCGTCCGCCTCCTCTATGCCCCCTTCGGTAAGCGTGCCGACGCTCTTCTCAACTTCTTCCTTCGATAACCGGCGGTTTCCGCCGCCAAAGCCCGACCCGCGTCGAAGCACGGGCCCGCGCGAAATCCGCAGGAGCGGCTGGGGTGTGACGCGAAGGGCCGCGCCCCTCCTTCGCCTCGACGCGCCTCGGCCAACGGCGTTCCGGACGAAGTGGCTGCGGCGGTCTTCGTCCACCGCATGTACGGGAGACCCGCCGCCGAATCGAGCACTGCGGTCACCATCCCGACCGCTCACAAAGACTGGGGCGACTGGCGTCCTAGCCGGTGGCTGCCTCGGCGAACTGGTTGGTGTCGAAGAGCTGGTTGATGTGTCCGCCCAGCTCGGACCAGTGCTGTCCGGAAAGTTCGGCGGCGGCTCGGGCGTCGCCGCCGGCGCAGACGTCGATGAGCTGGTCGTGGTGTTCGATGGTGTTGCGGCCGCCGAGGAGGGTGGAGAACTTGCGGTAGAGGATGCGGTGGATCTGGGGGTGGAGCTGCTCGACGATCCGGCTGAGTACGGGGTTGTCGGCGGCCGAGATGGGGACGGCGTGGAAGCGGTCGTCGGCGGCCAGTGCGGCGGTGGTGTCGTTGGCGGCGACGGCCTGTTCGAAGTCACGGTTGGCCTCGCGCATGCGCTCAAGGTCCTGCTCGGTCATGACCGGCACAGCTGTCTCGATGGCGAGCTGGTCGAGGGAGCGCAGGACGGCGAGGGTTTTCTCGACGTCACGGCGGTTGAGAGTGGTGATGCGGGTGTAGACGCCGGGTTTGGCTTCGACCAGTCCGATGTCGGCGAGTCGGGCGAGCGCCTCGCGCACCGGGGTGCGGCTGAGGCCGAGGCGCTCGGCGAGTTCACCGTCCTTGACCTTCTCGCCGGGGACGAGTTCGCCGCGCACGATGGAGTCGCGCAGGCGGTGGAAGACCTCGTCGCTGAGGAGGCGGCGGGATACAGGACTGTCGAGTGACATATTGCGTACAGTACATCGCTCTCCCGTCCTACCCGGCTCTGCTCTCGGTTGTGGCCCTGCGGACCAGGGCCTGGGCCAGGACGAGCGCCGGGTCGATGAGGGGGACGTCCACGGCGTCGGCGGAAAGGCCAAGGGGGATTTCGGTGCAGCCCGCGATCACCGCTTGCGCGCCTTGTTCGGTCAGGCGCTGTGCGGCACGGGTCAGCAGTGCGGTCGTCGCGCCGTCGCGGGCGCCGGACTTGACCGCGTGGATGGCGGTCATGACCTCGCGATCCTGGGTGGCGGCATCGGGCAGCACAAGGCGGATCCCAAAGCGGTCCAGCCACTCCTGGTACAGGCCGGCGCGGACGGTGCCGCTGCTGGCGAGCAGTCCGGCGGTGTGGATGGGCGGGCTCACCGTGGTGAGGTGCCGGGCGACTTCGCCGATCATGTGGACGATGGGCAGGCCGACGTGATCGGCGATGCGCGGGACGAACGCGTGCGCGGTGTTGCACGGGATGGCGATGACGGTGGCACCGGCCTCGCGCAGGACGCGGCTGCCGTCGAGAAGCCAGGGAGTGGGGTCGGGACCGTCACCCAGCAGGGCCTCCGTGCGGTCGGGGATGGTGGGGTCGGACCAGATGACCGTACGGAGATGGTCCTGGTCGCTGAAGCCGGGGGTGGTCGCGACGAGCTTGGCGTAGAAGTCGGCGGTGGCTGCGGGCCCCATGCCGCCCAGGATGCCGATGATCTCCGTAGTGGTAGAGGTGGTCACCGTGCGGTTTCCTTCTGGAGGGCCGTGGTCGCGGCCGGGGCGTGGGGGGTGTCGCGGCTGCCGCGCTTGGCTTCGCCGCGGCTCTCGGAGCTGTCGATGACGGCGGCGGCCAGCGAGTTGCCGACGACGTTCACGCCGGTGCGGGCCATGTCGACGATGAAGTCCACGCCGAGGAGCAGGGCGACGCCCTCGGCAGGCAGGCCGATTGAGTTGCCGGCGGCGATGAGGACGACGATGGAGGCGGAGGCGACACCGGCCATGCCCTTGGAGAGGATCACGAGCACGCCGACCATGAGCAGCAGGGCAGGCAGGGACGTGTCCGCGCCGTAGGCGTTGGCGAGGAAGACCAGGGCGGCCGCCTGGTAGAGGACGGAGCCGTCGGTGTTGAAGGAGTAGCCGAGGGGGACGACGAACGAGGTCGTCGACCGGCTGAGGCCGAAGGCTTCGAGCTTGCCCATCAGCGGGGCCAGCACCGATTCGGAGCTGCGGGTGACGAAGGCGATCCCGGCCAGCCCGGCGATGGACTTGAGCAGGTTGACGTAGCGGATGCGGTAGATCGCGGCGATGAGCGGGAAGAGCACGCCGACGACGATGGCCAGGCCCGCGTAGACGACGGCGATGAAGCCGAGCAGGCTGCGCAGGTTGCCGAAGCCGTAGTGGGCGACGTCGTACGAGATGAAGCCGAGCACGCCCAGCGGCGCGATCCGGATGACGTAGCCGACGACCTTGAACATCACCGCGGCGACGGAATCCAGCACGGAGGCGAAGGGCTGGGACTTCTCCCCGATCGCGGCCATGGCGACGCCCACGAGGAGGGCGAAGACGATCGCGCCGAGCAGGTTGCCCTCGCCGAACGCGGCGAAGATGTTCTTCGGTACGGCGTGCAGGACCAGCTCGTGGAAGTCGATGCCCTGGCTCATGCCGTCCAGGTCCTTGGCCTCGGCCCCCTCGACGGGGGCACCCTTGCCGATGCCGGTGAACTTGGCCAGGCCCACCGCGATCAGCAGGATGACGGTGGTGACGACCTCGAAGTAGAGGATCGCCTTGCCGGCGATCCGGCCGACCTTCTTGACCGACTCCATGCGGGCGATGCCCAGCACGATGAGCGGGAAGACCAGGGGCAGCACGACGACCTGCACCAGGTTCAGGAACACCTCCCCGAGGATCTTCATCTGCTCGCCCGCGGACGGGGCGAGGGATCCGATGAGGGCTCCGAGGCCGACAGCGATGATCGACTGGATTCCGATCGGCATCTTCAGACAGCGCCGCCAGAATCCTTTGCGCCGGGCCGGTGGAGTGTCTGTGCTGGTGGGGCGGTTGCGTGAGACGTCCATGAGGCTCCTGCCATATGCAATATATTGCGTTCTGCGCGTTGGCCGGTAACACTGAGGCCGGAAGCGGTGGCCTGTCAAGGGGCAGGCGAGGACGAGGAGCATCAGATGGCGCTGGCGCAGACCACACGCATGGAGCAGGACCTGGTCGGAGACAAGGAGGTGCCCGCCGACGCCTACTACGGCGTGCACACCGTGCGGGCTGTGGAGAATTTCGCGATCACCGGGTCGACCATTGCCCAGTTCCCCGACCTGATCGCCGCACTGGCCGCCGTCAAGCGGGCGGCGGCGCAGGCAAACCGTGACCTCGGCCTGCTGCCGTCGGACATCGCCGAAGCGATCATCGGCGCGTGCGAGGAGATCGGCTCCGGACGGCTGCACGAGCAGTTCGTCGTCCCCGTCCAGGGAGGGGCCGGCACCTCGACGAACATGAACGCCAACGAAGTCATCGCCAACCGGGCGCTGGAGATCCTCGGCCACCCGCGCGGCTTCTACGAGGTGATCCACCCTCTCGACCACGTCAACCTCGGCCAGAGCACCAACGACGTCTACCCCACGGCCGTACGCCTGGCCCTGGTCGCCTCACTGCGCCGGCTCGGCGACTCACTGCGGGCGCTGGCCGTGACCTTCACCGAGAAGGCAGCGGAGTTCAGTGACGTACTGAAGATCGGCCGCACCCAGCTCCAGGACGCCGTCCCCATGACGCTGGGTCAGGAATTCACCACGTACGCCGTCATGATCGAGGAGGACCGGCAGCGCCTCACGGAGGCTGCCGCCCTGCTGCTGGAGTCCAACCTCGGCGGCACAGCCATCGGCACCGGCATCAACGGCCACCCCCGCTACGCCGAACTCGCCTGCGCTTACCTCGCGGACATCAGCGGCGAACCCATCCTGTCCGCGGACAACTGCATCGAGGCCACTCAGGACTGCGGCGCCTTCGTCCAGCTCTCAGGCGTCCTCAAGCGCGTCGCCGTGAAACTCTCCAAGACCTGCAACGACCTGCGCCTCACCTCCTCCGGCCCCACCGCCGGACTCGGCGAGATCAACCTGCCGCCGGTGCAAGCGGGCTCGTCGATCATGCCCGGGAAGGTCAACCCCGTGATCCCCGAAGTCGTCAACCAGGTCGCCTTCGAGGTCATCGGCAACGACCTGACCGTCACCATGGCCGCCGAGGCCGGACAGCTCCAGCTCAACGCCTTCGAACCCGTCATCGCCTACAGCCTGCTGCGCTCTCTGACCCATCTGCGCGCCGCCTGCGACACCCTCGCCACCCGCTGCATCCCCGGGATCACCGCCAATCGCGAACATCTCCACGACACGGTGCACCACTCCGTCGGCCTGGTGACCGCGCTCGCCCCGTACATCGGCTACGCCGCCAGCACCGCCCTCGCCCGCCAGGCCCTGGCCACTGGCCGCGCCATCAAGGACCTCGCCGCCGAAGCCGGCCTGCTCACCGCCGGCCAACTGGACGCGATCCTGCGGCCCGAGAGCCTCACTCGGCCCCCCACGCAGCCCTCAGCAGTAGCTGCTCCATGAACGACGAGCACTGGCGACGCCGGACCGCACTGGGAAGCCAGAGGGTGCAGACGGTGAGCCCTGCCTCTGCGAGGCGCCCGAATCGTCGATGACGCTCGCGGTGGTCGGCTTCCGGCCGCCGAGCGGCCGTCGCTCCGACGGCACGCCAATGTGAACAACCTCAACGTCGCCATGGCCACACTGCGCAACGGACCTGTGAAGGCCCCCCGAGCTTGCTCTTACCTCCCGTCGCGGCGACCGTGCTGAGCGATCTGATTGCGGCGGGTCGCGGTCAGTCGAGCGGAACGCCTGTGTGGTGCTCCAGGACCTGAATGAGTCGAGCCTGGAACTCTTCGTCCTGCGACGCAGGATGCGGTGTCTGCGTCTGCTCGTGGTACCAGTAGCCGCCGGTGCCCGGCGTCACCTCGTGATCGGTGGCGAGCCGCACCTGTGTCCGGTGCCCGGCGGCCAGGTCGTCCGATGCGCCGGGACCGCCCATACGTGTGGGGACCCATCCGGGGTCGACCGCATGGCTCGAGGTTCCTTGCCACCGGGACGCGAGGGCGAGCGCGAGGGTGGTGACCCACAGTTTGCTGTCGTCGTAGGAAGCGGTGCCGGCGGCCAGCTGTCCCAGGTCGGTGGAGCCGCTTCGGTGCATGGAGCTGCTGAGATAGATGAGCCTGGCCGGTTTGTCCATCAGGGCCGTCAGTACGTAGGGCGCGACGGTGTTGACGGTGATCGCATCCGGGGAGTGCAGGACGCCGGCGTTGTGAATGACGGCGTCGAAGCGGCCGAACTCAACGGCCTGCCGGGCAACGCCGCGGATCTCGTCCAGCTCGGCGAGGTCCCCGACGACGACGCCTTTCCACCGGGCGGAGTCATCCACGTAGGTGAGACGGGCTGGGCTGCGGACGTGGATGACCACGTCGTGCCCGTCGTCGGCCAACGCGTTCGCCGTGTTGCGCCCGAGTCCGCTGGATGCCCCGGTCACCAGAATCAGTGCCATGCGAGTTGTCTCCCGTCTGTGTGGTGATGGGTGCGGTGAACTGATCGGGAGCCCGCCGCTTGCCCAGGTCGTACGTGGAATGGCCCTCTCGGTTCTCCCTTTCGGCGATCAATTCGGTGGAGTGGTCGGAGACCGAAGGGAAGAGGCGACAGCAGTGTCCTGGGTGACGGCCCAGGACGCGAGCAGGTTCAGGCCTTCTGCGGAGGGCGAGCCGGGCTCGGCGGTGTAGATGGTGAGGGTCAGGCCGGGTTCGGCGGCCATGGCCAGGGCTTCCCAGGCAAGGGTGAGGTTGCCGACGACCGGGTGGTGGAAGCGTTTGATGCCGGTGCCGTGGCGGGTGACGTTGTGTGCGCCCCATCGGGTGCGGAAGGCATCGCTACGCGTTGACAGCTCGCCCACCAGGTCGTGGAGGTCCTTGTCATAGGGGTTGCGGCCCGCTTCGGTGCGCAGGACGTCCACGGTCATGTCGGCGATGAGGTCCCAGTCCGGGTAGAAGCGGCGGGCCGCGGGGTCAAGGAAATGGTATCGAGCGAGATTCGGCGGCTTCATGCCACGGTCGTAGATGTCGCTGAAGAAGGCACGGGCGAGCTGGTTGGCCATGAGCAGGTCCAGGCGGCCGTTGACGACGACCGCGGGCCCGGCGGTGACGGCATCCAGGGTCCACTGCAGGCTCTTGTGCAGGGTCCGCTGTCTGCTGGAGCGCGCCCGCGGGCGGGCAAGCGTGTCGGAGCCTTCTTGGGCCTGGGCGAGGTGGAGCAGGTGGGTGCGTTCGGCGTCATCGAGCTGAAGGGCGCGGGCGACGGCTTCGAGCACGGCGGGTGAGACGCCGGCGAGATTGCCGCGCTCCAGTTTGGCGTAGTACTCGACGCTGACGTCGGCCAGGGCGGCGACCTCACTGCGGCGCAGCCCCGGTACGCGGCGGCGGGTGCCGGATGGCAGCCCGGCCTGTGCGGGGGTGATCTTGGCTCGCCGCGAGGTGAGGAACTCGCGGACTTCGTCACGGTTGTCCACACATCTGACCGTACGCCGCCACCTCGGCACTAGGCATGTACTGCCAGTACACCCATCGTCAGTGACTCGCTGCCCGCCCGGAACGGCGGTTCCCTGGATGCCGTGGTGCTTTCCGCTCCGGCGTCACCGATGGGAGTGGCGGGTACCCGGACCGGACCCGGGAAAGGCAGCGAATTTGCCGTGGACACCTACGTTTTCGACCTGGACGAGAGCGTCACCCGCACGCCCGTGTCGTTCAAGAACCGGTACGGGATCACCTCTCCGCGGACCTCTACCGGCCCAAGGATTTCGACACCCCCGAACAGGACCCCGCGATCGTCGTCGGCGCGTCGTATGGCGGTGTGAAGGAGCAGGGCCTGGGCCGCTCGACAGGCTGGAGGAGTTCTTCGCCCAGAACCTGGCCTGATCAAGGGCGCCTCCATGCACGAAGCAAGTGAAGCAAGGAACGTAAGGAGACTCAGGTATGCGTGGCGTAATCATGCGTACGGCCGGTGACGTCCGGACAGAGGAGCGTGACGACCCGAAGATCATCGAGTCCACCGACGCGATCATCAGGCTGACCGCGACCTGTATCTGCGGGTCGGACCTGTGGCCCTACCGCGGGATCGAGCCCGTCGATCACACGGCCATGGGGCACGAGTACGCGGGCGTGGTCGAGGAAGTCGGCGACGACGTGCGGAACGTCAAGGTGGGCGACTTCGTCGTCGGGTCGTTCGTCATCTCCGACAACACCTGCGAGATCTGCCGCGCCGGTTACCAGTCCGGCTGCGTGCACAGGGAGTTCGTGGCGCAGACGGTCGGCACCCAGGCGGAGAAGGCCCGCATCCCCCACGCGGACGGCACCCTCGTCCCCACGCCGGGGCAGCCGGACCCGGAGCTGATCCCCTCGCTGCTGGCCGCCTCCGACGTGCTCGGCACCGGCTGGTTCGGTGCTGTCGCAGCCGAGGCCGGTCCCGGCAAGACCGTCGCGGTCGTCGGCGATGGCGCGGTCGGCCTGATGGCCGTCCTCGCCGCCGAACAGCTGGGCGCGGAACGCATCATCGCGATGTCGCGCCACCCCGAGCGGCAGAAGCTGGCCCGGTTCTACGGCGCGACCGACATCGTCGAGGAGCGTGGTGACGCGGGCGTGGCGAAGATCAAGGAACTCACGGGCGGGCTCGGCGCGCACTCGGTGGTCGAGGCCGTCGGGACCCAGGAGTCGACCATGCAGGCGATCGGCGCCACCCGCCCCGGCGGCCACATGGGTTTCGTCGGCGTCAACTACGACGTCACGATCCAGGGCATCGACCTGTTCTTCGCCGGCATCCACGTGCACGGCGGCCCCGCCCCAGTGCGCCGGTTCCTGCCCGACCTCATCCAGCTCATCTGGGACCGCAAGATCGACCCGGGCAAGGTCTTCGACCTCACCCTGCCGCTGGACCAGGCTGCGGAGGGCTACAAGGCCATGGACGAGCGGCGCGCCACCAAGGTGCTCCTCACCCTCTGACCTGCCACCAGTACGTACTCCCCGGCCGCGGCCGACGGCACGGGGCTTGCGGGTGGTCGTTCGGGTGGTCAGGGATGACGATGCTCAGGCAGGCTTTTCTTCCTGGTTGGTGATGAAGTCGGCCGGCGCCTCGGGGCTCCAGACGGCGGCCGGGCAGTCCCAGTCGTTCGGCTGCCAGTTCTCGGAGATGCAGTCCATGTCGCTGGAGTACTCGATCCAGCTGCCCCAGGGGTCCTGGATGTAGTGGAAGAGGTTCGAGCCGAGGGTGTGGCGGCCCAGGCCCCAGCCCTTCGTGTAGCCCTCGGCGGCCATGGTCTGCGCACCCCTGGCGATCTGGTCGATGTCGGCCACCATCCAGCTGGAATGGTGCAGGCCCGGGTGCGCCGCCGGGACGAAACCGAAGACATGGTGGTCGCCGGGCCCCGAGTTCAGGAAAACCGGCCCGCCGACGATGCGGTCCGACAGGCGCAGTCCGAGTGTGCGCGTGTAGAAGGCCTCGGAGGCACCCACATCGGAGCTGAAGATCAGCATGTGTCCGAGACGCTGGGGGCGGGTCTTCTCGCTCGCGTTCAGCCAGCGGGCCTGGTCGATCCGGCGGACCCGGTCGCCGACGTTGGCGTCCTGCGCGTCCGTGGTCCCGAACTCGCGCCAGGTACGGATCCCCTCGTCACGGAGGTTGACCAGGTTCCCCTCGTGATCATGGAACCACAGCCCGCCGGGCACCTCCTCCGGCGCGTCGAGCAGCTTCAGGCCCAGGCCCTCCAGGTAGCGCTGCCACTCGGGCAGCGAATCGGGCTCCACCGCGAAAGCCACGTGGTGCAGCCGCTTGGTCGGCCCCTCCGTCAGCACCGTCTGGTCCTGCTCCCGGCCGTCACAGCGGATCACCACCGCGTTGCCGCGCTCCGCCGTCTCCAGCCCGAACGCGCCGTAGAAGCTCGCCCCCGTATCCAGTGACGGCACCTGGAGTCCGTAGTGCAGGAGACCTTTGACACGCAACATGTGCACTCCTCATGGTTCTGGTGTACCCGCATCCCGCACGGGCAGCCGAGGTAAGTGTGTACACCTTGTGGACCTGACGTCCAGGTGTCCGGTGAAACCTTTTCCACTCCAGGACCATAGAGCAGCCCGTGGCCTCCTGGACGTCCCGTGCACGCGGCCGGGAGCCAGGTCCTCGATGGCCTCGCGCGCCGTACGTGGGGGTCGCGGATCTCCACTCTGGTGCGTCCGGGGTCCCGGATGACAGGCCGGGGCAGGCCGTCAAGCATCCGCCCACCGCCGTCCGTGTCGCTCCCACCGCCCACATCCAGTCCATGAGGACCCGTCTTGTCGGCGCCCTTTATGCATGCGGAAGCGTACTCTTCCTATCCCAATGTGTATGCACTATGGTTCTGCTGCTTTTAGAGAGCCGCTTGCCGGAGGAAACATGACACCGTCTGAATGGTCGTTGGTGCAGTACCGGGTCGACGACTCGGAGAAAGTCGCCGTCGGTGTGTACGCCGACGGCTCCGTGGTCCAGGGGCCGCCCGGGACAGAAGGCCTCACGCTAATGGAGGTGCTGGGCCGATGGGAGTCGCTCGCGTCGCTGCTGCGCGACTGGACGCCGGCAGCGTCCGAGGCCGTTGCGGGCGCCCGGCTCGCACCGCCGCTGACCTATCCCGGCAAGGTGCTTTGCGCGGGCGCCAACTACTGGGACCACATCGCCGAGATGGGCTGCGAACGCCCCGATGAGCTGGGTGACCCGTTCTTCTTCCTCAAGCCGCCGACGACGACCGTGACGGGACCCGGGGACCCGGTACCCCTCCCCGCCTACCCGGGTGTACGCGTCGACTGGGAGGCCGAACTGGCCGTCGTCATCGGCCGTGGCGGCCGCAACCTCGCGCCCGAGCAGGCCATGGACCATGTGGCCGGTTACCTGGCGGCGAACGACATCTCGGCCCGGGACCGGCTCAAGGCCGCCCAGCCGGTCGCCGAGCCGTTCACCTACGACTGGGTCGGCCACAAGGGACAGGACGGCTTCTGCCCGCTCGGCCCCGGACTGGTGCCCGCCTGGCAGATCACCGACCCGCAGAACCTGAAGATCCAGCTCAGCATCAACGGCGTGCTGAAGCAGGACTCCTCCACCGCGCAGATGATGGTGAAGATCCCCGAGGTGATCGCGGCGGCCAGCCGCATCACCCGCCTGGAACCCGGGGACGTCATCCTCACCGGCACACCGGCCGGCTGCGGAGTACCACGCGGGGAGTTCCTGGCTGACGAGGATGACATAGTCATCGAGATCGAGCGGATCGGTCGCCTGGAGAACACGGTGGTGGCGTCATGAGCAACACTCTGACCGTTCCTGAGCTCGGCTGGCCGGAAGCTCTGCCGGTTCCCGCAACCATGCGAGCCATGCTGTTCCGCCGGTTCGGACCGCCCGACGTCCTGGAGCAGGCCACGGTGGACACACCGCGCCCCGGCCCCGGAGAAGTCCTCGTTCAGGTCGCCGCGGTCGGTATCGGCCGACTGCTCGACCTCACGGCACGCGCGGGCAACCACCCCTACGCCACCATCGAACCGCCCCACATCCTGGGCGCGGACCACGCCGGCACCGTCGCCGCCCTGGGAGAGGGCGTGGACTCCGTACGGGTCGGCGACCGCGTGGCCGTCCTGCCCGGTGTCGCCTGCGGCACCTGTACGTACTGCGCCGAAGGCCGCGAGGAAGTCTGCGACGGCCTGACCGTGATAGGAACCCACCACCCCGGCGCCTACGCGCAGTACTGTGCGGTGCCGGCGCGCAACGTCCACACGGTCCCGGACGGCATTCCGGCCGCGATGGCCGCCTCGCTCGCGCTCTGCGGCGCGGTCGCCGCCAACCAGATGACCCAGGCGGGACTCCGCCCCGGACACTGGGTACTCATCCAGGGCGCCGCCTCCGCGCTCGGCTCCACCACGGCCGCCTACGCCCAGCACCTGGGCGCGAAGATCATCTCGACCTCCCGCTCCGCGGAGAAGCGCGCAGCCATGGCCGCGGCGGGAGCCGACGTCGTGCTCGACACCAACGCGCCGGACTTCGTGGCGCGGGTACGCGAGGCGACCGGCGGTCGCGGTGTCGACATCGCCGTCGACAACCTCGGTGACCCTGCCGTCTGGGACGCCACCATCGACTGCCTGGCCCGCGGCGGCGCTGTCGTCACCTCCGGCGCCTTCCTCGGCGGCAAGGTGAGGATCGATCTGCGGCGTGTGTACTCCGACTGCCACCGCATCATCGGGGTCCGCACGGGCAGCCCGGCTGCGGTGAAGGCCCTGTGGACGCAGGTGGAGCACGGATTCCGTGCTGTCGTCGACCGCACGTTCCCCATCGCCCGCGCCGCCGACGCCCACCGCTACATGGAGGACGACAACAGCCTCGGGCGTGTGGCACTCACCGTGGGCCCCGGGGACTGGGACGCGTAAGGCCCCGCCCCCTGGCCGGTCCCGACAGGCTTCTCTGCGACGAGACGACACCGTCGTCGCCCCAGACGCTGGACCGGAGTGCAAGGACCCTGAGTCGACCGGGCCACGGCAACCGGGGGTGGCCGGTGCCGTGCCCCAGTCGAGCGGGTCCCTCGGTAGCGATGAGACTTCGCAACACCGTTACGGCGATGCGCAGGATCTCCTGCATGTCCACGGCAGCCGGATCCGGTCTGCGAGTGGTGACCGTGGGGCGAGCGATGGGCGGAGCCGCGCAGTCACAGGGCGCGGTCTCCCCCGCGCCCTGTGAGTCCACCCACGTGCGGGGACGTCCGTGCCCTGCAGTCATGCGCCGCAGGAGGCGTCATCAGCCGGGCAGCCTCCGCATCAGGACTGACCGTTACCCGCGATCCCCAGCGCAGTCCGCGTGGCCGCGGGTTCATACTCCGGGGCGATGTCCGCCAGGACATTCAGAGCGGTGCGCGCGAGATGGCGGGCGATCACGCGTGCCGCCTCGTCCGGATCACTCCGACGCAGCGCCTCCAGCAGCGCTTCGTGCTCTGTGTGCGCCCGGGCCCAGGAGCTGGGCATACCCAGCTGGGCCAGCCGGATGTAGCGCCCGCTGTGCTCGCCGAGCGACGCGAGCATGCGCTGCAGATGCGGCGGCACCGCCTGGGTCGCGATGCCGTGGAACTCCCTGTGCGCGGCGTGCCATTCGTCCGGCTGGTCCTGGTCCGCCAGTTCCTGCATACGCTTCAGCGCTTCGCCCATACGTGCGAGGTCCCCGGCCGCGAGCGACTTCGCCGTCACGCTCACAGCAAGAGTTTCGAGCATGATGCGAGCCCCGTAGACACCGTCCAGGTCCTCGGGGTCCACTCCCCGCACCTTCGCTCGCTGGTCGGGCCGTGCGTCGATGAGCCCTTCTTCCTGGAGCAGCCGGAACGCCTCACGCATCGGCGTACGGCTGACGCCCAGCCTCCGTGCCATCTCGGCCTGGAGCAGCACCGATCCCGGGGGCAGCTCGCCGCTGAGGATCATGTCCCGCAGCCGTCCATGAACGTCGAGGGCCAGTCGGCGTCCGCCCACGGCCTGCCCGGGTGTTTCGCCCAGCGGCTCGGACGACGAGGCCTGTGCCTCGCTTCCGTTCTCCGCCGAACGTTGTTCCTGGGGAGTGTCACTCCTCCTCCTGCTCATGCCAGGAGAGTCTACCCAGGTGTATGCAGCTCCAGTACCTGAAAGGCGGAAAGCGGCAGGCCCTGAAGAAAGAATCTCGTCGGAGCCTGCCCAAGCAGGAGCGTCACTGTATCCACTGCTGGCCCGCGCCAGTGCCGCGTCAGTGCTCCCGTCTGGGACCGATCAGGGACTCGAGCGGGCACGGGGGCTGCCAGGCCGGAGTGAAGCGGCGACGCAGGCCGGCTACCGCCTCCATGCCGCGCAGGGTCACATCGGGTGAGGTGGACAGGCCTGCGGGGCCGAGGAGGCCGGGGACCGCGGCCCGGGCTGCGGCCGCCGGCAAGCCGTGCCGTAGGAGAGCCGCCTCTATGCCCCGTGCCCCTGCAGTCAGTACTTCCGCAGTGCTCATGCGGCAGACCTCGAGGTAGGCGCGGGTGTGCCAAGTGCCGGCGGTGGCGCGCGGAGTGATCACCACGTTGGTGATGAGGTCAGGTGCGACCTGAAGGTGGCCGCCGAGACGGGGGTATCCCTTCTCGGCGGCGAGGACGTCGAAGGGCGGATGCAGTGTGGTCCCGTCCACAGCGGCTGTCGGCAGGGCCTGGAATCTCTGCAAAGTACCGCCCACCGCAAGGAGTTGGCTGTCGGTGACCGGCGCGTCGGCGACATCGGCGAGTACGGCACGCAGCACGAACGCGAAGGCGCTCTGCGCGTTGTCGACCGCCCACCGGTCCGTTGGCAACGGCGAGCCGGGACGCCGGTGAACGGCGAGTTCGCCGATGCCCTCGGCCCGGACAGCCACCGGATCCCGCTTCAGCAGTCCCCGCAGCAGGTGGTCGGGAGAAGTGTGCATGACGTCGTAGTCGCCATCGTTCCAGCCGGCCATCTGCTGGTCGGAGGAGACGACCTCGACAAGGTTCACCTCCAGTCCTGCCTGCTGGAAGTACCCGGAGTCGAGGGCGTGGTACAGATGGACGTCGCCGGCGCCGGGGAAGACGCCCACGGTCAGCCGTCGCGTGGGTTCGCCGGGCACACGGAGTGCATTCAGTGCGGGGAGCATGGCCGCACCGGTCACCGCGCCGTCGGCACTTCGGGGATCGGCAGAGGCTTCGGGACCTTGCATGGGGACCGTTCCTTCGGATCAGAGAGAGCATGAGAAAGACCGCTTTGACGGGCGAGGTTCAGCAGTGCCGCGGCCGCTGAAGCCGGCCGCAAGCCGGCACGTCGGTGGAACGGGTCAGTGAGGAGCACCCGGAGTGCTCGAGCCGGCCAGCCATTTCGCGCCTTCCTCGTAGAGGCGCCGCACGACCTCACCCGTCGGGCGACGGGGAAGTGGCCCCGCAGCTCCGGGTCCGGACTGAGCGTCCCGGACGGATCGACAGCGCCGAGCCGGTCCTTCTCACAGATCGGCTGCCGACGCACGATCTTCCAGGCGCCGTCGTGGCGCGCGCAGAAGTCGTAGGGTCGAAGCCCTCCCGGCTGACGGCGATGAAGTCGGTCGCCGGACTCTGGAACCACGTGGCCGTCATCCAGCCGTCGACGGCTCGGGCGCGGGTCTCTTGCCCTGGCCGTTCATTCACAGACTCCCGTCGGTCGAAGTGATGCCTGCCCCCGCGGCGTGCGCGGGAGCGAGGACGATGTCGAAGCGGACGCTGGACCAGGCACCGCCCGCCAGGTCGCGTCCATCGGGGGTGGGGGTGCCCGCGGGATGCTCCACGAAATCGTGGATGAGCGAGTCCTTGACGCCGAACACGGCGTCACTGGTGAGGAGTTCGTCGCCCCGGACGAAGATGTGGGTGATGAGGGTTCGCTTGCCGTCGGCCCGTACATCGAAGTGCAGGTGCGAGGCGCGCATCGGGGAACGGCCGACGGCGGCCAGCAGCGCGCCGACGGGACCGTCGTGCGGGATCGGGTACGGGGTCGGGGTGATCGCCCAGAACCGGTAGTGGCCCTGCTCGTCGGCGACCAGGTGACCCCGCGCCGCCGTGCGGTCGTCGTCGTACTGCACGTCGTAGAAGCCGTCCTCGTCGGCTTCCCACACCTCGATGCGTGCCCCCGGCACCGGCTCGCCGTCGGTGCCGGTGATCGTGCCCTCGACCCAGCACGGCTGCCCGGCGGCACCGAAGGAGATGTCGCCGCCCAGCGGAATCTCGGGTGAGCCCTCGACGAAGAACGGCCCGAGCACGGTCGCCTCGGTCGCGTTCGCGTACGCCTCGTTGTTGATCGCGATCGTCTGCATGGACGCCCCGAGCACGTCCGACAGCAGAATGAACTCCTGCCGCTTGTCGTCGGTGATGTGCCCGGCCGCGGTGAGGAACTCGATCGCGGACGCCCACTCCGCCTCGGTCAGACGCACCTCGCGCAGGAACGCGTGCACGTGCCGTGTCAGCGCCTGCATCAACTGCTTGAGCCGCGGGTCCTTCGCCGTCTCGAACGAGGCCACGACCTGCTCGACGAGGACCTGCTCGCGCGCCTGCTGCTCGGCAGCCACCTGCGCGCCGGTCTCGCCGCTGTGCTCACTCACCATCAGTCCTCCTCGTCACCGTCGTCGTCATCGTTCGCGGGTCCGTCCCCCGCCAGGCCGCACGCAGCAGGCGCTGGAGATCGTGGGCCGTCACCGGACGCGGATTGCTGTCCGGCACCACGTCCAGGACCGCCTGCACGGCGTCGTCGACATCGGTCTCTTCCAACCCGTAGTCGCGCAGCGCCTTCGGCGCGTCCACGTCATGCCGGAGTCGCTGCAGGCCTTCGATCGCCGACTCCGTACCGAATGCGGCCGCGATCCGCTGCTCGGCTTCCGGGGCGGCGGGTGCGTTGAACGCCAGTACGTAGGGCAGCACAACCGCGTGGGTCTGGGCGTGCGGCACGTCGTACATGCCACCCAGGACATGGCAGATCTTGTGATGCAGCCCCGAACCCGCAGACGAGAACGCCACCGCCGACAGGTACGTCCCGTACAGCGTCCGCTCGCGGCCCGGAAGGCCGGCCGGGTCGGCCACCACCGCGGGCAGTCCGGTCGCCAGCGCGCGGATCCCCTCCCCCGCCAGCGCCCGGTCGATCGGGTCCACGCGAGGGCCCCACATCGCGTCGACGCAGTGCGCCAGCGCGTTCAGACCCGATGCCACACTCATCGGCACCGGCAAGGACACCGTCAGCGTCGCGTCGTACACGACGGAGCGCGGCAGGACCCGCGCGTCCACCCCCGTCGTCTTGCGCGATCGCTCGGTAAGACCCCACACGCTTGTGGCCTCCGAGCCCGCGTACGTGGTGGGAACAGCCACGATGGGCACGTCCGCGGTCAGCGCGATCGCCTTCGCCAAGCCGGTGGTGGAACCCCCACCGACGCTGACCACGCAGTCCACCTCGTGTCCCGCCGCGGCGGCCCGCGCCCGCTCGGCGACCTCCACGGGAACGTGCATCACCACCTCACTCCACCGCAGCACAACCGGCAGGTCGGCGGTGACCTTCTGCGCGAGCTCCGCCTCCGCGGCTGCCGCGATCACCATCACCCGCGCAGCGCCGAGCCGCTCCACCTCGGCCCGCACCGTGGCCGCCGCCTCCCCCGAGGCGAAACACACCCGCTGGGGCAGGGTCTCGTGCTCGAAACGCATCAACGACCTGCTGTCGGCCGAATCGGCGTCATGGCCGCCGCGGGCTCGCGACGTCCCCGTCATGGGCATGTGCTGGCCCCTTTCATCGGTACGTGGACATGGGCCGTACCTGAGGGCCTCAAGTCCCACGAGAGAGACTCCGGGACCGGCCCCGCGCAGACCAGTACGATGTCCGCTGAATGGATATCTTCCTGCGCGCAGTACATCCACCGGCAGGAGAAGCGCGAAGGCGGGAGCCCCGTCGTCGCGGTACATCGCGGTAAGAGGAGTCGAAACGGCCAACAGCAGCGACCGTGGCCGCACGGTCACCTCGCGAGCCCTGGCGATCCTGGGCGCATTCACGCCGGAACGCCCGGAGCTGACACTCGCCCAGATATGCCGGCTCACCGGCCTCCGCCACGCCACCGCCCACCGGCTGGCCGGCGAACTGACGGCCTGGGGAGCACTGGAACGCATCCCGAGCGGCACCTACGTCATCGGCCTGCGCCTGTGGGAGCTGGGTGCGCTCAACCCCCGAGGGCTGCCGTTGCGCGTCCGGGCCATGCCCATCATGGAAGACCTGCATGCCGCCACACAGCAGCACGTCCAACTGGCCGTCCTCGATGGCACCGACGCCCTCGTCGTCGAACGGATCTCCGCGGCAGGAGCAGTTCCGGTGGTCTCCGGGGTCGGCGGACGATTGCCCCTGCACGCGTCCGCCGTCGGCCAGGTGCTGCTGGCCCACGCCGGCGAGGAGCTTTTCACCGGGCTCGTACGGGACGGCCTGACCGGCCTCACGCCCAGGACCATCACCGACCCGGCCGCACTGCGTGTGGCGTTGGCGGAATGCCGGCGGACCGGCGCCGCCATCGTGCGCGAGGAGATGAGCCCGGACGCCTACTCGGTGGCGGCGCCGGTCACCGACTCGACCGGCCGCGTGGTCGCGGCCCTGTCCGTGGTGGGCGCCGACGCCCGAACCCATCTGCTGGTGCCCGCGGTCGTGCTGGCCGGCCGCGGTATTTCCCGGGGCCTTGGGTCTGGCACCGAGACGTGAGGCACTCGGCCAGTAGCCGGACCACGGCCGTCAGGTCTTTCTCGGCGTTGGCCGCCAATCGCCAGGGCAACCGCGTTGATCTCCGGAGCCGACGGTTGCGAGGGGAACTGCTCAACGGGTCTGAGTGACCTTACATAGACGGCAGATGTGCATACACTCGCGCCGATCACCAGAGGGAGAGCCGCACCTGCGCGGAGCTGACCGCCTCACTAACGGGCGTTTCCTGCACTCAACCCTTTACAGGCCCGTCATAGTGTGCACACTTAGCGGTGCAAGACGAGTTACGGACGAAGCAGCCAGGACATCGAGGAGAGCCGCCGTCCTGGCGTGAGCCAAGGCACTCAGCCGCCTGGCGGCCCGCACAAGAGTCACCTCTGCCGATCCAGGCAGGCACGCCTTCAGCCTCCGCGCACCCGAAGCGAGAGAACCCTCAGCGAGAAAGCACAGCCATGTGAGAGGAATTGTCATGCACGAAAACAGTCACAGAGGAAGCCGTGGCGATGCCACCTGGCCTCCGGTGACACTGCTGGTCCTCGCAATCTGTGGCATCACCGTCGTTTCCGATGGCTATGACGTGGTCATCTACGGAGCGGTGATTCCGTCCCTCCTCCACGAACCGGGGTGGGGCCTGACTCCCGCCGGTGCAGGTCTGATCGGTTCCTTCGCCCTGATCGGGATGCTCATAGGAGCTACGACCGTCGGCACGCTCACCGACACACTGGGCCGACGCAGGATGCTGATCGGCTGCCTGGCCTGGTTCTCGGTGATGACAGGCCTGTGCGCGACGGCCACCTCCCCCGAGGTGTTCGGCCTCTTCCGGTTCCTCGCCGGCCTCGGCCTCGGCGGCGTGCTGCCGACAGCGAGCGCACTCACCGGTGAGTACTCACATCCCAGAACACGCAACCTGGTCTTCGCGATCCTCTTCAGCGGCTTCCCCGTCGGCGGCATCATCGCCGCTCTCACCGGAATCTTCGTGATTCCACGGTTCGGCTGGCAGGCGATGTTCCTGCTCGGTCTCCTCCCGCTTCTCCTGGTCGTGCCGCTGGCCCTCAAGCTTCTGCCCGAGTCGATCGCGTTCCTCCGGGTGAAGGGGCGGCACGCCGAGGCAGAGAAGATCGCCGACCGCTGGAACGTCACCCTGGACGACGAGCAGAAGGGCGTACCGGCGTCGGAGCAACACCAGTCCGGCACCGACTCAGGCAGCATGTCGTCGGTGAAGGCTCTCTTCTCGCGCAGCTATGTCCGGGCGACCCTGTGCTTCCTGGCGATGACCTGCCTGTGTCTGTTCATGATCTACGGATTCAACACCTGGCTCCCGGAGATCATGCGTCGCGCCGGCCACTCCTCGGGCTCCGCGCTCGGCTTCCTGCTCGTGTTCAACCTCGGAGCTGTCGTCGGCACCCTCGTCATCTCCCTGGCAGCCGATCGACTCGGCTCCAAGCCGATCATCACCACGACATTTCTCGTGTCCAGCGTGGCGGTGATACTGCTCAGCCTGCGGCTGCCCACGACGGTGCTGTACGCGGCCGTGGCGCTGGGCGGTGTCGGTGCGATGGGGACGCAGACGTTCGTCCTCGCCTATGTCTCCAAGCACTATCCGGTACGCATGGGCGCCACGGCGATGGGCTGGACGCTGGGCTTCGGCCGCCTCGGGTCGATGCTCGCCCCGCCGCTGCTCGGGCTCATCATCGGCGCGGGGCTGGCGTTCCAGTGGAACTTCTACGCGCTCGCCGTACCCGGTCTCATCGGCGCCGTGCTGATCGGGCTGGTTCCTCGTGCACCGGAAGTGGAAGCTCCGGCAGGTGACGCGGGTGCGGGTGGGGCGGCGCGCCCCCTCGCGGAGCAGACATGAGGCACGCAGTGAGGTGACGCCCGCGCAGCCGCATGCTCATGCTCGACACCGACGGGACACCGGAAACAGGGTCCCTGGTCGAGTGATCTCCTGAGGAACGTGCATGAGGGCAGGGCCTCCCGGTAGCTCCGGTTGAGAACGAACCGGGCTTCTGGAGGCCCTGCCGCCTCGTTCCACACGCTCTGCGATGCTCCGGGCGCGGCCCCAACGGCACGGCCGAGGCTGACCGTTGCCGCACGCGGGCGCGATGCCACGCGCCCGATGCCGAGCCGGCCGTCCTACTTGATGCGGATTTCGGCGAGCTGGAGCCGGTAGCGGGTGGATTCGTCGGAGGCCGGCCTGCCGAGCCTGGTGGCGCGCAGGCGCAGGTAGCGGCCGGTGGCGGAGGTGAGCGTGTAGGTCTGGGCGGCTCCGCCCGGGTTGGACTGGCTGGTGACGGTGCGGACGGTGGTGTAGGAGGCGGCGCCTTCCGCACGGGTCTGCAGGGTGAAGTCGACGGGGAAGCCCGCGGTGCCACCACCGGCCCCACCGGTGTCGGTGCGCGGGTCGAGGGTGACGGAGCCGATCGACCGGTCGGCCCCGAGGTCGACCTCGATCCACACGGGCGTGCCGCTGATGTCGGCGGAGGAGAAGTCGATGCTGGTGAAGCCCTTGGCACCGGTGACGCTGCTGGTGGTGCCGTCCAGCACCCGGGCCTTGCCCCAGTCGCCGTTCTCGACGGTGTAGTTGCTGGTGACGGTGGTCGCGGCGGTGGGGACGGTCAGTTCGGCGAGTTGGAGGCGGTACTTGCTGGTTTCATCGGACGCGGGGGTTCCGAGCTTGGTCGCCTCGAGGCGCACATAGCGGGCGGTGGTCGTCCTGAACCCGTACGTCTGCACCAGCCCGCCCGGATTCGGCTGGGCCGTGACCGTGCGGACGGTGGTGTACGTGCTGGAGCCGTCGGCGCGGGTCTTGAGGGTGAAGTCGACGGGGAAGCCCGCGGTGCCACCACCCGCCGCCGGGGTGTCGGTACGGGGGAAGAGCCGTACGGCGTCGATGTCGGTGTCGGCGCCGAGGTCGATCTCCACCCACACGGGGTTCGCACTGACGTCGGCGGAGGCGAACTCGTTGCTGGTGTAGCCCCTCGCGCCGGTCACGCCGGTGAGCGTGCCGTCGGTGAGCCGGTTCTTGCCCCAGTTGCTGTTCTCCAGGCTGTTGTTGCTGGTGACCGGCCTGCCCAGGGCGAGGTTGTCGAGACGGCCGACGCCGGTGGCAGTGAACGTCCAACTGCCTGGCTGGACGGTGAAGTACACGTACGAGGAGTCCCTGCTCTCGTACGCCAGGCCGCCGACGCTGCCGGTGGAGGAGCCGCCGGTGAAGACCGTGGTGCCGTTCGCCCTGATGACGGGCTGGGAACCACCGTAGGTGGGCACGCCGACGCGGGCCGTCGTCCCGCTCGGCGAGGTGAGCGTCACGGTCACCTGGGTGCCGTCGCGCACGATGCCGAAGCGGATGTCGCCCTTGACGGTGGGCACAACCGTGTTGATCTTCGTGAGGGTGCCCGTCTGCGGGATCACCTCGTACGTCGTCCAGCCGGGCTGGGTGGGGCGGACACCGGCGGCGTAGGCGGACAGGGCGTACAGCGGGCCGCCGTTCCAGGCATGGTTGTCCGTGCCGTCGGCCTTGGTCCACAGCTCCCACAGCGTGTGGCAGGCGGGGTCGGCGACCTGGGCGGCGAAGCGGTTGCGCATCCGCTCCTCCGCGACGGTGGCCGCGCCCATCAAGTACAGCGCCTCCAGGACGTAGAACTCCATGTAAGGGCTGGCGTTGAGGTGGGTGCGCAGCACCTCGGTGATCCCCCGGTAGCGGGATGCGGGAGCCAGACCGGCGACCACCGCGAGGCCGTTGGCGCGGTCGTCGGTGTCGCGGGTGTAGCCGGGTGAGCGGTACTCGTTCTGCGAGGCGTTCCACAGCACGCGGTCGAAGTTGGCCTTGATGCTGTCGCGCTGGGCCTTCCATCCGGCCACGTCGCCGCTGTTGCCGCTGAGGTCGGCGAGCTTGGCGGCGGTGTCCAGGGCCAGGTAGTACCAGCAGTTGTCGAGGACGCGGGCGTCGATGTTGGAGCCCCAGTCCTCCCAGTCCCAGTCGCCGGCGCGATGCCTGACCAGGCCGTCGCCGTCCAGACTCCACAGGTTCAGGTATTTCTTCACGGCCGGATAAGCACCGGTGACGGCGCTCGCGTTGCCGGTGTAGAGGTAGTACGTCCAGAACGACCACACCGATGCCAGCATCTGGGTGGGCAGTTCGGCGGTCCAGATCACCGACGGTATCGGGGAGTACAGCGCCCCGCTGTCCTTCTGCCAGGACGCCAGCTGGGAGATGGCCTTCTTGCCCAGTGCCTGGGAGCGGGTGTCGAAGGTGTAGAAGCCTTCCTTGAGCTGGTTGACCACATCGCCCCACCACTGGGCGCGTTCGCGGGTGGGGCAGTCCATGTAGTTGTCCCGCATGTTGACGTACATCGTGCGCGCGGCCTTGCCCCAGAGTGTGTCCATGAAGGCGTCGCTGCTGCTGAACGACCCGGCGAAATCGGTGTCGTAGCCGCTCTCCCGGTACTTCAGCTCCAGGATGGTCACGCCCGTCGGGATCGTGTACCGCACGGCCGTTCCGCTCATCCAGCCCAGCGACTCGAACTCCTGGACGCCGCCGGTGCAGACGTAGGTGGCACGCACGTTGTAGCCGGTCCCGGGCTCGATCCCGGTCAGGTTGGCGCCGTCGTCATGATGGTCGGTCTGAATGCCGATCACCGCACCTGCCGGAGCGTCCACCTTCAGAAACGGGGTGACTTGGAGGTTGGACGGGAGCGTGGCGGAGATGGCGGTGGAGCCCTGTCCGGTGGACGGCAGCGAGGCGGCGTTGGTGTAGGACTTCAATCCGGAGTAGCGGAACAGCGGGACCGGCCGCTCGACGAGGTTGTTCCAGGGCGCGACGCCTGCGGCACCGAAATCGGTCGGCGCCGTCCAGCCGCTGTCGTTGAAGCCGGGAGACCGCCAGCCCGACATGACGGTGGCGCTGCGGGCGTCGTAGTGGACGTTGGACTCGGGCAGCCGGAAGTTGGCCTGCGTACCGCTCGTGTTGTGTGAGTAGCCCGGGTGGACGGTGTGCTTCCAGCTGGTGTCGCTGACCAGCCGGCTGGTCGTCGAGCCGGTCAGGATGTCGGACTGGAACAGCAGGCCGCCCTTGCCACTGCTGTTGTGCGAGAAGCCCTGCTTGCCGAAGTACCACACCAGCAGCGCGACCGTGTTGCTTCCGCTGGTCAGGTACGGGGCGAGGTCGATCTCGTCGTAGTAGGTGTCCGTGCGGTTGGGCCCGCGCTTGAGCCCGCCCTCGAAGACCACCAGCGTGCCGTTCACCCACAGCCAGTACTTGGAGTCGGCCGCGATCCGCGTCACGGCCTTCGTCGGGGTGGACGCGAGGGTGAACGATCTGCGGAAGGCCACCCACTGATTCGTCGTGCTGGAAGGCGCCCAGATCCACTTCGCGGCCCAGGAGACCGCGGCGGACGCCGTCGGCGCAAGGCCGGGAAGGGCAAGGGAACCCAGGGTCGGAGCGAGGGCCACGGCTATGGCGGAGCGCAGGGCGGACCGGCGGGAGACGTGCTGCATCGAGGGAGCCTTCCCAGAGTGCGGTGGAGGAGCGGGCCAGTTGAGGACATGGCGGGGCGAGTGGAGCCGGGGCGGACGCACGAGCCACGGCGCGGAAGGCACCGGGCCCGCTTTGCTTTCTGAGCTGGGCCGGCCCGCCTCGCAAGAGGTGTCGAGTCACCTGGTGGATGTAGGCGAGCCTCGACGGAGGAGCGATCATATTGAATCGATTCAATCGTGTAGGTGCAGGCGCGATCCTGAGCCCTCGGCAAGGCCATGTCAATATTCCGCACACGAATCCGCACACGAAAAAGGCAACGTTCCCGTCGGTCGCCCCGCAGCCCCTCCGCTCACACACCGGTACTGAGGCAGTGAGCCGCTCCCGGTTCGCTGGACGGTGTCAGGGATGTGTTCGGCGTCGGCCCCGCCAGGAGCAGACTGGCGTTCCCCTGACCGGTACGGCGACGCTGAGCACCGCACCGGAGTTCGCGGTCGGGTTCTTCACCCCGTGCCGGGCCGTGGTGACGAAGAGGCGGTTGTCGCTGGGGTCCAGGCACACCGAGGTGGGGTGCGGGGCGGGCACGGTCAGGGTGTGGAGCAGGCGGCTGTCGGGGTGGTACCGGCGGACTGTGCCGGCGCCCCATATCGCAACCCACAGACAGCCCTCGTCGTCGACGGTCATTCCGTCGGGGCTGCCTTCATCACCGCGCAGTTGGGCGAAGGTCTCCGGGCCGGAGAGGCCGCCCGAGACGGGGTCGACCCGGCAGCGGAGGATGGTGCCGGCGGCCGAGTCGGCGAGGTACATGGTCGTGCCGTCGGCGGTGAAGGCGGGCCCGTTGGCGATGGTCAGGCCGTCGAGGACACGTACAACCGTGCCGTCGGGATCCGTTCGGTAGAGCGAGCCCGCGCCGTGGGTGCCGTCGTAGGCCATGCTGCCGGCCCAGAAGCGGCCGGCGGGGTCCGCGACGCCGTCGTTCATCCGGCTGGGGAGCGGGGTGCGGTCCTCGGGGCGGTCCAGCCATTCGAGTGTGCCGTCGGCGGTGAGCAGCGCGATGCCGGTCCCCGCGGCGGCGATCCAGGTGTCCGGCCGGTCGTCCACCGGCGCGACGGCACCCGACGGAACGTCAAGTCGGGCCAGTTGGCGCGGAGCCGCCGGTCCGGTGTCGTCGCGAAGTTCGAAGAGCCGGCCGCTGAGGATGTCGACGTACACGTACCGGCCCTCCACCCAGCGGCCGCCCTCGGCGAGTTCGTACCCTCCGTCTACGACGAGCGCCATCGGCACTGCCGTGGATGTCATGATCAATCTCCTGGTTCAGCGAAGGGTCGTACCGTCCGGCTGGTCGAACAGGCCGAGTTCGTCCTGCGCCGGAAGGCCCTCCCAGTCGCCCCGGGTGGCAACGGCGAAGGCCGCGGTGGTGACGGCTCGGTGCAGACGGGAGGGGAGGTCCGCGCCGTTGAGGAGTCCGGACAGGTATCCCGCCACGAAGGCGTCGCCCGCGCCGACCAGATCGACGGCGTCGACCGGTCGCGCCGCGCAGTCGGTTGCCCCGTCGGCGGTGAAGCTGGTCGCGCCGCGTGCGCCACGCTTGATGACCACCTCTCCGACGCCTGCGGCCAAGACGCTGTGCACGGCCTCGGATTCCCCTGCGCCGGGTCGTTCCAGCACCAGCGGCAGCTCGTCCTCGGAGGCAATGAGCAGGTCGGTGTGAGCCAGCATCGGCCGGAGGGTCGTGCGGGCGTGGTCAGAAGTCCACAGCCGGGAGCGGTAGTTGACATCGAGGCATACGGTGATGCCGGCGTCGCGAGCGGTCGTGGCGGCGGCCAGGACGGCTTCGGCCGCCGACGGACCGAGTGCCGGCGTGATGCCGGTCAGGTGCAGGACGCGGGTTCCCGAAGCCAGCGCCGGCAGCACGTCGGCCGGTGAGACGGCCGAACCCGCCGAACCGGCTCGGTAGTAGCTGACGCGCGTGAGCGTGCCCAGGCGTGGTTCGGTCAGCAGCAGCCCCGTGGGCCGGCCGGTGTCGTCGGTGACCGCGTGCTCGGTGTCGATGCCTTCGGCCCGGAGCGTACGCAGTACCAGCGCGCCGAGTTCGTCCGCACCGACCCGGCCGGCCCAGCGCACCCGGTGTCCGAGCCGGGCGAGCCCGATGGCGACGTTGGACTCGGCTCCCGCCACGGACAGCCCGAGACTGCCGCCCAGCCGGAGCGCCCCGTTGGCCCGCAGCGCCGCCATCGTCTCGCCGAAGGTCACCACGTCGGGCGGGTCCTGGCGGTCCGGTGTCGTCACGGCGCCTCACCCGCGATCACCCGGCGGAACTCGGCTGCTCGGACGCGGAGTTGGTCCAGGTCGCCGCCGTCGGCCGCGTCGCCGACGAGTGGCGATCCGACGCCGACGGCGGTGGCGCCCCGGTCCAGGTATGCGCGGGCAGCGGCCGCGTCCACTCCGCCGACGGGCACGAAGGGCACCTCGGGGAACGGGTCGCGCAGGGCCCGCAGATAGCCGGGCCCGCCGAGCGAACCGGGAAAGAGTTTGATCGCGTCGGCGCCCCGTGCGAGGGCGAGTTCGATCTCGCTCGGCGTCAGGGCGCCCATCAGCACAGGTATGCCGTACGGCTCCAGCCCGTCGACCAGCGCCGGGGTGACGAGATATGACGCACCGGCGTCCACGGCGCGGGCGGCGTCCGCGGCCGAGCGCACGGTTCCGGCGCCGACCAGTGCGTCGGGGCCCAGTTCGGTACGCGCCTGCCTGATCACTGTCAGGGCGTCGGCGGTGGTCAGCGAGACCTCGATGGCCGCAATGCCCTCCTCGGCCAGAGTTCGTACGGTGCGCAGTGCCGCGGCGGGATCCTTGCCGCGGACGATCGCCAGCAGGCGGTGGGCTCGGAGCGATTCCACCAAGTTCATGGGAGCGGGCTCTCCTTGGGCGTGGGGTGCGGGGGCCTGACGGTGACTCACCACTCGGTGAACGCCCCGTCCGCTCCCCGCCATACGGGGTTGCGCCAGCGGTGTCCGGTCTCGGCTGCGTGGCGTACTGCCTTCTCGTCGATCTCGACGCCGAGACCCGGGCGGGAGCCGGCGACGGCGTAGCCGCCATCGAAACGGAAGGGTTCGGGATCCATCACGTACTCCAGCAGGTCGCACTGCTGGTTGTAGTGGATGCCCATGCTCTGTTCCTGGATGAGGAAGTTCGGTACCGCGAAGGCGATCTGCAGGCTGGCGGCCAGGGCGATCGGGCCGAGGGGGCAGTGGGGGGCCATGGCGACGTCGTACGTCTCGGCCATGGCCGCGATGCGGCGGACCTCGGAGATGCCGCCGGCGTGCGACAGGTCGGGTTGGGCGACGGCGATGCCGCTGGTCATGACTTCGCGGAAGTCCCAGCGGGAGTAGAGGCGTTCGCCGGTTGCGAGCGGAATGCTCGTGGACTCCACCAGGCTGCGCAGGTGGCCCGAGTGTTCCGGCAGAACGGGTTCTTCGACGAACAGCGGGTGCAGTGGTTCCAGCAGGGGCAGCAGGCGGCGTGACATGGCGGTGGAGACGCGACCGTGGAAATCGACGGCGATGTCCCGCTCGTCGCCGAGCACTTCGCGGACGGCCGCGACGCGTTCGACGACCTGGGCGGTACGTGCCGGGGTGTCGATCGGGGCGAGTTCGGCCGAGGCGTTCATCTTGACGGCGGTGAAGCCCGCCTTCACCTGTTCCTCGGCGAGTTCGGCCACGTCGCTGGGGCGGTCTCCGCCGATCCAGGCGTACATCCGGACGCGGTCGCGTACGGGGCCGCCGAGGAGGCGGTGCACCGGGACGCCGTAGGTCTTGCCGGCGATGTCCCACAGTGCCTGGTCGATGCCGGCGACGGCGCTGGAGAGGATGGGTCCGCCGCGGTAGAAGCCGCCCTTCGTGAGTACCTGCCAGTGGTCCTCGATGCGCAGTGGGTCCCGGCCGATGACGTAGTCGGCCAGTTCGTGGACCGCCGCGCGCACGGTTTCGGCGCGGCCCTCGATCACGGGCTCGCCCCAGCCGGTGATTCCCTCGTCTGTGGCGATGCGCAGGAACAGCCAGCGCGGAGCGACGAGGAATGTCTCAAGTCCCGTTATTTTCAAGGAGCTTCCTTCGGCAGCGTATCGTTCGCGGCGTCGTCCTGGTCTTCCCGCGCCCGTACGGCCGCCAGGTCGTCGGACGCCTGCGCCAGGAGTGACTCGACGGCGGCCACGGCGGCGTCCGGATCGCCCGCTTCGACCGCGTCCAGCAGTTCCTGGTGCACGGGGATGGAGTCGGAGAAGTGCCGGGCGCCGTGCACGATCCGGTCGCGCACGCGCAGACCGGCCTCGATGACGACCTCCATGCGGCTCAGCAGTTCGTTGTGCGCGGCGTCCAAAAGGGCGCGGTGGAAGGCCAGGTCCGCCTCGACCATCGCGTCCGCGTCCGTCCCCGCCGCCGCCATCGCGCCGAGCGCCTGCCGCATCGCGTCCAGATCGGATGCGGTACGGCGGGCCGCGGCGAGCCGGGCTCCGGCGGGCTCGACTATCGCGCGGACCTCGGCGAGGTCCTCCAGGAAGGCATCGGTCGGAGCGCTGCTGCCCTGCCAGCGCAGCAGATCGCTGTCGAGCAGGTTCCAGTCGGCGCGGGGCCGGATGGTCGTACCGCGCTTCTGCTTCGACTCGAGCAGGCCCTTGGACGCGAGCACCCGCATCGCCTCGCGCACCACGGTCTTGCTGACACCGAGCTCTGTCTCGAACTTGATCGGGTCCACCACGGAGCCCGGGGGGTAGTCGCCGCGGATGATGCGTCGGCCCAGCTCCTCCACGGCCTGGCCGTGCAGCCCCTTACCGGGATGGGTCACCACGTTCTCCGTTTCCGCTCTGGTCCTGTTCGCGAATGCCGCGCACGGCCCTCAGCATGGTGCGCGCCGCTCACGAGGACTCCTTCATGACGCTCCATCCTCCATCGACCACGAGGTTCGCTCCGGTCACATAGGAGGCGTCCGCCGATGCCAGGAAGGCTACGGCGGCGGCCACCTCCTCCGGCTGCCCGAACCGCTTCGCCGCCGTGGCCGCCACGCTGCGCGCCCGGTCGGACTCCGGGATTCCGTCCCAGGCGGCGGTGAGGATGGGGCCGGGCAGCACCGTGTTGACCCGGATGTCCGGCCCGTACTCGACGGCCAACTGCCGCCCCAGCGCGCACAGCGCGCCCTTCGCGGCGGCATAGGCGGCATGGCCCGGCAGGCCGATGACCGCGTGCACCGAGGAGGTGAGGACGACGGACCCCGAGGCCTCGCGCAGCATGGCCGCGAAGGTCTTCATGGCCCGCCAGGCCGGCTTGAGCAGCACGGCCATCTGGCCGTCCCACTCGGCCTCGCTCAGTTCGTGGGCGGGCTTGTTCAACTGGGCGAAGGCGTTGCTGTGCAGCACGTCCAGCCGCCCGTGGCGCTCGTCGACGTGGTGGGCCAGGTTCTCCCAGTCGCCGGCCGAAGTCACGTCGCACCGTACGTACTCCGCGCGTCCTCCGCCGGCCTCGATATCTGCGGCGACCGTCTTGCCGGCGGTGTCGTCCACGTCCGTGACCACGACCGTCGCGCCTTCGGCCGCGAATCTGCGAGCCGTGGCCGCGCCGATTCCGTGCGCGCCGCCGGTGATCACCGCCACGCGCCCCGTCATCCTGAGGCATTCCGTCATCGTGTCGCCTCTCCCCTCTGCTGCCTGCATCCAGCATAGCTCTTTCAATTAATAATGAATATATCTTGACGGGGCGGTGATGACGCTCCGAGACTGACCGCCATGCAACAGGCAGATTCAGTAGCGATGGACGCCCGGCGGCACCTTCGCCCGGCCGGGATCGCCTTCGGCGGCGACTACAACCCCGAGCAATGGCCCGAGGAGGTGTGGGCCGAGGACGTCGCGCTGATGAAGGAAGCAGGCGTCTCCATGGTGACGGCCGGGATCTTCTCCTGGGCCAAGGTGGAACCGAGGCCCGGTGAGTACGACTTCACCTGGTTCGACCGGGTCATGGACAACCTCGCCGGGGCGGGTGTGGCCGTATGCCTGGCCACCATGACGGCGTCCCCGCCACCGTGGCTGTCCCGGCTGCACCCCGAGATCCTCCCCGAGACCGCCGACGGCCGCCGGATGTGGCCCGGCGGACGCCAGCACTACTGCCCTTCCAGCCGCGTCTACCGCGAGCACGCCACGCGCCTGGTCGAGCGACTGGCCAACCGGTACGCCGACCACCCCGCGCTGGAGATGTGGCACATCGGCAACGAGTACGGCTGTCACACTCCGATGTGCTGGTGCGAGGAGTCGGCGGCCGACTTCCGGCGCTGGCTGTCCGAGCGGTACGGCGACATCGAGGCACTCAACGACGCCTGGTCGACGGCCTTTTGGGCACAGCACTACGACAGCTTCGAGGAGGTGCTGCCGCCGCGGCTCGCGCCGACCTTCCCCAACCCCGCGCAGCAGCTCGACTTCGCGCGGTTCTCCGACGACGCGCTGCTGCAGTGCTGCCTGACGGAGAAGGAGGTCCTGCGGCGGATCACCCCGGACGTCCCCGTCACGACCAACTTCATCGGCGTGCACAAGCCCGTCGACGCCTTCCGGTGGGCCGCCGAGGAGGACGTCGTCTCGGTCGACGTCTACCAGGACCCGCACGACGAGAACACGCACGTCTCGGCGGGGTTCATCTTCGACGTCACCCGGTCCGCCCGCTCCGGTCAACCGTGGATGCTGCTGGAGCAGGCCCCCAGCGCGGTGAACTGGCGCGAACGCAACGGGCCCAAACCGCCGGGACGGATGCGGCTGTGGAGCTGGCAGGCGGTCGCCCAGGGCGCGGACGCGGTCCTGTACTTCCAGTGGCGCCAGTCCCGGGGCGGCGCCGAGAAGTACCACTCGGCAATGGTCCCGCACGGCGGCACCGGCACCCGCACCTTCCGTGAAGTGCGCGAGCTGGGCCGCGAGTTGGCCTCCGTGCCGCAGATCGCCGGCACACGGTCAACCGCCGAGGTCGCCCTCGTGCTGGACTGGAACAGCTGGTGGGCGCTGGAGCTGGACTCGCACCCGTCCACCGCGCTGGACCAGATGGAGATCGCGCTCGCCCACCACCGGCCGCTGTTCGAAGCCGGCATCGCCTGCGACGTCGTACCCCCCGACCGGGACCTGTCCGGCTACCGCCTCGTCGTCGTGCCCAACCTGTACCTGCTGAAGGAACGGGACGCCGAACGCCTCACCGAGTTCGTACGCGGCGGTGGTCATCTGCTCGTGTCGTTCTTCTCCGGCATCGTCGACGACTGCGACCGGGTGCACCTGGGCGGATACCCCGCTCCGCTGCGCGAGGTACTGGGCCTGCGCGTCGAGGAGTTCTGGCCGCTGGCGGAGAAGGAGACGGTGGACGTCCGGCACCCGGACGGCACGGTCGGCAGCGCCGACCTGTGGTCGGAGGTCGTCGTCCCCGAAGGGGCTCAGCCTGTGGCCGACTTCGCCTCCGGGCCGCTGGCAGGGCAGCCGGCCGTCACCCGCCACTCCTTCGGCGAGGGGAACGCCTGGTACGTAGCGACGCGTCTCGCGCCGGAGGCCATGCGGGCCCTGACGGAGGACGTGTGCCGTACGGCGTCCGTCGGTCCCGTGCTTCCCGGGCTTCCGGAGCGCGTCCAGGCAACCGCGCGCGAGGGCGACCGCGGACGGTTCGTCTTCCTGCTGAACCACGGTCACGAAGAGGTGGAGATCAGGCTCCCCGAACCGATGACCGACGCCTTGGCCCAAGGGATGACTCCCACCGACCGCATCACGCTGCCGGGAGCCGGAGTAGCCGTACTGGTCGAGCCCTAGGCAACCGATCGAGCCGTACAACAAGCAACACAAGGGACGTACATGAATACCTCACCACCCTCGCGGAGGTCTGTGCTCGGGTGGGGGGTCGGGGCACTCGCCGCGCTCCCGGCCCTCACCGCCTGCGGCCAGAGTGTCGGAGCCGCCCGCACGACCCGGCAGGAACCCACACGCCCCGGCCAGAAGGTCAAGCTGGTCTTCTGGACCTGGGTGCCGATGCAGAAGACCGTCGACCTGTGGAACCGCACGCACCCCGACATCCAGGTCGAGATGCAGACCATCCCCCAGAACGTGACGGGCGGCTACCAGAAGATGCACGCCTCGCTGACGGCCGGGAACCCGCCCGACCTGGCCCAGGTCGAGTACCACGAGCTGCCCAGCTTCATGCTGGTCAACGGTCTGACGAACCTGAGCGAGTACGGCGCCGACGAACTGCGCGACAGTTATGTGCCGTGGCAGTGGCAGCAGGGCGTCCTCGACAGCAAGGTCTACACCGTCCCTCAGGCGTCCGGCCCGATGGGACTCTTCTACCGCCGGGACCTCTTCGCGAAATGGGGCATCGGAACGCCCACCACCTGGGCCGAGTTCGAGGAGGCTGCCCGTGTGGTCAAGGCCCGCGGCAACGGGGCCAGGCTGTGCGCGTTCGCGCCCAACCAGCCCAGCTGGTTCGCCGCGATGTGCTGGCAGCGCGGCGCACGGTGGGTGCGCACAAAGGGCGACACCTGGGTCGTCGACATGGACAACGATCTCTCCCGCGAGGTCGCGGAGTACTGGGAGAGGATGGTCCGCGACGACCTCGTCTTCGTCGAACCCGACATGTCCAACGCCTGGTACAAGCATGTCCAGACCGGACAGATCTCCGCCTGGATCGGTCCGCAGTGGGGCGACGCCCTGCTACGCGGCAACGCGCCGGGCACCGCGGGAAAGTGGCGGGTCGCCCTGCTGCCCCAGTGGAAGGCGGGACAGAAGGCCTCCGCCAACTGGGGCGGATCGTCCACCGCGATCCTGCAGGGCACCCGGCACCCGCGCGAGGCGCTGCAGTTCGCGCACTGGATCAACACCGACCGCCGAGCCGTCGACCTGAACATCTCCGTCGGCTACGGCTGGCCCGCCGCCACCGGCATCTTCCGCGGATCGGCACTCGACAAGCCCGACCCGTTCTTCGGCGGGCAGCGCTACAACGACGTGTTCACGGTGTCCGACCGGGCGATCGACACCTCATGGAAGTGGTCGCCCACCACGGACGCCGACTTCGCCCAGCTCCAGGACGCCTTCGGCGCCGCCATCGACGGAGAAGGCAGCCTCGCCGGTGCGCTGGCCGACGCCCAGAAAAGCACCGTGGACAACCTGCGGGCGAAGGGCCTGAAGGCAAGGAGCGCGCGATGAGCACCACGATCAACCGGACGAAGAAGTCCGCACCGGGCAGCCGGCGCTCAGCTCGCCCCGACCGGGCGGCATGGGGGTTCCTGCTCCCCTTCGTCGCCCTCTTCCTGTTCACCTTCGTTCTTCCCCTCGGCTACGCGGTCTACCAGAGTCTGCTCACACCGGCCCGCTCGGGCGCGCTGGGCCTGGGCCCGGCCACCCTCGGCTTCGCCGGACTGGACAACTACGCCCTCGCCCTTCAGCAGTCGGCCTTCCTGGAGAGCTTCGCGCGGGTGCTGCTCTTCGGCGTGGTGCAGATCCCGGTGATGCTGCTGCTGTCCACCGCGCTGGCTCTGGCGCTCGACACGCTCTCCGACCGCTGGGCGGGCGTCCTTCGTGCCGCCTACTTCCTGCCGTACGGCGTTCCGGGCGTCATCGCCTCGATCCTGTGGGGCTTTCTGTACGTACCGGGTGTGAGCCCGATCGTCGACCTGTTCGGCAGAATCGGGCTCGCGCCCGACTTCCTCGGCTACGACAGCGTGCTGTGGTCGATCGCCAACATCGTCATCTGGGAGTTCGCCGGCTACAACATGCTGGTGATCGTCGCCCAGCTCAAGGCGATCCCCCAGGAGCTCTACGAGGCCGCCCGCATCGACGGGGCCAGTGCGTGGCAGACGGCGATGCGGATCAAGCTGCCGCTCGCCCGGCCGGCCCTGGTCCTCACCGGCGTGTTCTCCATCATCGGAACGCTGCAGTTGTTCGCCGAACCACTGGTCATCAAGCCGCTGACCCCGGCAGTCACCAACTCGTACACACCGAACCTGAGCGCGTACAACGAAGCGTTCGCCAACAACAACATCTACCTCGCCGCAGCCGAGTCGGTGATCCTCGCCCTCGTCGCGAGCGTGCTGTCCTTCGGCTTCCTCAGCCTGGTGAACCGCAGGGAAGGAAGGGATGCACGGTGAGCGTGTCCACACCCCCCACGAAGAAGCCGGTGGCCGCCTCCGTCCACGCTTCACGTGCCGCCGGAGAACGCCGTGCCGGCAGACCGCACCGTCGCGTGAAGCCCTCGCGGATCCTGCTGGTCGCCCTGCTCACCGTCGCGGCGCTCTACTTCCTGCTGCCCGTCTACTGGCTGGTGGTGGCCTCCACCAAGAGCAGCGCCGACCTCTTCGGCACCTTCGGACTGTGGTTCTCCGACCCACAGTGGCTGGACAACCTGTCGAAGGTCTTCTCCTACGGCGACGGCATCTTCTGGAGCTGGACCTGGAACAGCGTCCTGTACGCGGGGGTGGGCGGTGCGCTGGCCACCCTGCTCGCGTGCGCCGCCGGATACGCCCTCGCCGTGTACCGCTTCCGCGGGCGGGAGCGGGTCTTCAAGGTCGTACTCGCCGGTGTGCTGCTCCCCAGTACCGCGCTCGCACTGCCGCTGTACCTGCTGTTCAGCAAGGTGGGCCTGGCCAACACCTACTGGGCAGTCCTGATTCCCAGCATCGTCAGCCCGTTCGGGGTGTATCTGTGCCGGATCTACGCCGAGGCCGCGGTACCGGCCGAGATGCTGGAGGCGGCCCGCGTCGACGGCGCCGGCGAGTGGCGGATCTTCGGCACCCTCGTGCTGCGCACGATGACGCCCGCGCTGGTGACCGTCTTCCTCTTCCAGTTCGTCGGCATCTGGAACAACTACTTCCTGCCGCTGGTCATGCTCTCGGACGACCGCAAGTACCCGATCACCCTGGGCCTGACGACCTGGCAGGCGGCGGCCAACCGCATTCCCGAGCTCAACCAGCTCACGGTGGGCGGAGCGTTCCTCTCGATCCTCCCGCTGGCCGCCGCGATGCTCATTCTCCAGCGCTACTGGCGCTCCGGCCTGACCCAGGGAAGCGTCAAGGGCTGACCCACACCGGTGGCGCGTGTCCGGTGCGGGACTCCCGGACACGCGCCACCGTCCGATCACATCGCTTATGTCGCCCTCGGGTTGGCCGCCTTCCGGAACCTCTCGTGGACGAGCTTGGGCCGCTGCTCGGCGAAGGTGAGCAGGCCCATGACGGAGATGCCGTTGTGGTCCTGGTTGTACCCGGCACGTTGCTTGTAGTCCTTGAGGACCCAGTACGTGAAGCCCGCGACGAACTCGCTGCGCTCGGCCACCTGGTTCCAGTGGGCGGTGAATCCGGCCGCCTGCCACTCCTCGGTGCCCTCAGTGGTACTCGAGCCGTGGTTGCCGGCCTCCGACCAGGTGCCGTTCTCCGTGATCAGGATCGGCTTGCCGGGATACTTCGCGTGCACCGCGTCCAGCGCCGGGCCGAGGTCGGAGTCCTTGCCGTAGAAGTAGCCGAAGTACTCGTTGAAGCCGATCACGTCGGCGAGGTCGAAGGCAGGGTCGTTGCTGGTGTTGGAGGCCCAGGTCACGGGGCGGGCGGTGAGGTCGACCGCGTTCACGGCCGCCTTGAGACCGGCGAGCCAGGCTCGGTAGACCGGAGCGCCGTCGGCGTCGATCTCCGACTCGTTCTGCAGCCCCCAGAGGATCACCGACGGGTGGTTGTGCTGGTTCCACGCCATGGTCAGGGCCTGCGCCCGGGCGAGGCCGTAGCGGTCCGTCTGCAGCTTCTCCTGGGCGGTGTTGAGCCACGTGGTGTCGATGTCGTCCATCACCAGCACGCCGTGCTCGTCCGCCCAGTCATAGACGTACGGGTGACGGTTGTAGACGCAGTTACGGACGAAGTTGACGCCCAGTGCCGTGAAGTGGCCCAGTTCCCGGTCGTACTCGGCGGGCGTCATCGCCCTGCCGTGCGCGGCCGTCTCCTCGTGCCAGTTGAGCCCCTTGAGGAACAGAGGCTTGTTGTTCAACCTCAACTGCGCGTCACCGACGGCCAGTTCACGCACGCCGTAGGCAGTGGACAGCGTGTCGACCCGCGGGCCTGAGGGCTTCCTGGCGGTCAGTGTGGCGCGGGCGGTGAGTGTGTGCGGCGAGGCCGGGCTCCATCGGGGGGCGTCGGGTACGCGGACCGAGACGCGTACGACGCCTGCCGATCGGGCCGCGATGCGGGCCTCGACCACGATGGGCCCGCCGCCACTCCCCCGGCCGGGATCCAGTGTGAGCCGGCCGTGGAAGTCGGAGGCACCGTGGTTCTCGACGACCGCGCGTGCATCAAGGTGCCCGTTCGCGCCGGCCACGAGCAGTTTGGCGATGGTGACCTGCGGAACCGCCTCGATCCAGGCCGATCGGGTCAGACCCGCGTAGGGCCAGTAGTCGACGGGCTTGTACGGGATCTCACGGTCGTCGGTGACCGGCTGCGGAGTCGGGGCCGTGTAGTCGGTGTAGCTCGCCCGGCGGAAGACACGTACGGCGATCGTCTGGCGCGTGCCCGGCCGGAGCGCCCCGGCCACCGGAAGCGCGAAGGGCGAGTTGGCCCCCTCGTGCTTGCCGAGATGCACGCCGTCGAGCCAGACCTCGGCGCTGTAGCCGGCGGCCAGGAAGGCGATGCGCACGTGCCGGGCACGCCAGGATCCGGGAACGTCGACGACGGTGCGGTACCAGGCGTAGCCGTCGGCGAATGCCGTGCCCTTGCCGAAGGGGGCGGTCTCCGAGCCGAATCCGGGCGTGTCCAGCAGGTCCCAGGCCGCCGGGACGTCGATGAGGCCCCACGCCCGGTCGTCGTGGTGCGGGGACTGCCAGCCTTCGCCGAGCCCTCGGTTGCCGGCATCGAAGCGGAAGCGCCACTTCCTGTCCAGGGACAGGTACTCGCGGGTCGGCTCACGGGTGCGCCAGCCGTCGAAGGCCGGGAGCACCGTGCCGTACTGGAAGACGACGCTGGTGCCGCCGACGTCACGCACATGGGTGCCGGAGGGCTCGGTGGCCGGGTGCGTGTCGAGCACCGGGCCGTCCGCGGCGGCCGTGGCCGTACCGTCCGCTGCTCGCGCCGTTTCCGGCCAGGCCGGCAGAGCGACGACGCCGGCGGCTCCGAGTGCCGTGACGACGGTACGCCGGGACGGATGGATGGGCTCGGTCATGGCAGATGACTCCTCGAGGCACGCGCGGGTTCGTTCGCCCCAAGAGCCTGGACAGCCCCACCGACCCCGTCAAGGGATTATTCATAAATAATGAATTGAGCTAGCGTGGCCTCATGACCGCACAGCAGCAAGCCACTTCAAGCGAGCCCACGGGTCGACTCGCCATCACCCTGTG
This sequence comes from Streptomyces sp. NPDC048825, assembly GCF_043198355.1. Taxonomy (NCBI): domain Bacteria; kingdom Bacillati; phylum Actinomycetota; class Actinomycetes; order Kitasatosporales; family Streptomycetaceae; genus Streptomyces; species Streptomyces sp. NPDC048825. Next base: position 165,832 of record NZ_JBICUR010000007.1, read on the forward strand.
GGACTTCAGCTGGTACACGCAGGCAGGACCCGGCGAGCCCTTCGCCGACCTCGACCACGCCTTCGCCGAGGCCGTGGAGCGGGGCTTCAACACCGTGCGCATCTGTGCGATGCCCTTCCTGCTGTTCTCCGGACGCGTCCACGCCCCGGAGTCTCTCCATGTCCGCGGCCTGGGCGAAGAGTTCGGACAGCGCACCCGCTGGTACAACGTGCGCGGCGGCTATCCGCTGGACGGCCGCCGACGGCTCGTCGAGCTGTTCGAGGCGGCCGCCCGGCACGACTGCCGGGTGATCGTCTCCTCGTGGGAGTACCAGCAGTCCCCCAGCTTCGCCGACACCGACGCCTGGCACCGCGCCCTGGCCGCGGTTCCGGGCCCGGACCGCGCCGAGGCGGTGGCCGAAGCGCTCGCCGGACTGCTGGACTTCCTCACCGAGCGCGGACTGGCCGACCGCGTCGCCTACGTCGAAGTGCACAACGAGGTCGACAACTGCTCCCTGATACCGGACGACGGCACCACCCACTACGCCCGGCTGCGCGGGCCCCTCGACCGCGCCGTGAAGCTGCTGCGGGCACGCCACCCCGGCATCCCCGTCACCTATTCGCTCGGTGAGCCATGGCCGAACGAACTCGACGACCTGCCGGAGCAGGCGCAGATCGCGCACTTCCACTTCTACGTCTACGGCGTGCTCGGCGCGCTGTACGAGGCGGTGGGACTCGGCCACGGCACCGAACCGGCGCCCCGGACGGCGACTTGGCCCACCCCCGAACTGGCCCGCATGCTGCGCCCCGACGCGCCCGCCTTCGCCGACTACCAGCCGGACGAACCCTGGCGGCTGGCCGCCACCGGGATACCGCGCGAACTGTTCTACGCGCACGACTGGGTGGAGCCCGACCGCTGGGACCTGTGGCTCTACGAGAACTACGCGGCGCACCGCCAGGCCATGCGGGAGACGCTGGCCCAGTGGGTCGACTCCGTCGCCGGCTTCGCCCGTCGCCGCGGCACCCCTGCCGTCCTCGGCGAAGGCGTGGTGGGCTACACCCCTCTTCTGACGCGCTTCGAGGAGGACGCCGTCGGCAAGGACATCGCGGAGTTCGTCGTCGACCGCTGCCTCGCGGCGGGTTTCCACGGCGTCGTCCCGACCTCCAACGCGGCCCCCCACCACCCCATGTGGCACACCGACCGGGACTGGATGCGGCGGGTGAACGCCCGTATCACCGCGGGCTGAAACGCGACCCAGCCTCGAACAGCAGCTCGAACTGCTCCCATGGCCTGGCCAAGGCGGATGCCCTTTGCACCGATAGCGGCGGCCTCGGCCTCGCCCTCGATGCGTACGGCGTCGGCGAGCGCGGCACGGTGGGCCTTCTCGCCCTCACCGGCCCGGCGCGCTTCCCGGGGCCAACCGCCCTCGAACGAGCCTGTTCCTAAGGGAAGTTCACGCCGGCCCATGACGCTTGGTAGGAGGCGGCGGCCACCGCCCATGGCGAGCGGGACGGCACCCGGCTCTGATCGAGGTCCTGAGCGGCATGACACGTGAAAGCCCCGGCTGGACGGGGGAGACCAGCCGGGGCCGTGTGGGGTGACGTGCGGAGGGCGGTCGCCTCTCGGCGAAAGGCTCCACAGGGCTTCAGCCGAACGATCGTCCCTGTGGGCTATAGGTGAGGCCCGGGGACACTGTCCCCTCCGCAGCCACGTATGTAAGAACTGCGCATCCCTCCCGGTTGTTCCGGGCCCGCCAACGCACAGCCTGTGAACCGGAGCACAATCTCCACCGTCCGAGGCGTTACAGCAGCCGGTAGGTGAGCAGACTGATCGCCACGTACTGGCAGACCCACGCGGCGATGGTGAAGGCGTGGAAGATCTCGTGGAACCCGAACCACGCCGGCCAGGGATCGGGGCGGCGCAGGCCGTAGACGATCCCGCCCGCGGTGTAGAGGATTCCGCCGGCCAGGGTCAGCACGAACACCGCCACACCCGCATGCCGCACCAGCGGACCGAACGCGGGCGCGAGCGACCAGCCCAGCAGGATGTACAGCGCCGTGTACAGAACGCGGGGCGCATAGGGCCACAGACAGCGGAAGAGGATGCCCACACCGGCGCCGATCCAGATCTCCCACAGCAGGACCGTGCGAGTCGTACCCGTCAGACCCAGCACGACGATCGGTGTATACGTCCCGGCGATCAACAGGTACACGTTCGAATGATCGGCGCGCCGCAGCATCTCGTACACGCGCGGCGACCAGGCGCCGCGGTGGAAGACCCCGCTGGTGGCGAACAGCAGCAGACCGCATCCGGCGTAGACCGCGGCAGCGGCCCGCGCCTCCCCCGCGGGCGCCAGGGCGACCAGGACGATGCCCGCGGCGAGCACCACAGGTGCCATTCCGGCGTGCAGCCAGCCGCGCAGCCGCGGCTTGACCTCCTCGATCAGCTCACCGACCGACAATTCCCACCCGTCCCGATGCCTCCGACCAGCTGTGCCCCAGCCACGCATGCGGCAAGGTCCGTGTTCACTGCTGCCCCGGCCTGACGCCGGTCATGCAGGCCGCTTCCGGGCCGGGAACGGCTCCCCGCCAAGCGTGGCGTGATGCGGCTTCCGACGCCGCGGTCAGCAGGTCCCACCCCGGTCGGATTCCACCCCTCGATCACGGGTACCTCGTCCGCTGGACGTACGGAGCGGGGCGCAGTGAGGAGGACACGCGACACGCCCTCGGAGCGATGGGCCGGCCGCCGGGCCGGCCGCCGGAGGAGCCGACCGCAAGGAGTGACCACCCGCATGAACACCTCGGGCGATCTGCCGGTCCTGCACACACTGCAGGACATCGCCCGTCTGGTCGAACGGCACCAGGGCCTGTACGTGCGCTGGTCCCGCGGCCCCGAGACGGACCTCGGCGATGCGAAGAGCAGGGACGATCTGACGGGCACGGACATGCCGGGGCTGTCCGCCAATCCTCTCGACGTCGAACCGTGGTGGGACGACCGGCCCGTCGAGTTGTGGGTGGCACGCCGTCTGCACGACTACTCGCATCTTCCGCGTGAGAAGGGCCCCGGAGTGCGCCCCTGGGTGCTGCTCGGCCGCGAGAGGGGCCGCGGGCCCGACAACGAGCCGCTGGTTCAGGACGTCGAGCCGATGGGGTGGATCGACCCGAAGGTGATCGAGGAGGCTCGCGCCGAGGTCGCCCGGCAGGACAGCGCGTGGGGGCCCCTGCGGCGCGCACATGACTGACCTGCGATCAAAAACGACGCTCTATGCGCCACCTTGTGGTCGGCGCCTCACCGGGAAGGTTTCCTGTATGACAAAGCTCGGTCTGCCGGACGATATCCAGGCCTGCCTGTTCGACCTGGACGGGGTCATCACCAAGACGGCCGTCGTCCACGCAGCTGCCTGGAAGGAAGCATTCGACGAGTTCCTGCGGCGGCGGGACGGCGAGGGTTTCCGTCCGTTCGATCCGGTCGGGGAATACGACGAGTACGTGGACGGCAAGCCGCGAGCCGACGGCGTACGTTCCTTCCTCACCTCCCGTGGCATCGAACTGCCGGAAGGCCGATCCGACGACCCCCCGGACCGGCCGACGGTCCACGGACTGGGCAACCGCAAGAACGACCTCCTGCTGGAGAAGATCCGTACCGGTGGTGTCGAGGCGTACGAGGGCACCTTGCGCTACATCGAGGCCGTACGGGCCCACGGCCGGCGCACCGCCGTGGTCTCCTCCAGTGCCAACTGCCGCGACGTGCTGCGTGCGGTCGGCGCGGAATCCCTCTTCGAGGTACGGATCGACGGCGTCGTCGCCGCTGAGCGGCACCTGCAGGGCAAACCACGGCCCGATACGTTCCTGGCCGCGGCGAGCGACCTGGGCGTCGAGCCGGCGCAGGCCGCGGTCTTCGAGGACGCGCTGGCCGGCATGGACGCGGGGCGCTCCGGTCACTTCGGCTACGTCGTCGGTGTGGACCGAGTCGGTCAGGCCGACGCCCTGCGCGCCCACGGCGCGGACCGGGTCGTCAAGGACCTCTCGGAACTGGGGGGCGAAGCATGATCACGCACGCGTCCTATGGAGTCGAACCGTGGTGCCTGCGTGAGAATGTCCTGAATCTCGACGTACTGCCGCAGAGCGAGTCGGTGTTCGCGCTGTCCAACGGCCATGTCGGCTGGCGCGGCAACCTCGACGAAGGCGAACCGCACGGACTGCCCGGCTCCTATCTCAACGGCGTCCACGAGACCCACCCGCTGCCCTATGCGGAGGCCGGCTACGGCTATCCCGAGTCGGGGCAGACCGTCATCAACGTGACCAACGGCAAGATCATCCGCCTGCTGGTGGACGACGAGCCCTTCGACCTGCGCTACGGGCGGCTGCTGTCCCACGAGCGGGTGCTGGACCTGCGCGCGGGTGTACTGCGGCGCACCTGCGAGTGGACCTCCCCGGCCGGCCGCACCGTACGGGTGCGCTCCACCCGGCTGGTGTCCTTCACCCAGCGGGCGATGGCCGCCATCGCCTTCGAGGTCGAGGCCGTCGACAGCCCGGTCCGCGTCGTGGTCCAGTCGGAACTCGTCGCCAACGAGCAGCTGCCGACCTCGGCGAAGGACCCCCGCGCCGCGGCGGTGCTCGAGTCGCCCCTCGCGGCAGAGGACCACCTCGCGGCCGGCAGCCGTCTGCGACTCGTACACCGCACCCGGCGCAGCGGGCTGCGAGTCGCCGTCGCCGCCGACCACACGGTCAGCGGACCCGACCGGACCCGGACGAGCAGCGAGTCCGGCGACGACATGGCCCGGCTCACCGTCACCTCCGCTCTCGCCCCCGGGCAGCGGCTGCGCATGGAGAAGTTCGTGGCCTACGGCTGGTCGAGTATGCGATCCCTGCCTGCCGTCAGCGACCAGGTGGACGCGGCGCTGGCGGCGGCCACCGACACCGGCTGGCCGGGACTCGTGGACGATCAGCGGGCCTACCTGGATGCCTTCTGGGCTCACTCGGACGTCGAAGTCGACGGCGACGAAGAAGTCCAGCAAGCTGTCCGCTTCGCGCTCTTCCACGTCCTGCAGGCCGGCGCGCGGGCGGAACGGCGTGCGATTCCGGCAAAGGGACTGACCGGCTCCGGATACGACGGTCATGCCTTCTGGGACACGGAGACGTTCGTTCTGCCCCTGCTGACGTACACCGCGCCGAGTGCCGTGGCCGAAGCACTGCGCTGGCGCCACGCGACCCTGCCCGCCGCACGGGAACGGGCGGCCCAACTGGGCCTCCAGGGCGCGGCGTTCCCCTGGCGCACGATCGACGGCTCGGAAGGCTCCGCATACTGGCCCGCCGGCACCGCCGCCTTCCACGTCAACGCCGACATCGCCGACGCCGTGGTGCGCTACGTCTCCATGACCGGCGACGAGCAGTTCGCCCGCGACAGCGCCGTCGAACTGCTCGTCGAGACGGCCAGGCTGTGGAGGTCGCTGGGCCACCACGACGCGCACGGAGCGTTCCACATCGACGGCGTGACCGGCCCCGACGAGTACAGCGCGATCGCCGACGACAACACGTACACCAACCTCATGGCCCGGAGGAACCTGCTCGCGGCCGCCGACATCATCGAGCACCACCCCGAGCAGGCCGCCTCGCTCGGGGTCGACGAGGAGGAGAGTGCCGCCTGGCGGGACGCCGCCGAGGCCATGCACATCCCGTACAACGCCGAACTGGGTGTGCACGAACAGCACACCGGCTTCACCCGCCACCAGCACTGGAACTTCGCGGCAACCCGGCCCGACCAGTACCCGCTGATGCTGCACTTCCCCTACTTCGACCTCTATCGCAAGCAGGTGGTCAAGCAGGCCGACCTGGTGCTCGCGATGTACACGTGCACGGACTGCTTCGACGAGGAGCACCAGGCCCGCAACTTCGCCTACTACGAGCCGCTCACCGTCCGCGACTCGTCCCTGTCGGCCTGCGTCCAGGCGGTCATCGCGGCCCGCACCGGTCACCTCGGCCTCGCCTACGACTACTTGATGGAGGCAGCGCTGATGGATCTGGACGACCTGGAGAACAACACCCGCGACGGGCTGCACATCGCCTCCCTCGCCGGGACGTGGACGGCCCTGGTCGCCGGATTCGGCGGCATGCGCCGGAACGCGGACACGCTCGAATTCACGCCCCGGCTGCCGGAGAGGCTGCGCCGGCTCGCCTTCAACCTTCAAGTGCTGGACCGCTGCCTGCGGGTGGAGGTGCACGCGACGGCAGCCACGTACACGTTGCTGTCCGGTCCCCCGCTGACGATCGACCACTACGGCGAGCCACTCACCCTCGTCCCGGACGAACCACGCAGCCGGGAGACCCCACCCGTGAAACCCCGCCCGGCACCGGACCAGCCACCCCATCGCAGGCCGAACGCCCACCGCTGAGCCGGATCACGAACCGGGCCGGCTGCTTCGACATGAAGCGGCACGCACCAAGCGAGCCCTACAGCACGCGTGTTACGTCCTCATCGCTCACGTCGACGTGCTGCACGAGTCCTTACGGACCGGGCCAAGGCGGCGTACGGGGAGATCCCGACCTGCGGATTGCCGCGGCGCGGAGGCCTCCCGTCTCCGCAGCCCACCACGGTCAGGTCACGAGCCGCAGCACGTCCGCCAGGCCGCGCTCACCGGTGCGGTGTTCCGCCGGCAGGATGTAGGTGCGCAGGCCGCAGGCTGCCGCGCCGCCGTCACGGATCGGGTTGTCGCCGACCATGAGGCTTGCGCGGGGGTCGGCGCCGAGGTCGGCGCAGGCTTTGAGGAACAGTTGCGGGTCGGGCTTCTCGCGGCCCTGCTCGTAGGAGATGACGTAGGTGTCGATCAAGGCGTCCAGCCCGTGGTGGGCGAGGTGGGTGCGCAGGTCCCAGGCGAAGTCGCTGACGACGGCGATGCGCAGACCGCGTTTGCGCAGGGCGCGCAGGACCGGTTCGGTGTCGGGATAGGGGAACCATGCGTCGCGAGCGGTGAGTTCCCGGTACGCCGCCTCCTCCGCGCCGCGCAGGAAGTCCACCTGCTGCCACCAGCCCCACATCGCGCGGCGGTGCTGCTCGGAGGAGAGGTCCCGGCCCTCCTGGAGAGCGACGACGGAGGGCAGCCGGAACGCGGTGCGCAACTGATCAGAGATCTCGGCCACCGCACCGGGCTCGTCCACCACGGCGAGGCGGCCGGAGGCGGCACCGACCCGGCGCAGCCACGTCTCCAGGTCGATCATTTGGAAGATGGTGTTGCTGAAGTCGAAGAGGACGGCTTGGACCGGGGGCACGGGCGCGGCCATCTCGGCGTCGCTCGGGCGGTAGGCGCTCGGGGTTTCGAACAGAGTGCGGATCACAGGGAGGGCTCTTCGGGTTCGACCGTCTCGACTCGGACTCCGAGGTCGCGTATGGCCGCGAGTTCCGTGTCGGGGGTGGCGGTGTCGGTGATGACGGAGTGGTAGTCGGCCACAGTGCCGTAGGCGTACGTGGCGGTCTTGCCGAACTTCGAGTGGTCCGCCAGGAGCAACGCCTGTTCGGCGGAGGCGAGCATGGCCAGCTTCACCTCGACGTAGTCGCTCAGGGGGTGGAAGAGCCGGCCCTCCAGGACGGCGGTGGCGGACATCAGGGCGAGGTCGGCCCGGATCTTGGACAGGGCGCGTGTGACGGTGGGGCCGGTGCAGGAGTTGAAGTCGCCGCGGTAGTGGCCGCCCAGCAACGTGACGCTCACACCGGGCGCGGACCCGAGGCGCTGTGCGAGGCCGACGGAGTTGGTGACGACGTGCAGCTGGTCCAGCTCGGCCAGCGCGGGGACCAAGGGGAACAGGGTGGTCGAGTCGTCCATGAGCACCGTACTGCCCGGCCTGATCCGGGCGACGACGGCCGCGCACAGCGCGTTCTTGGCCGCCAGGGCGCTGTTCTCACGGAAGCGGGTGGCCGTCTCCATGGTGAGGGCGGGGAAGGCGACGGCCCGCCCGCGCTCCTTGCGCAGCAGATGGCGCCCGGCGAGGTCGTCCAGGTCCCGGTGCATCGTCATCAGGCTGACGTCGAAGTGCCGGGCGAGGTCGTCGATGCGGGTCTCGCCATGTTCGGCGACATACCGCAGCACGGCCTGGCGCCGATCCTCGACGGCGGCCTGCGACAGTCGCGCACGGGCGGTCACAGCGCCCTCCTTCCCGATGGCTCCGGTCTCGCAGTTTCCCACACGGGCCGGTGGGGTCCGGGGCCCGTCCGGCCCCGGACCTACGGACCGTCCACCGTGACCAGCACCTTGACCTGCTCGGGGTCGACGGACGCGGCGAAAGCCTTGGCAGCGTCCGCCAGCGGATAGGTGGCCGTGACGATCTCGGCGGTGTCGACGGCGCCCGAGGCGATCAGGGACAGGGCGGTGCGGTAGTCCGCCGCGGTGTACATCAGGGTGCCCTCGATGCGGATCTCGCGGTCCTGGACCAGGTCCAGACGGATCGGGGTCGGGCCGGCGGCGCCCACGCCCACCACGATGATCCGGCCGCCCTTGGCCACCAGGTCGATCGCCTGCGCCATGGACTGCTCCCGGCTCACGCAGTCGAAGACGACGTCGACCGGGCCGCCGAGCGCCGCGTGAACCTGCTCCACCAGGTCGGGAGCGTCGGCGGGCAGGGCCGTGTCGGCGCCGAGGCGCAGCGCCCTCGTCCGCTTGCCGTCCAGCAGGTCGGTGACGGCGATCCGGGCGGCGCCCGCGTGCCGGGCGGCGAGGAGGGTGAGCAGGCCGATGGGGCCGGCGCCGAGGACGACGACCGTGCGGCCGGCGAGGTCACCGGCCTTCGCCACGGCGTGCACCGGTGTGGACAGGGGCTCGACGAGGGCCGCCTCGATGTCGGTCATGCCGTCGGGGACGCGGTGGACGCGGTCGGCCGCGATGGTGAACAAGTCGGCCATGGCGCCGGGCGTCTGGCAGCCGAAGACCTTCAGTTCCTGGCAGATGTTGTAGCGGCCCGAGAGGCATTGGGGGCAACGGCCGCAGTACAGGTTGGGCTCGATGAGCACCCGGTCGCCCGGTGTGAAGTCCTCGGCTCCCTTCCCTGCGGCGGCGACGACGCCTACCGCCTCGTGACCGGGGCGGTAGGGCAGGTCGATGAAGGGATGGTGGCCGGCCGCAGCATGGGTGTCGGAGCCGCACACGCCGACGACCGTGGTGCGCACCAGGAGTTCGTCGTCCCCGGGTACGGGGGCGGGCACTTGCTCGATGGTGATGTCGTCGAGGGAGCGGACGAGAACGCGGCGGATCTGCTCGGTCATGGGGGTTTCCGTTCGGTTCGGGCGTTCACACGGAGGCGAGGCCGGGCTGGATCTGGATCTTGCGGCCGAGGCCCGCCCGGAAGCGGGCGATCGCGTCCGGGAACGCCGCCAGGGGAAGGCGGTCGCTGATGAAGACGCGCGGGTCGATGACACCGGTGGCGAAGAGGTCCGCGGCGCGTTCGAAGCTGTGCAGCACGGCCATGGAGCCGGTGATCGTGATCTCCTGGTTGTAGATCCGGTACGGCTCGATGGTGGCCCGGGCGTCGTAGTCGGCGACTCCGAACTGCAGGTACGTGCCCCCTTTACCCACCCGGCCGAGGGCGTCCTGGGTGGCTTTCGCGTTGCCGGTGGCGTCGACGACCAGATCCCATCCGTAGGGCGGCCGGTCGAGCTCATCGGCGGACGCGGCACCGGCGGAGCAGCCCAATTGCCAGGCCGTGGCCAGACGTTCGGCGTTGATGTCGACGACGTCGACGCTAGCGGCGCCGGTGGCCTTGGCGAGCTGGAGCATCATCAGGCCCATGGTTCCGGCGCCGTATACGAGCACGCGGGAGGCGAGGCGGCTGCGCAGGACGTCGTAGCCGCGCACCGCGCAGGACAGCGGCTCGATCAGGGCCGCGTCCTGGACGTCCACGTGGTCGGGCAGTTGGCGACGGGCGCCACGGCGTACTCGGCGGCGGCGCCCGGGTGGGTGACGCCGATGGCCGCCCAGCGTTCGCAGAGGGTGTTGTGGCCGAGGCGGCAGTAACGGCACTCGAAGCAGTACAGCGACGGGTCCACGGCGACCCGGTCGCCGATCGCGAGTTCGGTGACCTCCCTGCCGAGGCCCACGACCTCCCCGGCGAACTCATGGCCCGGAACGACCGGCAGGGTCGGGGCGAACTCCCCTTGGAGGATGTGCAGGTCGGTGCCGCACAGCCCGGTGGCCGCGACCTCGACGACGACCTCACGCGAGCCGGGAGCGGGGTCGTCGACGGTGGCGATCTCGACGCTGCCCGGCTGGGTGATGACGGCTGCCCTCACTTGACGGCTCCCAGGGAGAGGCCGCGGACGAGCTTGTCCTGGGCGGCGAAACCGGCGATGAGTACCGGCAGCGAGACCAGGGTGGCCGCCGCGCACAGCCGGGCCAGGAACAGACCCTCGTTCGTGATGAACCCGACCAGGAACACCGGCGCGGTGGACGCCTGGGTGGCGGTGAGGTTCACGGCGAACATGAACTCGTTCCAGCTGAAGATGAAGCAGATCAGCGAGGTGGCGGCCAGTCCCGGCATGGCAACCGGCGCGACGACCCGCCACAGCACGGTGAGCAGGCCCGCGCCGTCGACCTCGGCCGCCTCCAGGATCTCCTTGGGGACCTCGGCGAGGAAGGAGCGCATCATCCATACCGCGATCGGCAGGTTCATGGCGGTGTAGAGGATGACCAGCGTCCAGACGTTGTCCAGCATCCCGGCGTCCTTGACGATCAAATAGACCGGCAGCAGGGCGGCGATGGCCGGGAGGAACTTGGTGGACAGGAAGAAGAACATCACGTCGGTCCACTTGGCGACCGGCTTGATGGACAGCGCGTAGGCCGCCGGTACCGCCAGGGCGAGCACGAGCAGCGTCGAAAGGATGCTGGCCATGGCCGAGTTGAGAAGGAAGGGGGTGATGTCCCGGCTGAACAGCAGCTTGTACTGGTCGAAGGTGACGGGGGCGAAGGGGGTCGGCGGGTTGGTCGCCGCGTCGGCCTCCTGGTGGAAGGAGGTCAGCACCATCCATGCCACCGGCGCGAAGAACGCCAGGGTGGCGAGCCAGGCGACGAAGGTCCACAGCGGTGACAGGCACGGGGAGTTGGGGTCGTCCTTGCCACGGAGGAGCTTTTTGAACCTGGCCCCTGGGGCGGCGGCGGCTGCGTGGGTCATCGGGATGTCTCCTCGCGGAACAGCGACGCGATGGTGCGCAGCGCGAAGGTCGCGATCACGAACGCGCCGAGGACGACGACGACACCTGCGGCGGCTGCCTCGCCGTACTCGTACTTGCGGAACATGGTCAGGTAGATCTCGTAGGGCAGGTTGGTGGTCTGGGAACCGGGGCCGCCCTGGGTGATGGTGAAGACCGCGTCGAAGGTCTGCACGACGTAGATCGTGCCGAGCAGGACGCCCAGCTCGATGTACTGGCGCAGGTGCGGCAGGGTGATGTGGCGGAAGGTCTGCAGCGCGGAGGCGCCGTCCATGCGGGCGGCTTCCAGTACGTCGCCGGGCTGGGCCTGCAGGCCGGCCAGGAGGATCAGCATCATGAACGGGGTCCACTGCCAGACCAGCGAGATCACGACGGCGGGCATCGGGTAGGAGGAGATCCAGTCGACCGTGGGGCCGTTGTCCGCTCCGAAGGACCTGTATACGGCGTTGAGGGTGCCGTTGAGCAGGCCGTAGTCGGGGTTGTAGATGGCGTGCTTCCACAGCAGCGCCGCCGCGACCGGCATGACCAGGAACGGGGCGATGAGCAGAGTGCGGGCCAGGCCGCGGCCGGCGAACCGGCGGTCGAGGAGCATCGCCAGACCGAGTCCGAGGATCACACTGATGATCACCACCGACGCGGTGAGCACGACGGTGTTGAGTACGGCCGTGCGCAGCCGCTCGTCGGTGAAGACGAACGAGAAGTTGGACAGACCGACGAAGTGGCGGTCGCCCGGCTGGAGGATGTTCCACTGGAAGGTGGAGATGATCAACGTGGCCACGAAGGGCAACTGCGTGACGACGATGGTGAAAATCAGGGCGGGCAGCAGCGGGATGCGGCGCTTCCACTTGGCCGCCGCGCCCGAGGACTTCCGGGTACGGACGGTTGGGGGTGGTGTCTTGGGGGGTGCGGTGAGCGTGGTCATGAATGGTTCCTCTGCCGGTGAAGGCCGGGGTCGGGGAAGCGGCGCCCGGCCGACTAGGGGGCCGGCCGGGCGCTGAAGGTCACTTCTGGTAGTCCTTGGCGACTTCCTCGGCCAGCTTCTGGCCGTCGTTGAGCGCCTTGTCCACGCTGGTCTTGCCGGCGATCGCGGCGGAGATCTCCTGGGTCACCTTGGTGCCCAGGTCCTGGAACTCGGGGATGGCCACGTACTGGATGCCCACGGTCGGCCTGGGCTGGACGCCCGGGTTGGCCGGGTCGGCTCCCTCGATGGACTTCAGGGTGATGTCACCGAACGACGCGGCGGCCTTCTTGTAGTCCGGGATCTCGTACGTGCTGGCCCGCTTGCCGGCCGGGACACGCGCCCAGCCGAGCTTCTCGCCGACGAGGTTCTCGTACTTCTTGCTGGAGGCCCACAGCATGAACTGCGAGGCGGCGTCGGCGTTCTTCGTGGTCTTGGGCATGGCCCACGACCAGGCCCACAGCCAGCCACTGCTGTCCGTCTTGACGGTCGGTGCGTAGGCGTAGCCGACGTTGCCAGCGATCTTGCTGGAGGCGGGGTCCTCCAGTGACCCGGCCGCGCTGGTCGCGTCGTACCACATGGCGACCTTCTTCTGGCTCAGCGCGTTCAGGCACTCGGTGAACCCGGCCTGCGGAGCGCCGGCCTCACCGTGCTCGCGGACCAGGTCGACGTAGAACTTCGTGGCCTCCTTGAAGCCGCCGCTGTTGACCTGCGCCTTCCAGTCCTTGTCGAACCAGGTGCCGCCGAAGGTGTTCACCATGGACGTCAGCGGCGCCCCCAGCTCACCCCAGCCGGCCAGACCGCGCAGGCAGATGCCCTTCATGCCGGGCTCGGCGCCGTCGACCTTGGCCGCGATATCGGCGACCTGCTGCCAGGTCGGCCGCTCGGGCACTGTGATGCCCTTCGCCTTCATGACGTCCTTGTTGTACATGAGCATCGAGGACTCGCCGTAGAACGGCAGGGCGTAGAGCTTGCCGTCCGAGCCGGTGAGCGACTGGACCATCGGCTTGAGCAGGTCGGCCTTGTCGAAGCTCTTGTCCTTGTCGGCGTAGGAGCCCAGGTCGTGCAGCCAGCCGTTCTTCTCCCAGATGGGCACCTCATAGGCACCGATGGTGGCGACGTCGTACTGGCCTGCCTGGGTGGCGATGTCCTGGGTGACTTTGTCGCGCAGCTCGTTCTCGGGAAGGATCGTGAAGTTGACCTTGATCCCGGTGTCCTTGGTGAAGTTGTCCTTGGTCAGCTTCGCGATGTCCTCCATCTGCGGGTTGCCGACCATCAGGACGTTGATGCTCTTGTCTCCGCCCGAGGACCCGCCGGTTCCGGCTCCGGAACAGGCTGTGGCGAGCAGGGCGGTGGCGGCGGCGCCGGCTATGAGGGCGTATCTGGTCGATGCCATGTGACGGGGGGACCTCTCGTGCAGGTTCGCCTGGACCTCGACTGAGGCGCGGCGGGTCGAGCAGGGGTGTGGATGCGTCCTTGGGGAGTCGGGCGCTTTAGATGGCCGAATTATTAGCAGGAGACTGCGCCGTTGTTAACACATCTTGCGAGAAATTCTCTTCGGACTTATCGTCATGCGGTCTCTGGAGGCTGCGGGACTCCACCGAACAGCCCAGCCCCAGCCCTAGCCCTCGACCTTGCCGCCGCCGTCCCCGAGGAACACACATGAGCGCCAGACCGGAACCCCGAGGCCAGCCATTCGGCTCCCGGGGCGCCTGGGCCGTCGGCCGCGACGCCCGCGTCCAAGTGCCGGACCCGGCGGTCCGGGTCGTCGACACGGTCGGAGCGCGCGATGCCTTCACCGCCGGAGTGCTCGCCCATCTGCACCACACCGGCCGACTCCGCCGCGAAGACGTCGACCACCTCGGCGGCGGCGAGCTCGCCCGGCTGCTGTCGTACGCCGCGGAGATCGCGGCTGACACCTGCACCCGCACCGGCGCCCAGCCGCCATACCGCTACGCCGGCGTACCGACCCCCGTGTAGCGGCAGTGGACGTGCCTGGATGCCTGTCGATCCCTCATGTCGCGGGCTCGTCCGGCACTCGTTCCGGAGCCTCGGGCGCGTCCAGGCGAGCCCAGACCGGTCCGAGAGCCTCCAACGCCTCCCGGTACACCTGGTACGCCTCGTCGAGAACGGCGACCCGGTCGGGGTCGGGTTCATGTCGTCTGAGCACGGCGGCTCCGGCGCGCGGGTCCGTCACGTCGGCGAGCAGTCCGGCGGCGGTGGCGGCGAGCAGGGCCGCTCCCCTGGCGGCACTCTCTTGCACGTCAGTTACCTCGACCGGCCGCCGCAGGGCGTCGGCGAACATCTGGCTCCACACCTCGCTGCGCGCGGCGCCGCCGGTCAGCCGGGCCGAACCGCTGATCGGCAGCTTCGAGCAGAGCGCGTCGACATGCCAACGGTGATTGAGGACGACGCCTTCCATCAGTGCCCGCAGCAGATGGCCGCGGCCGTGCCAGCCGCGCAGTCCGAGGAACGTGCCGGACGTGGGATGCGAGTGCGGGGAGCCGTAGACGAACGGGTGGAACAGCACCTCCGACGGACCGTCCAGGTGGGCCTCGACCTCGCGGCCGATCACCTCGTGGACGCCGTCCCGCTGGTCGGCCGGCGCACCTGTCACGCGCAGGAACCACTCCAGGTTCGCCACCGAGGCGGGTGAGGTGGACATCGTCATCCACTGTCCCGGGCGGAGGAAGTGCCGGACCTGCCAGCGCGGATCGACGACGGGGCGCTTGCCGACCACCTGGTTGATGCTGAACGACCCGGCGATCAGGCACAGTTTGCCCGGTGTCGTGCCGCCGATCCCGAGCGCGGCGGCGTCGACGTCATGGGCGCCCGTCACGACGGGGGTGCCCGCGGTGAGCCCGGTGAGCGCGGCGGCCTCGCGGGTGACGGTTCCGCTCACCGCGTCGCACGCCAGGACGGGTGACAGCAGGCCGACGAGGGCGCCGAGGCCGTACAGGTCGAGCAGTTCCGGCGCGTAGCCGCCCCGCCGCATGTCGGTGAACGAGGCACTGGCGTCCGTGGGATCGGTGGCCGCCATGCCCGTCAGCCGCAGGCGCAGCCAGTCCTTGCAGGACAACAGCCAACGCGCCCGCTGAAGCACCCCTGGTTCGTGGCGGGTGAGCCAAGCCAGCAGGGCGGCCGGGGAGCCCGCGAAGGGCACCGTGCCCGACAACTCCAGGGCACGGGACCAGACCGGAGTGCCCCGCCATTCCTCCAGCACGGCTTCGGCGCGCGTGTCCATCGCCACGATCGCGGCGCGCACCGGCCGCCCGAGCTCGTCGACGAGGTACAGTCCGTCGCCGTGCCCGGCCACCCCCACCGCGGCGACAGCCCGCCCCGCGTCCGGACCGGCCTCGGCGAGACAGGCGGCGATGGCCTGGTGCGCCGTCCGCCACACGTCGTCCATGTCCCGCTCGACCCAGTACGGACGAGGGGTGGACAGCGGCAGCGTGCCGCTGCCCTGGGCCACCGGCCGGCCGACGGCGTCGAACAGAACGGCCTTGGTCACGGTGTGTCCCGCGTCGACACCGAGCACCAGTTCACGCGCCACCGCTCACACCCACCCCAGGTCCCGAGAGTTGACCACCGTGGTCGCACCCGCCGGTCGCGGCGAGTTCGGCGACGACCGTGGCGTTACCGCAGGACTCCGGTACGGCCACGCCGCGTGCTGTTCGGCCTTGCTTCCCGACCGGTCGAGGCTGCGGACCGGCCAGGAGCGGCGGACCGCACACCTACGCCGGGGCATCGACGCAGTACCCGGCAGGGATGAAACGATCATCGCCGAGAACCCGCCATGCGGTCTCCTCGCGTGCCGAAGCCACACCGCTCACGAAGCCGATCGTCCCACGCAACAGGACGGCGGGCCCGGACCGCTGCCTGTTCAGCGACAGACAGGCCCGCAGACGTGGCCCCTCCGGCAGGGGCGGCCCGGCGGTGCAGCCAGCTCCCTGCCGGTTCGGGAGAGCACTCCCTCGCGGGCGTCGCAGGTTGAGCTGCCTGTCGTAGCCGACCTCCCCTGATCGACCTCTTCTGTCAGGGGCTGGTAGGAACTGATCTGCAGTGGGGTGGCCGGGCACGGCGACGGACTGTACGCCGTCGACGAGCTCGGCCGGCCGGTGCGCGCCGGCGCGCCTGCCCTTCCGGCGCGCCCGGTCGACGAGGCCGCAGAGTTACCGCATTCTCGGGTGCATCGCTCGTCAAGCACCGGTCCAGCTCAGCCTCATGCTCGCCCGTCGGGCTGATCAGGAAAGGCTGCCCCTCCGGTACGCCCCACTCACTCACACCTGCTGAACTGCGGCATGCAGTACGTGCACCGCAGGTTGCACCGGTCGGTCAGCGAGACCCGCAGGTCGGTGGTCACTCGGCCGTACGTGTCGATGAGCACGCGGGCCCCCTCCCTCGTCGCCAGGTGGTTGCCTTCCGGCACCCCCTGCGGCATCGCGTGCTCCAGCCGAGGGACGGAATCCGTTGCGAGTTCAAATGAACGGTCAGGCTATCTGACCGGCGTTGCTGTCGCAGGGCGGCTGCGGGGGAGGGTTTTCTCCCTGGATCCGCTAATCCCAGGAAGGAATTCTCCCCTTACGAGCAACAGAGGCAAATGCCAGCTTGGGAGATCCATGCCCGACGACGCGGCAGACACATTAACTGAAGCACCAGGCCAATCCGCGCTGACGAAAGGCGAACCCGATGACCAGGCAGGACGAGGTTCGCGGCTTCCTCACCACGAGGCGTGCGAGGATCACGCCCGAACAGGTCGGGCTGACTACTCTGGGAGGAGAACGCCGGGTTCCCGGTCTGCGCCGCGAAGAGGTCGCGCTCCTGGCAGGCATAAGCGTCGATTACTACACGCGTCTCGAACGCGGAAGGATCCGGGGCGCGTCGGACGGCGTGCTCGACGCGCTCGCTCGTGCTCTCCGGCTCACGGCCGACGAGCGGGACCATCTGTTCGATCTCGCGCGCTGCCACACGGTATCCGCTCCGCGCCGGGCTGCGCCCGCTCGCCGCGTCCGGGTCCGGGCCTCGGTGCAGCGGGTCCTTGACGCGCTGCACGTCCCAGCTGTTGCACAGAACGCCCGGCAGGACCTGATCGCGGCGAACGGGATTGGGAGAGCTCTGTACGTCACGCCGTTCGACAGCGCCGACCGGCCGCCGAACCTGGCTCGCTTCGTTTTCCTGGATCACCGTGCCCGGGCGTTCCACCCCGACTGGGACCTCGCCTGCCGAGTCACGGCGGCGGCCCTCCGCGCCGAAGCGGGACGCAGTCCGCTCGATCCGGCGCTCACCGCGCTGATCGACGAGCTCCGGGCAAGGAGCCCGGTCTTCCGTGAAGTGTGGGCTCACCACGAGGTGCGTGTGCACCACACCGGATTGCAGCAGTTGCACCATCCGGTCGTGGGAGACCTCACCCTTGCCTTCGAAACGCTTGATGTGCAGGCCGACCAAGGGCTCTCGATCATCGTCTACAGCGCCGGATCGGGAACGTCGACGGCCGTCAAGCTGACTCACCTGAGCAGTTGGGCCGGAACCGGGCAGACCTCCATGGGTGACGCAGAGGCCGTGGGGACCTGAGCCGCCGACAACTGACGGTCAGTCGGCCGGCTCGACCCTCGCGGTGAAGCCGTCCTCCTGCTCGGCGATCGCGTCCATGTCTCCGTCGAACCGGCCGATCCTCAGGATGCCGTCGTGGTAGCCCACGTCGCCGTAGTAGAAGGCGAGGTCGCCCCCCGGAGCGTAGTAGCCGATGTCCCGCGGGCTGGGGTCCTCTCCCTCGGGCATGCCCTCCGTGGAAAGTTCCTCAGGCAACGGCCCCGTCTTCTCCATGTTCAGGTGGTCACTGAACTCCACGGTGACCGGGAGCTTTTCGATCAGATCCCGAGCGGAGGCGTTGTCAAAGAGCCGACCCGTCAGCACCGTGCCACCCACCGTGACGCGGATCGGCGTCCCCTCGCTCGACGACTGGTCGGGGCTCGGCGAGGAGGAGGCCGTGGCGGACGCTGAATCACTGGACGACGAGGAACCAGCAGGCGTGGCGCTCTGTGCAGCCGTCCCTTCCGAATCGCTGCTACAGGCTGTCACGACGAACACGAAGGTCATGGCCAGCGAGAGCACCAAACCCCGACGCGCTCGACGCGGCGGCCCGGGTACGGAAGAACTGGCTCTGGTCATGTCGTCGAGGCTAACCGCGAGGCCACCGCAGGTGGGAAGCCCTGTCAGTACCCCCCAGTCAGGGCACGCGCCGACACGACGCATGGGGAACTCGGCCGTGCGGGCAGCACGTGAGTCATCGGCACCACCGACGCAGTCACGTAGGGCGACGAAGCAGGTGTTCCCGACTGCCGCCGCATACCCTGGGCCCACAAGCAGGGCCCAGGAGTCAGCTTCGCACGCCCCTCGGGGGGAGATTTCCATCCCAGGATGGTTCTGCCCCGGAGGAATCCCTCCCCTTTTGACCTACACCTGGGTCAGGAAAATTCCAGAAGGCCTCTCCGGCCTCACGCAGGACGGGATCGTCGGCAAGTACACCGGCAACAGCGTCCTCGACAACCTCCAGGGCGAGGTGACGGTGGGCTACAACTGGCGTAATGAGTGCTATCCCCGCGTGCCGAGCACGCACCGCGGACATTCCGTCTCACAGCAACGGGGAGACCTCTCATGACCATCCCAGCACCCAGGCGTCTCGGTACCGGCATCGCCGCGCTGGCCCTCACGGACACGGCATTCGTCGGGGTCGCGGCGGCCGGCGCGGCCCCCACGAGCGGCGCGAACAGCACCACCACGGCCACCAGCGTCTCCACCGCGGCCGCTGCCTGCCCCTGGCCCGTACGTCTGCTTCGACAAGGGCGGTAGGCGGCTCGCCGCGTACAAGGACATGGGCTTCCAGAACCTCGGGCCCCGCGCCAAGCAGGCCACAACGCCCGCAACGACGATGGGGCCCGGATCCTGCGCTACCGGCTCTCCGACGGCCTGGTCGGGGAGACCTGCGTAGGCCCGCACAAGACCCACCGGCCCCCGGCGGGCCGGCAGATCTACGCGATCGACATGACGAACAGCCCGGACTGCTGACACGTCCGACACCCGGCACTCGTCGCAGCAAGTCTTCGTCCCTGCCCGTCTGTTCACGGCTCGGCTCAGTCCGTGTCCCTGGGCGGGGCGAAGTACGGGTGCCACAGGAACCTCCGGTGCGGCACATTGGGCATTGTGCAAAACGTTTTGGATATCTAGCTTGTGCCGCATGAGTGACAGAACGGCTCAACCGCCGGGCCGTCTGCTGGTGCGCGGCTGCGATGTACTGCGTGTCCCGTTGGACGGTGAGTGCGAGATCCTCCCGGCGCGGGACATCGTGGTGGCGGACGGCGTCATCGAAGACGTACGGCCGACGGGCGACCACAGCTCCCCGGCGGACGCTGCGCACGCGGGGGACGTGGTCGACGGCCGCGGGCTGGTGGCCGTTCCGGGCCTGGTCAACGCGCACACGCACAGTCCCATGGTGCTGATGCGCGGTGCGGCCGAGGACGTGTCGGTCGAGGGGTGGTTCAACGACCGCGTCTGGCCGATGGAGTCCAACCTCACCCCGGCCGACGTACGGCTCGGCGCCCGGCTGGCCTGCGCGGAGATGATCCGCTCCGGCGTCACCACCTTCGCCGACCACTACTTCTTCCCGGAGCAGATCGCCGAGGCGGTCGCCGAGACCGGGCTGCGGGCCGACATCGCACCCACGTACTTCAGCAGCGGGGGTGAGGAATCCCTGGAGGCCGGCGTGCGGTTCGCGGAGACATGGCACGGCCGAGCCGAGGGCCGGCTGACCGTCTCGCTCGGCCCGCACGCCCCGTACACCGTCGACGACGGCGACCTGCGGACCCTGGCCGGGCATGCCGGGCGGCTCGGCCTGCGGATGCACATCCACGCCGCCGAGCATCTCGAGCAGACGCGGTCCAGCGTGGAGCGGCGCGGCATCACTCCGATCCGCGTGCTGTACGAGACCGGAGTGCTGGACGCCGGGGCCCTGATCGCGCACGGCTGCGGCATCGTCGAGCAGGACCTGCCGCTGCTGCGCGAGTACGCCGGCACGACCGCCGTGGCCTGCTGTCCCAAGGTGTATCTCAAGCACGCGCTGTCCCCGCTGACCCCCATCCGTGATCTGCTCGACGCCGGGGTCACGGTGGCGGTCGGCACGGACGGCGCCGCCGGTCACAACACGCTCGACGTGTGGGAGGCGCTGCGGCTGGTCGCACTCACGCAGAAGCAGGCCGTGCGGGACGCCACGTGGATGACGGTCTCCGACACCCTGCGCCTGGCCCTGCGTGGTGGAGCTCGCGCGCTCGGCCTTCAGGACCGGATCGGGGCGCTGGAGCCGGGCATGCGCGCCGACATCGTCCTCACCGATCTCTCGGGGCTGCACTGCCGTCCGCTCCACGACCCTCGCGCCGCGCTGGTCTACAGCGCCCGCGCCGCTGACGTACGGACGGTCGTCGTCGACGGTCGCGTCCTGATGCGCGACGGGCGGCTGCTGACCGTGGACGTGCCTGCGTTGCTGGACGAGGCCGACGCCCGGGCGGCCCGGATCCTCGACACCTCCCATGGAAGGGCGGTGCAGCACTATGACCCGTGAGTCCCAGGGGAGCCGCGCCCCGTACGGACCCGGTCAGTCGTACGAGAGCGGTCAGCCGTACGCGAGCGACGGCGACCGGGCGGCGGTTCGCAGGCCTGCGTCCATCAAGGACGTGGCCGCGGCGGCCGGGGTCAGCCCGACCACCGTCTCGCACGTCCTCAGCGGCAACCGCCCGGTCAACGAGCTGACGGCCACGCGGGTGCGCAGTGTCGTCAACCGGCTCGGGTATGTCCCGGCGTCCCTGGCGCGCAGCCTGCAGGCCGGCTCGACGTCGGTGATCGGCCTGATGATCCCCGACATCAGCAACACGTTCTTCGCCGAGCTGGCCAAGGGCGCCGAGGACGCCGCCCATGATCTCGGATACGGCCTGATCCTGTGCAACACCGAGTTCGACGCCGACCGCGAGGACCGCTATCTCGGCATGATCCGCAGCCGGTTCATCGACGGCATGGTGTACGCGTCGGGGTCGCCGCCGTCCCGGCGGCGGCTGGAGGCACTCATGGGCAAGTTCCCCATCGCGCTCGCCGACGAGGAGGTGGAAGGGCTCGAGGGCGCCCTCATCGCGACCGCCGACCACGAGGCGGGCGGGCGGCTGGTCGGCGAACACCTGCGGGCGCTCGGCCACCGCCAGGCCCTGGTGCTGACCGGTCCTCGCGCCCTCAAGAGCGGCATCGCGCGTGCGAACGGCTTCGTGCAGGCCTTCCGGGGTGAAGTCGTCGAGCGTGTCGGCGACTTCAAGGAGGCCTCCGGCTACCGTCTCGTCGCCGAACTCCTCAAGGAGGGCGGTCTCCCCGAGGGCTGCACGGCCGTGTTCGCCGCCAACGACCTGATGGCCTTCGGCGCCCTCCTTGCGCTGCGGGAAGCGGGTCTGTCGGTGCCGGACGACGTCTCGGTGGTCGGCTTCGACGACATCCGGGCGGCCTCCCTGGCCCATCCGCCCCTGACCACCGTCCACCAGCCCGCCTACGACGTGGGCCGCACCGCCACCGCGCAGCTCCTCCAGTACGTCACCCGGGGCGAGGTCCCGCCCGCCTCCCGGCACACCCTTCCCGTCGAACTCAAGGTGCGCGGCAGCACGGCGCCCGCGACCACCCGCTGACCTTTACCCATCCCAACTTCCATCGCACTGTGGGCAGTTGATGTCCCCGTGCGGCAATACCCCCTGCTCTGTTCAGTCTTGGAAAGGCGGTTCGCCATGCCCAGAGTGCTCGTCGTCGGCGAGTCCTGGTTCACGTACACGGTCCATCAGAAGGGCTTCGACGCCTTCCACACCGCGGAGTACACCGAGGGCGGGGGCGCCTTCCTCGACGCTCTGCGCTCACGAGGCCACGAGGTGACCTATGTGCCCTCGCACGAGATCCCCAGCCGGGTTCCGGGCTCCGCGGACGGCTTCGACGCGTACGACGTCGTGGTCATCAGCGACGTGGGCGCCAACAGCTTCCAGCTGCCGCCCGAGACCTTCAACCGGTCGGTCCCCGCGCCCGACCGCTCGGAGCTGGTGCGCGGTTTCGTGGAGCGGGGCGGCGGGGTGCTGATGGTCGGTGGCTATCTGACGTTCAGCGGCATCGACGCCCGTGCGCGATGGGGGCGTTCGCCGCTCGCCGCCGCCCTGCCGGTGGTGATGCTGGACCGCGACGACCGGGTGGAGCTCCCGGCCGGCGCCGTTCCCGAGGTGGTGGGCGAGCACGCGGTCGTACGAGGACTGGAGCGGTCCTGGCCCGTGCTGCTCGGCCTCAACGAGGTCGCGGCCCGGCCGGAGGCGTCGCTGCTGGCCGAGTGCGCGGGGTATCCACTGCTCGTCGTGGGCAGCCACGGCGCGGGCAGGTCCGCGGCCTTCACCTCCGACGTGGCGCCGCACTGGGCACCGCCGCCGTTCCTGGCCTGGGAGGGGTACACCGAGTTGTGGGACCGACTGGTGCGCTGGCTCGCCGGATCGGAGCTGTGATGCCCGACCCCGTGAGTGCTCCCTTCACCGGCACACCCCATATCGCCGCCGCGCCAGGTGACTTCGCGCCACTCGTGCTGATGCCGGGGGACCCCCGCCGGGCCCGGCGGATCGCCGAGACGTTCCTTCAGGACGCGCGGCAGGTCACGGACATACGCGGCATCCTCGGCTACACGGGCAGCCACCAAGGCGTGCCCATGTCGGTCCTCGCCTCCGGCATGGGCATTCCCTCGGTGTCGATCTACGCGACGGAGTTGTTCCGGTACTACGGCGTGCGCAGGATCGTCCGGGTCGGCACGGCCGGTGCGATAGCGGAGTCGGTCGCGGTACGGGACGTCGTGATCGCCTCCGCCGCACACACCGACTCCAGCCTCAGCCGGATCCTGGTCGACGGTGTGATGCTCTCCCTCGCACCCTCGTACCGGCTGCTGCGGGCGGCGGCAGATGCCGCCGAGCGAGAGACGCCGCCGGGCGGTGGAGCAGTCCACGTCGGACCGGTGTTCACCAGCGACCACTTCTACCTGGACCGCCCCGCTCTCTTCGACGCACTGGAGCGCCGGGGCACGCTGGCGGCCGAGATGGAGGCGGCGGGCCTGTATGCCGTGGCCTGCGCGGAAGGCGGCGAAGCACTCGCCGTGCTGACCGTCTCCGACCACCTGCGCACCAGCGAGGCCCTCACCGCCCAGGAACGCGAGACCAGCTTCGACCGGGCGCTGCACATCGCCGCCGCCGCGCTGCTCACCGATGTCTGAAATTCCCACACCGGAAATCAAACCGAAACCGGGCAACGTAGCCAAAACGTTTTGCACTTCCTACTGTCAACGCAGCCGCTCACTCAGCAACAAAACGATCAGGAGGTCGATGATGCGATATGGAAGAAGCGCCGCCGTCGCGGTGACAGGGATACTCGCGCTGACCGCGTGCGGAGGGTCGGGCGGAGATGATTCCGGAGCGGCGTCCTCCGACAAGCTGCGCATCAAATTGGTGATCAATGGCGGGCTGGGCGACAAGTCGTTCTTCGACTCCGCCCACGAGGGGCTGAAGAAGGCCGAGAAGGACCTGGGCTACGAGCTCAAGGTGGTCGAGCTGGGTTCCGACCGCACCAAGTGGGAGCCCGGATTCGAGGACGCCGCCTCGGCCGACGACTACGACATCCTGGCGGCCGGCACCTTCGAGGTCACCGACTACATCGGCGAACTCGCCCCGCAATTCCCGGACAAGAAGTTCTGGCTCTTCGACGCCCCGGTCGACTACAGCGGCAAGAACGGGACTTGTTCCAACAAGTGCGAGAACGTCTACTCCGTGACCTTCAAGCAGAACGAGGGCGGCTATCTCGCCGGATTCCTCGCCGAGAAGCTGGTGGCCGAGAAATCCCTCAAGGGAGCCGAATCCCTGAAGAAGGTCGGCGTCATGCCCGGAGTGAAGATCCCGGTCATCGAGGACTTTGTCGTCGGTTTCAGGGCGGGCTTCAAGGCCGCTGGCGGAAAGAACTCCGACGTGCTCGTGCAGTACGTGGGCGGCGACAAGCCGTTCAGTGACCCCGCGAAGGGAAAGGAGATCTCCACCGCCATGTACGGCCAGGGCGCCGCGCTCGTGTGGCCCGTCGCCGGACTCTCCGGGCTCGGCACCTTCGAGTCGGCGGTCACCGCCGAGCGGTACACCTTCGGCGTGGACTCCGACCAGTACCAGACGCTCACCGACCAGGCGCAGAAGGACACCGTCGTCACCTCCATCCTCAAGAACGTCGGCACCGCCCTCTACAAGGCCGCGCAGGCGGACCAGAAGGACACCCTGAAGTACGGCGCCGTCGACACCGTCGGTCTCGCCGAGGACGCCGTCGGCTACGTCAACGACGACCACTTCCAGGAGTTGGTGCCCGAGAAGATCCGTACCGAGGTCCAGGAAGCCGCCGACACGGTCAAGTCGGGCTCCGTCACGGTCCCCAGCGCCTTCTAACCGAACGGCCTTGAAGATGAACGAGCCATGGGGCAAGGACGGTCCG
The DNA here is from genome assembly GCF_043198355.1 of Streptomyces sp. NPDC048825. NCBI lineage: Bacteria > Bacillati > Actinomycetota > Actinomycetes > Kitasatosporales > Streptomycetaceae > Streptomyces > Streptomyces sp. NPDC048825. The sequence goes on from NZ_JBICUR010000007.1 coordinate 190,514, forward strand.
GCCGTCGCCGCCCGTGCGGTCACCAAGACGTACGCCAACGGGGTGCGCGCGGTGCGCGGGGTGGACCTGGAGGTCCCGCCGGGCGAGATCCGGGCGGTCGTGGGCGAGAACGGCGCGGGCAAGTCGACGCTGATGAAACTGTTCTACGGTCTGGAGCAGCCCTCCTCGGGCGAGATCCTGATCGGCGGGCAGCCGCGGACACTGCGCGGGCCGGCCTCCGCCATCGCACTGGGCGTGGGCATGGTGCACCAGAACCTCATGCTGGTGCCCTCGTTCACCGTCGCCCAGAACGTCGTCCTCGGCGTCGAACCGGGCCGCCGCGGTCTGGTCGACCCGAAGTCGGCCGTCGAGACGACCGCCCGGCTCGCGGAGGAAGCAGGACTCGCCGTCGACCCCAGGGCACGCGTCGACGAGGTGTCGGTCGGGATGCGGCAGCGCGCCGAGATCCTCAAGGCGCTCCACCGGCAGGCGAAGGTGCTGATCCTCGACGAGCCGACCGCCGTGCTCACCCCGCAGGAGACCGAGGACCTGTTCGCCGCCGTACGCAGACTGCGCGACGGCGGGATGACGGTGCTGTTCATCTCGCACAAGCTGCGCGAGGTACGGGAGATCAGCGACCGGGTCAGCGTGATGCGCGCCGGTTCCCTGGTGGGGACGGTCGCCACCGCCGACGCCACCGAGCGGTCCCTCGCCTCCATGATGGTCGGCCGCGACCTGTCCCTGGAGGTGGACCGCTCCCCCGCCCGCCCCGGGAAGACCACCCTGCGGGTCCGGCGTCTCGGGTACGAGGCACCGGCCGGCCAGTCCCTGCACGGCCTGGACTTCGACGTGGCCGGCGGGGAGATCGTCGGGGTCGCGGGCATCGAGGGCAACGGCCAGAGCGAACTCGCCGAGATCCTGGCCGGGTTGCGGCGCCCCACCACGGGCACGGTCCACGTCGGCGGCACCGACACCGCCGGCCTCGACGTCGCGGGCCATCGCAGGGCCGGCGTCGGCTACGTACCGGAGGACCGGCTGCACAACGGCGCCGCGCTCGACGGGTCGATCGCCGACAACCTCGTCGTCGACCGCCACGACCGGCCGCCCCTCGCCCGCCGTGGCGTACTGCACCCCGGTGCCGTGCGCGCCCACGCCGAGCGGCTGATCGACGAATACGCGATCCGCACCCCCGACCCGTCGGTGCCGGTACGGGCGCTGTCCGGCGGCAACATGCAGAAGGTGATCGTCGCCCGCGAACTCTCCGCGGGGCCACGGCTGTTGATCGCCTCCCATGTCACGCGCGGGGTGGACGTCGGCGCGATGCGCTTCATGTACGAGCAGCTGGTCGCCGCGCGTGACGCGGGTGCCGCCGTTCTGCTGATCTCCGCCGACCTCACCGAACTCCTCGCTCTCTCCGACCGGTTGCTGGTCCTCAAGGACGGCCGTCTGGTCGCCCGGTTCGACGACACCACCGGCCTCACCGAGAAACGGGTCGGCCTCTACATGCTCGGCGTCGAGCAGCACGAACAGGATCACCTCATGGCCGGTCTGGAAGACCAGGGGAAGGCCTCATGACCACCACCCCCATGACCCTGATCGAGACCGAGGACCGACGCCAGTACCGTGCGACCCGGCGCCGCGACCTCGCCGTCGACGTCAGCATGGCCCTGGCCACGATCCTGGTCGCCCTGGCCATCGGCTTCCTCGTCATGCTCGCCACCGGCAACGACCCGGTACAGGCTTACGAGGTCATGCTCACCGGCCCGCTGGACCGCTCCTTCCGCGTCGGCCGCTGGCTGGAGGACGCCACCACGCTCACCCTGCTCGGGCTGTCGGTCGCGATCCCCTTCCGCGCCCGGCAGATCAGCCTCGGCGCCGAAAGCCAGCTCTACGCGGGCGCGCTGGCGGCCGCCGCCGTCGCGGTCTTCCTGCCGCTGCCGGCGGTGGCCGCCGTGATCGTGCCCATGGTGGCGGCGGCCATGGCGGGCGCCGGCATGGGCCTGGTGCCGGGCACCATGAAGGCACGCCTCGGCGCCAACGAGATCGTGGCCACGCTCATGCTCAACGCCATCGCCGTACGCGTCTACGACTACCTGGTCAACGGCCCGCTGAAGGAGCCGGGCAGCAGCGCCGTGCACTCCAAGCCCATCCAGCAGGACTCCGCGCTCACCCCGCTGAGCGACTGGTTCGGCATCCCGATGGGCCGGGCCAACATCGGTCTCGGGCTGATGCTGCTCACGGCCGTCGCGCTGTGGCTGCTCATCACCCGTACCCCGCTCGGTTACCGGATCCGGATGACCGGCGCCAACCCCGACTTCGCGGCGTACGGAGGCATCAAGGTGCCCCGGGTCATCGAGTGGAGCTTCGTCATCGGCGGCGCGGTCGCAGGCCTCGCCGGAGCGCATCTCGTCCAGGGCGTGTACGGCCGCCTGGAACCGGGCCTGGCCGGAAGCCTCGCCTTCGAGGGGATCGTGGTCGCCCTGCTGGCGCGCAACAACCCGCTGGTCGTCGTGGTCGCCGGGCTCTTCTACTCCTACCTGCGCGCCGGGGGCGACATCATGGAACAGCAGACGGACGTCGGCACGGAGATCGTGGTCGTGATCCAGGCGGTCATCGTGCTGCTGGTCACCGCCCAGGCGCTGCCGGATCTCCTCAAGCGCCGGATCGCGCGGAAGCAGGTGGGCGTCCGATGAGTTCCGTACTCGACGTCGTTCTCAGCAGCGCCTTCCTGGCAGCTGTGCTGCGGGTCGCCACGCCGTACCTGCTCGCCGCGTTCGGCGGACTGATCGCCGAACGCGCCGGCATCAGCAACATCGCCCTGGAAGGGCAGATGCTCAGCGCGGCCTGCACGGGTGCGCTCGTCGCCGGCTACAGCCACTCGGTCGCCCTGGGCGCGGTGTGCGGGGTCGCGGTGGCGACACTGCTGGGCGTGCTCCTGGCCGCGCTCCGGCTGGAGTTGGGCGCCGACGCGATCATCGCGGGCATCGGTATCAATCTGCTCGCCTCGGGCGCCACCGCCTACGCCGTCTACAGCCTCCTCGACGACAAGGGCGGCACGTCCGGCCTGAAGAGCGGCACCCTGCCGACGGTCACGCTGCCGGGCATCGAGAGCATTCCGGTGGTGGGCGATGTGGTGAGCGGTCAGAACCTGGTCACCTGGCTGGCCTTCCTGGCCGCGCCGTTCGTCGCCTGGCTGTTCTTCCGCACCCGCTTCGGCTTCCACCTGCGGGCGGTCGGCGAGATGCCGGACGCCGCCGCGTCGGTCGGCATTCCGGTACGCCGTGTCCAGTACGCGGGTCTCGCTCTCAGCGGCGCGCTCGCGGGCCTCGCCGGGGTGTTCCTGAGCATGGGCTACGTGTCCTTCTTCGTACGGGACATGACGGCCGGCCGCGGCTTCATCGCCCTCGCGGCGGTCTTCCTCGGCGGCCTGCGCCCGTGGGGCGTCTTCCTCGCAGCGCTCGGCTTCGGTGCGGCGGAGGCGCTGGCCGTGCAGCTCGGCACGCTGGACGTACCGCCACAACTGGTGTCGACGATCCCGTACGCGATGACGCTGGTGGCGCTCGCGGTGTACGCGTGGCGGCGGAAGCGGCGGGGCGCTGCCGGAGAGGTCGCCACCGCCTCCCTCTGACGCCTGCCGCCGCCTTCCTCGCGTCTCCCCCAACTCCGAGGGGCCCTACGGCCCGAGCTCGTCCACACCCCCGTCGAAATCCTGCCCGCCGGGGCGCACCCAGCTGCGCCCTGGACACACTCCGCACCCCTTGGAAGGACACCCATGCGACACAGACACAGAGCCGGCCGAAGACGCGCACTCATCGGAGGCCTCACCGCGGCGGGACTCCTCGGCACTCTGGCCCTCGCGAACGGTTTCGCGGTGGAGTCCGGAGCCGGCCCCTCCGCGAAACCGCAGGACGTGCGGCTCCTCGACACGCTCACCGTGCCCGCCGGAACGACGGAGTTCGGCATGCCGTTCGGCGGGCTGTCGGGCATCGACTACGACTCGGAGTCCGGCACGTACACCGCCCTCAGCGACGACCGCTCGGAGAACGGCAAGGCCCGCTTCTACACCCTTCGACTGCCGCTCGACGGGGCCGCGTTCGCCGATGACAAGCCCGCACTCGACGGCCTGACCGTGCTGGACGACACCAACGGCGAACCCTTCGCCGCGAAGGCGGTCGACCCCGAGGCGATCCGCCGGACCCCGGACGGCGAGAGCCTGCTGTGGACCAGCGAGGGTGCCTCCTCGTCCGGGCAGCCCGCCTTCGTCCGTGAGGCGACCACCTCCGGCGGGCATGTACGCGAGCTGCCGCTGCCCAAGGCGTACGCACCCGTCAGGTCGGCCTCGGGCACGCTCACCGCGGGCGTCCGCAACAACCAGGCCCTCGAAGGGCTCACCCTCTCCCCCGACGGCGACAAGGCCATCACCGTCACGGAGAACGCGCTCGTTCAGGACGGTCCCGCGGCCGGGCTGACGTCGAAGAGCCCGTCCCGGCTGCTGGTCATGGACCGCCGCACGGGCACGCCGGAGGCCGAGCACGTCTACGAGGTCGACCCGATCTCCGACGCCCCCACCGCGCCACTGCCGGCCCCGGTCGGTACGTACTCCGCGGACCGGGGAGTCTCCGAGATCCTCGCGATCAACGAGACCGACTACCTCACCGTCGAGCGGTCCTTCGCCTCCGGCGTCGGCTTCTCCATCCGCCTCTACTGGACCAGCACCATCGGCGCGACGGACGTCAGCGGCAAGGAAGCCCTGTCCGGCTCCGAGAAGCCGATGCCGAAGAAACTGCTGTACGACTTCACCACCTCCGGCACCGACGCCGACAACGTCGAGGGCATCACCTGGGGGCCGAAGCTGCCCGACGGCTCCCGGTCGCTCGTCCTCGTCGCCGACGACAACTTCGGCTTCAACGGCAGCGTCACCAAGTTCCATCTGCTGTCGGTCCGTTCGGGTCTGCTGGCGAACCGCACCCCGGACGTCGACGGTGACGGTGCCGTGGGCGCCAAGGACCTGGCGGCGATCCCGGCCTCCGGCGCGGCGGGAGACCTCGACGGCAACGGCCGTACGGACGACGGCGACGTCCGGCTGTGGATCTCGTACACCCGTGCCTTCCCCACCGTTCAGAAGCCGCCGTCCACCGTCGACGTCCAGCTGCTGTCCTTCAACGACTTCCACGGCAATCTGGAGCCGCCCACCGGCCGCGACGCCAACCTCGGTTCCAAGCTCGATCCGAAGTCCACGCCGGTCGGCGGCGCGGAGTATCTCGCGGCCCGGCTGGGGCAGCTCCGGCAGGGCACCGAGGCCTCGCTGACCGTGGCCGCGGGCGACATCGTCGGCGCCAGCCCGTTCCTCTCCGGGCTCTTCCACGACGAACCGACCGTCGAGTCCATGGAGAAGCTGCACCTGGACGTCACCAGCGTCGGCAACCACGAGTTCGACGAGGGCACCGAGGAACTGCTGCGCATGCAGCACGGCGGCTGCCATCCCGAGGACGGCTGCTACATCGAGGACGAGCCGTACGACGGCGCCGCGTTCCCCTGGCTGGCCGCCAACGTCATCGACCGCGACTCCGGAAAGCCCCTCCTGGCACCCACCTGGATCAAGAAGGTGGACGGGGTGAAGGTCGGTTTCATCGGCATGACCCTGGAGGGCACCCCCGAGGTCACCGGCCAGTCCGGCATCAAGTCCGTACGCTTTCTGGACGAGGTGGAGAGCGCGGGCGCCTCCGCCCGCAAGCTGCGCGGCCAAGGTGTCGAGGCGATCGTCGTCCTGCTCCATGAGGGCGGCGTGCAGGCCGGATCGTACGGCCAGTGCGACGGCATCTCGGGGCCCATCGTGGACATCGCGAAGAACCTGGACCCGGCGATCGACACCGTGGTGACCGGCCACACCCACCAGCCGTACATCTGCTCGCTCCCCGACCCGGCCGGCAACCCCCGCATGGTCACCTCGGCGTCGTCGTTCGGCCGGGTGGTCACCGAGACACGGCTGACGGTGGACCGCCGCACCGGGGAGGTCGTACGGGACCAGGTCGCCGCGATGAACCACCTCGTCACCCGCACCGGCACCAAGGACGCCGACCAGAGCGCCGTCATCGACAAGTGGAAGGCCCTCTCGGCTCCCCTGGCCAACCGGATCGTCGGCAGCGTCACCGCCGACATCACCCGGTCCGAGACCCGCGACGCCGAGTCCGACCTGGCGAACCTGGTCGCCGACGCTCAGTTGGCGGCGACCTCCGCACCGGAGCGGGGCGGTGCCCAGATCGCCCTGATGAACCCGGGCGGGGTACGTGCGGACCTCACGTACGCCTCTTCGTCGGGCGGCGAGGCACCTGGTGAAATCACTTACGCCGAGGCCTTCGCCGTCCAGCCCTTCGCGGGATCACTGGTGTCCGTCGACCTGACGGGAGCCCAGATCGAAGAGATCCTGGAGCAGCAGTTCAACGACTCCGGCACCCGGGCCCCCACCCTCATCCTGGGCGTCTCCAAGGGCCTGACGTACGCCTACTCCCGCAGCGCCCCGGTCGGCGACCGCATCGACCCGGCCTCGATCGAACTCAACGGCGAAACGCTGAAGCCGGACGCCACCTACCGAGTCACCGCGAACACCTTCCTCGCCGACGGCGGTGACGGGTTCACCACCTTCGCCAAAGGCACCAACACCGTCGGCGGCGGAGACGACATCGCGGCCCTGACCGACCACCTCACCGCCAACAGCCCCGTCGTCCCTCCGGGCACCGACCGCGTGACCGAACTTCCCTGACAGCATTCCCCGTCGAGGCTCCACCCGGGCATCCCGGGTGGAGCCTCCTCCCTATCCCGCAGCGGCAGGCTCGGGGGTCGGGGTGGTGGTCGGCGAGTGGGTGAGGTCGTAGGCGTTCTCCGCGTGCAGGTGGACGTCGACGCCCTCCTGCTCCACCTCGGGACGGACCCGCAGGCCCATCGTCTTGTCGAGCGCCTTGGCGATCAGCCAGGTCACGGCGAATGAGTACGCCAGTACGGCGAAGGCGCCGACCGCCTGCTTGCCGAGGAGGGAGAGGCCTCCGCCGTAGAGGAGGCCGTCGACGCCGTTGGGGGCGTCCGACGTGGCGAGGATGCCGACCAGCAGGGTGCCGGTCATGCCTCCGACGAGGTGGATGCCGACGACGTCGAGGGAGTCGTCGTAGCCGAACTTGTACTTGAGGCCGACGGCGAGGGCGCACACCGCGCCGCCGATCGCGCCGAGGGCGAGTGCGCCGAGCGGGGAGACGGCGCCGCAGGAGGGAGTGATGGCGACGAGTCCGGCGATGGCTCCGGATGCGGCGCCGAGGCTTGTGGGGTGGCCGTCGCGGAGCTTCTCGACGAGGAGCCAGCCGAGCATCGCGGAGCAGGTGGCGGTGAAGGTGTTCAGCACGACGACGGAGGCGGCGTTGCTGGAGGTCAGCGCGGAGCCGCCGTTGAAGCCGAACCAGCCGAACCAGAGCAGGCCGGCGCCGAGCATCACCAGGGGCACGTTGTGGGGCCGTTCCGTTCCCTTCTGCCAGCCGATGCGTTTGCCCAGGACGAGGATCATCGCCAGGGCCGCCGCGCCGGCGTTGATGTGTACGGCCGTACCCCCGGCGAAGTCGATGGCGCCGAGCTCGTTGACGATCCAGCCGCCGACGACGTCGTCGCCGTCGAAGGCGAACACCCAGTGGGCGACGGGCAGATAGACCAGGGTGACCCAGATGCCGGTGAAGGCCATCCAGGCACCGAACTTGATGCGGTCGGAGATCGCACCGCAGATCAGTGCGGCGGTGAGGGCCGCGAACAGGGCCTGGAAGGCGGCGAAGACGGAGAGCGGGATGGTGGCCTTCGGGTCGTCCTTGATGACACCGCTCAGGCCGAAGAACTCGGTGACGTCACCGAGGATTCCGGCGCCTCCCATCGAGTCGCCGAAGGAGGCCGAGTAGCCGTAGACGACCCAGATGCAGCCGACCAGAGCGACGGCCCCGAAGGTCATCATGATCATGTTCAGGACGCTCTTGGCGGCGACCATGCCGCCGTAGAAGAGCGCGAGGCCCGGCACCATCAGACAGACCAGTGCCGTGCTTGCGAGCATCCAAGCGGTACTTCCGGTGTCCATGCGCACACTCCGCGGAGAGGTCCAGCAGGAAGAAACGTCGTTTCACCGCAGTAGACTGGAGGTGCGTTACAAGACACTTCCGTGGCTGATTAACACCGGGTTTCAGTGCTGCGGGCTGTCCCCGAAGGCCGTCACCGTCAGAAAGCGGATCGGCAACTCCACCAGTCGCTCCGGGCCGTGCGGGGCCTCACCGTCGAACTGCAGGGCGTCGCCGGGGCGCAGGGTGTAGCTGGACTTGCCGTGGCCGTACACCATGACACCTTCCAGCATGTAGAGGAGCTCGGTCCCGGCGTGCTGGAAGAGCGGGAAGACCTCGCTCTGTTCGGTCAGCGTGACCAGCAGGGCGTCCATCCGTTTGTGGGCGCCCCGCAGCGAGCCGAGTTGGGCGTACTCATGACCGACGCGGGTACCGCGGCGGACGATCCGGGCGCCGTGTCCCGCGGGGACGAAGACGGCCTCGCGTTCGTCGTCCATGCCGCGGAACAGGGCGGTGACCGGGACATCGAGACCGCGCGCGAGCCGGGAGAGCGTGGTGAGGCTGCACGCGGTCTGGGCGTTCTCGATCTTCGACAGCATGGCCTTGGAGATACCGACCCGCTGCGCCATCTCGCCGACCGACAGCCCGGCCGCCTGCCGGTACTCGCGGGCCCGGACCGCGATGATGCGCTCCAGAGCCTGGTCGTCGGAGCCCTGGGAGTCCGCTGCGGGGTCGGGGTGCTCGGTCACCGGCGCATCCTAGCCCGCGCGGTCCAGGCGGAAGCGGGGATGGGGCTCGGTGCGGCCGGTGGCGAGGTCGGCGGCCATCGCGCCGATGAGCGGGGCGAACTTGGCGCCGTGGCCGGAGCACGGGGAGACGATGACGAAGGGGCCGTGGCGGTCGAGGACGAAGTCCTCGTCGGGGGTGGTGGTGTAGAGGCAGGTCGCTTCGGCCACCGGGTCGGGCTCGAGGCCCGGGAGCCGGTCGCGGACGAAGTCGCTCACCCGGGTGCGCGACGACGGGTCGACGATCCCGTCGCGGGTGCGGGCGGTGGTGGGGGTGCCGCGGTCGTGCTCGGCGACCTTGACCGCGGGGAGCGGGCCGCCGTCGCTTCCCGACGGCAGGCCGTAGAGGTGCAGCGCACCGTCCCAGACCAGGGTCGGCCACTTCACGGACGGATCGCGCTGCCCGAAGTGGAAGACCTGCTGCTGGGTCACCTGCAACGGCGGCAGCGCGACGGGCAGTCCGAGCTCGGGCAGCCAGGCGCCGGCGGCGATCACCACAGTGTCCGCGACGACCTCGCGGCCGTCGTCGGTGTGCAGCAGAACCCTCTCGCCGCCCCGGACGTCGATGCCCGTGACGCGTGCGCCGATGATCGCTTCCGCGCCGTGTTCGATCGCCCGCCGTACGCAGGCCCCGACGGTCTCGTCGGCGTCGACCACGCCCGCGTCCGGGTGATGGAGCACCGGGCCCGTGACGCGGATGTACGGCCAGCGCTCCAGAGCTGCTTCCGGGCCGAGGAGTTCGTACGGCACTCCGGCCGCGTCGAGGACGGCGGCCAGCGCCTTCGGGTCACGGTCCTCGCCCATGTCGAGGCCACCGGTCGTGCGCAGCAAGGGAGTCGAGGCGTCGTCCTCCAGTTCCCGCCACTGCTCGTGCGCCTGTCCGGTCAGCCGTACGTAGAAGGGGTCGGCGTACGCCCGCCGGAAGATCCGCGAGCTGCCGTGCGAACTGCCGTGCTTGTGGCCGATGCCGTACACCTCGATGAGCGTGACCTCATGGCCACGCCGGGCCAGTTGCCAGGCGGTGGCAGCGCCCATCAGCCCAGCGCCTACGACGGCGATCACAGACCCTCCCCGGGTATCCAGTTCGTACCCGCGAGCGGGACGCGGGCCATGGCAGCGGACTCGATGGTAAGAGCAACCAGATCCTCGGGCTCGAGGTGGAGGAGATGGGCCTTGCCGCAGGCGCGGGCGAGGGTCTGGGCCTCCATGGTCATCACGCGGAGGAAGTTGGCGAGCCGGCGGCCGGCCTCGGCGGGGTCGAGGCGGGCGGCGAGGTCCTCGTCCTGGGTGGAGATGCCGGCGGGGTCGCGGCCGTCCTGGTAGTCGTCGAAGTAGCCTGCGGCGGAGCCGAGTTCGCGGTACTCGGCGTCGTACTTCGGGTGGTTGTCGCCGAGCGCGATCAGCGCGGCCGTGCCGATGGCGACCGCGTCCGCGCCGAGGGCGAGCGCCTTGGCCATGTCGGCGCCGCTGCGGATGCCGCCCGAGACGATCAGCTGGACCTCGCGGTGGACACCCAGCTCCTGCAGCGCCTGGACGGCCTGGGGCAGGGCGGCCAGGGTGGGGATGCCGACGTGCTCGATGAACACGTCCTGGGTGGCGGCCGTACCGCCCTGCATTCCGTCGACGACCACGACATCGGCGCCCGCGTGCACGGCAAGCTTCACGTCGTAGTACGTCCGTGTCGCGCCGACCTTCACATAGACCGGCTTCTCCCAGTCGGTGATCTCGCGCAGTTCGAGGATCTTGATGGCGAGGTCGTCAGGGCCGGTCCAGTCGGGGTGGCGGCAGGCGCTGCGCTGGTCGATGCCGACGGGCAGGGTGCGCATCCCGGCGACCCGTTCGGTGATCTTCTGGCCGAGCAGCATGCCTCCGCCGCCGGGTTTGGCGCCCTGGCCGAGGACGACCTCGATCGCGTCGGCGGCGCGCAGGTCGTCGGGGTTCATGCCGTAACGGGACGGCAGGTACTGGTAGACCAGGTGCTTGGAGTGGCCGCGCTCCTCGGGGGTCATGCCGCCGTCGCCGGTGGTCGTCGAGGTGCCGACCTCGCTGGCACCGCGCCCGAGGGCCTCCTTGGCCTGGGCGGACAGCGCGCCGAAGCTCATGCCGGCGATGGTGACGGGGGTGGCGAGCCGCAGGGGGTGCTTGGCGTGCCGGGTGCCGAGGACGACGTCCGTGTCGCAGCGTTCGCGGTAACCCTCCAGCGGATAGCGGGACATGGAGGCGCCGAGCAGCAGCAGGTCGTCGAAGTGCGGGAGTTTCCGCTTGGCGCCCCAGCCGCGGATGTCGTAGATGCCGGTCTCGGCGGCTCGCTGGATGGCGTGGATGGTGGCGCGGTCGAAGGTGGCGGACTCGCGCAGGCCGTGGGATGCGGGTTCCATGATCGTCGAACTCCCTCAGTACGCTGCTGTGTTGTCGACCTTGAAGTGGTACAGCTGCCTGGCCGAGCCGTACCGGCGGAAGTCGGCGGGGTTCTCGTCACGCTCGGCCGCCTTGAGCAAGTCAGCGAGCTCTGCGAGGTGTTCGGCGCCCATCTCCTTCTCGACGCAGTCCGCACCGAGGGACTTGACCTCGCCCCTCACATAGATCCGGGCCTCGTACAGGGAGTCGCCGAGGGCCTCGCCCGCATCCCCGCACACGACCAACCGCCCGGCCTGCCCCATGAACGCACTCATGTGGCCGACGCTGCCACCGACGACGATGTCCACGCCCTTCATGGAGATCCCGCACCGCGCGGAGGCGTCCCCGTCGATGACCAGAAGCCCCCCGTGGGCGGTGGCCCCGGCCGACTGAGACGCGTTGCCGCGCACGCGAACCGTGCCGGACATCATGTTCTCGGCCACCCCGGTGCCCGCGTTGCCGTGCACCGTGACCGTGGCGTGCTGGTTCATGCCGGCGCAGTAATAGCCGACGTGGCCCTCGACGTCGACGGTGTGGTCCTCGCGGATACCGCAGGCCACGGCGTGCGCGCCGCGCGGGTTGAGGACCCGCCAGGACGTCGCGTCAGGGGCGTGCAGGGCCTGGTTGAGGTCCCGCACGGGGGTCTCGGCCAGGTCGATCAGCGTCGCCATACGTACACCTCTTCCGGCTCGGGTTCGAAGATGCGGGCGTTCTCGATGCCCGGCAGGACGTCCAGCGCCCGGTACTCGGAGGCCATCGCGACCCACGCGTCGGTTTCGGCGACGAGCGCCGGCTTGCAGGCGATCGCGTCGCGGACGACCGCGAAGGAGTCGCCGGTGGACACGAGCAGCGTGTAGAAGCCGTCGAACCGCTCGCACAGCAGCCGCAGCGCCTTCTCCGGTTCAGCGCCCTGCTCCAGTTGGTGCGCGATGAACCGCGCGCCCACCTCGGAGTCGTTCTCGCTGTCGAACTCGACGCCCTGGGCGAGCAGTTCACGCCGGATGGTGGCGTGGTTGGCGAAGGAGCCGTTGTGCACCAGGCACTGGCCGGGACCGACGGAGAAGGGGTGCGCGCCCTCGGGGGTGACAGCGGACTCGGTGGCCATTCGGGTGTGACCGACGCCCTGCCAGCCGGTGACACCGGCGAGCCCGAAGGACTCCGCCAACTGCACCGGATTTCCAGTGCCTTTGAGTACGGCCATGTCCGAGCCGGAGCCGATGACGGTGGCGTGGGGCAGCGCCGCCGAGACGGCCGCGAGCAGGTCGGCGATGGAAAGATCCGCGTGCACGACCGTGGTGACGTCAGCCGCGACGGCCACGGCGCCGGGCAGCGCGGCCTGAGCCTCGGCCGGGCTGACCCCGAGCAGCGAGACGACGGCACGTCCTGGCGGCGACAGCCGCGGGTCCCCGTAGACCGCGACCCCCGCCGAATCGGGGCCGCGTTCGACGACCTGCCCCAGCATCGCGGTCAGCAGCGCGCCGAGCCGGGGTTCGAGGGAGGGCTCGCGCAGGTGGAGCCCCACGATTCCGCACATCTCAAGTCCCTTCAGAAGGCGGTCAGATAGCGGTCGAGCTCCCAGGGGCCGACCGTGGCGTGCCAGTCGAAGAACTCCTCGCGCTTGAGGTCGGCGAAGTACCGGCTGACCCCGGTGCCTACTGCGTCCAGCGCGCCGCTGATCACGTCGTCCGCCTGGAAGGCCTCGACGGCGTGCAGCAAAGTGGGCGGGAGCTCCGGGCCCTTGCCGGCCGCGCCGGGCTCGCCCGGGTCGAGGCCGCGTTCGATGCCGTCGAGGCCCGCGGCGAGGGCGGCGGCAGCGGCGAGGTAGGGGTTGGCGGCGCCGTCGCCGCCGCGCAGCTCGATGCGGTTGCCGTCGGGGACGCGTACGAAGTGGGTGCGATCGTTGCCGCCGTAACCCGCCACGCGCGGCGACCAGGTGGCGCCCGAGCGGGTGTTCACCGCGCCGGTGCGCTTGTACGAGTTGACGGTCGGCGCGATCACGGCCTGGAGCGCCCGCGCGTGCTCGACGATCCCGGCGACGAAGGAGTAGGCGAGCGAGGACAGACCGAGCCCGCGCCCGTCGGTGGCGTCGGGGAAGGCGGGTTCCTCGCCCCGCCACAGCGACATGTGCAGGTGCATGCCGGTGCCGGTGCGGTCGGTGAACGGCTTCGGCATGAACGTGGCTGTCATGCCCCGCTGTTCGGCCAGCATCGAGACCAGGTACCGCATGGTGATGACCCGGTCGGCGGTGGTGAGGGCGTCGGCGTGCTTGAAGTTCTGCTCGAACTGACCGTTGCCGTCCTCGTGGTCGTTGGCGTAGTTGCCCCAGCCGAGGGAGTTCATGGCGCTGGAGACCGCGGTGAGGTGGTCGTACATCCGGGTCAGGCCCCTTGCGTCATAACAGGGTTGTGCTGCGGTGTCCTTGGCGTCGGCGACGCTGAGCACCCCGTGCTCGTCGCGGTTGACCAGGAAGTACTCGACCTCGGCGCCGACGGACATCGACAGCCCCTGGTCCGCGGCCCGCTGCAGGAGCCTGCGCAGGATGACGCGGGGCGCGTAGGGCCAGGGTTCGCCCTCCACATGCGGGTCGCAGTGGACGAGGGCAAGGCCGGGCTTGATGAAGGGGACGGGTGTGTACGAGGAGGCGTCCGGCCGTGCGATGACGTCGGGGTCGCTCGGCTGCTGGCCGAGCGCGCCGGCCGCGTATCCGGCGAACCCGACGCCCTCGTCGCGGAGTTCCTCGACGGCCTGGGCCGGGACGAGCTTGGCACACGGCTTGCCGGTCAGGTCGACGAAGACGGCCAGCACGAACTCGATGCCGTCGGCGCGGACCAACTCGGCGAGATCGGGGGCGTCCACTGCTGGGTCGGTCGTCATGGGGCCTCCCTGGCCGGGATGGAGTGTCTACTATGATGAATCATCGTTGCCTAGGAGTAGACATTCTTGGTGTTACGGACGGATTTCAGCAGTGGAAGGTCCCCGTAAGCCGAAGGGCCGGGCACCGCCCCCGAAGAGGCGGAACCCGGCCCTGATCTACCGTCAGGAGATAGCGGAGGACCACTCGATGGCAGCCGCATCGGACGAACCGCCCTGACAGCCCGTATCAGGAACCTGCCGTGCCGAACCTCTCGTTCGCCCCGCCGATGGGCAGCCCCGCCAGCAGCGCACGTCGGCTGGCCCTGACGTGCTCACGCATCACGTGCTCGGCGCTGTCGCCGTCCTTCTCCAGGATCAGCTCCAGGACGAGGTGGTGTTCACGGTCCGACTGGAGGGGGCGGCCCGGCTGGCTCAGCGACGTGTTCACCAGCCGGGAGTAGGCCAGCTGGTTCATGAGCATCCGGTAATGGGCTTCCAGTTTGCTGTTGTCGGCCCCGGCGATGAGCAAGTCGTGGAACTCCTGGACCAACTCCGCGTACCGCTCCCGGTCGTCCCGTGCCACCGCTTCCTCGGCCTCGCGCAGGTTTCGCTCGAGCATGTCGATCTCCGGGACCCGGCCCCGCCGTGCGAGGAGGCGGGCGGCCGCGCCCTCGAGGAGCTCCTTCATCTCGAAGAGCTCGGTTATTTCGCGGCGGGAGGGAGTGGTGACGAACGTCCCGACGCGGGGCCGGATTTCAACCAGTCCTTCGGTCTGCAGCTGCTTGAGGGCTTCGCGTACCGGCGTACGACTGACGCCGAACTCGTCCGCGAGAGCGAGCTCCGAGAGCGGAGCCCCGGGCTCGATGTCTCCCTTGATGATCCGCCGGCGCATTTCGGCGATCACCCTGGCCTGCATCGACCCTCCCCCAGCCTCCGGCCGGGGGGACCCCCACTTCGGTTCGCCTTGTGCGCGATTCACCGAACCCTCCTCCGTCTCCCGAGCCGCCCGCCGGTCATCCCAGCGGCGCGAGCGCGCCGCCGTCGAAAAACTTACCCGCGCTGTAGACCATCGGATGGTGATCGGCTACCGCAGCGTGCACCACGCGGCAGATGAACACGGTATGGGTGCTGGCCTGCAGCCGCTCGCGGATCTCGACCTCCATCTGCGCACTGCTCCGGGCGATGAGCGGGCTGCCGAACGGGCCGCTCTCCCAGTCCAGGTCCTTGAACTTGTCATTGGCCTTGCTTGCGAACGTACCGACGACGTCGAGTTGGTCCGTGGACAGGATGTTGATCGCGAGGTGGTCCGCCCGGAACAGACAGTCGTGGGTGGACGAGGTGCGCTGGACGCACACCATCACCGTGGCGGGGTCGAGCGAGATGCTCGAGAACGCGTTGACGGCCAGCCCTCTGGGGGTCTCTCCGTCCATCGCGGTCACAACCGTGACACCGGTGACGAACTGCCGGTTGACCTGCTTCATCACATCGAGGTCGGGCTTCGAGGCAAGCGAGGCCATGGAGATGCTCCTAGTCATCTTGATCGTCAGTCCTGTCCCACCCGGATGACGCCCAGCGCCGAGAGCAGCGCCCGGGGATCCCACGTCACGTGCTCCTCGACGATCCGGTCCCCCTCGAAGCGGGCGAACGTGGCGCCGCTGACCTCGACGTGCCGCTTGGTGGGCGGGACACCGAGGAACGAGTTCACATGGGTTCCGCTGCTGTGCCAGCGGATCGCGGCCCTGTCGCCTTCGACGACGATGTCGTCGATGGTCGTGACCAGGTCCGGGAAGGCCTCTCGGGTCGAGACGATCGCGGCCTTGAAGGCGTTCAGGTCCTGCGGGTGCGGGTTTCCGCCGTGGCGGAGGTACGCCGGGCTCAGCAGCGCGTCGAGGGCATCGACGTCACCCTGGCCCCAGGCCGCGGCCCACTCCTTCTCGATGCGCCCACGGCGGGCGTCAGAGTGCGACATCGGTCTTCTCCTTTCGATCTGCACTCAGCTCCTTCCAGAAGGACACCGCCAGGCCGGCGATGATCACGAGCAAGGGCAAGGACGTCACGATGACGGTGTTCTGCAGGGCGTTCAGTCCGCCGGCGAGCATGAGGACGACGGCGGTGACACCGGTGAGGACGCCCCACAGGATGAGCACCGGACGACGCGGGGTGAGCGATCCGTCCGAGGTCATCATGGACAGCACGTAGGTGTTGGCGTCCGCGCCGGAGACGAAGAACATCACGACCAGGATGATCGCGATCACAGACGTGGCAGTGGCGAGCGGGAAGTGGTCGAGGGTCGCGAAGAACGCGCTGTTGATGTCAGCCGTGGTCTGCTTGGCGATGTCGCCGCCCTCGAACAGGTCGAGGTGGATCGCCGTGCCGCCGAAGACCGTGAACCAGGTGAAGAACACCACGCTGGGGACGACCAGGACACCCGTGATGAAGCCGCGGATGGTGCGGCCGCGTGAGATACGGGCGAGGAAAACGCCGACGAAGGCGCCCCAGGAGACCCACCAGGCCATCATGAAGTAGGTCCACCACTGCATCCACTCGAGGCCGCCGAACGCGGTGCCCTGCAGGCTCATCCGGAAGAAGTCAGTGGCCCACTGGCCCACGGACTCGATGTACAGGTTGGCGATGAACACGGCCGGGCCGACGATCAGCATGAAGACGAACAGCGCGGCCGCCAGCAGCGAACTGCCCTGGCTCAGGAACTTGATGCCCTTGCTGACACCGGTCACCGCCGAGAGCGTGAAGACCGATGTGACGGCGGCGATGATGAGCACCTGACTCACCGAGTTGACCGGGACCCCGAACAACCTGCCGAGCCCGTTGTTGACCTGGAGAGCTCCCAGGCCGAGGGACGTCGTGGTGCCGAAGAGCGTCGCGAACACGGCGAGCACGTCGATCGCCTTGCCGATCGGCCCGTTCACGCGGTCGCCGAGCAACGGCACGAACAGCTGGCTCACCAGGGTGCGCCGGCCCTTGCGGTAGGTCGAGTACGCGATGGCCAGACCGAAGACGGCGAAGATCGCCCAGGCGTGCAGGCCCCAGTCGAAGTAGGAGTACTGGAGGGCGCGCACCGCTGCCGCCGGCGTGTTCGGCTCGGCGAGACCGTGCGGTGGCGTCGCCAGGTGGGAAATCGGTTCGGCGACGCCGTACGAGACCAGTCCGATGCCCATGACCGCGCTGAGGATCATGGCGAACCAGGTCAGCGTCGAGAACTCGGGACGGTCGCTGTCCTTGCCCAGTCGGATGTCGCCTGCGGGGCTGAAGGCCAGGAACACCAGGAAGACCAGGATGGCGAGCGTGACCGCCAGGTACGTCCAGCCGAACGTGGCCGTCACCCAGTTCAGCGAGTCGTTCGTGACCTCGTTCAGGTTGTCCGTGA
Source organism: Streptomyces sp. NPDC048825 (assembly GCF_043198355.1). Taxonomy (NCBI): domain Bacteria; kingdom Bacillati; phylum Actinomycetota; class Actinomycetes; order Kitasatosporales; family Streptomycetaceae; genus Streptomyces; species Streptomyces sp. NPDC048825. Next base: position 207,991 of record NZ_JBICUR010000007.1, read on the forward strand.
AGAGCACCGCCCAGGCTACGAAGACGGCGGAGATACCGAGCGAGGCCCAGAAAACGGAGCCGAGTTTGCCGCCGCCGTCGTGGCCGGCACCTGTGCCGTCCGTGGTGCTGTCCCCACCGCTCCCCGACAGCGTCGCGGACGTCGTTTCCGCACCCGTTCCAAGGTGACTGGACATGAAACTCCTTGGGTCCGCGGGGCCCGATGGCCACCGGTCCTGGCATACAAGTGGCAGTAAGGCAGGTCGCGGATTGAGCGTCAAGAGGCCGGTGTAAGCGAATCGTAAATTCGCGTGCCGTCGCCCGTAAATACGCAGGTCAGTGGCACTAAATGGAATACATGCAGCCGCCGAGAAGGGACTCGATGGAGCCCTCCAGCTCGACACCTTGACCGATGCGGGAGGGGTCCCTATCGTCCTGTGGCATGCAAGAGCGCATCTTGGATCGTCCTGACGAGAGCATCGGTCTCCGCAAACTCGTGCTCTACCGCGACGTCGTCCTCACCGAGGCGGGCGAGGCGCCCGCGCAGCCCGCACGGCGAGCCAGCGTCGCCGCCGTCATCCGGAACCCTTGGGTGGGCGTCGGCCCTTGGTCCGATCTGTCCGAACAGCAGGGCCAAGTCGCCCCGGTGCTCGCGAAGTTGCTGACCGGCCGGCTCATCGGCGCCCTCGGCGGCGTGGACGAGATCGAATCGTTCGGCAAGGCCGCCATCGTCGGCACGGCGGGCGAGATCGAGCACGCGGGAGCCCTCATCCACACTCCGTACTTCGGCAACCTGGTCCGGGAGTTCCTCCAGGGCGAGTCGATCATCTGCTTCGCCGACACACGCGCCGAGGCCGGCGAGACACTGATCGTCCCGCTCTGGCACAAGACACATGCCGCGACTCGCAGTCACTACCAGACCATCAGTGCCCGTGTTTCCGACGCCCCGCGTGCGGACGAGATCGTGGTCATCGCCGCCGCGTCGACGGGGCCGCGCCCGCACCCCCGTATCGGGGACCGCATGACCGACCCCGTAGTCAGCACCGAAACCCTGGAGGTAGTTCCTTCATGAACGTCCGCAAGATCGTGACCGTCGTCGAGGAGATCCGCATCGAGGGCGGACGCGAGGTCAACAGCCCCGCCCGGGTCGCCGTCGTCGCGGCCGTGATCGAGAACCCATGGGCCGGCCAGGGTTTCGTCGAGGACCTCGCTCCCGGAATCGACGCGAACGCCTCCGACCTCGGAGCGCTGCTGGCCCCTGCGGTCCTCGACGCCCTGGAGGCTCCTGCCGAGGCGTACGGCAAGGCGGCCATCGTCGGCCTGGACGGCGAGGTCGAGCACGGCTCGGCCCTGATCCATACGCTCAAGTTCGGCGACCACTTCCGCAAGGCCGCAAACGCCACCACCCTGCTGCCGGCCGTCGAGAAGCGCGGGCCCGTCGGCGTGGTCTTCGACATCCCGTTGAAGCACATCACCGACGCCACGATCCGTTCGCACCACCAGACCGTCGAGGTCCGGATCAGCGACGCTCCCCACCCGAACGAGATCGTCATCGCGCTTGCCGCGGCCGCCCAGGGGCGCCCCCAGCAGCGGCTGGCGCCGCTCTCGACCGAGCAGTAGGCGTTCATGAGCAAGCCCACCGTGGTCCTGCTGCACGGCGTCGGGCTCGATCACACCATGTGGGAGCCGTCCGCCGCGCTCCTGGCCGACCGCTTCACCGTGATCGCCCCCGACCTGCCCGGCCACGGCACTCGCCCGCCGGTGAGCGAAGGTGTGACACTCGCAGACCTGGCCGACGGGGTGGTCGGTGAGATTCCGGCCGGCTCGCACCTGGTCGGATTCTCGCTCGGGGCACTCGTCGCCCAACATGTGGCGCTGCACCACCCGGAGTTGGTGGCGACGCTGACCTCGGTCAGTTCGGTGTGCGAGCGTACGGCCGAGGAGCGGGCGTCCGTACTCGACCGGCTGCGCACCGCGGAGGCCGACTTCACGGCGAGTGCGGCCGCGTCCTTGAAACGCTGGTACGCCGGCACCGGCGTCGGCCCCGGCCAGGTGGCCCGCACCGAGACCACGCTGCGTTCCAACGACGTCAGGTCCTTCCTCAACTGTTATCGCGTCTTCGCCACAGCGGACGCCGAACTCGCCCCGGCCCTGGCCGCCATCGCCGTACGCGCACTGGCGGTGACGGGCGAGAACGATCCCGGGTCCACCCCCGAGATGACCCACCGGCTCGCCGCTGCGCTTCCCGACTGCCGTGCGGAGGTCATCCCCCAGGCACGTCACATGCTGCCCGTCGAGCGCCCCGAGGCGTTCGTCGACTCCCTCACCACCTTCATCGGAGAGTGCGCACATGTCTGACCTCACCACGTTGCAGCACTTCATCGGCGGGACGTGGGTCGAGCCCGCGTCGGGCGCGTACTTCGAGAGCACCAACCCGGCCACGCGCGAGGTGCTCTATCGGGCAGCACGCGGGAACGCCACCGACATCGAGCGAGCTGTGGCGGCCGCGAGGAAGGCCTTCGAGGACCCGCGCTGGCGCGACCTCAGCCAGACGCGGCGCGGACACCTGCTGCGGCGCCTGGGCGACCTGATCGCCGAGAACGCCGAAGACCTGGCCCGCATGGAGACGCAGGACAACGGCAAACTACTGCGCGAGATGCGCGGGCAGCTGGCCACCTTGCCGGAGTATTACTACTACTACGCCGGGCTGGCCGACAAGATCCACGGTGACTTCATCCCCACCTCCGACCGCCAGGTGCTGAACTACACGGCCCGGGAGCCCCTCGGTGTCGTCGGAGCCATCACGCCCTGGAACTCTCCGCTGACGTTGACCAGCAGCAAACTGGCGCCCGCGCTCTGCGCCGGCAACACCGTCGTGATCAAGCCCTCGGAGTACACCTCGGCCACGGTGCTCAAGCTCGCCGAGCTGGCGCTCGAGGCAGGGTTCCCGCCGGGTGCGGTGAACGTCGTCACCGGGTTCGGAGCCGAGGCCGGGCAGGCCCTGGTCGACCACCGCGACCTCGCGAAGATCTCCTTCACCGGCAGCACCGCCACCGGGTCGCGCATCGCCGCCGCGACCGCGAGCCGTTTCATCGGCTCCACGCTCGAACTGGGTGGCAAGTCACCCAACATCGTGTTCGAGGACGCGAACATTCCGAACGCCGCGATGGGCGTCGTCGCCGGCATCTTCGCCGCCGCCGGACAGACCTGCATCGCCGGCAGCCGGGTGTTCGCGCACAGGTCCGTCTACGACGAGCTTCTCGAACGTGTCTCGGAACGTGCCCGGACCATCCGTATCGGCGACCCGATGGACGAGAAGACCGAGCTCGGTCCGCTGGCCTTCGAAGGCCAGCGCGACAAGGTGGCCGGGTACGTCGACCTCGGGCGCGGCGAAGGTGCCCGGGTGCTGACCGGTGGACGGGCCACCGACGGCGGCCTCGGCGGCTACTTCTACGAGCCGACCGTCCTCGTGGACGTGGACAACGACATGCGCGTCGTGCGCGAGGAGATCTTCGGCCCCGTCCTGGCGATCATGCCGTTCGACACCGAGGACGAGGTCGTACGTCTGGCGAACGACACCGAGTACGGACTCGCGGCCGGCGTGTGGACGACGAACCTCGCACGGGCGCACCGGATGGCCGCACACCTGGATGCCGGGACCGTGTGGGTCAACACCTACCGGGCCATGTCCCCGATGTCACCGCGCCAGGGCTTCAAGAGCAGCGGAGTGGGCGTCGAGCACGGCACCGAGACGATTCTGGAGTACACGCGACTCAAGAGTGTCTGGATCAACACGAGCGAGGAGCCCGTGGCCGACCCGTTCACCATGCGGAGCTGACATGCCACAGGTCTCCATCACCCTCGCCGAAGGCCGCACCCCGGCGCAGATCCGGGACTTGATGCACGAGGTGCACGCCGCGGTCCTGCGCACCGTGGACACACGGCCCGAGTACATCCGGGTCGTCGTCCACGAGGTCCCCCGGACGCACTGGGCCACCGGTGACGTCACCCTCACCGAGATGGACGCCACAACTCAAGCGGAGGAGCAGTCATGAGGTTCTCGCTGTTCGTGCACATGGAGCGCTGGGACGAGGAGGTCAGCCACCGGCAGCTCTTCGAGAACCTCTCCGAGCTGGCCCTGATGGCCGAAGCCGGCGGGTTCAGCACCGTGTGGATCGGGGAGCACCACGCGATGGAGTACACGATCTCCCCCAGCCCGATGCCGCTGCTCGCCCACCTGGCCGCGAAGACCTCGACCATCCGCCTGGGTGCCGGGACCATCATCGCCCCGTTCTGGCACCCACTCAGAGTCGCCGGTGAATGCGCGCTGCTCGACGTCATCAGCAACGGCCGGATGGAGGTCGGACTCGCCCGGGGTGCCTACCAGTTCGAGTTCGACCGACTGGCAGGCGGACTGCCGGCCGCCGACGGCGGAAAGCACCTGCGTGAGCTCGTGCCCGCGGTCCGGGCGCTCTGGCAGGGCGACTACGCCCACGACGGCGAGATCTGGCAGTTCCCGACATCGACCAGTGTGCCCAAGCCTGTGCAGCAGCCCACCCCGCCCATGTGGATCGCCGCTCGCGACCCAGCATCCCACGACTTCGCGGTGGCGCAGGGCTGCAACGTCATGGTCACCCCACTGATGAAGGGCGACGAGGAAGTCGCTGACCTCAAGCGGAAGTTCGACACCGCCGTGGCGAACCATCCAGAGGTGCCGCGTCCCGACCTGATGGTGCTGCGGCACACGCATGTCCACTCCCCCGACGAGCCCGACGGCTGGCGCCCGGCCGCGGAGGCCATCAACCGCTTCTACCGAACCTTCGACGCCTGGTTCGGCAACAAGAACACCCCGCAGAACGGGTTCCTGCCGCCCAGCCCGGAGTCGAAGTTCGAAGGCCGGCCGGAGTTCCAGCCGGAGGCACTGCACAAGACCGCGATGATCGGCACCCCGGCCGAGGTCATCGAGCGGCTGCGCTCCTACGAGGAACTCGGCGTCGCCGAGTACAGCTTCTGGATCGACAACAGCATGTCCCACGAGGAGAAGCGCAAGTCGCTGGAGCTGTTCGTCAAGGAAGTCATGCCTGCCTTCCAGTGAGTCGAGGCAATCCGTCCGGCGAAGCGGTTGCCAAGGACGGCACTCGCAGCCCCGCGGGCTGGTCGGCGGGTGTTGTCCGGTCGCGAGTCACTCGCGCCGACTGGCGTGGTCGGCGGCGAGGCGGGCCTCGAAGCCGTCCAGGAGGGACTGAAGGCCGAACGTGAAAGTGTTGTCGGGCGCTGCGGCGTACTCCGTGGCGGCCGTGGTGCCGAGACGTTCACGCAGGCGCGGGAACTGTCTGGCGGTCTCGGCGGCGCGGGTCACGGCGTCGGCCATCAGTTGCTCGGCGTCGGCGCCGCTCTTGCTCAGACGGTGTTTCAGCGAGAGTTCTATGGCATGGCCGAGCGCGCTGCCGATCACGAAGATGAACACGGTGGCAGCAGCCCGGTCCGCGACGGCGGCGGCGAAGCCCGCCTTTTCGTAGAGGGCCAGGCTGAAGTCGTCGTGCCGGGCCTTTCCGGGCCCGTACAGGAGGTGGCTGCCGAATGCCTGGCCGAGCCAGGGATGCCGGGTGAGCATCGCGTGCATGCCGGTGGCGTGGGTGGTGGCGGCCGTACGCCAGTCGCTGGCGTCGAGATCGGGCAGCTCGACCTCGTGCCAGATCGCGTCGGCGGCGAGTCGGACCAGGTCGTCCTTCGTTTTGATGTGCCAGTAGACGGCCGTGGGAGCCGAGCCGAGCCGTTTCGCCAGGCTCCGCATGTTGAGGCCGTCCAGTCCCTCGTCGTCGAGCAGCTCGATGGCCGCACGGACGATCCGGTCTGCGGTCAGTGTGTCTCGCGGCATGGCCACCACCCTACTTGTACTTAGTTCATGACAGGCCTTGCACTTTGTTCAAGGCCCACCTACGCTCCTTCTCGTACTTAGTTCAAGTGCCCGAAGGGGGAACCGTGTCGCAAGACAAGTTGTCGGAGTTCGTCAAGGCGCAGGCCACGGAGCTCGGCGTTCCTGGTGTCGCCGTCGGGGTGCTCCTGGACGGACAGGAGATCTACGCCTCGCACGGCGTGACGAGCCTCGGCAATCCGCTGCCCGTCGACGAGAAGACGCTGTTCCATCTGGCGTCGGTGTCCAAGACCTTCACGGCGACCGCGCTGATGCGCCTGGTCGCCGAGGGGAAGGTGGACCTGGACGCGCCGGTGCGGCGCTACTTACCCGAGCTGAAGCTGGCCGACGAGCAGGCTGCGGCGCAGATCACCGTCCTGAACCTGCTCAACCACACCGCGGGCCTGGACTGGAACCTGATGGACGACGGCGAGGGCGACCGCTCCCTGGCCGGGCTCGTGGCAAAGCTGCCCGGGCTGCCGCTGATCGCACCGCCCGGGGCCCGCGCCTCGTACAGCCAAGCCGGATACAACCTGGCCGGGCGGATCGTCGAGAAGGTCACGGGCCTGCCTTTCGAACGGGCCATGGCCTCGCTCATTCTCGAGCCGGTGGGCCTGTCGGACACCGTGTACGGACTGGCGGAGGTGATGGTCCGCAAGTTCGCCGTGGGCCACAACCGCGGCGACGACGGCGATCTGCTGGCCGCCCGGCCCTGGGGAGCGTTCAGGGAGGGCGGGCGCGGTGACAACCCCGGCGGCGGCCTCGCCTCCTCGGTGAGCGACCTGCTGCGCTGGGCACGGTTCCAACTCGGCGACGGCGATGGTGTGTTGACCGCCGCGGAGCTGCACCGCATGCGGGAGAAAACGGTCGGGCTGCGCGCCAGTACGCTCGGCGACGGCCTCGGAATCTGCTGGTTCCTGCACGACCTGGACGGCCTCCGCGGAATCGGTCACGGCGGCTCGGGCAACGGCCAGTTCGCCGAGCTGCTCATCGTGCCCGAGCGCAACTTCGCGGTGGTCTCCCTGGCCAACGCCGGCCCGGACGGCTACCCCTTCAACCAGTCCGTCGTGCGGTGGGCGCTCGAGCACTACCTCGGCTTCGTCGAGAAGATGCCGGAGCCGCTCCCGTATGACGAGGGGCAGGCCCAACAGGTCGTCGGCCGCTATGAGATCGACGCCATGAAACTCGACATCGCCACCGACGGCGCCCGTCTCACCCTGGCGGTCGGGATCAAGCCGGAGATACGCGAGGCGTCGGACGAGGAAATGCCCCCGGACTACCCAGCCGCGGGCATCGGCTTCCTCCCCGGCGACGGCGACGAGTACATCATCACCGAAGGCGGCCTCAAGGGGCAGCGCGGTTACTTCTCCCGCGACGCCAATGGCGCCGTCACAGGCGTCGACCTTGCCGGCCGCCTCTTCAACCGGGTCGCGGAAGCATCCTGATCCGGGGGCCGGCCGGGTTGCTCTGTTATTTCGGAATAACGTAATGTCGTGGCCATGGCTGCAGAGTCCCTCCAGGAACGGATCGCCGCGCTCGAAGAACGGGTGTCGCGGCTGGAGTCCGTAGGGCAGGAGCCCGTATCGCAGGTATCCCGGAGCGAGGTGTTCTGGGCTCTCGAGGGCCTGCGTGAGCGGCTCGCGGGGAACGGGCAAGTGCTGTTCACCGGCGTGTTGGACCTGCCTACGGGCGAACACTACGAATGGCAGCAGGGTGCGGTGGCTGAGGGGCTGCTCGAAGCGGACTGGTCGGAACACGCCGCTCCGTACGCCGCGTTGGGGCACCCGGTGCGGCTCACCCTGCTGCGCGCGGTACTGCAAGGGACCCGTTCCGCGGCCGAGTTGCAGGAGACGGCCGGACTCAACACGACCGGTCAGCTCTACCACCACCTCAAGCAGCTGACAGCAGCCGGCTGGCTCCATGCCGAGGGGCGCGGCCACTACCAAGTGCCCGCGGGCAGGGTTGTGCCACTGCTCGTGCTGTTGTCCGTGGTGGTGCCGGCAGGGAACCGAACGACAGAGGAGTAGTTCATGAACCGACGGAAATTTCTCAGCGCGGCGACGGCCGCGGCGGCCGGTGTGCCGCTGCTGCCCGGGAACGCCGTGGCGGCCGACGACGACTTACCGGCGCGGGTGCGGCGCTATCTGGACCGGGCACTGGCCGCGGGCAGCCCGAGTGCGGTGTGCGGGGTCATCCAGGGTGCACGCCGCTACGTCGCGGGCGCGGGTGGGAGCCGGGGCACGTCGGCGCCGGACGGCAGGACCGTTTTCCAACTGGGCTCGATCGCAAAGACATTCACCGCCACCGCTCTCGCCCGCGCCGTGCGTGCCGGCGAGACACGCCTCGACGCACCGCTCGTTCTGCCCGCCCGGTTCCCCGTCCCGCGCAAGGGCCCTCGGCGGATCACCATGGCCGACCTGGCGACGCACACCTCCGGTCTGCCCTCGCTGCCTCCGAACCTCCTGGCGGGAGCGGACCCGTACGACCCGTACGCGCACTACACGCTGGACGGCCTGGCAGCCGGCCTGCGGGAGACAACCTTGAGCACCGAGCCCGGCAGCTCTTACGCGTACTCGAATCTCGGTTTCGGGCTGCTCGGCCAGGCGCTGGCCTTTGACGGCGTGGACGCGATGCTGCGGCGCCGCGTGACATCGCCCCTGCGCATGCCCGACACGACGACGACCCTGAGGCCGGACATGGCGTCCCGTAAGGCCGTCGGCCATCTCGAGGGCCAACCCGTTCCCGACTGGCACGACCCCGTTCTCAGCGCCGCGGGCACCTCGATGTACAGCACCGCCGACGACATGTTGCGCTTCCTGAGCGCACAACTACGCCCCGATCGTTCGCCGTTGCGGGACGCGATCGAACTGACCCAGCGACCCCACTTCACTGTCGACCGGAATCTGCGGCTCGGTCTCGGCTGGCACCTCAGCCCACTGCCCAGCGGTCGGACCATGACATGGCACACCGGCGGCACCGGCGGATTCAGCACCTGCGCGGCGTTCAGCAGGCGGAGCATGACGGCAGCGGTGATGATGGTGAACACCGCCAGCGAGGAGACCACGACCGACCCCCGCCCGGTCGATGCCCTGACCCTCGCCCTGCTCGGCGAACTCGACACGGCCTGAGCCACATCGCGTCGTCAGCCAACCCGCTTGCGCAACAAGGCCGTTCAAAAGTGGAGCCGGAACAATTCGGCGGTCACCGAAATGTCACCCGTCTAGTGTCGGCTTCATGAAGATCTCCTCCGGCCCCGGACGCCGGCGAACAGGGCCTGTACCGGCGGCAGCAGTGGCCATCGCCGCCGACGGAGCCTCGGCGTGACGCCGGGGGAGATGCTCGCCGTGTTCGGCGCGGGTGTGAGCGCCGGTGCCATCAATACCGTGGTCGGCTCGGGAACACTGATCACCTTTCCCGTTCTGCTCGCCACCGGCCTCACACCTGTCACCGCCACGGTTTCCAATGCGCTCGGCCTCATCCCCGGCTCCGTCAGCGGAGCCTTCGGCTATCGAAGAGAGCTCAAGGGGCAGGGCCGACGCATCCTGAAACTCAGCGTCGGCGCCCTGCTGGGCGGCGTGACCGGCGCCGTCCTCCTGCTGGCCCTGCCCGCCGCCGCGTTCGAGAAGATCGTGCCGGCCCTGGTGGGCTTCGCCCTCGTCCTGGTCTTGGTCCAGCCGCTGATCAGCAAGCGGGTGCGCCGCAACGCACCGAGCGACACCAGCCGTCGCGACGGTGGCCCGCTGCTGTTCGTCGGCCTGACGCTGGCCAGCGTCTATGGCGGCTACTTCTCCGCCGCCCAGGGAATCATCTACATATCCCTGATGGGCATACTCCTCGACGAGCCGCTGCAGCGCCTCGTCGCGGTCAAGAACGTACTGGTCGCCGTCGTCAACGCGGTCGCCGCGCTGTTCTTTCTCTTCGTCGCGGACTTCGACTGGACCGCCGTCGTACTCATCGCGGCCGGTTCCGCGCTCGGCGGCCAGCTCGGAGCCACGGTGGGCCGCCGCTTCAGCCCCGCGGTGCTGCGGGCCCTGATCGTGACGATCGGTGCCGTCTCCATCGTCCAACTTCTGCTCCGCTGACGCACGGAACTATGGAGGACGGGGCTGCCGTGTTCGAGGTCGGGTCGGGGTCGTACAGCTTCGAGGGCCTGTGAATGGGTCCACGCAGACATCGCTCCTCTGCCGGACCAGATCCGGGCCGGCGGGGGAGCGTGGCCTCGGAGATCGCCGGTGGCCGCCCGGGAATCGCACAGCCGGCTCGTGGGCGATTCACAGGCAGCACCCTTACTGTCACGCACACCCAGCGGGCGACACAGAAGAGCAAAGGCGAGAGTCCATGAGCGAAGAACTCCACGACCACGACAGGGGTCTCTCCTTCGACCTCCCCACGCTGCACCGCCGCAAGATGATCCGGCTGCTCGCCGGCGTGAGTCTGGTCCCGGTGGTGGGTTGCAGCGGCGATGAGACGGAGACCGCCGGGTCCTCGCCCTCCTCGGCCTCGTCTGGCGCTGCCTCTTCGGGGGCCTCCGAGGCGAGTTGCGAGACCATCCCGGGTGAGACGGCCGGGCCCTACCCCGGCGACGGGTCCAACGGAGTCAACGTCCTCAAGGAAAGCGGCGTCGTACGCTCGGACATCACCTCCAGCTTCGGCTCCGCGAGCGGCACCGCCGAGGGCGTGGCGCTGACCATCACCCTCACCGTCGTCGACGCCGCCTCCGGCTGCGATACGCCGAAAGAAGGCGCGGCCGTCTACCTCTGGCACTGCGACCGGGACGGCAACTACTCGCTGTACTCCGAGGGCGTCACCGAGGAGAACTACCTGCGAGGAGTGCAAGAGACCGACTCCAAGGGCCAGGTCACGTTCACCAGCGTCTTCCCGGCCTGCTACCCGGGCCGCTGGCCGCACATCCACTTCGAGGTGTACGGCAGCCTGGACGACGCCACCAACGCCACGTCCATCACGACGACTTCACAGCTCGCCTTTCCGAAGGAGGTCTGCGACACGGTGTACGCGAGTGACGGCTACGAGAAGAGCGTGCAGACCCTGGGCCAGCTCTCCCTGGAAAGCGACATGATCTTCAGCGACGGCTACGACCAGCAGATGGCCACGGTCGAAGGCAGCATCGACAAGGGCTACACAGCCACGCTTACGGTGCCGGTCTGACCGCCACCGCGTGAGCCGAGCCCCTGTCGTCACCCGGCGTCGCAAGCCGCATGTGCCCCGCATCGCCCACGTACAAAAGCGGCGACCGGACCTGTCGATGCAGGTCCGGTCGCCGCCTGTTGCCGTCCGGCGAAAGGCGTCAGTACGAACTGCGCCTCATACGGCGCAACAGCACGAAGCCGGAGATCACCAGCACCGCTCCTGCCGCAGCCGGCCACAGCTGGGTACCCGTTTCGGCGAGAGAGCCGGAACCCCCCTGCGGTTCGGTCTGTGCACCGGCCGCCTGATCGTTCCCGTCGGCGTTCGACGCCTGCTCCGAGTTGTCGCCTTCACCACCGCTGTCGCTGTCCGAGCCCTCCGCCGGTGACGTGGCCGGATCGCTCTGGACGGGCGAAGGCGTCGTGTACACCTCGGGGTTCGGACGGTTGGTGGGCGCGGAGCCGACCTCCGGTTCAGCGTCCGGCGCCTTCGTGGCCGTCTCCGGCGTGTCCGTGTCCCCGGCGTTGTCGCCGTTGCCGGCATCCGCTCCGCCGTTGTCGTCGTTGCCGGGGTCCGCCTCGCCGTTCCCGCCGTTACCGGCGTTCCCGCCATTCTCGCCGGCCCCGTCGTCCGGGTTCTCCGTCGGCTTGTCCTGCGGCTCCTCACCGGCGCCCGCACCCCCGTCGCCGCCCACGCCGCACTTCCGGCCGGCGTTGATGCAGTCGACCATCTCCCCCATCAGGTCCTCGTCGAAGACGTTGATGAAGTCGCCGTGGTCCGTGACCGGCTTGTGCACCTGCTCGGGGAAGGAGTCCACCGCGAACAGCGGAACCGTACGGCCGCCGTCGTTCAGGCTCGGCGCGTCGACGTCGTAGACGATGCGCTGCACCAGTTGCGGGATCGCCTGGAAGCCGTTCGCACAGTTGCCGTTCGCGTCGGCGAACGCCACGTGAGTGCGGTGGTTCGCGCTGTCGATGTTCCGGCCGTCCCAGCAGCTCTGGAACTTGAAGGTGCGCACCACGTCACTGCCCTGGGGACAGAGCGGGTACTTGTCCTTCAGCTGCCGGTCCTCGAACCCGGTGCAGCTCCACGAAGCATTGGCATTCGCGGTGCCGTTGACGAACGCCTTGGCGTCACCGGTGATGATGCGCAGCAGTCGGGGCATCTCGGTGACCTTGCTCTGCGGGTTGCCCACAAAGTTCAAGGTCACCTTCTTGGGTGTGACGATCTCACCGACGTTGCCCTCGATGCCTCCGCCCGGCGCTTTCGCGTCCTGCTCCTGCACGCCGTTCTGCAGACGCAACACCGGCCAGTAATACGTGGACTTGTCGCCCTGGTCCACGCACGTCGTGTCACCGTTCGCCAAGTCCTCGTCGCTCGCGAAGGCGTCGTTGGCCTGGTTGCCGATGTAGTCGTGGAAGTGGTGGGCGCCGTTGGTGACGCCGGGTGCCACGATCACGTTGTCCGAGTTGAACAGGCCGTTCGCGTTCACGCCACAGCTGGTGGTGAAGGTGCCGCGGGAGGCGTTGCTCTGCTGCTGCGGCTTCGGCACGTTGGGCTGCACGGTGGTGATGTCGGTGAAGTCCTCGGCCACGGGCGCGTTGGCGGCCTGACCGCCATTGCCGCCCTGCTGGTCACCCTGATCCTGGCCGCCCTGATCCTGGCCGTCCTGACCGTCACCCTGGTCCTGGCCCTGTTCGTCCTGATTGGCGTCGCCCTCGCCCTGGCCGTCGCCGGCCTGGTCGCCGTTCTCGCCGTTGCCGGCCTCGTTGCCGGTAGCGCGCAACGTACAGGCGGCAAGAGATTCAAGTCCCTGCGGGCGCTCCCCCACACGTCCGATGGCGATCGCGATCCGTTCGATCGTCGCGGTCCGCTTGTCCTTGAGCGGATTCATGATCGCGTTGTCGGCGAAGCCTGCGTCCTGCTGAGCGGCCTGCGCCGAGTTCTGCAGTCGCTGGTAGGCCTCGGCGATCTGCTTGTCCAGCAGGGCGAGTTGCGTGTCGACCTCCGCCCTCGCCTGGTCCGGCACCGCCGTCAACTTGGTGCCCACGTCCGGGCAGTCGATCGTCGCGGCACCCGAAGCGAGAACCTGGTCGGCCTGGCTCTGCCCCGGCTGCTGACCCGAGCCGCTCTCGGTGGCCGTGGCGTAGACGTTCGCCGCTACCAGCGCACCTCCTCCCAGCATCAGCGCGACCGCCGCAAAGGTCGTGCGTCGTGCGCCCGTTGGGCGTCTTCGCGTGTTGCGTCTCACGGGAGTACTCCTACGGTTCGTCAGAGGCCGGGCATGACAATCCCCTGCCCCCATACGGATCGGAGTCCCGGCGTGTTCAAACACCCCACAAATTCATAGAGATCTCTCACGAAATGGATACCTCTCACGAATCAGTCCCGCCACGGACGGCCTCCATCAGGGCTCGCGCGTCACCATGAATGCATGACGGATCCGACGGACACCCCGGTCAGCCAGCCCGCCCCCCGACGACGTCGTGAACTCCCAGCAGGCCGCGGCCTGGAACGGTTACGAGGGCCGGTACTGGGCCGACCACCAGGACCGCTACGACGCCCTCAACGACGGGGCCAACACACTGGGACAAGGACGCCGGCGACGCGACAGGGTTCCTCTTCGGTTTCGGGCCGCTGCGGCACTGGCTGCGCGAGGCGGACGCCGATTCCGCTGCGGAGGAGCGTGCCCGGCAGGCCGCGGCGGAGGCCTTCGGCACGTATCAGGACGACAGTGGCGTACGGCTGATGGGCCGTTACTGGCTCGTCACCGCCGTACGCCCGTGACGTCCCGGAGTACGTGCCTTCACGCGCTGTGGTCGGTGAAGGGGCCGCCCGTGGTGAAGGCCAGCTCGGCGAAGCGTTCGCCGATGCGGCGGTGGGTGGCGGCGTCAGGGTGGAGTTCGTCGGGCAGGGGCAGTTCGGCGAAGTCTCTCTCGCCGTAGAGGTCGCGACCGTCGAGGTAGTGCAGGTGGGGGTCGTCGGCGGACCGCTGGCGCACGATGCGGGACAGCTCCTCCCGGATGACGCCCAGCGTCAGTTTTCCGGTGGCGCGCTCGGCAGGGTCGCCGGTCGCCCGGAAACGCAGTGCTCCGGCGGCGAGCTCGCTGAAGTCGAAGGCTCCGGGGCCGGGCGTGTCCTCGTGGATGGGGCACAGGATGGGCGAGACGACCAGCAGCGGTGTGGTGGGGTGCCCTTCGCGGATGGTGTCGAGGAAGCCGTGCACGGCGGGGGTGAAGGCACGCAGGCGCATCAGGTCGAGGTTGACCAGGTTGATGCCCAGCTTGAGGCTGATCACGTCGGCGGGGGTGTCCCGTATCGCGCGGGCGGTGAAGGGGTCGAGCAGGGCGCTGCCGGCCAGGCCGAGGTTGATCAGTTCCACGCCGCCGAGGGCGGCGGCCAGTGCGGGCCAGGTGGTGGTGGGGCTCGCGGCGTCGGAGCCGTGACTGATCGAACTGCCGTGGTGCAGCCAGACTTTGCGGCCCCGGTCCGCCATGGGCTCGACGGGGGCGTCGGTGCGCAGGGCGATCAGTTCGGTGGTCTCGTTGTGCGGCAGCCAGATCTCGATGTCTTTGATGCGGTCGGGCAGGTCGGTGAAGCTGAGGGTGCCGGGCGGGCCCGGCTGGTGCTCGGCGGTTCCGGTGGTCATGTCGATCGTCACGGTGTTGCCGCCGGTCACGGTGGCCTGGCCGGTCAGCCGGCCGTCGACGAGCAGGTCGTACACGCCGTCCGGGCGGGGCGGGGCACCCTCGTAGGTCCGCTTGGTGGGCAGCGTGTCCAGTTCGACGGCGGTGGCACGGGTACGGAAGAGCAGTCGTACGCCGGAGGGCTGGGACTCCACCATGGCGAGCTGTGGGTCGGTGCACTGGGCGCGGGCTCGGGCGGGCAGGCGGTGTGGCAGCACGCCGTGTTGGGTGGTCTCCAAGTCGAGGGCGCCGCGGAGGAGTTCGGGGGTGATGGGCGTGGTGGTCCAGTTGGGGTGGGTGTGCATGGCCTCCGCCTGTTGATCAGCATGCTCGGACAACACGGATTTCTCGGATACGCCGATGTGCGGCACGGGCGACGGTCTCCGCCTGGTGCGTCAGGGCGCGGGCCAGTTCCGCAGCAGCGCGTCGAGGGCGTCCAGGATTCGTGACCAGGATTCCTGTGAGTCGGGGGCGCTGTGACTGAAGCCGCCGGCCAACTCCAGGCTGACGTAGCCGTGGAAGACGCTGCCCAGCATCCGGACCGCGTGGGTCTGGTCCGGTTCCGTCAGGTCGTAGCCGCGCAGGATCGCCCGCGTCATCTGTGCGTGTCTGCCCCCGGCGCTTGCGGCCGCCGCCTGAGGGTCGAGCCTGAACTGGGCCGCGGCGTAGCGGCCGGGGTGCTCTCTGGCGTAGTCGCGGTAGACGTTCGCGAAGGCCGCGAGGGCGTCCTTGCCGGCCCGCCCGGCCAGGGCGTCGCCGGCCCGGTCGGCGAGTTCTTCCAGGGCGAGCAGGGCGATCCTGGTCTTGAGGTCCTGGGAGTTCTTCAGGTGCGAGTAGAGGCTCGCGACCTTGACGTCGAACCGCCTGGCGAGCGCCGAGACGGTCACCTGGTCGAAGCCGACCTCGTCGGCCAGTTCGGCTCCCGCCCGGGTCAGACGTTCCGCTGTCAGCCCTACGCGTGTCATGCCCTGCCTCCCATTCGGCATAATCAATCATGCAGTTCCCTAATACCTTTAGGCAAATTACGTCACTGCCGCTTGAGTCACCAACCGAGGTCAGCCCAACCCTGGTACCCCGAGCGGTTGCGCACCCTCAGTGCCTGCGTGAAAGGCTCAGCGCACGCTGGTGGCCGGACGACAACCGGCATCGGTTGCCCCAGGGCATCGGCACGAGGAGAGGCGACGGCATGCGCATCGGATTGCTCGGTACAGGACCGTGGGCCGAGATGGCCCATGCCCCCGCCTTGAGCGAGCACCGCGAACTGGATTTCGTGGGTGTGTGGGGCAGGCGCAGGGACGCGGCCGAGGCCCTGGCCGAACGGCACGGGACACGCGCGTACGAGGACGTCGACACCCTCCTCGCCGAGGTGGACGCCGTCGCGATTGCCCTGCCTCCCTCCGTTCAGGCCCCGCTCGCGGCGCGCGCGGCGCGGGCGAACTGCCATCTGCTGCTCGACAAGCCCCTGGCGGCGAGCGTCGAGGAGGGACGGGCGGTCGTCGAGGCGGTCAGGGAGGCCGGTGTCGCCTCGGTGGTCTTCTTCACGGCCCGTTTCCAGAACACCACTGAGGCCTGGATCACCGAACAGGCCGCTCTGGACGGGTGGTTCACGGGACGCGCGGAGTGGCTCGGTTCGGTGTTCACCGGCGACAGCCCGTTCGCCGAATCGCCGTGGCGACGGGAGAAGGGGGGCCTGTGGGACGTCGGTCCGCACGCCCTGTCCGTGCTGTTGCCTGTTCTCGGCGACGTCGAGCGGGTGGCGGCCGCCGCACGCGGCCCGAAGGACACCGTCCACCTGGTCCTTCAGCACGTCGGCGGGGCGTCGAGCACACTGACTCTCAGCCTCACCGCTCCGCCCGCGGCTGCCGGCGCCACGGTCGAACTGCGCGGCAAGGCGGGAGCGGCCGTCCTGCCCGCGTCCACCGAAGGACCGGTCCAGGCCCTGATCCGGGCCGCGGATGCCCTCCTCGCCGCTGCCCGCACCGGCCGTCCGCATGCGTGCGACGCCGCCTTCGGCCTGCGGGTGACGGAGATCCTGGTTGCGGCCGAGGCCCAGCTGACAGAGCCGTACTGACCGGGATTCCCTGTCCGCCATAAGGCCGCTTTATGAGGTCATAGGCCGGACCCTCGTACCAAGTTAGGCTTGCCTTAGTTTAGGGTTGCCGACGAGTTGCCTGTTCATCACTCGAAGGGAACCTGATCATGCCCCGCCCCCTGCGGGTAGCCATTGTCGGAGCCGGCCCCGCCGGGATCTACGCCGCCGACGCGCTGCTGAAGTCCGAAGTGGCCGCCGAACCCGGCGTGTCCATCGACCTCTTCGAGCGGATGCCCGCCCCGTTCGGCCTGATCCGTTACGGCGTGGCCCCCGACCACCCCCGCATCAAGGGCATCGTCAAGGCCCTGCACCAGGTACTCGACAAGCCGCAGATCCGTCTCTTCGGCAACGTCGACTACCCGAGCGACATCAGCCTGGACGATCTGCGCACCTTCTACGACGCCGTGGTCTTCTCCACCGGGGCGACGGCCGACCGGGCGCTCGACATACCCGGCATCCACCTCGACGGCTCGTACGGCGCGGCGGACTTCGTCTCCTGGTACGACGGCCACCCGGACGTCCCGCGGACGTGGCCGCTGGAGGCGGAGAAGGTCGCCGTACTCGGTGTCGGCAATGTGGCGCTCGACGTGGCGCGCATCCTGGCCAAGACGGCCGAGGAGCTGCTGCCGACCGAGATCCCGCCGAACGTCCACGACGGACTGAAGGCCAACCGGGCTCGCGAGATCCACGTCTTCGGCCGCCGTGGACCGGCGCAGGCGAAGTTCAGCCCGATGGAGCTGCGGGAGCTGGACCACTCCCCCAACATCGAGGTGATCGTCGACCCCGAGGACATCGACTACGACGAGGGATCGATCGAGACCCGGCGCGGCAACAAGCAGGCCGACATGGTCGCCAAGACGCTCGAGAACTGGGCGATCCGCGATGTCGGCAACCGGCCGCACAAGCTGTTCCTGCACTTCTTCGAGTCGCCGAGCGAGATCCTCGGCGAGGACGGCAGCGTCGTCGGCCTGCGCACCGAGCGCACCACCCTCGACGGCACCGGCAACGTCAAGGGCACCGGCGAGTTCAAGGACTGGGACGTGACCGCGGTTTACCGCGCGGTGGGTTACCTCTCCGACAAGCTGCCCAAGCTGCCCTGGGACGTCGAGTCGGGCACGGTGCCGGACAACGGCGGCCGGGTGCTCGAGGACACCGGTGCGCACCTGCAGTCGACGTATGTCACGGGCTGGATCCGGCGCGGTCCCGTGGGCCTGATCGGTCACACCAAGGGTGATGCCAACGAGACGGTCGCCAACCTGCTGGACGACTACGCGGGCGGGCGTCTGCACACGCCCGGTTCGCCCGCCCCGGAGGCCGTGGACGCGTTCCTCGCCGAGCGGAACGTCCGCTTCACGACGTGGGACGGCTGGTACCGGCTGGACGCGGCGGAGAAGGCGCTGGGTGAGCCCGAGGGCCGGGAACGCGTGAAGATCGTCGAGCGTGAAAACATGCTCAGGGAGAGCGGCGCGTAGCACTCAGGCCGCGCGGCCGGGCCCTCCCCCCCATGTGCAGGGGGTGGGGCCCGGCCGCGCGGCGTTTTGAGCGCCGAGCGGTGATGTCACGCCGCGGACCAGCCCGCTGCGAGTGCTCGGCCGACATTGCCAATTCCGATACGCATGGTGTGACGCTAAAGTGCGCCCCTGTCCCGGCGGATCGGGCCGCGCGCCCAGGCAGGACCGGTTCCAAGGGCGTAGGTCCACAGCGCCTGACGTAACTTCAGGGGAACAACCGGCGCCGTTTGTACGTACATCTCTACGCCGGTGCGCCCCGCTGCAAGTGCGGCTCACGAAGCAACGAGGAAGGTCAGCACCATGACTGAAAGCACTTCCACTGCCACTGAACTGACGTCGCAGTACCTCGCCCAGGTGGTCGGCGACCTCGACCGCAACACCAAGGAACAGGAACGCATCCGCGCGGAGATCAGCGCGTTGCAGGAACAACTGCTCGCCCTGCAGCATGACCACACCGTGCTCGTGAACATGCAGCGGGCGCTCGGCCCGGACGCGCCTACTCAGCCCGCGCAGCCCGAAGATGCCGCGGCACCCGGGGCACCTCCCACTCCCAGGAGGAAGAGGCCGAAGGCCGCGTCCGAGTCCGGCACCGGAAAGCGTGCCGGGACGAAGAAGGCCGCCGGCGCACAGGGCGGCACGACAGCGGCCAAGAAGCCCAAAGCACAGCCCAAAGGCGCGCCCATAGCCAAGGCCGAAGCCTCAAAGCCAGCCCAGCCCACGCTCGTTGAACTCATCCGCCGTCATCTCGGCGAGCAGAGCGAACCCCGCTCCGCGGCGGAAATCGCCACCGCGCTCGGCCAAGCCCACCCGGAGCGTCGCATCAAGTCCACCGTCATACGCACCTCGCTCGAAGGACTCGTGGCCAAGAGCCAGGCCCACCGCACCAAGCAGGGCTCGTCCGTCTTCTACACCGCCCCGGACGCACCCGAGCCGACGGCGCAGCCCCTGACCGAAACCCCGTCACCGAGCACCGATTGACGAGTCGTCAACTGCGCTGGGGGTGCGGCGGCGCCTCCGGCGTCGTAGGTCAGGCGTTGGGGTCGAAGGCGATGCCGGCCGGCTTGGCCGCGGCGAGATGGTTGTTGAAACTGCCGTCCTTGAGGCCGAAGTTGGCGCTGCCGAAGTTGGCCTGGCTCAGCCTGTCGCGCAGACCCGCGGGGTAGCCGTTCCAGCCGACCAGCGGGGGGTACTGCCAGGTGCCCTTGTGGTTCTCCGGCGGTTCGTCGCCCGCGGTCGCGGGGCGGAAGGCGTGCGTGCTGACGCCGTCCTTGTGGTACACGATCTTGGGGTGGTTTCCGTCCCAGCGGATCTGGTCGCGGCCGTGGACGCTGAAGCTGCCGTGGGCCGAAGTGGACACGTACATGGCCTGGTTGTTCTGCACCCACAGCACGACGTGCTCCCAGTCGTGGCGGTGTCCGCCGAGACTGCTGCCGGCCACGGCCTGGTCCTTCTCGAAGTACAGGCCGTACATGATGGCGCACCAGCCGTTGTTGCACTTGTAGCGGGAGTACCCATTGGTGTTGTCCAGGTCCGAGGCGTCGCGGCACTCGCCGTTGAGCGCTCCGGACGGGTTGAGGCCGCCGTTGATGGTTCCGTCGGGTCCGATGGCCGGCGTGGAGTAGCAGCCGTCCGTGTCGTAGTCGTACGTCGGCTGGAACGTCTGCTCCAGTGCCTCCGCGTTGGCGGGCAAGGACGGCGGCGGGGCCGCGAGAGCACTGCCCGGGAAGGCGACGACCAGCGCAACGGCGCTGCCCAGTACGAGAGTTGCCCTGCGGATCCGTGAACTCGTCTTCAACGCGTCCTCCTGATCGACCACGATGTGGGCGCATGATGGCACGATTGACATGCCCAGAACAGTCATCAGGAGGCACATTGACACCGTGACCCTCGCGAGGTGTTGAAACGATGAAGTGCCCGCTAATACATCGGATTTGACCAGCCGAGTCGGTCGGCGCACGAGTGCCGGCGGGTCAAGTACGGCTCCCGGCCCCTTCCGGTTGACGACCTGACGTGTCGTCATGCCGAGGCAGGAGGAGCGGTGTTGTGAGGATCAGGAGTCCGGCGATCGCGATCGCGGTGCGGGGGCCGGTGAGGCCGGCCAGCAGACCCCACAGGGCGGTCAGGGCCGCGACGGTGAGTTTGCTGGTGATCGACCACGCGGACAGGGTGCGGGCGACCCGGTCCGTCGCCGTCTGTTCGAGCCGGTAGGTGGCATACACCGGGTTGAACACGCCCATGCTGGTGATCAGCCCGAATTCGACGGCGATGACGAGCACGAGTCCGGCGGTGCCGGGGCGGACGAAGGCCAGCCCGAGCAACCAGCACGCGCGCAGCGTCCCGGCGGTGAGCATGACCCTGTGCTGCCCGAACCGCGCGACGAGCGGCCGGGCCAGTCGTGAGCCGACCAGGCCGCCGACGCAAGGCGCGGCGAAGGCGAGGCCGTACTGCCACGGCGCGAATCCGAGGTCGCCGAGCATGAGGACGGCGAGCACCGGCGAGGTCGCCATGATCAGGCCGCTGACGAGGATCGTGTTGAAGAACAGCGGGCGCAGCGCCGGGTGGGCCAGGATGTACCGCCACCCTTCGAGCAGGTCGCCGACTCTGAGTCGGCCCCGTGCGCCGGTTCGCGCGGGGCGCGGCTCCCTGCCGCCGATCGCGCGGATACCCATGGCCGAGAGCAGGTAGCTGACCGCGTCGGCCATCACGGTCATCACCGGGCCGAACAGGCCGATCGCGGCCCCGCCGAGCGGCGGTCCGAGCACGGTGGCGGTCCAGTTCGTGGATTCGAACCGCCCGTTCGCGACGAGCAGGTTCTCCGGCGGTACGAGCGCCTTGAGGCAGGCGCCGCTCGCCGTGGTGAAGGTGATGTCGGCCGCGGCGACGACGACTGACACGATCAGGAGCTGGACGAAGCCGAGCCGGCCGAGCGCGTAGGCGGCCGGGATGCTCATCAGTGCCGCGAACCGGATCAGGTCCATCGCGACCATCACGGGGCGCTTGCGGCGGAACTCCACCCAGGGGCCGAGCGGCACCGCTGCCGCCGCGCCGACGGCCAGTCCCGTGGCTGCCAGCGCCGACACCTCGGCCGGGCCGGCGTGCAGCACCGTGATCGCGATCAAGGGGAACGCGTCGAACGCCAGCCGCGTGCCGAACGTACTGACCGCGTACGCCGCCCAGAGCCATCCGAACTGCCGCCCCAGCGGGCGCCCGGCCGCCATGTCCTGTGCACCCCCCCCCGCTGCCTCGCTGGAACTACGTCGCGCTGATCAGCGAGATCCAACCGAGCGGGGGCCGAGCGGTCAAACAACCGCTCGGCCAGGAAGCGACAACCGCGGGTTGTGCCACGAGGTTGGTGGGCTGGCGCTCCGCTGGGAGGGCGGTTTGAAGGTGCGGGTTCGTCGTGGCTGGTCGCGCCCACGCGGCGGAGCCGCAAATTGACACAGCCCCGCGCCCTTTCGGGGCGCTACTCGAACCGGACTTCGGCAAGTTCGTCAGCGGCAACAACGCCCTGAGCCGCAACAGCCAGGCCAGGGCGACGAGTGCAACAGTCGTCTCAGGAACCCAGGCGTCTCCACGCCCGCTGAAGCAGAGTCCTGAGCAGTGCCGCCTCCTCGCCGCCGAGGGCCGTCACGATGCCCTCCTGCTCCTGCTCCACCGCCGCAGTCCAGCGACCTAGCGCCTCGTTGCCGCGCTCGGACGCGAAGACCAGCACGCGTCGCCGGTCCGCGTCGTCCACCCGCCGCAGGACGAGGTTGAGGGACACCATGCGGTCGACCACCTTGGTCAGGGTGGGAGCCGACAGCAGTGCGAACTCGGCGATCTCCGTCATCGCGTGGCCGGCGCCGTCGCCCAGGAACGACAGCACGCGCCACTCCTCGAGCGTCGCACCCTCCGCCTTCAACGCCTCACCGAGCCTCGATACGACGCTCCGCTCCACGAGCGTGAGCGCCCGCGCGAAGTCGAGGTCGGATACGGCCGTCGCCGGGGTCGTCGTCATCGCCCTGCCAAAGCTTCGTCGGTGTCGTTGCGGCGCCATGGTGACCGATCGTCAGCGCACGGCAGACCGGCCGGATCGCATGGAGTGATTCCACGATACAGTCATATCCTTATCGCCGCGAAATATTCTCGTAGCAACCAATCGCTAGTGTGAGCGCCTATGATCGAGAAGGCGTCTGTCCGGCTCGGCACTCCGGCAGGCCCCCGGACCCGGGACGCGCTGAATGTCGCCCTCGTGATCCCGCTCCAGGGACCGGCCGGAATCTTCGGCCCGTCCTGCGAATGCTGCGCCCGGCTCGCGGCCGAGGAGGTCAACGCCGAATCGGGAGTGCTGGGCAAGGAGCTGCGGCTCGTACTCGTCGACGGCGGGGCGCCGCGCGAGCAGGTGGCCACCGAGATCGACGCGCTGATCTCAGGCGGCGTCGTCGACGCGGTGGCCGGCTGGCACATCTCCGCCGTCCGGGAGGTCGTCGCCCCGCGCATCGACGGCCGGGTGCCGTACGTCTACACCGCGTTGTACGAGGGCGGTGAGCGGTCCCCCGGCGTGTTCCTCACCGGTGAGACCCCGAACCGCCAACTGCGGCCCGCCTTGCAGTGGTTCGCCGGCGAACTCGGCATCCGGCGGTGGACGATCGTCGGCGACGACTACGTCTGGCCCCGTTCCTCCGCCCGCGCCGCCCACCGCTATCTGCGCGAACTCGGCGGGGAGGTCTGCGACGAGATGTACGTGCCGCTGGGTACCAAGGACTTCGGCCAGGTCCTGGCCAGGGTCTCGGCCAGCGACTGCGAGGCCGTCCTGATGCTGCTGATCGGTGACGACGCCGTGCTCTTCAACCGCGCGTTCACCGCCGCCGGGCTCGACCGCGACCACATCCGGTTCAGCTCGCTGATCGAGGAGAACGTGCTGCTGGCGACCGGGCCGGAGAACACCCGGGGCCTGATGACTTCGGCCGGTTACTTCGAGGACCTGCCCACCGCGTACGGCCTTGACTTCGCCGCCGCGTACTTCCGCCGTTTCGGGCCCCGGGCGCCGGTGCTCAACAGCCTCGGCGAATCCTGCTACGAGGGCGTGCGCATGCTCACCGAACTGCTGCGCCGCGCGGGCACCATGGACATGGACCGCATCCAGGCGACCGCCGAGGGCCTCGAGTACGAGTCTCCGCGCGGCACCGTGCAGATCCGGGACCGCCATCTGAAGCAGCGGGTGTTCCTCGCCGCGGCCGACGGGCTGCAGTGGGACGTGCTCCAGCAGCTGCCGTAGCCGCCTCCTCCCCGTGGTGTGCCTTTCTTTTACACGCCCGTAACGCGCTGCCCTCTTGCCCAATTGCTTCGGTTGAAAATACTTTTTTCTCGAAGCTTTTGGAGGTTGGTCGTCATGGCCACGTATCAATACCGCTGCCCGGGCTGCGGCACCTTCGACGTGATCCGTCCGATCGGCCGCGCCCTCCCCCAAGAACCGTGCGACGCGTGCGGAGACCAGGCCCGCAGGGTCTTCACCGCCCCGATGCTCACCCGCACCCCCGCCCCTCTGTCCCGCGCCCTGCACGCCCAGGAGGCCAGCGCCCACGAACCGCGCGTCGTCGGCGAAGTGCCCCCGGCCGTCCGCAGTCCGGCTGCACCCGCCGACCCCCGGCATGCCCTGCTGCCCAAGCCCTGACTCCCCCTGTTCTGGAGGCCGTTCATGCCCGAAGTCGTCTTCAGCGTCGACCAAGCCATGTCCATGCGAGACCAGAAGGTCCCCGGCCACAACCGCTGGCACCCCGACATCCCGCCGGCCGTCACCGTGAAGCCGGGCTCGGATTTCCGCATCGAGTGCCGGGACTGGACCGACAACCAGATCGGCAACAACGACTCGGCCAACGACGTCCGTGACGTCGACCTCACCCACGCCCACATGCTCAGCGGCCCCATCGCGGTGGAGGGCGCCGAGCCGGGCGACCTGCTCGTCGTCGACATCCTCGACCTGGGCCCCGTACCGCAGTCGCAAGGAGAAGGCTCCGGGCAAGGCTGGGGCTACACCGGCGTCTTCGCCAAGAACAACGGCGGCGGCTTCCTCACCGACCGCTTCCCCGACTCGTACAAGGCCGTCTGGGACTTCCACGGCCAGCAGGCCACCTCCCGGCACATCCCCGGCGTCCGCTACACCGGCATCACCCACCCCGGCCTCTTCGGCACCGCACCCTCCGCCGAGTTGCTGGCCCGCTGGAACGCCCGCGAGCAGGCCCTCATCGACACCGATCCGCACCGGGTTCCGGCGCTCGCGCTGCCTCCGCTCGCCGACAACTCGCTGGCCGGCACGGCGGACGGCGAGACGGCCTCCCGTATCGCCGCCGAAGGCGCCCGTACGGTCCCGGCCCGGGAGAACGGCGGCAACCACGACATCAAGAACTTCACCCGCGGATCACGGGTCTTCTACCCCGTCCTCGTGCCCGGAGCCCTGCTCTCCGGCGGCGACCTGCACTTCAGCCAGGGCGACGGCGAGATCACCTTCTGCGGCGCCATCGAGATGGGCGGCTTCATCGACCTGCACGTCGACCTGATCAAGGGCGGCATGGAGAAGTACGGGGTGACGACGAATCCGATCTTCATGCCGGGCAACGTCGCGCCTCAGTACACCGAGTTCATCTCGTTCGTCGGCATCTCCGTCGACCACGAAACCGACACCAACCACTACCTCGACGCGACGATGGCGTACAAAAACGCCTGTCTCAACGCCGTCGACTACCTCATGTCTTTCGGCTACAGCGGCGAGCAGGCCTACCTTCTGCTCGGCTCGGCCCCGATCGAGGGCCGGCTCAGCGGCGTCGTGGACATCCCCAACGCGTGCAGCACCCTCTACCTCCCCACGGCGATCTTCGACTTCGACATCCGGCCGACGGCCGAGGGCCCGAGAAAAGCCGACCGCGGCCAGTGCGCCGTCACCTCCTGAAAGTCCTGAAAGGCAGCCCCATGAGTGACCATCTCACCTTCCAGCTGGGCGACTTCACCACCCAGAGCGGCGCCACACTGCGCGGCGCGCACCTCGCCTACACCACGTACGGCGAGCTCAACGCGGACAAGTCCAACGTGATCGTCTACCCGACCTGGTACTCCGGCCGCCACTGGGACAACGAGTGGCTCATCGGCCCCGGCATGGCCCTCGACCCGGCCGAGTACTTCATCATCGTCCCGAACATGCTCGGCAACGGCCTTTCCACCTCGCCGAGCAACACCCCGCCGCCGTACGACCGCGCCCGCTTCCCCGACATCACGGTGTACGACCAGATCGAGGCCCAGCACAAGCTGGTCACCGAGGAGTTCGGCATCGAGAAGATCCAGCTCGTGACCGGCTGGTCGATGGGCGCCGGGCAGACCTTCCAGTGGGCCGTCAGCTACCCGGAGATGGTCGAGCGGATCGCCCCCTTCTGCGGCTCCCCGCGCACCAGCCTCCACAACAAGGTCTTCCTGGAGGGCGTCAAGGCCGCGCTGACCGCCGACGCGGTCTACAACGGCGGCTGGTACGACGAGAACAAGTGGCCGACCACCGGACTGCGCGCGCTCGCCCGCGTGTACGCGGGATGGGGCTTCTCGCAGGCGTTCTACTGGGAGAAGGAGTACGAGAAGCTCGGCTACACCTCCCTGGAGGACTTCCTCGTCGGCTTCTGGGAGGGCTTCTTCCTCGACGGCCGCGACCCCAACAACCTGCTCACCATGCTCTGGACCTGGCAGAACGGCGACGTCGGGCTCACCCCCGGCTTCGACGGGAACACCGAGGCGGCGCTGGCCTCCATCAAGGCGACCACGCTGGACATGCCCGCCGAGAAGGACCTCTACTTCCCGCCGGAGGACGAGGCCTGGGCCGTCAGCCACATACCGGGCGCCGAACTCCGCGTGATCCCCGGCATCTGGGGCCACTTCGCCGGCGGCGGCAGCAGCCCCAAGGACACCGAGTTCATCGACACGGGTATCAAGGAACTGCTGGCCAAGCCGGGCGGATTGGCGTAGCCATGAGCAACGGACGCATCACACTGCCGCACGAGGTCAGCGCCTCGATCATCGCCTTCGCCACCGTCTTCCTGCTGATGAGCCCGCTCAACATGCCGACCTGGGCGATCTTCATCACCTGGGCTGGAACGTTCATGCAGGGCGGCCCGAGCATCGCCAACGCCATCTCCATGATCACCGCCACCACGACAGGGGCGGGGTTCGCGGTGGTGGCCGTCCTGCTCAACCGGGAGACGGGCACGATGTTCGGCACCGGGTCGTTCGCCCAGACCCTGGCGCTGGGCGTGGTGATCTTCTTCGTCAACGGCACCCTGCTGGCAACCGGTCGGCTGAAGCCGTTCGCTCTCATCCCGGCGATGTTCTTCGGCTTCGCATCGACCTTCGCCACGTACTTCGGCGGATTCGGCTATGACGCGGGGAATCTGGGCGCCGCCTTCGTCAGCGCCGCCGCGATGTGCGCCCTCGGCCCGCTCGCGGCCACTCTCGGACTGAGGCTGATGTTCGCCCCACCAGCCACGGCACCCGAGCCCGACGTACGCGAAACCGGGGAGGTGACACCTTCGGCCAGCGAAGCACGCGCCTGAGCACGGGGCCCGCCATGAGCTGCGCTGCACGACTGGCGGGCCCCTCATCGATCTCATCGGCGAGCCGACCGAGCCGAGGCCGAGGAGGGGGCGTGCGGCGCCATGTACGGCGCCGATCATGCCGGTTGGGACCACAACCACCCGCAGCGAGTCCGGCTCGGGGCATCAACGGCCCGCGCGGATCAGCCCCGTCAGGTACCGCCAGAGCGATGAGCGTTGCCGGGCGGACGGGTCCGGCACCACCGGTCCGGCCGCCTCCGGTTCAGGAGCGGCGGGCGCCGGCTGCTCGGCCGGTGAGGCGAGTTCGTACCGTACGGGCAGGGAGCGCAGGCCGCGCATGAACGGGGAGGAGCGCCAAGGGAGTTGGTCGGCCGGGAGGGCGAGGTCCAGGTCGGAGAACCGTTCGAAGAGGCGGCTCACGCCCACCGCCGCCACGGTGGAGGCCAGCTCCCGGGCCGGGCACTGGCGGCGGCCCGCGCCCCACGAGAGGTGGGCCCGGGTGCTGATCGTGGTGCTCCCCGCCACATGCCCGGCGAAGAGAGGGTCGGCGTGTGCGGCGGCCGAGGAGACCCACACCGGGTCGCCCGCGCGGATCGTGTAGTTGCCGAGCGGAGTGTCCTTGGCGGCGAACCTCGGCACGAAGTTCACCAGCGGCGGCTTGCGCATGACCGCCCGGTTCATGGCCTCCCTGACCATTCCGGCGGACAGGCTGGCCCGTACACCGCCCTCGCCCGCGACCACTTCGACCACGGTGTTGGAGACGAGGATGCCGACGTGGTCGGACGTCATGCCGAGCAGCATGAACAGCTCGCGGGCCAGTTCGTCGAGCGAGAGATCCGGGTGCGCCGCCAGCAGGTACGAGGGGAAGTCGTCCCCCGGTTCCTTCAGCTTCGCCGCCGCGAGTTCGGCCAGCGTCTCCAGCAGCCGCTCCAGCGCGGGTTCTGCGTCGGGGCCCGCGTCCAGTACGCGCCACATGTCCATCAGGGCGTCGTCGCCCTGCGAGCCGGGGAAGCCCAGCAGATGGCTGGCCACCATCAGCGGCAGCGGTCGCGAGAACTGCGCGGACAGGTCCGCCACACCCGTGCTGCCGCCCTGGGCGATGAGGGTGATCAGTTCGTCGGCGTACGCGGTGACGGCCGTCCTGAGGCGCTTCGCCTGAGGGTGGCGCGGGTCCTGGAACGGCTTGAGCGCCGCGTCCCACGCGCTCCGCAGCGTCCGGTACCCCGAACCGCCCTGGATCAGTACGTGGTTGACCTCGAGGGAGGGACCGAGCGGCCAGTCGGCGGGAACCCTGCCCTCGGTACGGGCACGCCAGTTCTCCAGCCCCTTCGGCCAGCCGTCGTCGTCCTGGAGCACCTGGAGGGACTCGCGATATCCCAGCACCAGCCAGGCGGGCACACCGAGCAGATCGACGGGCGCGACGGGGCCGTGCTGCTGCCTCAGCCGTTCGTAGACGAGGGCGGGGCGCGTCTCGTAGTCCCGGGTCAGCAGTGGCTGCGGGTTCAGCGCCTCGAGCCGTGTGTCGTCCAGGTCCACGGATGCGCCGTCATCAAACTGGGATTCCATCGCGTTGCGGCCCTCCGACACTCTCCGTAACGGCGGGCAACCGTTCGGTTTTGTTACTGACCGGTGGGGACCATACCTCAGGCCGGCCAGGGGGAGTTGTCCGGGTGCGGTATCCGCGTGAGGATCGGATCAACCTCGCCGAGGAGGACATATGACCACCCTTGCCGATCCCGTCCCGGGCGGGCGCCCGGGCGACGTCGAGCGGGCCACCGCCCTGAGCGCGGAGCTGACCGGGCGGGGTGTGCACGGCATCGTCCTCGCCTATGTCGACACCGCGGGCATCGGCCGGGTGAAGACGATCCCGACGGCCAAGCTCGCCTCGGCCGCCGCGTGGGGTGTCGGTATGTCGCCGGTGTTCGACACGTTCCTGGCGAACGACTCCGTTGTCTCCACCGACGTACTCGGCTCACCGGACGGCGATCTTCGCCTCTACCCCGATCTCGATCACCTGGTCGTCCTGTCCGGGCAGCCCGGCTGGGCATGGGCCCCGGTGGACCGGGTCACCCAGGAGGGCGAGCGGCATCCGGGGTGCGGGCGCACCTTTCTGCGCCGGATCGTCGCCGACGCCGCACAGCGGCACGGGATCTCGTTCCAGGCGGGCATCGAGATCGAGTGGGCGGTCGGACAGGGATCAGCCCCCGGCGACGACTTCGTGCCCGCGGTGTCGGGCCCGGCCTATGGCGCCACCCGGCAGGTCGAACTGAGCGACTGCACCGCCGAGTTGATGGCCGCACTGGCCGCCCAGGGCGTCGACGTCGACCAGCTCCACCCCGAGTACGCGGCCGGTCAGTTCGAGATCTCGGTGGGCGCGCTCGACCCGGTGGCCGCGGCCGACCGCAGCGTGCTGGTGCGGCAGACCATCCGGGCGGTGTCACAGCGGCACGGCCTCAAGGTCTCGTTCGCCCCGGCCGTCTTCGCCGAGGGCGTCGGCAACGGCGGC
This sequence comes from Streptomyces sp. NPDC048825, assembly GCF_043198355.1. NCBI lineage: Bacteria > Bacillati > Actinomycetota > Actinomycetes > Kitasatosporales > Streptomycetaceae > Streptomyces > Streptomyces sp. NPDC048825. Next base: position 237,387 of record NZ_JBICUR010000007.1, read on the forward strand.
CATGTCCATCTCTCCGCCTGGCGCGAGGGGAGAAACCTGCACTCCGGCGGCGAGGGCCGGTACGGCATGACGGCCGAGGCGGAGTCGTTCGCCGCCGGCCTGCTCGCGCATCTGCCGGCGCTGACGGCCGTGACCGCGCCGAGCCCGGCCAGCTATCTGCGGCTCAAACCCTCGCAGTGGGCAGGGGTGTTCACCGCCTGGGGCCGCGAGACCCGCGAATCCGCGGTCCGCGTCATCACCGGCACGGCGGGCCATCGCGACCAGGCGGCGAACCTGGAGGTGAAGCCCGTCGACCTCGCCGCCAACCCGTATCTCGCGCTCGGCTGCCTCGTCGCCACCGGACTCGACGGCCTGGAGTCGTCCGCCGCCCTGCCCGACGAGATCACCGGAGATCCCGCGCGGTTCGGCGCCGAGGAGGCGGCGACCCGGGGCGTACGCCGACTGCCGACGTCGCTGGACGAGGCCGTCGAGGAGTTCCGCAAGGACGAGCTGCTCCGCGCCGCGCTGGGACCGGTCCTGGCCGACGCCGTGATCGCCGTGCGCCTCGGCGAGATCGCGGCCGTGGCCGGGCTGGACGACGGGCAGGTGGCAGCCGCGTACCGCTGGAAGTACTGACATGAGCGCCGGACCCGTCCAAGAGACGCTTGCCGCACTGCGGTTGGTGGATCACCACTGCCATGGTGTCACCGCCGCCGACCCGGACCGCGAGGGCTTCGAGTCGCTGATCACCGAGGGCGGGACCTGGCCCGGGATCTCGCCCTTCGACAGCCCGGTGGGCGTGGCCGTCCGCCGCCACTGCGCTCCCCTGCTGGACCTTCCGCGCCACGCGCCGCCCGAGGAGTACCTCGCCCGGCGGGCCGAACTGGGCCGGCGCGAGGTCGACCGGCGCTTTCTCGCCGCCGCGGGCACGGACGTCTTCTGTGTGGACACCGGGTTCGCCCCGGATCGCCTCACCGCGCCGCGGGAGCTGGCCGAGGTCGTGGGCGGGGCCGCGTACGAGGTCGTACGGCTGGAGAGCGTCGCCGAGGCAGTGGCGGCCGAGGGGGTCGAGCCGGACGCGTACGCGGACGCCTTCCGGGCGGCGGCGTGGGATGCCGTACGGCGGCCGGGCGTCGTCGCGGTGAAGTCGGTGGCCGCCTACCGCACCGGCTTCGGCCTGGACCCGGTTCGCCCCTCGGACGCGGAGGTCACCGAGGCGGCCCGGCGGTGGCTCGCCCGCGGCGGCCGGCTGGACGACCCGGTCCTCGCACGGCACTTGCTGTGGACCGCCGTGGACCTCGGGCTGCCGCTCCAGCTGCACACCGGCTTCGGGGACAGCGACATCCGGATGCACCGGGTGGATCCGACCCTGCTGACCGACTGGCTGCACCTGGCCTCCGGCACCATTCCCGTACTGCTCCTGCACTGCTGGCCCTATCAGCGCCAGGCCGCTTACCTGGCGACGGTCTTCGAGCAGGTGTACCTCGACGTCGGCCTCACCCTGCACTACGTCGGCCCCGCGCGGGCCCGGGCGATCCTGGAGGAGGCGCTGGAGATCACCCCGTTCCGCAAACTGCTCTACAGCTCCGACGCCTACGGAGTCGCGGAGTTCTACCATCTCGGCGCCCTCGCCTTCCGGCACGGACTGGCGGGGCTGCTCCAGGACCGGGTGGACGCCGACGAACTGAGCCTGCCCGACGCGCTCCGGATCAGCGGGTGGATAGGGCGCGACAACGCCTGCCGCGTGTACGGGCTCCCGCTATCCCACCCAGAGGTCCGGGCTTGAGGCGGACGGCTCAGGGCCGTGCGGGTTCCGCAGCGGTACGACGCCCACGCAGCGGCCGTCGCTGTCCAGCAGCCGGCCCATGTGCTTGACCGTGCGCAGGACCACGGACCGGTCGCCGATGGCCAGGCGGGGCAGCCGCCGGGAGAGGTGTGCCTCGAAGGTGTGGACGTCGGCCAGCTCACGCAGCCAGACGTCGATGACGAGGTTGTGGGGTCCCGCCGTGATCGCGCACGACCGGACCTCCCGCACACCGGCCAGCACCCGGACGGTCTCCGCCAGGTACTGGCCGGGTACGGACGCGAAGTACACCGCGGACAGCGGCCAGCCGGACAGCGGGCGGGCCAGGTCGCAGCGCAGGCTCACCCGTGAGGCGAGCAGCGAGTGGAGTCTGCGGCGGACCGTTGTCAGGCCCGCTTCGGTCGCCGCCGCCAGTTCGCGCAGGGACATCCGGCCGTCGGTGCCCAGCAGTTCCATGAGCCGCACGTCGAGGCCGTCCCATCCTGTGGGCTCGACCGCTGCGGGTGGCGCGGGCAGGGCCGCCTCGATCCTGGCGCACTGGAGCGAGTCCAGGCTGCGCAGCCTCCAACGGCTGCCCTCGGTGGGCACGCCCGTCGACACATGGGTACGGGTGGCCCGTACACCCGGTGTCGTCTGGAACAAGTACGTGGTGAGGCAGGCGAGTTCGTTGAGGTCCCGGGCGTGCACCGTGGCCACCAGGTCGCGGCCGCCCGCCATGAGCTTGAGGTTCGCCACGGCGGACTCCGTCGCGAGGGCCTGGGCCACGTCCTGAGCCGCGCCGGGCTCCGTGTCGACCTCCACCACCCCGCTCACCACGATCCGGGAGTCGGACAGCCGTGGATAGGCCGTCACCCAGGCCAGACCTGCCTCTTCCAGGCGCCGCCAACGCCGGGCCGCCGTCACAGGGTTGACGCCGAGCACGTCGCCGATCAGCGTCCAGGAGGCCCGGGGGCGGATCTGCAGCGCGTGCACGATGGCACGGTCCAGCTCGTCCATCTCGTCCGGTTCCCGAGTGGCACGATCCTGCGCTCCTCCGGGCGGCGCATTCCTGCGCGGTTCAGCGGGATCGAGGCCGAATGCTGCACTGTGACACGGCGTTTTCTTCTGCATTCCACACTCCATTCGCTTGTTTCCCGAGACCGGAGGAGTGATTCCGCCCACCATGACGGATGCCACGAAGCAGGAGACCACAAGGACCGCCCTGCGCGTCCGCAACGCCCGGCTCATCGACGGCACGGGGGCAACTCCCGTGGACGACGCGGTCGTTGTCATCGACGCAGAGGGAACCATCACCTACGCCGGCCCCGCCGCGACGGAGCCCGAGGACACCACCCCGACGCAGACCATCGACGCCGGGGGCCGCACGGTACTGCCCGGGTTCTTCGACTGCCACGTCCATCTCGCCTACGCGCAGGGCTCGCCGCCCGGTCGGCGCGCCGAACTCGACCCCGTTCTGGTCACCTTGGACACGGCCACACGGATGCGGCAGACCCTCGACGCGGGCATCACCACGGCCCGTGACGTGGGCGGTCTGTCCGCGGGCTACCGCACGGCCGTCGAGACCGGCCGGATCGTGGGCCCGCGCCTGCACACGGCCGTACGGATCATCAGCCACACCGGCGGCCATGCCGACGTACGCCTGCCCGACGGCACCGATCTGAGCGCGGGCATGTCGGAGATCGCGGACACGGCCGACGCGGCCCGGCTCGCCGTGCGCCGTGTCCTGCGGGACGGCGCCGACCTGGTGAAGATCTGCGCCACGGGCGGCATGGGCAGCCCGTACGACCAGCCCGATGACGAGGGCCTCCTGGAGGAGGAGATCCGGGCCGTGGTGGACGAGGCCCGGCGGCACGGGGGCAAGCCGGTCGCCGCGCACGCCCAGGGCAACGCGGGCATCGTCAACGCCATCCGGGGCGGTGTCACCAGCATCGAGCACGGCTACGGCCTGGACGAGCGGGCCCTGGAGATGGCGGGCGAGCGCGGCACCTTCGTCGTACCGACGCTGTCCACCGTGTACGCAGGCATCAACAAGGACACGATGCCGGACTACCACTACCAGAAGAAGGTCCGCTGGTCCGGGCTGACCAAGGAGAACATCGCCCGGGCCATCGGGTACGGCGCGCGGATCGCGCTGGGCACCGACGCCGCGGTCGGTCCGCACGGTGTGAACCTGATGGAGCTCAGCTATCTGGTGGACCTGGGCATGGACCCGATGGCCGCCATCGTCGCCGGTACCCGCACCTCCGCGGAACTCCTCGGTGTCGCCGACCAGTTGGGCACGCTCACGGCCGGCCGAACCGCCGATCTCGTCATCTGCGACGGCGATCCGCTCACGGACATCGGCGTCCTCGGCGATCCCGCCAACATCGTCTGCGTCGTCCAGGACGGCGTGATCCGCAAGGACCTGCTCCCAGCGGCCCCGACCGGAAGGCAGCCCTGATGTCCTCCTCATTGACCGGCCTCCCCACGCCGGACAGCAAATCCCCGGACCCCGAGCGGCGCGGCGCCCTCGACCGGGTGCTCTCGCTGATCGAGCGGGCGGGCAACGCCCTGCCCAACCCGATCGTCCTGTTCGCCTCGCTCTTCGTGATCCTGGGCCTCGTCTCCACCGCCCTCGCCCTGACCGATGTCTCCGTCGACGTCCCCGGCACCGACGACACCAAGCCGATCGCCGGGCTGTTCACCGGCGAGGGTCTGCGCTGGCTGGTGGAGAACCTGATCCCCAACTTCGCGACCTTCCCGCCGATCGGTGCCGTACTGGTCCTGATCATGGTGGTCGGGCTCGCGGAGAAGGTGGGCTTGCTGGAGACCCTGATGCGGGCCACGCTGGCCCGGGTGCCGCGGGCCGTGCTGCCGTACGCGGTGGCGCTCATCGCCAGCCAGGCGCACATGATGAGCGACGTCGCCGCGATCGTGCTGCCGCCGCTGGCCGCTCTGGTCTTCAAGAGCGCCGGACGTCATCCCGTCGCGGGTCTCATCGGCGGCTTCGCCTGCGTGACGGCGGGGTACTCCGCCGGCTTCACCATCGGCTCGCTCGACGCCCTGTACGTCGGGATCACCCAGCAGGCGGCCTCGGTGCTCCCTGCCGCCGACGGACTCGACATCCATCTGCTGATCAACTACTTCTTCACCGCGGCGAGCAGCATCGTCCTCGCCCTGCTCGGCGGATTCCTGATCAGCCGCGTCCTTGAGCCTCGGCTGGGCACGTACGAGCCCTCCGCCGACGAGCCCGAGCAGCGCAGCCTCGCCCTCACGCCCGTCCAGCGCCGAGGTCTCCTCTACACCGGTCTGGTCGTCCTGCTCTACCTCGGCGGAGTCCTCGCCCTGTGGCTGCCGCCCGGCGCTCCGCTGCGCGGTCAGGGCGGGGCCTTCGTGCCCTCGCCGCTCCTCAGCGGCATCGTCCCGGTCCTCTTCGGGGCCTTCCTGCTGGCGGGACTCACCTACGGCATCACGGTCAAGAAGGTCACCAGCACCGAGGACGCGGTGACCGCCGTGACCGACTCGGTGAAGAACATGTCCGGCTACATCGTCATGATGTTCGTGGCCGCGCAGGTCATCGCGCTGTTCACCTGGTCCAACGTCGGGGTGCTGCTGGCGGTGAAGGCCGCCGCGCTGTTCAACTCCATGGGAGTGACCGGCTTCTGGGCGATCGTCGTGTTCGTCCTGCTGGCCTCCTGCCTCAACCTCTTCATCGTCTCCGGCTCGGCCCTGTGGTCCCTCGTCGGCCCCGTCTTCGTCCCCGCGTTCATGCTGATGGGCATGAGCCCGGCGCTCAGCCAGGCGGCCTTCCGCATCGGCGACTCCGCGACGGGCGCCATCACCCCGATGAACCCGTACGTCTTCCTCATCCTGGCCATGCTCCGCCAGTACGAGCCTGAGGCCAGGCTCGGCACCCTGATCTCCCGGCTCGCCGTCTTCGTGGTGCCGTTCATGGTGCTGTGGCTTGTGGTCCTGGGAATCTTCTACGGATTCGATCTGCCGCTCGGGCCGGGAGCGCACATCGGTCTCAAGTGACCGTGTCCCGGCCTCAAGTGACCGGGTTACGCCGCCGCCACCCATTCCCGGACGACCTTCGACAGTTCCTCGGGCAGTTGTTCCAGGGCCGGGACATGGCCGCCGGACAGGACACGGGTCTCGCAGCCGAGGGCGGCGGCGAACTTCTCCAGGGAGGGCAGCGAGTAGTGGTCGCCAGAGGCGCAGACCGCGAGGGTCCGGGCGGTGATGTGGGGCAGACGTTCGTCCATCACGTAGCGCCGCACCGCCTCGTGGCCCTCCTCCACCCGGTCGAGGACGGTCAGCGCGTCGACCATGAACCGGTTGAGCGCGGCCTCCTCTCCTTCCTGGTAGAAGCCTCGGCGCCGGTTCCACAGCTCCAGCAGGTGCGAGCCGTCGGGTTTCGGGTCGACGTGGTCGACTGGTTTGCGCGTGGCTGCCGTACGCCGTTTCTCCTCGTCGACGAAGGAGGTCGCGGACAGCAGGAGGCTCGCGACCCGGTCCTGGTGGCGGGCAGCGAGTTCGACCGCGATCACCCCGCCCGTGTGGTGCCCGACGAGATGGAAGCGGTCCAGCTCCAGCGCCTCGATCAGGGCGTCGGCGGCGTCCGCGAACCGCTCGATCGAGTGCTGCCCCTCGGGTTTCGCGGAGGCGCCGAAGCCCAGGGTGTCCATGGCGATCGCCCGGTGTTCGGCGCCTACCAGGGGCAGTACGTCGAGGTATTCGGTCCAGGAGCGCGGGGTCTGGTGGAGCATCAGTACGGGCTCGCCGGTGCCGCATTCGGCATAGTGCAACTGCCCGAAGGGGCTGGGCACATAGCCCTTGCGCAGGGTGGGCGTCATCGGTGACCTGCCTTCGCTGGAGTGGGAGGGGAGGCGGGACGGGAGAGCGCCGGCAGCACCGAGGCGCCGACGGCTTCGATCAGTTCGGTGGGCGGGTCGTAGGAGCCGACGTGCTGGAGGAAGACCCCGGTGACTCCGGTGGTGTGCAGGGCGCGGAGGCGTTCGGTGATCTGCTCGGCGGTGCCGAACAGGCAGAATTCCCGGGCGAACTGGAGGGCGCTCTCGTCGCTGATCCATGCCGAGCAGATCTCGACGGCCCGGTCCCAGTCCTCCGCGTGCACGAGGTCCGGGTAGATGCCTTCGATCCTCGCGGGTACGTCGACCTCGATCCCGGCGAGGGCGAGGAAGGGCGCTCCGCCGTTCTGCGCGATCGAGGCGCAGATGGGTTTGAGCAGCCGGGCTTCGGCCTCGATGTCGTCGGTCACCGCGCAGAACGCGGAGACGGTCAGAGGGATGTCGTCGGCGTTCCGGCCGGCGGCCTCGGCGCCCTCCCGTACGCGGGCGGTGGCGCCGTTCAACGTCCTCGGCGAGACACCGCTGAGGAGGATCACGCCGTCGGCGATCTCACCGGCGAGCCGCAGGTTCTTCGGTCCGCTCGCGGCCAGGTGCAGGGGTACTTGGGGCTGCGGATCACGCAGTCGGGAGCGGACCCTGCCCTCGAAGTCCCATTCGTTGCCGTCCAGGAGCGTTCGCAGCATGCCGAGTCCCTCGCGCATCGCCGCCGAGGTGGTCTGGCGCAGGCCGATGGGACCGACCGAGCTGTTGCCCACGCCCAGGCCGAGCGTGAAGGGGCCGGGGGCGAGTTCGGCGACGCTGCGGGCCGCTGACGCGACGACGGCCGGGTGGCGGGTCGCCAGGTTGGTCACCGCTGTGCCGAGGCCGATCTGCTCGGTGCCCAGGGCGGCGGCGGTCAGGGTGGTGAAGACGTCCCGCCACAGCAGCTGGGAGTCCGGGAACCAGACGTCGTCGAAACCGAGTTGCTCCGCTCGTCGTACGGTCTCGACGACGCGGTCCGCGCGGTCGCAGGGCGGGACGCGGATCCCGATACGCAGCGGGATCCGTGCACTCACGCCCGCTCCCCAGTTGCCGCCAGGTCGAGGGCGATGTCGGTGATCATGTCTTCCTGGCCGCCGACCATTCCGCGGCGTCCGACCTCCACGAGGATGGCGCGGGTGTCCAGGCCGTAGCGGGCGGCGGCGCTCTCGGCGTGGCGCAGGAAGCTGGAGTACACCCCGGCATAGCCGAGGCTGAGGGTTTCGCGGTCGACGCGAACGGGGCGGTCCTGGAGGGGGCGTACGAGGTCGTCGGCGGCATCCATCAGCGGGAACAGTTCGCAGCCGTGCTGCCAGCCCATCAGGTCGGCGACCGCGATGAACGCCTCCAGCGGGCAGTTTCCGGCGCCGGCGCCCTGCCCGGCCAGCGAGGCGTCGACGCGGGTGCAGCCGTGCTCGACGGCGACCACGCTGTTGGCCACCCCCAGGGCCAGGTTGTGGTGGGCGTGGATGCCGAGTTCGGTGCCGGGGTCGAGGACGTCGCGGTAGGCGCGGAAGCGGTCCCGTACGCCGTCCATGGTGAGCCGGCCGCCGGAGTCGGTGACGTATACGCAGTGCGCGCCGTAGGACTCCATCAGCTTCGCCTGGCGGGCGAGTTCGGCGGGCTCCGCCATGTGGGACATCATCAGGAACCCGGCCACATCCATGCCCAACTCCCGTGCGGCGGCGATGTGTTGGGCGGCGATGTCGGCCTCGGTGCAGTGCGTGGCGATGCGGACGGAGCGGATGCCGAGGGCGTGGGCTTGTTTGAGGTCGTGGACGGTGCCGATGCCGGGCAGCAGCAAGGTGGTCGGAGTCGCCTGCCGTACCGCGTCGGTGACCGCTTCGATCCATTCCCAGTCGGTGTGGGCTCCGACGCCGTAGGTGATGCTGGAGCCCGCGAGGCCGTCGCCGTGCGCGATCTCGATCGCGGCGACGCCGGCGGTGTCCAGGGCGGTGGCGATGGTGCGGGCCTGGTCGACGGTGTAGCGGTGCCGGATGGCGTGCATGCCGTCCCGCAGCGTCACGTCCTGGAGGTACAGGGCCGGGGTCATCGGGCGGTCACCTCACGGGTGCGGTGGGCGGCCAGGCGTTCCGCGGTGCGCAGCGCGGCCGAGGTCATGATGTCGAGGTTGCCGGCGTAGGCGGGCAGGTAGTGGGCGGCGCCCTCCACCTCCAGGAACACCGAGACCTTCAGCGGTGCGGTGCCGGCCGGCACCAGCGTGCGCAGCGGGTCGTCGGCGGCGACCCTCTCGAACTGCACCTTCTGCTTGAGCCGGTAGCCGGGCACGTATGCCTGGACCCGCCCGACCATGGCCTCGACGGAAGCGGTGACGGCTTCCTCGTCGCACTCGGAGACAAGACAGTGCACCGTGTCCCGCATGATCAGCGGTGGTTCGGCGGGGTTGAGGACGATGATCGCCTTGCCGCGGGCCGCGCCACCCACCTTCTCGATCGCGGACGCGGTGGTCTCGGTGAACTCGTCGATGTTCGCCCGCGTGCCCGGCCCCGCCGAGCGGGAGGCGATGGAGGCGACGATCTCCCCGTAGTGCACGGGGGTGACGGCCGAGACCGCGGCCACGATCGGGATGGTGGCCTGCCCGCCGCAGGTGACCATGTTGACGTTCGGGCTGTCCAGGTGGGCGTCTGCGTTGACCGGCGGCACCACGTACGGGCCGAGGGCGGCCGGGGTCAGGTCGACCACCGTGCGTCCGAGACCGCGCAGCACCTCGTCATGGCGGCGGTGGGCACCGGCCGAGGTGGCGTCGAAGACGATCTGCACGTCTGCGAACTCGTCCATGGTGACCAGCCCGTCCACGCCCTCGTGGGTGGTGGCGACCTTCAGGCGGCGGGCGCGCGCCAAGCCGTCGGAGTCCGGGTCGATACCGGCCATCGCCGCCATCTCCAGGCTCTCCGACAGCCGCAGCACCTTGATCATGAGGTCGGTGCCGATGTTGCCCGAGCCGATCACGGCCACCTTGGTGCGGATACTCACGACCTGTCTCCCTCCCTCGCGAACTCGACCGCCACCCGGCCCAGTTGACTGATACGCGCCTCGAACCGATCTCCGGGCGTCGCCACGGCCATCGGCCCCAGCGCCCCGGTCAGCACCACATCCCCGGCCCGCAGCGGATCCCCCATGCCCGCCAGCGTCGAGGCCAGCCAGACGGCCGCGTTCAGCGGGCCGCCGAGGCAGTCGGCACCGGTTCCCTCGGAGACCGGCTCACCGCCGCGGGTCATCGTCATCCGCACGCCGCGCAGATCCAGGCCCATCAGCGGCACCGGCGTACCGCCGAGCACGAACAGGCCGCTGGAGGCGTTGTCCGCGACGGTGTCCACGAGGCTGATGTCCCAGTCGGCGATGCGGCTGTCCACGATCTCCAGCGCGGGAAGCGCGAAGTCGGTCGCCCGCAGCACATCGGCCACCGTGCACTCGCGGTGCGGCAGATCCGCGCCCAGGACCAGGGCAACCTCCGCCTCCACTTTCGGCTGCAGCAGCCGCCCAGCCGCCACCCGGCCGCCCTCCGGGACCGCCATGTCCGCGAACAGTGCCCCGAAGTCCGGCTGGTCCACGCCCAGTTGGGCCTGCACGGCCGGTGACGTCAGCCCGATCTTCCGGCCCACGACGCGCCGCCCGGCGGCCACGCCACGCTCGACGTTCACCCGCTGCACGGCGTACGCGGTCTCGACATCGCCCTCGGCGAGGAGTGAACGCACCGGCGGGCAGGCCGTACCCGTGCGACCCGCTTCGACAAGAGTGTCCGCGGCCTTGATCACCTCGGGGGCGGTCATGAGCTCGCCCCGGACGACTTGGACAGCAGAGGCGACTCGGCGTCGACGGGACCCACCCCGCTCGCACCGCCCGGTGTCCCCAGCGGCTCCGCCCGGCCGGGCAGCACCACCTCGAAGAACTGCTTGTTGTCCTCGCGGTGTTCGGGCTCGGCGCGCCGGTCGACGGTGATCGCCTGCTCGGGGCAGGCGACCTCGCAGGCTCCGCAGTCGATGCACTCCGTCGGGTTGATGTAGAGCTTGCGGGCGCCTTCGTAGATGCAGTCGACGGGGCATTCCTCGACGCAGGACCGGTCCATGATGTCGACACAGGCCGACCCGATGACGTACGTCATCTCAGTTCTCCTTCTCGGTGGAATGCCCGGGGAACAGCTGGGCCTCCGGGTCGATGACGGTGGCGGCGTTGTTCACAGCGGTGGCGACCTCGCCGAAGCCGACGGCGATGAGGCGCACCTTGCCCGGGTAGTCGGTGATGTCGCCCGCGGCGAACACGCGGGGGATGTTCGTGGCCATCCGGGTGTCCACGGCGATGTGCCGGGCTTGGAGGGTCAGGCCCCAGTCCTTGAGCGGGCCGAGGTCGGCCGTGAAGCCGAGGGCCGCGACGACGGTCTGTGCCTTCAGGAGGCGGGTGCTCTTGTCGACGCGGTGCCGGATCTCCGCCTGCTCCAGGAGCGTGGAGCCGTGCAGCGCGCTCACCTCGGAGTCGGTGATGATCTCGATGCCGAGGGCGCGGACCTTCTCCACCGTCGCGCCATGGGCGCGGAACCGGCTGGTGCGGTGGACGAGCTTGACGGACCGGGCGAGGGGGGCGAGCATCGCCGCCCAGTCGAAGGCGCTGTCGCCGCCGCCGACGACCACCACGTCGTGGCCGGCGTGGTCGGCGGGGTCCGGTACGAAGTAGACCTGGCCACGGCCGAGGTAGGCGTCGCCCGCCGGGAGGGGTCTGGGGGTGAACGTCCCCACTCCCCCGGTGATGACGACGGCTCCGGCGTGGACCGTGGTCCCCTGGTCGCTGCGTACGACGGGACGTCCGTCCGCGTCGTGGGAGAGCTCGACCGCGCGATGGCCGAGAAGGTAGACGGGCCCGTACGGCTCGGCCTGTGCGACCAGGTTGTCGACCAGGTCGCGGCCGCGCACCGACGGGAACCCGGCGATGTCGAAGATGGGCTTTTCCGGGTACATCGCGCTGATCTGGCCGCCGCACTGGGGCAGGACGTCCATGACCGCCACCCGGAGACCGCGGAAGCCCGCGTAGTAGGTGCCGTAGAGGCCCGCGGGCCCGGCGCCGATGATCAGGACGTCGGTCTCGATCCGGCGCGACTCTTCCGTGCTCACCGGCACGTCGGAAAGTACGCTCATGCTCCGGGAGCGTATGGACGGCTCTGATCCCGCCCAATGAGTTCGGTCCGGTGAGCAAGACGTTTCGCTTATGCCCGCCCGGGCGGCACTGGGATGGTCTGCGTCCGACGATTTCCCGCCATGGGAGGGCACACATGTACACGGCCAGAAAACCACGATCCGGGATCAGGCTCAGCACCATGACCGCCGCCTGCGCGGCGCTGGTCCTCACCACGGCCTGCACGGCAGGTACGACGGACTCGGCGGGGGTGTCGTCGGCGGGGCAGCCGACGGTACGCGTCGCCCTCGGTGTCGACGCCTCGTACGCCCCGTTCTATCTGGCCATGGAGCGCGGCATGTTCAAGAAGGCGGGCGTCAACGTCGAGTTGGTGAAGACCGAGGGCGGTCCGGCGGCCTCCGAGGCGGTGTCCGCGGGCACGGCGCAGATCGCGGCCAACGCCGACTCCACCGCCCTGCCGCTGATGGTCAGCAATCCCGATCTGCGGGCTCTCGGCGTCTTCCAGTCCTCCGACCGCTACCTCAAGGTCGTCCTGCGCGACGGCATCGACTCCCCGAAGCAGATCAAGACCATGGCGTCGATCGGCGGGCTCGGCCTGTATGCGACGCACCAGTATCTGCGGCACAACGGAATCGATCCGAAGTCGGTGAAGATCCCGCAGAGTTCGCCGCCGGAGATCCCGGGCATGCTGCAGCAGGGCTCGATCGACGCGTACGTCCTGTTCGAACCGTGGGCCGCGAAGGGCGACGCGGAGGGCGGTCACATCGCCGGGCGCATCGGTGACTTCGGGGTGACGTACAAGCAGTGGCTGCTGGCCGACCAGAGCTGGCTCAAGGACAACGAAGAGGCCGCCGGCAAGATCTTCAAGGTGGTGGCCGCCGCGGACAAGCTCGTCACCGACGACGTCGACGCCGCGGCGAAGGCCTCCAACCAGCAGGTCAAACTCCCCGTGGCGCAGACGAAGAAGGTACTGCCGGAGATCACCTTCGCCGCCCGCGGCATCAACGACACGGATGTCGCCGAGTCGAAGAAGATCGTCGACTTCCTCATCGCCCAGAAGCTGATCAAGAAGTCGCCGGACCTCGGGACCTCTCTGCTGAAGGGCTGGTACGAGCAGAACGCCAAGTGAGTCCGACGTGCCCTGTGACGCAGGGAGTGCCGCCGTCCTTGAGGACGGAGACGTCGAGCGTCACCCTCACTCCCTCGTCGCAGGGCTCGGTCGTGCGCACCGTCGCGGTCCAGGTGAGCTTCTCGCCGGCCACGGCGGTCGCCCGGTTGCGCCAGCTCACGGACTCCAGGCGGGCTTCCGGCCCGGCCCACTCCAGCGCATACCGGCTGAGCGTCTCGCCGTGCAGGGTGGACTGGACGACCACGTCCGGGAAGCCCTCCGAGGCGGCGAACTCGGCGTCGTAGTGGATGCGATGGGAGTTCCACGACACTGCGCCGAACCGGAACAGCTGCACCCTGCTGTGCGCGTACACGCGCGGCGGGCAGACCTGCCCGGCGACGAGGGCCGGCGTCATGCGGCGGCACCGCTCTGCTCATCGCCCTTCTCGGCGCTCTTCGCGCCCGGGAGGCCCTCCAGCACGCCGTCCAGGACGACGATCGTCTCGTCCACGGTCATAAGGTCCTCTCCGTCCTCAGCGGTGAAGCGGGTGGTGACACCGAGCAGCACGAACTCGCCCGACCTGCCGCGCCGTTGGTCGGCCGAGGTGACCGCGCGCGCGGCGGTGACGCGGGTGCCCGCGACCAGTGGGCGGCCCAGTCGGACCGACTGCCCGCCGTGCACCTGTCGTACCGGCAGGCCCTGGGTGCAGGGCGACTCCCGTACGGCCAGCCCGTCCGGGCGCAGTTCGTCCTCGGCCGGGCCGTCCTCCCAGCTCAGCGTCCCGGCCAGGAACAGGGCGGGGGCGACGACCTGCTCACCGGCCGCCTCCTGGGCGCGGGCCCGGCGGACGTAGCCCATGTCGTTGAGTGCGGCGGCGTACCGGCAGAAGTCCTTCACGCTCAGCAAGCCGCAGTCCTCGCTCTCCCACGCCCCGATCAGCTTCCGGGCCCGGGAGAGCACCTCGTCCAGTAGCGCGGTCACCGCAGCGACCGGCTGATTCCCAGGGCCGCGGTGCGCAGCGCGGTGGCGTGCCCGGACGGGTCCATGCGGTAGGTGGGCCCGGTGATGGACAGCGCGCCGACGAGCGTGGACTGGCTGCCGAAGACCGGTACGGCCATGCTCGTGTAGCCCAGGCGGATCTCCTCGGCCTCGACCGCGATGCCCTCCGCCCGGATCCGCTCCAGCTGGGTCCGCAGCCGGCCCGGCGAGGTGACCGTGTGGCGGGTGAACGGTTTCAGCCCGTTCCTGACCACATCGGCGAAGAGGGTGGGCGGGGAGAAGGCCAGGATCGCCTTGCCGGTGGCCGTGCAGTACAGCGGCAGCCGGCCCGCCACCCGGGACTCCTCGTTCAGCCCGCGGTGCGGCAGGATCTTCTCCAGGTACACCACGTCGAGGCTGTCGTGGATGGCGAAGTGGATCGTCTCCTGCGTGGCCAGCAGCAGGTCCTCCATGTACGGCTGTGCCACCTCGCGCAGGATCCGCTGCCGGTGCACCCGCTGGCCGATCTCGAACAGGCGCAGGCCGAGCCGGTAATCGCAGCCCGCCCGCTCCAGCAGCCCCCAGACGACCAGCTCCTGGGCGAGCCGGTGCACGGTCGCCTTGGCCACCCCGGTGCGGCGCACCAGCTCGGCCAGCGAGAGAGCGCTGTCCTCGGCGGTGAACGCCTCCAGAATGGGTCTGACCTTGCCCAGAACGGAGTTCATCGGGTCGGGGCAAGGAGCAGGAGCGGGATCAGGGCGAGGAATCGCGGATCCGACGGGTCCGACGCCGGTGTGGCCGACCGAGGTGACGGTCATGGGGAGAACCTCCCGATCAATCCGTTGCCTTCCGGAGAACGCGGTGCGTACGTGGCTGGAACTGGCCCTCCACGGAACCATGACTGCCTTGATCATGGCTATGAGCCGGGCTGTTAATTCGCGGTGACCGCGAACGCGGGACGGGACGGCGCGCCCGGCGCCGGAGGGGGCCCGCCCGGGTCCGCTATCGCGCCTCGGCGAGGAACGCCAGGCTGAGCGGGTTGTAGAGGTCGGCCTTCTCGTGCTGCGGCCAGTGCCCGCACTCGTTGAAGATCTCCAGACGTGCGCCGGGGATGGCGGCGGCGATGGCTTCGGCCTCCGGGACGTCCCCGAACGGGTTCTTGTTGGCCCACACCACGAGGGTGGGAGCCTTGATCCTGGCCATACGGTCCGGCCGGAGCAGGTTGCGTTCGCGGGTCTCGACCTCCTGAAGGGCCAGCAGGTTGTGCAGGTTCCGCTGGAATTCGGGCTGGTGGTAGATCTCGTACCGCACCTGTGTCAGCTCGTCGCCGAGGTCCTCGTCCCACTCGGCCCACAGCAGGCGCAGCCGGTCCCGGGTGAGGGAGATGTCGTCCTCCAGTGCGGCGGCCCGCGTCGAGGTCTTCAGCCGCTCCATCACCGTCGGGTTGACCTTCGTACCGCCCATGCACAGCAGTTGCAGGGAGGCGACCCGGTCGGGGTACTCGCTCGCCGCCCAGGACGAGACCCATCCGCCCAGCGACTCGCCGACCAGGTGGACGCGTTCGGCACCCACAGCGTCGAGGTAGGCCATCACGTGCTCGACGTAGGCAGGGATTTCACCGGGGCGGTCCGGCTTGCCGGTGTATCCGTGGCCCAGCATGTCGACGGCGTGGCAGCGGTAGCGCTCGGCGTGCGCCGGGATGTTCCGTACGAACGCCTCCAGGTGGCCGGTCGTGCCGTGCAGGAACACCACGTGCTCGCCGTCCTCGGGGCCCGCCTGCAGCGCGCGGGTCTTGATGCCGCCGGCGTCGACGTATGCGTGCCGGTAGTCGATGCCCGACAGTTCGGTCCAGATGCTCATGGCTGCCTTTCCTGGGTGGTGCGTGCGGGGTCGAGGACGGCGACGGCCATGCCGGTGAGCCACTCGGGCATGGGCTCGTACGCCAGTCGGCGCGCGGGTGCGTGGTCGAGCAGGGCCGCCGTGAGCAGCCAGGTGCGCAGCTCCTGCGCTCCGTTTCCCGCCGTCTTCTCCAGCGTCTCGGTGGTGTACTCGGTGATGCGGTGCGTCTGGCCGCGCTCCACCAGGGACAGGAACTCGTCGTCGAACTCCGGGTTGAGCGCCGCCTCGGCGGCCCGGATGATCTCGCGGCGCCGGGCGTCGTAGTCCTGCCAGTCGTCCCGGCCGTTCAGCCAGGCGCCGACCATGAACTCCTCGTCGTCGCCCTGCGGATGGCGCCAGTCCGGCCAGGGCAGCCGGTGCGAGAGTCCGCCGGAGCCGATGACGGCGACGCGGCGGCCCTCGGGGAACGCGAGCACGGCGTCCCGGATGGCCCGGCCCAGCTGCTCGCAGCGGTCAAGGGTCGGCAACGGAGGCGCGAAGACGTTCACGACGAGCGGCACGATCTCCACTTCCAGGCCGTCGAGAAGGTACTGGATCGCGTGCGACTGGCCGTGGTCGATCTGGAGGCGGGCGGAGAAGGCGACGTCGAAACGTCCGCCTTCCACAAGGGAGTTGGCGATGTACCGGGCCAGCGGCACATCCACCGGCTGCGAGCCCTTGGGAGTGCCGGACTCTCCGCTGGCGATGCACTCCCCCACGCCGATCGTGAAGCTGGGGATGAGGTCCAGCCAGAAGCCCCGGAAGTGGTTGGAGCCGACCAGGATCACCGTGTCGGGGCGGACCGCGGCGAGTTCGTCGCGCGCCGAGCGCAGTGCGTCACGGAACCGTTCGGCGCGGTCCTTGTGGAAGGTCTCCTCCCAGTGGGTGTTCATCAGCGTGCTGTGCGAGGCACCCACCCCGAGGACGATCTCGGTCATGCCGGCTCTCCTTCCATCTCGTTCAGTTCGGCCAGTTCGGCGCGGGAGCGGGTGACGGTGTCGACGGCCGTACGGACCAGATGACGCGTCAGCTTCTCCATGGCCCGTACGGAGACGGTGTTCATCCCCCGGGCGAAGTCGATCTCGAAGGGCGCCTCGTCTTCCGGGACCTTCGGCATGCCGACCCGCACGGTGGGGATGCCACGGCCGCGCAGGATGTTGGCGTCGGTGGCGCCGCTGTTGCCGCGGATCACCTCGTGTTCGCGTCCCTCGAAGGCCTCCCAGCCGGCCGCCGCACTGCGGAAGACCCAGCTGCCCGGATCGGTGCGCGTTCCGGGGATCGCCAGGATCATCTCGGCGGTGACGTCGAGTCCGGGAACCTTGTCCCGGATGGCCTCCAACGCGGCTGCGAACTCCCGCTTGGCCTGCATCGGGGTCGTGTCGGGGCTGATGCGCAGGTCCACCCTGAGGGTGCAGGCAGCCGGGGTGACCGCCGCCATGCGGGGCCAGCCGCCGCGCACGGAGGAGACGATGCCCTGCGGTGCGACGGTGCCGTCCGTGTGGCGGTCGGCGTATTCGACGAACCACTCCTCCAGGTGCCGGGCAACCTCGCCGGCGCGGGCGATGGCGTTGTCGTACGGAAGGCGGTGACGCGAGCCCACATAGGTGTGCGTGCCGCGGACGGTGACCTCGAACCAGGCGAGGCCGACCTCGTCCCAGGAGACCGTCCAGCCTGGCTTGGCGATGAGCGCGTAGTCGGTCCACACGCCCTGCTCGAGGAGGTACGAACAGCCCACGCCCTGCCCGGTGTTGTGCCGGGTGCCCACCGGCCGGGCGTTGGTGGGCATGCCGCCCGCCCCGAACGCGGCGACCAGATCTCCGGTGAGCGGGGTCCCGGCGGCGGCGATCGCCTCGACGGCCATCATCACGCAGGCGGCGTGGCCCTTGGGGTTGGAGGCCCCGAGGCCGACGACCAGGTCGTCGTAGACGGTGGCCTGCGGGCGCATGTCGTCGCGCAACTCCGGGCCGATCCAGGGGAGATCCTCGCTCTCCTCCCCCACGGTCAGGGTGTCGATGGGCGCGTAGAGCATGAGGTCGGGGCCGGTGCCGTCGCCGTCGAGCCGTGACCAGGCGTTGGCCTGGCGGTCGTCGAGGGGCTGGACTGTGGCGTGGCATCCTGCGGCTTTCAGTGTGTCCGCGATGTGCGCGGCGAGTGGGCCCTCGTCGCCTGTCGGGCTCGGGATGTCGACGAGCCCGGTGATCAGATCGCGCAGCCGGTCCTGGGTGACGTACCGCCAGGCCTCCAGGACCCAGGCGCTGCGTCGGTCGTCGAGCCCGGCCAGGCCCGTCGGCTGACCGCCGGTCATTGGTTGATCCTGTGGACCTGGGTCATCGTGGAGCGCTCGAAGCGCCTCTTGGCCAGGGGGAACGCGATGGCGATCGCGGCTCCGGCCAGCAGGGTGAGCAGGGTACGGCCCATGATCATCCCTTCTGCTCGTCGACGGGTCCGGCGGCCTTTTCGTTGACGGGTCCGGCGACGCCCACCGCGGCGAGCCTCTTGCCGTACTCCTCCTCGCTGAGGTTCCGCCAGGCGGTCAGCGAGATGTCGGGGCGGTAGAGCTTCTCCGGGGGTGCGTCGGTGACGTCGACCATCCAGGCGTCCTGGCCGGAGAACTGGCCGTGGAACAGCCAGCGGATGGCGCCCAGGTACTTGGCGTAGAAGCCCAGCGTCTGCCAGCCCTCGGTGAAGTTGACCATCACCCCGACGTAGCGGTGGTTGTCCGCGTCGACCGGGACGTAGAACTCGTAGTGGATGAAGTTGGGGTAGGCGATGCGCAGCACGCCCGGCATCGACAGGGACGCGAAGCCGGGGAACTCCTGGGCCTCGATCGTCGGGTTGATCTTGTCCGCCTTGCCGGTGTTGCCGATGTTGAAGGTCTCCTTGGGCGGCTGGAGCTTCCACCAGCGCTTGTTGGACCAGCGGCCGACGCCCGGGAAGTCGGCATCCCAGTGGACCTCGTCCTGCACCCGGAAGATCCAGCGGCCCTTGGGCACGATCCTCGTGATGTTCCAGGTCGGCATCGGCTTGAACAGCCGCCAGAGAGCCGTGCGGTGCAGGTACTTGGCGTGGCCCTCGTCGAAGCCGTTCTCGCAGGCGAACCGCCAGTTGCCACCGCGGGGTTCGATGCGGCCGCCCATGACGAAGCCGTTGGAGACGAGCTCCTCGGGAAGCTGCTCGTCGATCGGGGGCGGCTCCTCGTCGGCGACGGGGATGTACACCCACACCATGCCGAGGCGTTCCTCGACGGGGTACGTCTTCACCTCGACCTTGCCGGTCAGCCGGCAGTCGGGGCCGTCGGTGATGACCGCGCACAGCTTGCCGGTGGGCAGGTCGAACGTCCAGCCGTGGTACGGGCAACTGACCGTGCCGGGGAACTGCTGGTTGCCCTCGGACAGTGGCACACCGCGGTGGGGGCAGCGGTTGTGCAACGCGTATGCCGTGCCGCCGTCGCGGATCAGCGTGACCTTCTCGCCGCAGATCGTGAACGGGAGCGGTTTGCCGGTGATGTGGCTGGACCAGGTGACCGGATACCAGTAGCCGCGGAAGCCGGCCGCCGCGTCGTCGTAGTGGGGCCAGGACGACCAGTCCTGGCGGCCGGGCTGCCGGCCTTGCCGGCCGGCCGGTCTGCGGCCTCCTCGGCCGGCGCCCTTGGAGTCGAGCGCTCCCTCACCCGTCGTCATCGTGCGTGACCTCCTGGTGCCGTCGGAACATGGCATTGAGCATCAGGGGGCGCATCGGATCCGCCTACGGACTCGTTCCGCTGAGCAGACCGCGACCCGTCTCGGCGGCGGGCGGCCTGCTGTGGTTTTCGCCCCCGCCGCCCCTACCCGTCCCATCCTTCTGGGGCTCCGCCCCAAGTACCGCCAGGGGCTCTGCCCCTGCACCCCGATGGGGGCTGCGCCCCCAGACCCCCGCTATCGGCCTGAACGGCATCGCCTTCAGACGCCGGACGGACGGGCTGCTATTGCTAGCCGTTCAGGGGGCAAGCCCAAAGCCGAAGAGGGCGCTGCGGTTGACAGCGCCCTCTTCGGCTTTGGGACGCCGACCACTCACTCGTTCAGCGCCCGACGGCGACGGCTCCCTCGCGCAGTTCCAGCCGGGAGCCGGTGAACCGCGCCCGTATTCGACGGTCGTGGGTGACCATCACCAGCGCGCCCGCGTAGCCGGCCAGCGCTTCCTCCAGTTCCTCCACGAGCGCCGGCGAGAGGTGGTTCGTGGGCTCGTCCAGCAGGAGCAGGTCCACCGGCTCACTGACCAGCCGGGCCAGCTCGATCCGGCGCCGCTGCCCGTACGACAGCTCCCCGACGCGCAGCCGCAACGCCCCCGGGTCGAACAGACCGAGTGACAGCAGCCGGTCGGCGTGCTCGTCCCGGTCACCCGTGCGTCCTTGGGCGAACGCCTCCAGCACGGTCAGTTCCGGCGCCCACGGCGACTCCTCCTGCCGCAGGTGCCCCACTCGCCCGGGAATTCTTACCGCGCCTGCGTCCGGCAGCAGTTCCCCGGCCAGGACTCGCAGCAGGGTGCTTTTGCCTGCGCCGTTGGGGCCGGTGACCAACAGCCGCTCGGCCGGATCGAGTCGCAACTCCGGCAGGCACAGCCGCCCCTCCACGACCACACCGTCGAGCTCCGCGGCCGACGCCCCGCCCTGCCCGCCCGCGGTGGCGATACGGCCCATGAAGGACAGCGGGTCCGGCGGCGACGTCACCGGGTTCGCGGTGAGCCGCTCGACGCGCTCCTTGGCGTTGCGGATACGGCTCATCGCGCCGTGCGCCCGCCCGCGCGCCCGGAACCCGCCGTGCCCGAAGCAGGCCAGAGGCATCTTGCGCGGGATGCCGTCCAGACGGGCGACGCCTGCCTCGGCCAGCCGACGGCTGCGGTCGAGTTCGGCACGCCAATCTTCGTACTGCTGCTGCCGCCGTCGGCGTTCGGCGGCCTTGGCGGCACGGTAACCGGCATAGCCGTTGCCGTGCCGGGAGACGCGGCCGCCGTCGACCTCCAGGATCGTGGTGGTGATCCGTTCCAGGAACACCCTGTCGTGGGTGACGGCGACGACGGTGCCGCGATGGGTTCGCAGATGCTCCTCCAGCCAGCCGACAGCCCGGTCGTCGAGGTCGTTGGTCGGCTCGTCGAGCAGCAGCAGCTCCGGCCGGGAGGCCAGCGTCGCGGCCAGCGCCAGCCGCGACCGCTCACCGCCGGAGAGCGTCCCCAGCCGCCGGTCCCGAGGCAGCCCCGGCAGACCGAGCCCGTGCAGCGCGGCATCCACGCGGGCGTCGGCGCCGTAACCGTCGCGAGCCTCGTACTGCTCGGTCAGCCGCGCGTACGCGGCGAGTGCATCCTCCAGCGCCGCACCCTCGGGCGCCTCGGCCAGCGCGGCCTCGGCCCGCCGCAGCACCGCCTCGAGCGCACGCAGCTCCGCCAGCGCCAGATCGACGGCGTCCTGGACGCCGGCCTGCGCAGGGAGGTTGAGCGTCTGGGCGAGGTATCCGGTCCCGCCGGGCGCGGCCACGGTCATCTCACCCGCGTCGGGCCGCTCCTCGCCGGCGAGGAGACGGAGCAGCGTGGACTTCCCGGCCCCGTTGTCACCGACGACACCGGCCTTCTCACCGGGGGCGAGGCTGAAGGAGACCTGGTCGAGCACGGTGCGGTCGCCGTATCGCTTGGTGACGCCGTGCAGGGAAAGCTGTGAGGAATGTACGGAGGGTGAGAAATGTGACGCACGCATGGATAAGCCCCTGTTCCCGGCCATGCCGACAGAACGGATTCGTGAGGACGAATGAGCGCTACGACGGCGGAGCAGAGCTCTACGCGGTCGTGCGCGGGGCGATCACAGAGTTCCCATGACAACGACCCTACGTGAGTACCCGGCCGCCGGGCCAAGCATTTTTCAGCCGATCGCGCCGTTGTGTGGCCGAGTTGGCCCCGTGACTGTCCCGCTCAGCGGACCGCGATCCATGCCCGGTTGCCGCTCCGCGTTCTACGGTTCGCCAACTCCACGGCGCACCCCGAGGACCAGCCGGAACCGGCGGTCTCCCGCCAACCCACCGAGGCACTCATGCAGAAACGGGTCATCAGGAGACACCCCTTCACGGGTGTCGCCGCACTCTCCACCTTGATGTTCCTGACCGCGTGCAGCGCGGCCACCACCGATTCCGCCGGCGGTTCCGGCGCAGGCGCGGCCACCGGCCCCACGGTCAAGATCGCCGTCGGCATCGACCCCTCCTTCGCGCCCTTCTTCCTCGCCGACGAGCAGGGGCTGTGGGCCGAGCACGGTCTCGACGTCGAGCTCGTCCAGTTCGGGCGGGGCGGCGAAGGCGTCGACGCCCTGGCAGGCGGCCAGGTACAGCTGGCCGGGAACTCGGACACCACCACCATCGGCATGCTCCAGCAGAACTCGGGTCTGCGGTCGCTTCTGGTGTACGAGGAATCCGGCCGCTACCTCAAGGTTGTCCTCGGCCCCGACGTCGCCGAACCCTCGCAGATCCGGAAGATGGCCGTCGTACCGGGGCTCTCGGAACTCGCGGCGACCCGCTTCCTGGAGTCGAAGGACATCGACACCAACTCGGCCGAGTTCGTCACGGCAGACCCGCCGGAAATCCCGGCGCTGCTCCAGAAAGGCGACGTCGACGCCTACGTCCTGTGGGAACCCTGGCCGGCCAAGGGCACCGAGCTGGGCGGAAAGGTTCTGGAAACGACCGGCGACTACGGTCTGTCCTACGCCCACTGGCTCATCACGGACAACAAGTGGCTGAGCACCAACAAGACCACGGCCGTCAAGATCGCGCAGGCGCTCCAGGAAGCGGCACGGCTCACCGAGTCGGACCCGGAGGGAGCGGCGAGCGCCACCCAGAAGGCCGCGAAGATTCCCACCGCCCAGACCCTGACGGCGATCGAGGAGATCGACTTCGGCGTACGCGACATCACCGCACAGGACCTCAAGAGCTACACCGCCACCGCCAAGTTCTACGTGGACACCGGCAAGGCCAAGACCCCGCCCGACGTGGCGCGTGCCGTGCTGCGCGGCTGGTTCACCCAACAGACGAAGGGATCGTGATGACGAAGGCCATCGAGGCCGACCGGCCGCCGTCCGGCGCGTCAGCCGTCAACGGAAGCCGCGGCGCGGCCGTGTCCGTAGACGGAGTGGACATCCGGTTCGGCTCCTTCCACGCCGTACGCGGCATCTCACTGGACATCGCCGCCGGTGAATTCCTCTGTCTGCTCGGTCCGAGCGGCTGCGGCAAGTCCACTCTGCTGTCCGCGCTGGCCGGGTTCGTACGGCCGCACCGGGGCGGCCTCACCGTCGACGGCGTCGCGATCGGCGGCCCCGATCCCGACCTCGGCATGGTCTTCCAGAGCAGCGAGGCCCTCTTCGACTGGCTGACCGTCCGTCAGAACGTGGCGTTCGGCCCGCGTATGCGCGGCAAGTCCCGTGCCGAGCAGGCCAAGTTGGCCGACGAGTACCTCGCCCTGGTCGGGCTGCGGCACTGCGCCGACCGGTTCCCGGACCAACTGTCCGGCGGCATGCGGCAGCGGGTGCAGATCGCCCGTGTGCTGGCCAACGAACCGAGGGTCGTGCTGATGGACGAACCGTTCGGCGCGCTCGACGCACAGACCCGGCAGGTGATGCAGGAGGAGATGGGGCGTATCTGGCGGGCCTCGGGCTGCACCGTCGTCTTCGTCACTCACGACATCGACGAGGCGATCCTGCTGGCCGACCGCGTCGCCGTCATGACGGCAGGACCGGCGGCGTCGGTCAAGTCCGTCTACCCCGTCGACCTGCCCAGGCCGCGCGACGAGACCGACCCCGCGGCCCTCGAACTGCGCCGCGCCCTGCGGGACGACATCGGCGAAGAGGTACGCAAGGCCCTGCGCGACCAGGGCCTCGACGCGGAGGTGGACGCATGACGGTCGTCACGGCGAAACCGGCCGCCGAGCCCCGGGGCGAGCGGCGTGCGTTGCGGGACGCCGCGCGAGGACTGCGCGGGATCCTCCTGTCCGTGGTGTCGGTCCTCGTCGGCATCGGGGTCTGGCAGCTGCTGGCGATGCAGTACGGCGCTTCCCTGGTCGCCTCCCCGAGCGCGACCCTGGACGCGGCGGGCGAACTCTCGGGCGACGGAACGCTCACCAACTCGGTCATCGCCTCCAGCCGCCGCATCCTGATCGGCTGGGGACTCGGTCTGCTCGTGGGCGTACCGGTCGGCCTGCTCATCGGGCAGATCAAGCTCG
Organism: Streptomyces sp. NPDC048825; assembly: GCF_043198355.1. Taxonomy (NCBI): domain Bacteria; kingdom Bacillati; phylum Actinomycetota; class Actinomycetes; order Kitasatosporales; family Streptomycetaceae; genus Streptomyces; species Streptomyces sp. NPDC048825. Next base: position 261,370 of record NZ_JBICUR010000007.1, read on the forward strand.
TACGCCAACTCCTCGAGCCCTACATCGAGTTCTTCCGCTTCATTCCGCCGGTCGCGTTCGTGACACTGGCGGTGGTGTGGCTGGGCATCGGCGAGTCGTCGAAGGTCGTGCTGATTTTCTACACGGCGGTCTTCATCGTCACGCTCAACACGAGCGCCGGCGTGATGGCCGTGAGCGAGTCGAAACTGCGCGCGGCGGCGAGTCTGGGCGCGAGCCGCCGGCAGATCCTGCAGGGGATCGTGCTGCCGTCGACCGTGCCGTACATCGTCACCGGGGCTCGCCTCGCCATGGGCAACAGCTTCCTGACCATCGTCTCCGCCGAGATCGTCGCCGCCCAGGTCGGGCTCGGCTCGCTGATCTGGACCTCCCGCAACTACGGCCGCATCGACTGGGTCTTCGTCGGGATCATCACCTTGGGCATCCTCGGGTTCGTCTTCGACCGCGTGCTGCGCGTCGTCGCCTCCCGGGCCCTGCGTCGATACGGAGTGAAGATTTGAACAGCGAGACATCGCGCGCCCTGGTCCTCGAGGAGTTCGGCACGCTGCCCCGGCTGGTGGAGCGGCCGGTACCCGTACGAGAGCCCGGCCAGACCCTCGTACGGGTACGGGCGGCGCAGGTCGGCCACCTCGATCTGAACGTCGTGGACGGCAAGTTCGGCATCCTCCCGGATCTGCCCGCGGTACCGGGCACCACCGCGTGCGGAGTCGTCCTGGTCTCGGAGACGCACGCCGAGGGCAGCCTCGTAAGGATCAACGGCAAGGGCCTGGGGCTGCGCCGGGACGGCTGTTGGGCCGAGCACGCCGTAGTACCCGACTCGGCCGTGCTCCCGGTGCCCGAGGGCACGGACCCCGCGCTGGCGTGCAGCTTCTTCTCACCGGCGGGCACGGCGTGGGCGGCGGTGCACTCGGTCGCGGCCGTGCGGCCCGGGGAGCGCGTTCTGGTGACAGGGGCCGCGGGTGCGGTCGGGGCGCTGACCGTGCAGGTCGCGGCGCGGGCCGGAGCCGAGGTGATCGGCGTCGTCGGCCGTCCCGCCAAGCTGAACCATGTCCCGGCACCCGGAAAGCCGGTCCTGGCGGCCGAGTTGTCTCCGGAGTCGGTGGGCGGGCCGGTCGACGCGCTCATAGACACCGTCGGCGGACCGGTGCTGCGGGACGCGCTCGGGCTCGTCCGTCCACGCGGGCGTGTCGCGCTGGTCGGCTACACCGCCGGGCGCGAATTCACCGTGGACCTCGCGGACTTCCTGCTCGCCGACGTGGCACTGCTGCCCGTCAATCTGATGTCACGGGGCAGGGAGGTCGCCGCGGACGCCGAGCGGATGCTGGGCGAACTGGCGTCAGGGGAGCTGACGTTGCCGATCGAACGGTACGGGCTCGACCGGCTGGCGGAGGCCGTGGAGAGGCTGCGTACCGGGGAGGCGGTGGGGAAGGTGGCGCTGGACTTGTCCTGACACCGATCAGGCAGGACTGTCCCACAGCACGTGCAGGGTGGAGGGCTTACGGAAGACCAGACCGTGCGCAGTGGCGGGGCGGTCCGGGTCGAGGCGCAGGGCGGGGAGGCGTTCGAGCAGACCCTGGAGGGCGATGCGGGTCTCCAGGCGGGCGAGGTGCGCGGCAAGGCAGTAGTGCGGGCCGTGTGCGAAGGCCAGTTGGAGACGCACGTTCTCGCGTCGGACATCGAATCGGTCGGGGTCGAGGAAGACGGCAGGGTCGCGGTTGGCACCCGTCAGGGAGACGGTGACCAGGTCACCCCGGCGGATCGCGGCCGGGCCGAGGACGATGTCAGCGGTGGCGTAGCGGTCCACGACCGCCGCACCGGGTTCCAGGCGCAGCGATTCCTCTATAGCGCCGTCCAGCAGGTCGGCGTCGGCCCGGACCAGTGCGAGTTGGTCCGGGTGTCGCAGCAGGTGCAGCAGCGCGTTGGTGATCATCGCCTCGGTGGTCTCGATGCCTCCGAACATCAGCACCGCGGCATTGGACGCCACCTCGGGCAGCGCCAACTGCCCGGCAGCGGAGACAAGGAGCGAAGAACCTCCGCGGTCGGCGACGGTTGCTTCCACGGCGGCCCGTAGTCGCGCGTACGCCGCGGCTCCGGCGGGCTCCGCCTCATGTCCGGCTGTGATGGCCGAGACCGACCGCACTATGGAGTCGTACCAGGAGAGCACCGTGACCGGGGTGGTGCCGACCAGCCCGAGTGCCTCGGTCACGACGGCGACCGCGAGCGGGCCCGCGAAGGCACGCCGCAGTTCGACGGCGCCCGTCGGCTGCAGTGTGGTGATGAGCCGGTCGGTCTCCCGCTCGATGAACGAAGCGAAACCGTCATGCACCGTCCGAGGGCGAAAGGCGGAGGTGAAGGGCTCGCGGTGGCGGGTGTGCTGGTCTCCGTCCAGGGACAGCATGCTCGGCCCGACGACCTGTGCGGTGGAGAACCGAGGGTCGTCGACGGTGAAGGTCTCGGCGTCCCGCATCACACTCAACGCGAGGTCGCGACGCGTCACCAACCAGCCGTCCAGCTCCGGCAGCCAGGACACGGGCTCATGCGCACGCAGCAACGCCAGTCGCGGGTGCGGATCCCGCGCGAGTTCGGCGAGTGTGGTCGCGGCACCGAGCGGGAATGAGTCGACGGCGTTCATCGCGGACCTTGGCCGGGCAGGGGGAAACCGATCACAGCCAAGGCTACAACGTCTCTTCAGACGAGGCGGGTTGGGCTCCGCGAGGGGCGAAGCGCCGCCGCAGCGGCAGGACGGTCTCGCGTGCCACGGCGCCGAGGAGGTCGAGGTCGCCCAGATCCATGACATGGGCGCCGGTGAGGCCGGTGGCCGCCATGGCGCCAGCAGTTCGGCCGGCCGGGCGCGCCGTTCGGCGGGCGACGGGCGGGGCATGACCGCGGTGACCAAGGCCATCGCTGCGTGCTCGACCAAGTGCCCGGTCAGGCGCCCCCCCGGGTCGGCAAAGCAGGATCACGCCAGGCGCCGTTGCCTTCCGTGCCGCCACGGGCACGCAGAGCACACCAGGCAGGAGCCCGCGCTGTGAATACGCCGGACTCCCGGCGAGCAGCGATCTGTAGGAATTGCAGGGCTCGGGAGTCGGCGGGACGCTGGACAGGTCAGCCTTGCGGCATCCGGTGAGCCGACGCCCGTGAAATCCCGGGCTCAGAGACAACTTGGTGAAGTCCCGGTCCAAGCAGCGGGTGATCGAGGTGACAGCCGTGGAAGGCCGAAGCCGAGGGCAAGAAATCCGCTCCTCATGGGGCAGGGCGAGGACCAGGAGCGGGTCCGGGCCACCTACCGCGACCACTACGACCGGCTCGCACTGGTCAAGCGGACTCGGACGGTGCTTCGGGGTGCCGCGGTCTCTGCGCACCGCTGGTGGACGCCTGCGTGAGTATCCCGAACAGGGCGACCTGGCAGAGACCGTGCAGCGCGTGATGGAGACCGTTCGCGGCGGACGTGGTGACCAGTACGACGTCAGAGGGCCGGCGTCCGCCGACACTCATCGGCTGTCGGCTCCGGCACGAGGGCGTGCTCGCGGTGGGAGCCGCGGGGCCAGGACGGCGATGGTCCTGATACCCAGTTCTGTTGGTGTCAGACGAGCACGACCACGGCATGGCCCCGGCAGCAGACGGTGCCGGGGTCTTCGCCGTCCGGGACTCCGCAGTGCTCTACGAGGTCGAGCGTGACCTCACCGCGTCCGGGATCAACCTCTCGTACCGTGCCGGTGACCACGAGCCGGTCCCCCGCGTCGGCGGGCGCCCGGTTCTGCCAGGCGACCTCGCGTACCCGCCCGGTCTCGCCGGCGAAACCCGCCGCCGTCCGGTGGAAGAGGCAGCCGTGCAACTGCGCCATGACGACCGGGCCGTCCAGCCCTTCGGACCGGGCGAAGGCGGTGTCGTAGTGGATGCGGTGGGTGTTGCGGGTGACGGCGCCGAAACGCAGCAGGGCGACCGCGTCGGGCGTGGACTCGACGGGCGGTACCGGCTGCCCGACGGCGACGGAATCGATGCGCTTGCCGACCTTTTCGTGACTCACCGGACGATGAACCTCTCCATGACCTCGACGAGCGTTCCGCGCGCCGCGCTGTACGTCTTCTCCACCGTGAGCAACAGGAACCCGTCCCCCGCCCCCTTGCGCTCAACTGCCCTGAGAGCCCGTAGCAGTTCAAGCGTGTCCCCGGGCCGGACCTCCCCTGTCCAGCGCACCTGCTGGCCGCCCGCCATGAGCCGGACGTCGAGCCCGTCGGTGCCGGGGACCTCGTCGCGGTACATGCCGTCCGGCCGGACCTCGTCCGGGCCGGCTCCCGGCGCTCCGCGCAGCAGGCTGACGACGTACATGGGGTGGACGGTGAACCGGGGACTGCCCGGATCGACCAGGTGCGGCGCGCTCTCGCCGGCCGCCCGGGCGAACTCCGCGGCGTCCTCGGCCCGTACGACTCCCAGATGCCGCCGCTCCCACCGCCCGACCAACGCCCGTGCCCGCTCCTCGGCCAGGTCCAGCCCGTTCCCCATGCGCCGCCTCCACATTCGGATGACCGGAACTCGGATGACCGGACGCTAGCCAAGGACATCCCGGGCCACCACGGAACCGGCCCGCTCAGCGGACCGCTCCGCTTGGGTGGGCTGCCACCGCCGGAGACCATGCGGGACATGGACCTCATGGACATTCAGCCGCCTCCGCCGGGCGCCTACGCGGAGGCGGACGGCGTCACGTACCACTACATCGAGATGGGCGAGGGAAGCCCCACCGTCTTTCTGCACGGCGGCGGGCCGGGGTGCACGGGCTGGTCGGACTTCGGGCAGGTGGCGCCGCTGTTCGCGGCGGACCGCCGGTGCTTCCTCGTCGACATCCTGCAGTACGGGAAGTCCGCCAAGCCGGTCATCAAGGGCCCCATGTGGGACTACCACGCCGCCAGGACCGTGGCGCTGCTCGACTCGTTGGGGGTGGCACGCGCCGACTTCATCTGCAACTCGTGGGGCGGGACCATCGCCCTCAACCTGGCCGCCAAGTACCCCGAGCGGGTGCGCTCCCTCGTGATCACCGGCAGTATGCCGGTCTTCTACGGGCCCCTCGCACCCCTTCCGGAAGGCGGCCGCCGTGGTCGCAACGCCAGGGACGTGTACTACGGCGGAGACGGCCCCTCGCCGGCGAAGATGCGCGAGCTGATGGCCCGCCTGGAGTGGTACGACGCGGACGCCGTCCCCGAGGGCACGGTGAAGCTGCGCCACGAACAGAGCCTCGACCCCGAGGAGATGGCGCTCGCCGCCGCCTCGGACAACCCGCGCGGCGACTGGCAGGACCTGACGGACGAGCTGGGCCAAATCGAGGCCCCGTCGCTCTTCATGTGGGGCATGCACGACGCGTTCCTGACCCCGGACTACCCGCTGATGCTGGCCCGGATGGTCCCCCGGGGCAACCTCCACATCATGAGCCGGACGTCCCATCACCTCCAGGAGGAGCGACCATACGACTACTACTCCGTCGTCACCGGTTTCCTGAACCAGCACCACGCCTGACTCTCCACCGACACTCACCGGAGGAAACGTGAGCGAGGCGGCTAAGCGCGTCGTCGAACTGTCCAGTCCCTTCGCCCGTTTCGCGGGCAGGCTCCTGATGGGCCTCGGTCACGAGGTGGTGCTGGTCGAACCGCCGGGAGGCGATGCGACCCGGCACGAACTCGACGGCGACGCCTTCGCCCACTGGCACGCCGGGAAGCGCTCGGTGACGCTCGACACGGACACGCCCGAAGGTGCTGCTGAGCTGCGCCGGCTCCTTGAGGGCGCGGACGCGCTGCTCGACGGGAGCACCGAGGGCGCCGAGCCGGTCGCGGCCGGTCTCGATCACCTCGTACACGTACGCGTCACCCCTTTCGGCCTCGTCGGCCCGCGCAGCCACTGGCAGGGCACCGACCTGGTCGTGGCCGCGCTCGGCGGCATGCTGGCGCAGGTCGGCGACCCGGACGGCCCGCCGCTGCGGCTGCCGGAGAACCAGGCGGAGCAACTCGCCGGCGTCAACGCGGCGATCGCCGTCCTGCTCGGTCTGCGGGCCCGCCGGGGCGGCTCCGGGCAGCTCATCGACGTATCAGCACAGGCCTCCGTCGCCGCCGCACTGGAGGCGGGCGCCCTCGCCTACCTGCACGAGGACCGGGTTCCGCCGCGCCCGGGACGGGTGCATCCGCTGGTCCCGCACGGGCTGTTCCGGGCCGCGGACGGCTATCTGGGCGGCGGGCTCGGCGGCAGTCCTCGCATGTGGGACGCGCTGCTCGCCTGGCTGTGCGAGGAAGGCGCGGAGGCCGATCTGGCAGAGCCACGGTGGCAGGATCCCGTCGAGCGCAAAAAGCACCAGGAGCATGTGTTCAAGGTCGTGCAGGACTTCGTGGGCGCCTGGCCGAAGGCCGAGTTCGCGGAGCGGGCGCAGGCCAGGAAACTGCCGTGGGCCGCCGTCGACCTGCCCGACGAACTGCCGGGCAACCCGCAGCTCGCCGCGCGCGGCTTCTTCACCCAGGTCCGGACGGAGCAGGGCGACCGCACCGACCTCGGCTTCCCGTTCGCGTTCCCCGAGGGCCGCCGTGTCACGTCGCTCACCGTGCCCGGGCCCGGTGCCGACCAGACGCTGCTCGACGAACCTCGTCCGGTGCGCCCGGTCGACGGCGACTCCGCCGGCCTTCCCGCACTGGACGGCGTACGCGTCCTCGATCTGACCTGGGTGCTCGCGGGCCCGTACTGCACAAAGGTCCTGGCCGACCACGGCGCCGACGTCATCAAGGTCGAGTCCGTCCGGCGCCCCGACCCGACCCGTTTCGCGCCCTTCATGCACCTTTCCCGGGGCGACCATACGGACCCGGACACCAACGGCTACTTCAATGAGGTCAACCGGAACAAGCGCAGCATCGCGCTCGACACGCGGACCGAGGAGGGCGTCGCGGTGCTCCGCGACCTCATCGCCTCCTGCGACGTCCTCGTGGAGAACTTCAGCGCCACGGTCATGACCGGGCTCGGGCTCGGCTACGAGGCGCTGCGCGAGATCAACCCGGGCCTCGTCTACGTGAGCATGTCGGGCATGGGCCACACCGGACCGCGGTCCGGCTGGGTGTCGTACGCGGACACCGTCTCGGCCAGTGGCGGGCTGACCGGGCTCACCGGCTGGGGCCCGGACGACGTGGTGGGCGTGATCTACGGGCACGGGGACATCGTCGCGGGACTTCAGGCCGCGCTGGCCACGGTCGCCGCGCTGGAGCACCGCACGGAGACGGGCCGCGGACAGCACGTCGACCTCTCCCAACTCGAGGCGATCGCCGCCCACATGGGGACGAGCCTCCTCACGTCGGCACGGTCGCCGATGGGCAACGCAGACCCGCGGTGGAGCCCTCAGGGGGTGTACCGGTGTCTGGGCGCCGACCGCTGGCTCGCCGTCAGCGTCCGCTCGGACGAGGAGTGGACGGCCCTCTGCCATATGATCGGACGCCCCGGACTGGCCGATGACGAGCGGCTGTCGACTGCTGAGGGCCGCAGGCGGGAGAGAGCGCTGATCGATGGCGTACTCGGCGACTGGGCACGGGGGATGCCCGCCGATGCCGCTGCCGAGCTGTTGCAGGAGCGCGGGATTCCGGCCGGTGCGGTGCAGGACGGTCGTGAACTCGTCGAGCAGGATCCGCAGTTGAGGGCCCGTGGCTTCTACGTCCGTCTTGAGCACCCGGCGGCGGGCGCCTTCCTCCACGAGGGTGTGCCCATCCGCCTCAGCGGCACACCGGGCGGAGTGCGCAAGCCCGCACCCCTGCTCGGTGCCGACACCGACGAGGTGCTGAGCGAGGTGGCAGGCATCAGTCCCGAGCGGCTTCGGCGACTTCACCAGGCCGGAGTTCTGCGGTGAGTGGCATCGCGGATGCGCTGACCGTGCCGCAACTGGTCGACACCGCCGCCGAGAAGTTCGGCGACCGGACCTTCCTGCGTGTGGGCGACACGACGCGGACGTACGCGGAGACCCGCGAGGCCACCGCCACCATGGCCGGGGCACTCGCGGCACGGGGCTGCGGACCGGGCGACCGGATCGCGGCCCTGTTGCCCAACCGGATCGAACTCGTCGACCTGATCCTGGGCTGCGCCTGGCTCGGCGCGGTCGTGGTGCCGTTGAACACCGCTCTGCGCGGCCGGTCGCTGCGACATGTGCTGCGCGAAGCTCAGCCGCAATTCCTCTACGCCGAGGCCGAGTTGGCGAAACGTGCCGTCGAGGCCGGCCATCAGGGCACGGTGTGGGTGGCGGGCGAGGAGGACGTCCCCGCGCCCGGCACGACCGGAGCGCTCCCGCCCGCACCGGCACGTCCGCAGGACACCGCCGCCATTCTCTTCACCTCGGGCACCACGGGCGCGTCGCGCGGTGTCCGCTGTCCGCAGGCCCAGTTCGTGTGGTGGGGCCGCAACGTCGCGGACTCCCTGTGCCTGACCTCCGACGACGTGCTCTTCACCTGTCTGCCGCTGTTCCACACCAACGCCCTCAACACGCTCGCGCACGCCATGACGGTGGGCGCGGGCTGCGTCGTCGGCGGGCGGTTCTCCGCAACGCGGCACTGGGCGCAGGTCGCTCAGACCGGTGCGACCGCGGTGTACCTGCTCGGTGCGATGGTGCCCATGCTGCTGGCGCAGCCGCCGGGCCCTCAGGACCGGGCGCACCGGGCGTGGCGCGGGCTGTCGCCGGCGACCCCGGCCGCCGCCTGGGAGCCGTTCCGCGAGCGCTTCGGCATCCGTCTCGTCGACGGGTTCGGCTCCACCGAGACGAACCTCGTCATCGGCTCCACACCCGAGGAGGCCCGTCCCGGCTACCTCGGCACCGTACGCGCGGGCTTCTCCGCCCAGGTGGTCGACGAAGGCCTCGCTCCTGTTGCGGACGGGACGCCCGGTGAACTCGTCGTCCGCAGCCACCGGGAGCACGCCTTCTCGACCGGCTATGTGAACGATCCGGTGCAGCCGTCCGACTCCTGGCGCCGGACCGGCGACCGCGTGATCCGCGAGCCGGACGGCTGGTTCCGCTTCGTCGACCGGATCAAGGACGCCATCCGGCGCCGCGGCGAGAACATCTCCTCGTTCGAGGTGGAGTCGGCGGTCCGCACCCATCCGGCGGTCGCCGAGGCTGCCGCGTTCCCGGTCTCCTCCGAACTGGCCGAGGACGAGGTCATGGTCGCGATCGTCGTCCGGCCCGGCACCGATCTGGACCCGGAGGACCTGACCCGGCACTGCGCGCTGGAGCTGCCCGCGTTCGCCGTGCCCCGCTACATCGAGACGGTCCCGTCCCTGCCGCTGACCGAGACCGGCAAGGTCCGCAAAGCGGCCCTGCGGGAACGCGGCGTCACCGCCGGCACCTGGGACCGGGCACGCACCGCGGGACGCGCCGCCCAGGCCTGACGTCGACGGCCATCTGCCGGGAGTTCAGCCGCCGGTCGTGCCAAGGGCATCCGTCAGTGCGACCGGTTGTCCGGTGCGCAGCGACTCGTAGGCGGCCAGCACGATCCGGAGGGTGCGCAGGCCCGCCTCGCCGTCGGGAGACGGCCGCCGTCCGGTGCGTACGGCGTCGAGGAACTCCTCGAGCATGGCGGCGTCCAGGTCCGCCCCGCCCGCCTCCCAGCGGTCGCGACCGGTGGCGGAGTCGAATCCGCCGAGCAGCGGGGGGAAGGCGTCGAATTCCACGATCGCCTTCTCGCCGACGCAGGTCATGGCGAGCCCGCCCCACGTCGGGTGGTCGGGCGGATGGCTCCAGCTGGCGTCCACGGCGGCGACCAACCCGCTGGGGTACCGGACGGTGACAAGAGCCGCGGTCTCGACATCCGGAGCGGGGCCGTCGTCGTCGAGGATGCTGTTGGCCTGGGCGTACACCTCCGCCGCCTGCTCGCCGTCCAGCAGCGCGTCCACGAGGTCGGCGATGTGGACGGTGTGGTCGGCCAGCGCTCCGCCGCCGGCCAGTTCCGGGTCGGCGAACCAGGGGTGCGAACGGGCCGGGTTCGAGCCGTTGTTGGCTCCGTGGACGCTGATCAGCCCGCCGAGCGAGCCGTCGGCCAGCGCGCGGCGCAGGGCGGTGAAGGCGGGGCTGAACCGTACGGGATAGGCGGTCATCAGCCCGACCCCGGCGCGCTCACAGGCGTCGATCATGGCTCGTGCGTCCGCCTCGGTCGTCGCGAGGGGCTTCTCGCAGAGCACATGTGCCCCGGTCGCGGCGGCCCGCTCGACCAGGTGCCGGTGCCGGGCGTTCTCGCTGGTGACCACCACGGCGTCGGGGCGGAGGGCGAACACCTCGTCCCAGGTGTCGGCGTAGGCGGCACCCAGGCTTTCGGCGAGTTGACGGCCCCGGGTGGGGTCGCCCGGCGGGGCGTCGGGGTCCGCGGTGATCAGTTCGATGCCGTCGCGGTCGCGCAGCAGCCCTATGTAGGTCGCGGCGTGCACATGGGCGAAGGACAGTACAGCGACTCTCACTGGGCAATTCCCCCTGTGGGTACGGTGGTTGGCTCCGGGGCGAGCTCGACGGTCCGTCCGGTACGCGCGGACTGAGCCGCGGCCTCGGCGATGCGGACGGCCGCCACGCCGTCCTGACCGCTCACCCGTGGTTCCGGACCACCCGCGAACGCCTCGGCGAACTCGCGGATCTGGGTGAAGTACGGCGACTCCCCGAAGTCTCCGACGGGTATGCCGTCCGCCGGGCCGCCGGACGCGGCGCCGGTGATCCGCAGGTCGAGGTGGGCCTGGGAGTCGTGCTGGACGGTACCGCCGGTGCCCGACACATGGAACGTGGTGCGGAACGGCGTTGCCGGCGGCCCCCACACCCCTACGACCTGTGTGATGGCGCCTCCCGCGTGGGTGAGTACGACGGTACCGGTGGCGACCGCCCCTTCCGGGGCCGGGGCGGTGAGATGCCCCTGGTGCCGGGCGTGGACCCGTACGACCTCGCCGAACAGCCAGCGGGCGATGTCCATGTCGTGGATCATCTGGTCCGTCAGAATCCCGCCGGAACGCACCGGGTCGGCGAACCAGCCGCTCCAGGTGGGATAGCGGCCGGTACGGGTGAACCGGGCGACCGCCACCCGGCCCAGACCGCCCCCGGCGACCAGGTCGCGAAGCCGGGCGTAGGCAGGGAAGAAGCGCACGACATGTCCCGGGTACAGCCTCACTCCGGCCTCTTGTGCCGCGTCGGCCATCTCCCCGGCCTCGGCCGCGCTGAGCGCCAGCGGCTTCTCACACAGGACATGGGCCCCCGCCGCGACGGCGGCCAGAGTGATCTCCCGGTGGGTGTCGGTCGGGGTGCACACATCCACCACGGCGGCCGCGGCGATCGCCTCACGCAGGGAGCCCACGGACGTCGCGCCGAACTCTCGGGCCAGGGCGGGGGCGCGGCCGTCGGGTGCGTACAGGCGTACCCGCGCGCCGAGGGCGGCCCACGCGGGCAGATGCGTGCGGGCGATGCCGCCCGCACCGATCAGCGCGACTTCGAGTTCTGCCATCCGTGATCTAGCGGGGGGACCCTCGGCTTTAGCCGATGGGGGAATCGCTTCTCTCAACTGCTCTGACCTCAACTTTCTGTACGGATCTGCAGGGCTGGCCTGGGCCACGGCATCACGGACTGTTATACCTGTCGCGTATGTATAGTGATCGCGTGACTGTGGCCAGGAAGGTTCGCCGGTTCTCCGGAGGCGTGTACGACCTCGGGCTGCAGGTGGTGTGGTGCCCGAAGTACCGCCGTCCGGTCCTCGGCGGCCCGGTCGCGGCCCGCCTTGAGGAACTGATCCGGGCCAAGGCCGACGAACGGGGGTGGGAGATCGTGGCGCTTGAGGTGATGCCCGACCACGTCCACCTGTTCGTCAAGCACGATGCGAAGTCGTCGGCGTCATACGTGGCCAACCAGTTCAAGGGCTTCACGTCCCGCGTGCTGCGCACGGAGTTCCCGCACCTCAAGAGCCAACTGCCCACCCTGTGGTCGTCGTCGTACTTGGCCGCTTCCGTGGGCGCGGTCAGCGCGGACACGGTGCAGCGGTACATCGAGACGCAATGGGAGCGTCCGTGGAAGAAGGAGAAGGAGGAGCAGGCGTGATCCGCGCCTACAAGTTCCTCCTGCGCCCCACAACCCGGCAGGAGCAGGCGCTGCGCGAGATGCTCCGGGACCACTGCTCGCTCTACAACGGCGCGCTGCAGGAGCGCCGGGACGCCTGGCGTCACACATCGAAGACGAGCATCAAGTACGGCCACCAGTCCGTGCAGCTCAAGGAGATCCGGGCGTTCGACCCGGAGCGCCAGGGCCGCTGGTCGTTCTCCTCGCAGCAGGCCACCCTGCGCCGCCTGGACAAGGCGTTCCAGGCATTCTTCCGCCGGGTCAAGACCGGCGAGAAGCCCGGCTATCCGCGTTTCAAGGGTGTCGGGTACTTCGACACCGTCGTCTTCCCCAAGGACGGCGACGGCTGCCGCTGGGCCTCCACCCCGCACGATCCACAGACCCGCCTCCGGCTGCAGGGCGTCGGACACATCCGCGTGCATCAGCACCGGCCGGTCAGGGGCCGGGTTAAGACGATCACGGTGAAACGGGAGGGAAGCCGCTGGTACGTGGTCCTGTCCTGCGACGAGGTACCCGCCGAGCCGCTGCCCGCCACCGGCACGGTCGTCGGTATCGACCTGGGCGTCACTCACTTCCTGACCACGTCGGGCGGCGAGCACATCGCCAACCCCCGCTTCCTCCAGGAGGCGGCCGAGGAACTCGCCGCAGCGCAGCGGCACCTGGCGACTTTCCCCCAGCGCACCAAGCGGCGCACCAAAGCCGACCGCGCCGCCGCCCGCAAGGTCGCCAAGATCCACGCGAAGATCCGGCGCCAGCGCATCGACCACGCCCACAAGACCGCGCTCACCCTGGTGCGCGACCATGACGCGATCGCACACGAGAAGCTGAACACCGCGGGCATGACCCGCGCCCCCAAGCCGAAGCCCGACCCCGAACAGCCCGGCGCGTTGCTCCCGAACCAGCGAGCGGCGAAGGCCGGACTCAACCGAAGTATTCTCGACGCGGGTTGGGGGGTGTTCCTCGCGATCCTCACCAACAAGGCTGAAAGCGCTGGTCGGAGTGTCATCGCGGTGGACCCCCGCAACACCTCCCGCACCTGCCCGTCCTGCGGGCACACCGCGAAGGAGAACCGCGTCACCCAAGCGAAGTTCGAATGCACGACGTGCGGATTCGCGGCCCACGCGGACCACGTCGGCGCGCTGAACGTCCTCGACAGGGCCGGGCTGGTCCTCTGCGACGCTGCTTAGCCAGCGACGCAGGAAGCCCGCGCGTTCACGCGTGGGTAGAGTCACGGAATTCTCCGACCTCCTGTGGTCAGCCCTTGAGGGCGCCGCTGAGTACGCCACTGATGAAGTGCCGCTGGAAGAACAGGTAGACGAGCACCACCGGGGCGATCACGATCAGGGTGGCCGCGGCGAGCAGCGGCACGTCGACGCCGAACTGCCCGGTGAAGAAACCCAGTCCGGCCGGGGCCGTACGGCGGGCCGGGTCCTGGATCAGGATGAGCGGGAGCAGGAACTGGTTCCAGCTCCAGACGAAGTACAGAACGCCCAACGTGGTCACCGCCGGGCGGGAGTTGGGCAGCAGGATCCGCCAGAGCGTCGTCCACGACGAGGCGCCGTCCAGCCGTGCGGCCTCCATCAGGCTGCGCGGCATGGTCGAGAAGTGGGCGCGCATCCAGAAGACCCCGAACGGCATGAACGCGGCGATCTCCGCAAGTGCCAGCCCCGGCACGGTGTTGGTCAGGCCGATGGCGCGCAGGTCGTAGTAGAGCGGGATGATGGTGCCCTCGGTGGGGATGGACAGGCCGAGCAGCAGATACGCGTAGAGCCTTCCCCGGCCGGGAACGTCCAGGGTCGCGAGCGCGTACCCGGCGAGGGTTGCGCACACCACCGCGGCCGGCACCACGCACAGCGCGATGACCACGCTCGACCGCAGCAGTGTGCCGAAGCCGGCCGCGGACCAGGCGCGGGAGAAGTTCTCCAGGTGCAGCCCGTCCGGCAGGGCGAAGCCGGTCAGCGGAGCACCCGCCGGCTGGAGTGCTGCCAGCAGCAGGGAGGCGAACGGTACGAGCACGGCGGCCATGAACAGCGCGAGCACGAGGGGTGCCGCGAACCGCCCGGAGGACGCTCTTGTACCGGTGACCGCTCCTGGACCGGTCATCGCTTTGGTAGGTGAGGTCACGGCGCCTCCCTGGAAAGCCGGTTGATCACCAGGACGGCGAGGGAGATGACCCCCGTCAGCACGATCGCCAGCGCGCTGGCCACACCGACGGCGCCACCCCCGAAGGCCAGGCGGTAGATGAGGATTCCGGGGACGACGGTGCTGTTGCCCGGGCCCCCTCCGGTGGTGATGTAGATGAGGTCGAAGCTGGACAGGGCGGCGATCACGGTGATGGACAGTGCCACCGCGAACTCCGGCCGCAGCAGCGGGACGGTGATCGCCGTGAACTCGCGTACCGGGCCCGCCCCGTCCATCCGTGCCGCCTCGTAGATCTCAGGGTCGATGCGCTGGGTCCCGGACAGGAACAGCACCATGCACAGGCCCGAGACGACCCAGCTGCCGATCAGTCCGACGGCCGGCAGGGCCCAGGTGAAGCTGCCCAGCCAGGCGTCGGTGAGGCCGCCCAGGCCGATCGCCCTCAGCGCCTGGTTGAGGGTGCCGTCCTCGGCGTACACCCAGCGCCAGAGGATGCCGACCGCGACCAGCGGGATGACCTGGGGCAGGAACAGCACCGTGCGGACCAAGGTGGTGCCCCGGCGCCCGGCACGCCGGGACACGATCGCCGCCGAGACCAGCCCCAGGCAGATCGGCAGGACGGAGAAGAACAGGATCAGCGCACCGGCATGCCAGGCGGCGGCGCGCAGTTGCGGGTCCGTGGCGATACGGCCGTAGTTGTCGAGGCCGACGAAGGACGGGAGGGTCACCCCGTCCCAGTCGAACAGTGAGAGATAAGCGGTGTGCAGCAGCGGCAGTACGGCGAAGAGCGTGTAGGGCAGCAGCGCCGGCAGCAGGTACAGCAACGCCACGGCCCGGCGTCGGCGGCGGCCGGACCGCGCCGGGCGGGAGTGCCTGCGCACGGTGCCGCCCACCGCGCGCTCCGCCGGACTCTGGGCTCCGGGAGCAGGGGCGGGGCCGGTCAGTCGGTCGGCAGTGGTCATTTGTGATAGTTCTCGAAGTCCGCCTGGAGACCGGCCAGGAACTTCTCGGCGGTGACCTTGCCCCCGGCGAGCAACTGCAGCTGGGTGGTGAGGGTGTCGCCCATCGTCGGGCTGGAGGAGTTCTGGATGAACGGCTGCAGGCCGGCGTCCTTGACGATCGTCTGCCAGCCCTTCTGGACATCGCCCAGCAGCCCGCTCTGGCTCGGCATGGCGCCCGCGTCGGGAGCCATGAAGCCCGCCTTGGCGGTGATGGCGGCGGCCTCCGCGCCGGCGGTGAAGTCGAGGAACGCGGCGGCCGCGGCAGCGTTCTTCGACTTGCTGGAGACGCAGTAGTACACCCCGGCACCGGTGGTGCGTACCTTCCCGCCGGAGGTGACGGTCGGCATGTTGAAGTAGCCGGCCCCCTCCCCCAGACCCTCGGCCACCGCCGCCGCGGCCCAGTTGCCGCTGATCCGGAAGACTCCCTCGCCCTTGGCGAACGCGGCGGTGGCGTCGTTGTCGCTGACGCCGTTGACCTTGGGGGTGACGTACCCCTTGTCCACCCACCGCTTGAGCGTCTCGGCCGCCTTCTCGGCCTCCGGCAGCACGATGGTGGCGCTCTGGTGGCCATAGGCCCACGCCTCGCGGTCCTTCGGCGTCAGATAGACCGAGAGCAGCACGTTGAAGGCGTGGTTGAGGCCGCCGTCGAGGTTGCCGGCGACCAGTGCGGTCTCACCGGCCGCCTTGGCCTTGGCGAACAGGGCCTCCAGCTCGTCCAGGGTGGCCGGAGGGACGGTCAGGCCCAGCTTCTGCGCCTTGGCCTTGTTGTAGTAGACGCCTTCGAACGACAGGCCCGCGCCCACCCCGTACAGGTCGCCGGTGCCGACGGTCTTGCCGTCCGAGGTGAGGGTGATCTGGTCCAGGCCGGGGAACTTCTCCGCCCAGCCGTACGCCTTGCCGTACTCGCCGACCTTGAGCAGCAGCCGTCCGGGGACGAGGTTCTGCATACCGGAGGTGAACTGGGCGATGTCGGGGGCGCTGTCGGCCGACATGGTGGTGTTGATGCTCTTGAGGTAGTCGTCCCAGCCGGTGTAGTTGCGCTTGACGGTGATGTTGGGGTGCTTCTCGCGGAAGGCCGCGATGAGGCCCGGGGTCATGGTGGTGTCGTCGGCGTCGGCGACCACCAGCGTGATCTTCTCGTCGGCCGGTATCGCCGTGGAGACGGGACCGGAACTGCTCTTGTCGGACGACGATGCGCCTGGGGTCAGATCGCTGCACGCGGTGAGCGCCGCGGCGCCGATTGCGCCGGTGGCCGTGAGGAACGTACGTCTGGACAGGGACGACGGGCTGGGGCTCATGGGGTCTCCTGGGCGTGACGGGACAGGGAAAGCCGACGGCGGGGCCGGCCGGCGGTGGAGACGTGGTGCATGAGGCCGCGATGGTGCGCGGCGCGACGGAGGCGGCGCGAGGAGGGTGGGAAGACGCCGTGGACGGGGCCGGATCGCGGTGGGTCCTGCGAGCGGCGGGATTTCGGCAGCTCAAGGAACTTGATCAGTGAGCTCGGTAGTTCGATAACGCAGTTGCGTTTTATAATCGGAGCGAGCCCGGCATGCGTCAAGGACTCATGGCTGGATTGTTATCGTCGGGGCGGTCCGCACCGGTCCCCGTCGGGCCGCTCCACAGGAGGTTGATCATTGGCCACGTCCAGGGACCGCTCCCCGTCCACGGCCCCCGCCACGCGGGCGCTGTGGCCGCTCGGCGGGCTGCCGGAGCCGAACTCCCCCGGGCGCGAACTGCCCGCGGTGGTGGGCGTCGCGGACCTGCGTGCCACGAACGCCGCGGCCATCCTCGCCGCCGTCCGCTCGACCGACCCGCACCCCCGGCTCTCCACCCTGGCCGAGGCAACCAAGCTCTCCCGCCCCACCGTTGAGGCGATCGTCGAGGAACTCATGGACTGCGGCCTCATCGAGGTCGCCCCGGCCGTCTCCGCCCGTGGTCAGCGTTCGCCCGGCCGCCCGGCCCGCCGGTTCCGCTTCTGCCCGCGCGCGGGCTTCGTCATCGGCGTGGATGTACGGGCCCGCTCGGTGAGCGCCTGCCTGGCCGACCTCGACGGCCGGCCGGTGGCCGTCGAACGCAAGGCGGTGCGCGCCGACTTGGGCGGCCGGGCCCGCGCCCGCGCCGTGACCGGGGTGGTGCAGCGCGCGATCGACCGCTCCGGCGCCGACGCCGACGCCCGACGGGTGTGGGCCGCGACGGTGGGCACCCCCGGCCTGGTGGACCGGAGCAACACCCGTATCCGGCAGGCCGACAACCTCAAGGGCTGGGCCGAGGCGGACATCGTCAGCACCCTCCGCGACGCCCTCGGCTGCCCGGTCGCCGTGGAGAACGACGCCAACCTCGCCGCGCTCGGCGAGCAGTGGCGCGGGGTCGGCGGCGCAGCCGACGAGATGGTCTTCGTCCTGCTCGGCGAACGCCTCGGCGCCGGTGTCATCACCGGGGGGCGCCTGCTGCGCGGACACCGCGGTGCGGCCGGTGAGATCGGCTTCATCCGCTTCCCCGGCAGCCCCTCCTCGCAGCCCGGCCTCGAACCCCTGGTCCCGGACGCCGTTGCCCCTGATCCTGCTGACCCTGTGCGGCGCACCGGTACCGACATCGTCCGTGGCGCCGCCTCAGGGGATCCCGAAGCAGTCGCGGCCATCACGTCGTACGGGCGGAGGCTGGCCGCCGGGATCGCCCCCGTGCTGCTGGCGCTCGACCCGGCGCTGGTCGTGCTCGGCACCAGCCTCTTCCCTGTCCCCGGCCTGCTTCCGGCGGGTGAACTCCTCCTGAGCGCAGCCGAGGAGGAAGCCGGCAGCCTCCTCGTCGACCTGCCGCAGTGGCGGCTGTCCGCCCTGGGCGACGAGGCCGTGATCACCGGCGCGGTCCGCTTCGCCCTCTCCTCCGTCGAAGAGGTGCTGCGCACCCGGCCCACCAGCCTTCCGTCCCAGGGCGCGCTCGGCCGGCCCACGGGCGTGGAGACGGGAGCAGAAGCCCCCTAGGAAGTGTCGTCAAATGGACACTTGCCAGGGCGCAAGGGCTGACCTTCGGTCTGGCCTGCACGTACCATCCCGCGCATGGGGAAGTGGGGATTTCTGCTGGGGCTGCTTTGCGCCGGGATGCTTGGCTGGGCGTTGGCTGGAGCGGTGACCAGTGGCTGCGGGCCATCGCGTCGAGGCGGCTGTGGTGTTCCAGAGGGGGCCGGCTGGTATTTCGCAGCGATGATGACCGCGCCGTTGCTTTTGGTCTTCCTCGCGCACTCAGTGACCCGCCACGGCGGCGGGGGGCCAACAGCACTGGGCGTCTCTGCCGGGTTGCTCGTGAGCATCGCATTCGTACTGTCCAATGACCCAATGCTGCCACGCATGTGGGGTCTGACTGTGGTTCTTGCGGGCTTGGCGATTGGTACGCCCCTCGTGGCGTGGCGCCTGGGTCGCAACCGACGCACTTCGCCCGCTCAGAGGTGGCAGCCTTGATACGCCATCATGAACTGCCCGATGGTGAGTGGGAGTTCGTCCGGTCGCTTCTGCCTGCGTCGATTAGGTGGCGAAAGCGGCTGGACGACCGGCGTGTCCTGAATGGGATTGGAAGTTCCGCACAGGGACAGCCTGGCGGGACGTGCCCGAGCGGTACGGGCGCTGGGCCACGCTCCACACCCGTTTCCGCCGATGGGCGACGGACGGCATCTTCGAACTAACGTTCAAGGCTGCCCAGGCTCGGGCGGACGCGGCCGGGAACATCGAATGGCTGATGCCGGTCGACTCCACCATCGTCCGTGCGCACCAGCATGCCGCCGGAGCCCGAAAAAGGGGTTCCGCGACCCTGGCCTCGGACGTTCCCGAGGCGGCCTGACGCGCAAAAAGCGGCCGCGGCCGTGATCAGGAGCGTGTGCCCGTCGAACCGCCGGCGATGGACCCCGGTCCGAAGTCGCTGTCCCCGATGCGCACTTGCACGCGGCCCCGGTGTCATCTTCAGCGCGTCGGCGGCGATCAGGATGAGCGGTCCGTGCACGGGTTCCGTTGTCCGACGCGTTGATCCGCAAGGTGAAGGTGTCGTCCGCTTCCGCCGTCGACGGTATGGCTCCCGCGGGGAAGGACGCCGCCGCAGTGCCGGTGCCGAGCGACCGGCGTCCGTCGCGACGCAGGCCGGGACGCGGGTCCCGGCCTCCCCAGCCGAACCGGCGGGCACCCTCGGTTCTTGGGTGCGGGTGCGCTGTGGCTTGTCGCGCAGTTCCCCGGGCCGCCTTCCGGGGCTGCCCGTTCAGCATTCTTCGACGGTCACGCAACAGCGCCCGGAGGCTCGGACGACCGACAAGCCATCAGGTCATCTGTCCCGGACTCTTGACTCTGTTAACCACAGTCGCGATTCTCATGACATCCGCTTGTACGAGTCATGACAATCAGGGCCGACTTAGTCATGCCCATGCCCGTCTGTCTGGCTCCTCAACGGCGCCATCCGCCGACCGGAGACGTGAGTGATGACCATGACTCGACAGCCACACCGCAGGCGTAGCCCCATCACGGTTCTCTCGCTGCTCCTCATCGTGATGACCATGACGCTCGGCCCCACGTCCAGTTCCGCGGCCGAGACGGACTGGTGGACCCCGGTCGCGCGGCCCGCGCCGGACTCCCAGATCAATGTCACGGGCGAGCCCTTCAAGGGCACCGACTCCCAGGGGGAGGTACGGGGCCTCGTCGACGCGCACAACCACCTGATGTCCAACGAAGCCTTCGGCGGCCGGCTCATCTGCGGCAAGCCGTTCTCCGCACTGGGGATCACCGACGCGCTCAAGGACTGTCCCGAGCACTATCCCGACGGCTCGCTCGCGATCTTCGACTTCATCACCAAGGGCGGCGACGGCAAGCACGACCCGAACGGATGGCCCACGTTCAAGGACTGGCCGGCGTACGACTCGATGACCCATCAGGCGAACTACTACGCCTGGATCGAGCGCGCCTGGCGCGGCGGTCAGCGGGTCCTCGTCAACGACCTCGTCACCAACGGCATGATCTGCTCGGTCTACCCCTTCAAGGACCGCAGTTGCGACGAGATGACCTCGATCCGGCTCCAGGCGAAGCTGACGTACGACATGCAGGACCACATCGACAAGATGTACGGCGGCACCGGCAAGGGCTGGTTCAGGATCGTCACCGACAGCGCGCAGGCCCGCGAGGTCATCGAGCAGGGCAAACTGGCCGTCGTTCTCGGGGTCGAGACCTCAGAACCGTTCGGCTGCAAGCAGGTCCTGGACGTCGCGCAGTGCAGCAAGGCCGACATCGACCGTGGGCTGGACGAGCTGTACGACCTGGGTGTGCGCAGCATGTTCCTGTGCCACAAGTTCGACAACGCCCTGTGCGGGGTCCGTTTCGACGAGGGTGGTCTCGGTACGGCGATCAACGTCGGCCAGTTCCTGTCGACCGGCACCTTCTGGAAGACGGAGAAGTGCGCCGGTCCGCAAGCCGACAACCCCATCGGCGGCGCGGCGGCGCCGGGCGCCGAGGAGGAACTGCCGGCAGGTGTGGAAGTCCCGTCGTACGACGAGAACGCGCAGTGCAACACCCGCGGGCTCACCCAACTCGGCGAGTACGCGGTGCGCGGCATGATGGACCGCAAGATGATGCTCGAGATCGACCACATGAGCGTCAAGGCCACCGGCCGGGTCCTCGACATCTTCGAGGCGGAGTCGTACCCCGGTGTGCTCTCCTCGCACAGCTGGATGGACCTCAACTGGACCGAGCGGGTCTACCGTCTCGGCGGCTTCGTCGCCCAGTACATGCACGGCTCGGAGGAGTTCAGCGAGGAGGCCGAGCGCACGGACGCGCTGCGTGAGAAGTACGGCGTGGGCTACGGCTACGGCACCGACTTCAACGGCATCGGAGAGCACCCCGCCCCGCGCGGCGCCACCACCTCGAACCCGGTCACGTACCCCTTCAAGAGCGTCGACGGCGGCTCCGTCATCGCCAAACAGACCACCGGCGAACGCACCTGGGACTACAACACCGACGGCGCCGCCCACGCCGGCCTGATCCCGGACTGGATCGAGGACATCCGGCGGGTCGGCGGCCAGGACGTCGTGGACGACCTCCTGGGCGGCGCCGAGTCCTACCTCGGCACCTGGGGAGCGTCCGAGGACCACAAGGCCGGCGTCAACCTCGCCTCGGGCTCGACCGCCTCGGCCAGTTCCTCGGAGTCGAACCCGTTCACGAGTTACGCACCCTCCAGGGCCGTGGACGGCAAGCCGGACACCCGCTGGGCGAGCGACTGGAGCGGCGACCAGTGGCTCCGGCTCGACCTCGGGTCCGCGAGCCTCGTCAAGCGCGTCACCCTCGACTGGGAGCGCGCCTACGGGAAGGCGTACCGCATCCAGCTCTCCACCGACGGCACGAACTGGCAGTCCGTATGGTCCACTACCACCGGCGACGGCGGTCTGGACACGGCCCGGTTCACCGGCGTGCCGGCCCGCTATGTGCGCGTCCAAGGGCTCGAGCGGGGCACCGAATGGGGATACTCCCTCCGCGAAGTCGGCGTCTACAGCAGATGACGGCACCGAATCGGTGCCCAGGGGCCGCGGCCGGCCGGATCAGCTCGCCTGATCCGGCCGGCCGCGGGCCGCCTTCCCGGCGGAACACAAGAGCCGAGACACAAGAGCAGAGACACGAGAGCAAAGGGAATCCACATGGCACGGATGCCGTCGGCCGAGCGGCGCCGACAGCTCACCGAGGCGGCGATCCGTGCGATGACCCGAGACGGCGTCCCCCGGACGACGACCCGGTCCATCGCCGCCGAGGCGGGTGTGTCACTGAGCGTCTTCCACTACTGCTTCGACTCCAAGCAGGCCTTGATCGAGTCCGTCATCGAGACGATCACCGGTCATTACGTCACGGTGGTGAAGGAAGCGATCCGGCCGAAGGCCACCCTGCGGGAGACCATCGGGGCCGGCTTCCAGGCCTACTGGGACCATGTGTCCGCCAATCCGGGCGAGCACATGCTCACGTATGAACTGACTCAGTACGCCCTGCGCCAACCCGGCTTCGAGCATCTGGCACGACGGCAGTACGAGCTGTACTCCGACACCTACGCCGAACTCATCGAACAGCTCCGGCACAGCATGAACTTCGAACTCCGCGTACCCGTCCCCGTGTTGGCCCGCTATCTGGCCGCCATGACCGACGGCCTGACTCTGAACTTCCTCGTCCTCGGCGATGACGCGGCCTGGGCGGACATTCTCGACACGATCACCGACCACGTGGCCGGTCTCGTCCGGGACGAGGCACCCGCGGCGACCTGAACGCCGGGCTCCGCCCCTGGCTGGTAGGGCCGCGGAGTCGATCGGGCGGGTGCCCCTGATCCTCCCCTGATCCGCCAGGGGACGGGGAACCCGCGGAGCATTCGGGCCCCTCGATGGAGCCGATGTCGATGTAGCCGATGACTGGGACGGTGCGGCCGTCGCGGGTGTGCGGTGGGAGTCGAGCTTGATCGTGAGCTCCTCGCCTACAGCGGAAGCAGCGGCCACGCTCCCCAAGGCTGCGACCACGAGTACGCGAGGTTCATGTCGCCGGTCCGCCAGCGGCGCGGAGTGGTGGTGGCGAGCCAGTCCAGGGGTTCGACGCCGCCCGGCTGTCCGCCGTCCAGGGCGAGGCGGACGGCCGCGGTGAGGTCGGCGTCGGCCTGAGGGGTGCGGGCCGCGGGGTCGACGGAGACGAAGAGGGCGGTGCCGGAGCGAGCCACGAGGTCGAGGAACTGACGGTTCAGCGCCCACTCGGTCGCCGGGGTGCACGGCACGCAGTCGGCGTCCACCGCGTAGAAGCGGTTGTGCTGGGCGAGGCGGAAGGCGAGGGTGTTGATCCCCATCCGGCGGGTGCGCTCCCAATGCCGGCCGGAGGTGTCGTCACCGGTGCGTTGTACCTCCACCAGGCCGGCGGCCAAGTGCCCGACGGTGTTGCAGCCGAGCACCAGCGCGTCTCCGGCGGCCTCGGCGATGGTGCGGTACAGGGCCACCAGAACCTCGGCGGTCGTACGGGTACGGTCGGCCAACTGCCAGCCGGGACCAGCCATTTCAGGCGGCGTGTCCGGGTGGAAGCGGCCGAAGACGTCGTACGTGCTGAAGTCGTGCTTGATCAGCTCGAAGCCCCAGGCGCGGAAGCGGGCGACGTCGGCGGCGACGGCGGCCAGCGTGGCGTCCGACGACGGGTCGAGCCGGATCCGGTCACTGGGGCTGACGGCATCGGTGCGCATGCCCTTGGTCTCGATGCGGGACAGCAGCGGCCTGAACCACAGGCCCGGCCGGGCGCCTTGGGCGGCGATGCCGGCGGCCAGGCCCGCCATGTCGTCGAACACCCCCGGCAGGCCGACGTCCCATGGCCCGCCCGGCGCACTGCCGCCGCCCTCCGTCCAGCCATCGTCGACGACGCAGAAGGGCCGTACCGGATGGTCGCCCGCGTACTCGGCGATGGTGGCGGCGTCGCGCAGCACGGCGTCGGGACCGAAGTCCTTGCCGTAGGCGTAGTACCAGTTGTTGCAGCCGACCACCGGCTGCTCGGGCAGCAGCGGGTCGGGGGACATGGCGGCACACAGCGCCTGGAGCGCCGCGTACGGGGTGGTGCCGGCGTCGGCCGCCACGCCGACCACGGTGGCGGCGGCCAACTCCCGCTCCCCCGGGAGCACCGGCAGGCCGCCGGAGCGTACGTCCAGCCACAGGGTGGTGCCGTCCTCGTCCACCGTCCAGCAGCACAGCGCGCCGGCACGGGTGCGTACGCCGAACCCCGCGGTAGTGCCGACGACCGGGTCGGTGCCCAGCCAGTACCAGGGCAACGGCCGCTCCGGCTGGATGCCGCGCCACTGCAACTCGCCGTACGAGCGCTCCCAGGCGTCGCCCAGCACGAGGGCGGGCCGGTGTCCGCCGGGGTGGTGCCACCAGCGCAGCGCCACCTTCGACAGGCCGTGCGGGCCCGGGGCGGCAAGAGCCAACTCCAGCCCGCCGTCCGGCTGGTGACGTGCCGTCACTTCGACGCCGGGCGCCGTCCAGCGGCCCGGCCCCGCCGGTGTGGCGGAGCGCGGGTCCCCGTCCGCCGCGATGATCACGTGGACGGCATCGGGCAGGGGAACATCGATCACGGACATGACGTGCCGCCTCTCTCAGCCCTTCGCCTCTCAGCCCTTCACCGCGCCGGACGTGAGCCCTTGGACGATGTGGCGGCTGGCGAAGGCGAACAGCAGCATCGTGGGCAGGATGGTGAGGACCGCCGCAGCGGACATGGAGCCCCAGTCGATGTTGAAGCTGGAGATGAATCCGTTCAGGGCCGTGGGGACGGTCTTTTTGGTGTCGCTGTTCATCAGCGTCACGGACAGGAAGAGTTCGTTCCAGCAGTTGACGAAGTTGAAGATGAACGCGGCCACGATCCCGGGACGCATCACCGGCAGCAGCACCCGGAACAGCGCCCCGAACCGGGACAGGCCGTCGATCATGGCGGCCTCCTCCAGCGCGTCCGGGATGTTCTCGAAGAAGCCGCGGAGCATCACCGTGCAGAACGGGATGCAGACGGCGATGTAGACGAGGATGAGCCCGAGCCGGTTGTCGACCAGCTTGAGGTCGGTCATCAGCAGGTACAGCGGTCCCAGCGCGATGAAGGTCGGGATCATCTGGGTGACCAGGGCGGCCATCAGCAGCGCGGACTTGGTACGGAACTCGAAGCGGGCCAGTACGTACGCCGACAGCATCGAGATCGCCGTGGCGACCGCGCCCGCGACGGTCGCCACGATGAGGCTGTTGGTGAGGTAGACGCCGAAGTCGGCCTTGCCGAACAGCCCGCTGTAGTTCTCCAGCGAGAAGCGCTCGGGCCAGTAGGCGATCGGGAAGGTGAAGATGTCGCCGGGTGCCTTCAGCGACGTGATGGTGATCCAGTAGAGCGGGAAGACGGTGAAGACCAGCCACAGCCCCAGGAAGGTGAACTTGGTGGCCCGGCCGGCCGTGGACTCCTTGCCGATCACGGCTTCACCTCTCGCTTCTCGCGCGTGGCCAGAAGGAAGAAGACCGCGAACACCAGCAGCGTGGCGACCACGATGAGGCCGAGCGCGGAGGCCCTGCCGTAGTCGCCCTGCTGGGTGATCTTGATCATCCAGGTGGTCACGATGTGCGTCTCGTTGTTGGGTCCGCCGCCGGTCATTCCGAAGATCAGGTCAGGGAAGTTGAAGATCCAGATGACCCGCAGCAGCACGGTCAGCGCGAGGGTGACCCTGATGTACGGGATCGTGATCTGGAACAGCGTGCGCACCTTGCCGGCTCCGTCGAGCGCCGCCGCCTCGTACAGCTCCTCGGGGACGGACTGCAGCGCGGCCAGGATCATGATCGTGAAGAAGGTGACCCCGTACCAGACGTTGGCGACCACGACGGCGAACATCGCGGTCTTCGGGTCGGCCAGCCAGGCGACCGGCTCGTCGATCAGCCCGGCCTTCTGGAGCAGGTCGTTGACCACACCGAACTCGCTGTTGAACAGCCAGCGGAACAGGATGCCGATGAGGAATCCGGAGATCGCCCAGGGGAAGAAGACCAGCGCCTGGTAGAGGCCGCGGAAGCGGAACTTCCGGCGCAGCCACAGGGCGAGGGCGAAGCCGATCACCAACTGGGGCACGATCGAACCGAACACCCAGACGGCGGTGTTGGTAAGGACGGTGCCCCAGGCGGGGTCGGCGAAGACGTCACGGAAGTTCTTCAGGCCCACCCATGAGGTGTCGCTCAGGTCCGTCAGATTCCAGTTGCGGAAGGCCATCTGGCTGCCGGCGATCATCGGGTAGTACGTGAAGACCGCCACGAAGATCGCGGCCGGTGCCATGAAGGCGGCGATGAGCAGCCCGCGCCGGGAGGTGAACTCCGGCTTGCGGCGGCCCCGTTCGGTGCCTCGGGCGGGCGGGTCTCCCCCCTTCCGGTTCCGGGAGGAGCCCGCCGACGCCGTTTTCATCGTTTCCGTCGCACTTGTACTCGTACTCGAACTCGTCGTTTCGGACGCGGACGGCATTTTGCCTAGCCCTCCTGCTGCCACTTCTCGGTCCAGTACGCGTCCCAGCCGGCCAGCAGCGCCTTGGGCGTCAGCTTGCCGAGCACCATCTTCTGCACGTCGGCGTCGGCCTTCTGCTGCCACTCGGTCCACCATGCGACGCCGCGCGGCTGGCTGACGTTGAGGTACTTCTCCGGCTGCTCCGTCATGGTGACGTAACTGGACCAGGGGCCGGTCTTGTAGAACGGGTCCTCGGTGGCCGACTTGAGGATCGGCACCAGGCTGTTCTTCTTGGTGAAGGTCGTCGACGCCTCGCCCTCGGAGAGGAACTCGACCAGCTTGACGGCCTCGGCCTTGTTCTTGCTGCCGTCGGCGACGCCCCATCCGGCGGTGGCCAGCGGCTGGACGGTCTTGCCGCTGGGGCCTGCCACCAGCGGGGCGGTGTCCCACTGGTCCTTCGCGATCGCCTTGGACTCCGAGACGGTGGCGATCACTTCGGGATCCTGGAGCAGGAAGGCCGTGGAGCCGTTGGAGAAGCCCTCGACCATCTCCGGATAGCCCCAGGACACGGACGACTTCGGGGACGCCTGTTTGAAGAGCTTGAGGTAGGTCTCCATGGCGTCGAGAGCCTCGGGCACGGAGAAGATCGTGCTGCCGTCCTTCAGCTTGAAGCCGTTGGCGGGGTCGATCTCGTCGGCGACGTACGCCTCGATGACGGCGGTGGCGTTGCCGTTGGCGTTGGCCCCGCCGCGGAAGGCGTACCCGTAGCGGCGCTTCGCCGGGTCGTGGATGGCGGAAGCCTGCGTCAGCAGCTCGTCCCAGGTGGCCGGCGGCGCGCTGAAGCCGGCCTCCTTGATCAGGTCGGTGCGGTAGAAGACGCTCAGGCCGTAGAAGCCGTACGGGACGAAGTAGGTCTCGCCGTCGGCGTCCTGGGAGGCCTTGACGGCGTTCTCCGTCATGGCATCCCAGCCCTTCCAGCCGGTGAGGTCCTTCTTCATGTCGTAGAGCCAGCCGTTGTTCGACCACGGGCCCACGGTGGTGTCCCGCACCTCGAGGGTGTCCACGCCACTGCCGGACTGGAGCATCTGCTGGATCTTCTGGTCGGCCTGCTCGGTGGGCGGCGAGACCAGATTGACCTTGATCTTGGGGTTCTGCTGTTCGAAGTCCGCTATGAGGTCCTTCAGCAGATCCGTGCGGGCGGGGTTCGTCAGGCTCTCGACCATGTTGAGGGTGACCGTTCCGCCACCACCACCGCCGCTCATGGCGGAGCAGCCGGTCAGTACCATCGTGGCGGCTGTGCCGAGGGCGAGAGCTGCCGTCCTTCTTCTCATCGTGCCGACCTCTTCCTGGGATACGGCCGCGCTGGCAGCGGCATCGGGGACGGGGGTTGGAGGGGTCGCGCCGCCTACGACGCGCCGGGCTGTTCGCGGGCCGCGCGGGCCCACTCGCCGAGGACGGGGACGCAGTCCTCGGCGAAGTACTCGTAGTCGGCGGCGGTGTTGTAGACGTGCGCGGACAGCCGCAGATAACCGGTGCCGCCGAAGCTGGTGAAGGCCGTCTCCACGCCCAGTTCCCGGGCGGCCCGGTCGCGCAGCGCGTCGGCCTCGACGCGGCTGGCGCCCAGTCCCGCCGGCAGCCGCACCAGACGCATTCCGGGCACCGGCATGCCCACGTCGACGGCGCTGGGTTCTCCGGTGAGCTCGGCGAAGGCGGCGCCGACGACGCGCTCGGCGTAGCCGACCAGGTCGTCCATGTACTGGCGGGCGGTCCCCCAGCCCCAGGTGCGCTCGATGAGGTCCAGCGCCGTCGGCGCCGCCAGATAGCTGGTGAGGTCCACCGTTCCCTGCTGGTCGAAGCGGTCGGGATACGGATCGGCGGCGCCCCACGAGTCGATCAGGGGGTAGAGCTGCTCGCGCCGCGGGCCGCGGGCGACCAGCGCGGCGGTGCCGCGCGGTGCGCAGCCCCACTTGTGCAGGTTTCCGGCCCAGAAGTCGCACGTCACACCGTCGAGGGGGGCGGCGATCAGACCAGGGGCGTGGGCGCCGTCGACGAGCAGCGGGATGTCGCGCCGCCGGGCCTCCGCGCCGATCCGCTCCACCGGCATCCGGCGTGCGGTCGCCGAGGTGATGTGGTCGAGGACGATGAGATCTGTGGCCTCGCCGATCTCGGCGGCCACGGCCTCGTACGCCTGCTCCTCGTCCGCGTCCAGCGGCACCCGGGCGGTGCGGACCCGGCCGCCCCAGCGGCGTGCCAACCGTTCGGCGCCCATGGTCACAGCCCCGTAGCCGTGATCGGTGACGACGATCTCGCCACCGCGGCGGCGGGAGAGGCCGGCGAACACGACGCTGGCACCGGCACTCGCGTTCGGCACCAGGGCGAGGTCGTCCGGGGCGACCCGCAGGAAGGCGGCGAGTTCGACCCGGGTGGCGGCGATCCGCTGGGGCAGCGCCGGGAACCACACCACCGGGGAGCGGTCCATTTCCGCACGCAGCTGGTTCTGCCGCTCCTGCGCCACCGAGGGGACCGCCCCGAACGAGCCATGGTTCAGGTGCTTCATCGCGGGGTCCAGCGACCACGCCCTGGCGGCGGGCCGACCGTCGGCCAGCAGGAGGGGGCGCGGGGCGGTGGTGACCTCGGTCTCGCTCACATCACTCCATATCTGCCCGGCCTGAGTGCCCGAGACATCAGACAGTGCCTGACCTTTTCCCGGAGACGTATGATGACTCGGCATCCTGGCATGGCACTTTCGAGCCTGCAAGGCTTGTGCAAGGGAAAGTCATCAGATGAATCCTGGCCGATACATACAAGACATCTGATGACTCGGTACAGTGCACACGGGCTTCGGTGATGCCGCCGGTCCGTCAGGGAGGAGTCGAATGTCCGCAGTCGACAAGGCGTTTCACGGCCTACGACACATGATCGCGACGGGACGTCTCGGTGCGGGCGAGCGCATCCCGCCCGAGGCCGAGCTCGGCGAGGAACTCGGCG
Source organism: Streptomyces sp. NPDC048825 (assembly GCF_043198355.1). NCBI lineage: Bacteria > Bacillati > Actinomycetota > Actinomycetes > Kitasatosporales > Streptomycetaceae > Streptomyces > Streptomyces sp. NPDC048825. The sequence goes on from NZ_JBICUR010000007.1 coordinate 290,538, forward strand.
TCTCGCGGGGATCGTTGCGTGAGGCCGTGCGGATGCTCGCGGCCCTGGGAGTGATCGAGCCGCGGCACGGCTCGGGTACCTACGTCTCCCAGCTCAGGCCGGAGGACATCATCGGCAGCCTCTCGCTGACCCTCGAACTCCTGCCGCTGCCCGGCCTGTTGGAGGTGTACGAGATCCGGCGGGTCCTGGAGGCTCATGTCGCGGCCAAGGCCGCCGCGCGCCGAACCCCCGAGACCGTGCGGACGCTCTTCTCGCTCATCGAGGCGATGGAGGCCACCGACGACCCCGCCGAGGCCTCGGAGCTCGACCACCGCTTCCACGCGGAGATCGCCCGGGCCGCCGAAAACCCCACCCTCGCCTCCCTGCTCGCGGTCTTCCGCGCCCGCTCCCGCAAGTACCAGGTCTTCACCCTCCCTGAGGGCCCCGAGCTGCGACGCAAGAGCGACGCGGACCACCGCGTGCTGGCCACCGCGATCGCCGACCGCGACCCTGGCTCCGCCGCGGGCGCTGCCGAGGCCCACGTCACCCAGACGGAGCGGTGGCTGCGTGCCTTCATGCCTCCGGTGGAGGAGGGCGCCCAAGGCCGGGAGAAGAGCGGCGAGGCTGACGGCGCCCTGAGCTGATGGCACTCGGCCGTCGGCAGGCCGTGCCCCGCGGCGCCCGTCACGGGGCGGGCCGGCCGGCCAGAGGGAATCGACGCGACAACCAATGGGGGTCCTGGCCGTCAAACTGCCTCATTCCAAGCAGCTCTCACCCTCTCGGGGTGGCCCTCCGATCCCGTCCCCGGATCGGCCGCCCGACGCCAGTGCTCCGCCACATCCCGGCCGGTCGCGAACCAGACGTCCCCCTGTGCGCGGACGTGGTCCAGCAGTTCCTCGAGCATCAGTGCCCGTCCCGGCTTGCCGATGGACTGCGGGTCGAGGGCCAGGACCCAGCACAGGCCGTAGTCGCGGTAGGCGTCGAAGGAGTCCTTCCAGTCGTTCAGGACGTCCTGGTAGGCGGCGATGCGGGACTCGGCGGGAGGGAAGGCGACCGGGGCACCGTTGAAGAGGAAGTAGGGGTGGTCGGCGTACTCCCACTGCCAGGGCAACTCCACGACGGGCGTGGGCCGTCCGGCGGACCACAGCAGGTGGGGGCGGTCGTCGCCGTGTGTGGACGAGGACCAGCCGAAGCCCAGTTCGTCGAGGAGCGCGGTGTGACCGTCGCCCATCGGGCCCGGGGCGGCACGCAACCCGGTCGGCCGGGCGCCGGTCACCGTCGTCAGCAGGTCGGCGGTGCGGGACCAGATCTCCCGGAGGTCCGAGGTGGGCGTTCCCCCGGGGACGGTGGGCCCAGCCGCGGCGATCTCATGTCCCGCGGCGGCGACTTGGCGGACCGTGTCGGCGTGGCGCAGCGCGGTGTGCTCGGGAACGAACCAGGTGGCTGGGAGCCCGTACGCGTCCAGGAGGTCCAGGAGGCGCGGGACTCCGCGGGTTATGGCGTACGTCCCCAGCGAGAGGGTCTTGGGCCGGTGCCGGGCGGAGGGGTGCTGCCTGAGCCAGAACAGTTCGGCGTCCAGGTTGAAGGTGAGCACCACCGCGCATCTGGCGCCTCCCGGCCACTGCGGGCGCGGCTGCCGGCGCCGCCGGGTGCCGCTGTCAGCGCCGGGACCCGGCATGGCCGTATCAGAGATGCTCATATCGCCCTCCCCGAAGCGGTCTCGCCGCGCGACCGCCACCAGTCGGCGATCTCGGCACCCGTGGCGAACCAGACGTCACCGGGTCGGCTCATGTGGTCCAGCAGTCGCTCCAGGGCACGCACCCGCTGGGGTTTGCCGATGACCTGGGGATGCAGCATCAGGACGTAGCACAGGCCCCATCGGTGGTAGCCGTCGAACTCGCGGCGCCAGTTGTCGAAGGTGGTGAGCGTGGACGCGATCCGGTCCAGGCCGCGCGGCTCCGGCGGGGACTCGTTGTAGACGAACTGCTGGTAGTCGTCCAGCTCCCAGTGCGCCGGGATCTCGATCAGGTCCAGGGCGTGGCCGTCGGCCTGCCAGCGGTAGGGCCGGTCGTCGCCGCGCATGGAACTGGAGTAGGAGAAGCCCAGCTCCGCGAGGAGGGTGGGGGTGTCGGCTGCGATGTCGCCGCTGGGGCTGCGGAAGCCCACCGCGCGTACTCCGGTGGTACGTTCCAGCAGGTCCTGGCTCCGCTGGATGATGTCGCGCTGTGCCGCGCGGGAGTGGTCGAAGAAGGTCTCGTGCATCCAGCCGTGATGGCCGATCTCATGGCCGGACGCGGCGATGTCCTTCACCACGGCGGGCCATTGTTCGACGATCTTGCCCGGCACGAAGAAGGTGGCGGGCAGTGAGCGGTCCTCCAGCAGATCCAGCAGGCGCGGGGTGCCTCGCCAGGGGCCGTACGCGCCGATGGAGAAGCCCCGCGCGTCGTCCCACTGCCCGGTGGCGCGTTCGAGCCACAAGGTGGGGCCGTCCAGGTCGAAGCTGAGCATGACGGCACAGCGTGCCCCGCCCGGCCAGTGGGGCGGCGGTTGTTGGTGCATGGGCGGTTCCGGTTCGCGTGCGTTCGGGTGCGGGGTGGGCTTCAGCTCTTGCGGGGCCGTGGCTCGGTGGGATCCAGCAACTGGCCGCGCAGAACGGTGAGTTGGTGGGAGGTTTCGACGGCTCGGTGCTCGTCCAGTGAGGCGAGGGCCAGTACGAGGGTGTCCATCACGACAGTCCCCGCCAGGGACTCGGCGGTGATGCCGGTGGGCGTGTGCGGGGCACTGATCACCACGTCGGAGCGGTCGGCGAGGGGGCTGGTGGGTTCGTCCGTGACGAGCAGGACGCTCGCGCCGACGGCCCGCGCCCGCTCGGTGAGGACGGTGAACTCCCGCAGCAGCCTTCCGGGTTGGAGGATCACCACGGCGTCGCCGCGGCCGAGGTCCAGCAGTTCGTCGGCCATGGTGAAGCCGGTGGCGCCGACGAAACGGGCCCGGCGGCCCGCCCGGCGCAGCTTCAACACCAGGTGCCGGGCGGCGAGTTCGGAGGCGCCGACGCCGTACGCGACCACTTCGCGCGCGTCGGCCAGGATCTGGACCGCCTGCTTGAGCACGTCCGTCTCCAGCAGCCGGCGGCACTGTTCGAGACGCTCCGCTGCCTCGTCGAAGACGCGGTCCTTGATCTGCTCCAGGTCGTGGCCGACATGGGCGATGCGCTGCTTGAGCCGCTCCTCGGGAGCGGTCGCGGAGGTGAAGTCGGCGGCGAGTTCCCGCTTGAGCGCGGGCAGTCCGGTGTAGCCGAGGCGCTGCAGGGCGCGTACGACGGTGGCGTTGCTGGTTCCGCTCGCCGTGCCCAGCTCCTGCGCGCTGGCGAAGAGCAGGTGCTCCGGCGGAGTGTTCGCCAGGTACTGGGCCACCACGCGCTCCGAGGCGGACAACTCCCCCCACAGGTCGCGAATCGTGGCGTGGAGTCGTGTCGCTCCGGTTACGTCTTCTGTTTCGCTCATTACAGCTATTGACTTCCTCGTAGCGTCCATTACTAACCTGGTGCCATCATTCCAGAAGCTCCGGATTCTGAAACGCACATTACAGGCCGCTGCGGGTCCGGGCCGTGGATCACGTGCGTCGCAGAGCACAGTCGTCGCAGAGCACAGTCGCAGAGCACAGGAGAGGCATGACAGCCAGCGCCATCCCGATCGTCGAGATCTCCGGTACGCCCGTCGAGCGCGGCCGTCAGTACGGCGAAGCCGTGCGCGGCAGACTCGGCGCCGCGCTCGCCTACTACCAGGAAGCCTTCGGCCAGTCCTCGGGTCTCACCTGGGAGCAGGTCACCGCGCGGGCCGAGCGCTGGCTGGAGCCGGTGCGCGCGTACGCCCCCGATCTCGTCGAGGAGATGAGCGGCATCGCCGAGGGGGCCGGGGTCGGTCTCCTGGACGTGCTCGCGCTGAACGCACGGGGCGAGATCCTCTACGACGAGACCTTCGCCGGGATGCGCGGCCGGGAGGACTCCACAGAGGAGACCGTGGAGGAGAAGGGGACCACCGACGGCTGCACCTCGTTCGCCGTCATGGGCGAGGCCAGCGGCGACGGGCACGTGTACTGCGGTCAGAACTGGGACTGGCGGGCGGGCACCGCGGACACCCTCGTGATGCTGCGGATCGTCCAGCCTTCTCGGCCCACGGTGATCATGCAGGTCGAGGCGGGCCAGATCGGCCGCCAGGGCGCCAACTCCGCGGGCATCGCCCTCAACGCCAACGGTCTCGGCGGCCGTTTCGACGACGCAGTGGGCCTGCCCCAGACCGTGATCCGCCGCCGCGTGCTGGACAGCGAGTCGATCAGCGAAGCGGTCGAGGTGCTGTGCCGCACCCGCGGCCATATCGCCAGCAACGCCCTGCTGACCTGCCGCGAAGGCTTCGCCGTAGATCTGGAGACCACCCCCGGCGCGCACGGCTGGCTGTATCCGACCGACGGCCTGCTCGTGCACGGCAACCACTACCAGGCCGGCGTGCCCGTCCAGCTCGCCGCCAACTACCGCCCGGCGTCCTCCGATTCACTGATCCGCGTCCCCCGCGCCGAGGCCGGACTGCGCCAACTGCGTACGGCCACCGCCCCTGACGACTCCCGCAAGCTGATCCGCCAGGCCATGTCCGACCACCTCGGTCACCCCGAGGGCCTGTGCACCCACCCCGATCCGCGGCAGGCGGAGGTCAAGCGGTGGACGACGCTGCTGTCCTCCTGCGTGGACCTGACCACCGGTGACTACCACGTGACCCCGGGCACCCCCTGCGACCACGAGTACCAGTACCTGCCCTGGAACCTCTACGACGGCCCGCACGCCCCGAACTGACGCACCATCAGCCGCAGCCGTCGAACGTCCCGCCACCCCCCGCGCCGACGCCCCCTCACCCCTCGAACCACCAGGAAGAGCCTGCTATGAGAACCAAGCTCTGTACCACCGCAGCCGGCCTCGCGGGAGCACTGCTGTTCACCGCGGGGTGCTCCGGGGCCTCCACCGGGTCGGGCGGCGCGACCGCCGACGCCGCCGAGCTCAAGCTCACCAACACCACCGCCAAGGCGTCCGGCGAGGCCGCCTCCGTGAACTGGCTGGTGGAGCAGGAGCCCGGTTCCCTGGACCTGGACCGGCAGGGCAACACCAGCGGACGGACCGTGCTGGCCAACGTCTGCGAGCGGCTGCTCCAGCTCCAGCCCGACCTCACCACCGAACCGCAGCTCGCGGCGAAGGCCGAGTACACCGACGACAGGACGCTCGTCCTCACCCTCCGCGACGGCGTCACCTTCCACGACGGTTCCCCCATGACGGCCGACGACGTGGTGTGGAGCCTGAAGCGGCACGCGCAGCCGGAGATGTCGGAGTCGGACGAGTACGAGGACGTCGACGAGATCACCAAGACCGGCGCTTCCGAGGTCACCGTCACCTTCAAGGAGCCGAGTGCCCTGTTCATGAAGGCGCTGGCGGGCGACGCCGGGATCATCATGGACCGCGAGACGGTGGAGAAGCAGGGCGACGACTACGGCACCCCTGGCCGGCCGGACGCCTGCACGGGGCCGTACCGGCTGAAGAGCTGGGATTCCGGATCGTCGATCAACATCGAACGTTACGCGGACTACTGGGACGACAGCAGCCCGGCGCTGACGAAGAACGTCGTCTTCCGCTGGGCGACCGGCAGCGCGCTGGTCAACGCCGTCTCCACCGGCGCGGCGGACGGCGCGTATCTGACCGCCACGGGCCCGGCCGCCGTACTGGCCGAGAAGAAGGGCGTGCGCGCCTACTACGGGCAGAGCACCACTGCCTGGTCGCTCAGCCCCACCGACAGCGGTGCGCTGAAGGACACCCGGCTGCGCAAGGCGCTGTCGCTGGCGCTGGACCGTGAGGGCATCGCCAAGTCCGGGTTCAGCGGGCTCGCCACGCCCTGGGCGACGCCCGTCGGGCCCGGCGCGTGGGGCTACGAGAAGGCCACGTTCCAGAAGGCCCAGACGGACCTGGAGAAGTCGACCGCGTACACGGCGTCGCCGTCGTCCGACGACATCGACGAGGCCAAGAAGCTGGTCGAGGAGGCCGGGGCGCCCGCGCAGCCGATCGTCGTGGCCAGTGACGGCGGTGAGAGCCAGACAGTCATCACCAACGCGGTGCGCGGCGCGGCCCAGAAGATCGGTCTCGAAGTGAATGTGAAGACGGTGCCGCCGAGTCAGTACGACGAGTTCTTCGCCGACCCGAAGGCGCGGGAGGGCTTCGATCTGATCGCGGTCGACTGGTACATCTCCAAGGCCGACCCGGTGGGCTTCTACGACAACGCCATGTCCGGCAACGCCAACAACTGGCTCGGATACTCGGACAGCGGCTACGACGCCCTCGTCAAGAAGGCCCAGCAGACGATCGACGACAAGGAGCGGGCGAAGCTCGTCATCGAGGCTCAGTCGAAGTTCGCCGACGCCGCCGTGTGGATTCCGCTGGTGCAGGTGCCGTCGGTGCTGGTGCTCGGCGAGAAGTACACCGGCCCGCCCGCGTCCATGGTGTCGCTGTACTACCCCTGGGCCGCCGACCTCGGAACGAAGGGCTGAAGCCATGCTGCGCGGACTGCCGCGGCGCATCGCCGGCCTGCTCGCGACGCTGCTCGCCGCCTCGTTCGTCATCTTCTCCGCCGTCTACGCGGCACCGGGCGACCCCGCCGTCCTCCTCTCCGGCAGCAGGCAGGAGCTCACTCCTGAGAAGCTCGCTGCGGTCCGCGCCGAGTACCACCTCGACGAGCCGCTCGTCGTCCAGTACGGGCGGTGGCTGTGGGAGAGCGCGCAGGGCGACCTGGGCCGGTCGTTCCAGTACCGCGACCAGGTGGCTGACCTGATCGGGGCGCGACTGCCGACCACCCTCGAACTCGTCGCCTACGCCACGGTGTTCTTCGTGGTCCTGGGCGTCGGCTCCGGGGTGCTGGCGGCGCTGCGCCGCGGCTGGGCGGACTCGGCCGTCGTCGGGGGCACCACGCTCGCCGCGTCCATCCCCTCGTTCGTCGCCGCGATCGCGCTGGTTTCGCTGTTCGGTGTGCAGCTCGGCTGGTTCCCGGTGACCGGCCAGGGCGAGGGATTCGCCGGTCGGCTGCACCATCTGACGCTCCCGGCGTTCGCGCTGGCGCTCGGCGCGCTCGCGGTGATCAGCCGGGTGACCCGGCAGGCGATGGCCGAGGCGTACGCCTCCGATCATGTGGAGGCCGCCCGCGCCGCCGGTCTGACGGAGCGTGAGATCGTCGTGCGGCATGTGCTGCGCAACGCGCTCGGCCCGATCGTCACCATGTGCGGCCTCGTCATGGCGGGCATGCTCGCCGGAACGGTGGTCGTCGAGACCGCCTTCGGCCTCAGCGGCGTCGGCTCGCTGCTGGTGAGCGCGATCACCACGCACGACTTCCCCGTCACGCAGGCGGTGCTGCTGCTGATGGTCATCGGCTATGTCGTCGTCACGACGCTGGTCGACCTCGTCCATCCGCTGATCGACCCCCGGGTCTCGCTCGCAGGGAGGGCCGCATGACGACCCTGACAGCCGGGGCACTGATCCCGGTCAAGGTGCGGGCCCGGCGGCCGGTACCGGTGATGGTGGCGGGCGGCTTCCTCGCCCTGGTCGTGGTGGCGGCCGTGTTCGCTCCTCTGCTGGCGCCGTACGCGCCCGACGCGGTCGACCTGTCCGCCTCGCTCGCCGGGACCAGCCCCGAGCATCTGCTGGGCACCGACGCATCGGGACAGGACCTGCTCTCCCGAGTCCTGTACGGAGCCCGGTCGAGCCTGCTCGCTCCCCTGGCGCTGCTCGCGCTGGCCGCACTGCTCGGCATCACCATGGGCACGGTCGCCGCCTGGTACGGCGGCTGGGTGGACACCCTGCTGTCACGGGTGACGGATGTGATGTACGCCTTCCCGGGCCTGCTGTTCGTCGTCCTGGTGATCGCGGTGTTCGGCGACGGCCTCACCACCTCGGTCGTCGCCATGGGGCTCGCCTACGCGCCCACCATCGCCCGGTACACGCGCAGTCTCGCCCTGTCCGAGCGGTCCAAGCCCTACATCGACGCCTATCGGGTCCAGGGCATGGGCGGGGCGCGGATCTGCGTACGTCATCTCGTGCCCAATCTCTCCGGTGCGCTCGTCGGCTATCTCGTGGTGCTGTTCGGCGAGGGACTGATGAGCCTGGCCACGCTCAGCTATCTGGGCTTCGGCGCAGGATCGCCCAGTATCGACTGGGGATTGATGGTGCAGGAGGGCCAGGACGCCGTGGTGCAGGGAGCGCTGCTGCCGGCCCTCGTACCGGGCACGGCCATCGCCGCCGTGGTGGTGGCCTTCAACATCGTCGGGGTCTGGGTCTCGGACCGGCTGGGCCAAGGAAGGTAACCGTCCATGCTGCTGGACATCGAGAATCTCACCCTCCGGCTGCCCTCGGGGGCCGCCGCCCGGCCCCTGCTCGCCGAGGTGTCGCTGACCGTCGGCCGGGGCGAAGTGGTCGGCCTGGTCGGCGAGTCGGGCTCCGGGAAGTCGACCACGGCGCGGGCGGTGCTGGGCATGCTGCCCGAGGGGGCGTCGGTCTCCGGCGCCGTGCGGGTGGACGGCGAGGACGTACTCGCCATGGAACCGGGCCGCCTGCGCGCCCACCGGTCCCGTACCGTCTCCATGGTCTTCCAGGACCCCCGCTCGGCGATGAACCCGGTCCGCCGGATCGGCGACTTCCTCACCGAGCCGCTCGTACGCGTCCTGGGGCTGCCCAGGCGCAAGGCGGCAGCGAAGGCCGTGGAGCTGCTGGCCGCCGTGGGGCTGCCCGATCCGGAGCGCCGGATGCGGCAGCGCCCGCACGAGCTGTCCGGCGGCATGCTGCAACGGGTCGTGATCGCCGCCGCGCTCGCCACCGACCCCGGCCTCCTGCTCGCCGACGAGGCGACGAGCGCGCTGGACGCGACCACCCAGGCGGAGGTGCTGGCCCTGCTGCGCGGCATCCAGGAGGAGCGGCGACAGGCCGGCAGCGGCCTCGGCACGCTGTTCATCACGCACGATCTGCCGCTCGCCGCCGCCTACTGCGACCGCGTGTACGTGATGTACGCGGGCCGCGTGGTGGAACACCAGCCCGCCCGCGGTCTGTTCGCCGACCCCCGGCATCCCTACACCCGCGGCCTGCTGGACTGCTCGCCCGCGCTGGGCGACGAGCGCGAACTGCGCCCCATCCCCGGCCGCCCGCCGTCCCTGTCCGACACCTTCGCCGGCTGCCCGTTCGCCCCGCGCTGCCCGCGCGCCGAGGCGGAGTGCGAGAGCTGGACGCCGGTGACGGTGCCGTTCGGCGGCGACAGCGGATCGGCGGACAGCGGATCGGCAGCCTGCCGCCGTCTGGAACTCGTAGCGAGGAGCAGCGCATGACCAAGGCCGAACCCGCACTCGTCGTACAGGGCCTGTGCAAGAGCTATCCGCTCCCGGGCGGCGGCCGTACGACGGCCGTGGACGACGTCTCGTTCTCCGTGGCGGCAGGCGGTTCGCTGGGTGTCGTCGGCGAGTCCGGCTCCGGAAAGACCACGGTGGCCCGGATGCTGGTGGGCCTCGTACGGCCGGACGCGGGAACGATCGCCGTGAACGGGCGGGAGCGGACACCGGGGGAACGCGGCGGAAAGCTGCCCGGGCTGAGGCGGCCGGGCGGGGGTAGAGCGGCACGTCTGCGCCGCGCCCGCGAGATCCAGATCGTCTTCCAGGATCCGTATGTCTCCCTGGACCCCCGCCTGACGGCGCGTCAGTGCCTGCACGGCGCATTGCGGCTGCACGGCCGGTACGAGGGTGAGGCCGCCGCGACGCGAGTCGGCGAACTGCTCGATCAGGTGGGCCTGGGCAAGAGGGAGGCCGATGCCCGGCCACGTGGGCTGTCGGGCGGGCAGCGTCAGCGGCTGGCCATCGCCCGTGCGCTGGCCGTGGATCCTCAGGTGCTGGTTCTGGACGAGGCGGTGGCGGCGCTGGACGTATCCATCCAGGCGCAGATCCTCCAGCTTCTCGCCGATATCCGCCGGGAGACCGGGGTGGCCCTGGTCTTCGTCAGCCACGACCTGGCCGTCGTACGGCACATCACCGACGACACGCTGGTGATGCGCCGCGGCCGCACGGTCGAGACCGGCCCGACGGCCCGCGTCCTGGACGCCCCGGCGGACCCGTACACCCGGCTCCTGCTCTCCTCGGTACCACGCGAGGGCTGGGACCCCGCCCAGACGGTACGGCTGCGCGGCGAACTCGCCGGAGCGACGCGGGCGGACTGATGTCCCGTCGAATGCATCGAACGCGCCATCAGGGGTGTGGAAGTGGGCGCAGAAGTGGCGCAATCGGCCGTTGCGGCCCTGCTGCCCGAGGAAGAATCTGGAGGTTGCGGGAGCGCTCCCATACCGGAATTCGCCATCTCGGAAAGAAGGAGCCCATGACTTGTCATGATCGCACCAAATTAGCCCGGCCTCGGGTGACACTCGTCCTGAGCCTGCTCACCGCGGCCCTGCTCTGCCTGATCCCCTGGAGCGGCACCGCCGCCGCCCACGGCTCCGTCATCGACCCGGCGTCCCGCAACTACGGCTGCTGGCTGCGCTGGGGCGACGACTTCCAGAACCCGGACATGGCCCAGGAAGACCCGATGTGCTGGCAGGCCTGGCAGGACGATCCGAACGCCATGTGGAACTGGAACGGCCTGTACCGCAACGGCTCCGCCGGCGACTTCCAGGCCGTAGTCCCCGACGGTCAGCTGTGCAGCGGCGGCCGGACCGAAGGCGGCCGTTACAACTCCCTGGACACCGTGGGCGCCTGGCAGACGACGGACATCGACAGCGACTTCACCGTGAAGCTGTACGACCAGGCCAGCCACGGCGCCGACTACTTCCTGGTCTACGTCACCCGCCAGGGTTTCGACCCCACCACCCAGCCGCTGACCTGGAACGACCTCCAACTGGTCGCCCGGACCGGCAAGTACGCCCCCAGCCAGAACTACTCGATCGACGTGAGCACCTCGGGCCTGAGCGGCCGCCACGTCGTCTACACGGTCTGGCAGGCCTCGCACATGGACCAGACGTACTTCCTGTGCAGCGACGTCAACTTCCGCTGACACACCGTCGTCCCGCCGGACGCACCGGACGCACCGCGTCCGGCGGGACACCCCGCCTGCGCGAGCTTCGCCGGAACAGCGCCTAAGCTCGACAGATGGCCAAGTACTTCGACGTGCACCCCGACAACCCCCAGCAGCGCACCATCGGCCAGGTGGCCGAGAGCATCCGCTCAGGTGCCCTGGTCGTCTATCCGACGGACTCCTGTTTCGCGCTGGGCTGCCAGCTGGGCAGCCGTGACGGCATCGACCGGATCCGGTCCATCCGGCAGCTCGACGACCGGCACCACTTCACGCTCGTCTGCCAGAACTTCGCGCAGCTGGGCCAGTTCGTGCATATCGACAAGGACGTGTTCCGCGCCATCAAGGCCTCCACGCCCGGCAGTTACACCTTCATCCTGCCCGCGACGAAGGATGTGCCGCGCAGGATGCTGCACCCGAAGAAGAAGACGGTCGGAGTGCGCATCCCCGATCACACCGTCGCCCAGGCCCTGCTCGCCGAGCTGGGTGAGCCGCTGCTCTCCAGCACCTTGCTGCTCCCGGACGAGGAGGAGCCCATGACCGTGGGCTGGGAGATCAAGGAGCGTCTCGACCACGTGGTGGACGCGGTGGTCGACTCCGGGGACTGCGGCACCGAGCCCACCACGGTCATCGACTTCTCGGGCGGCGAGGCCGAGATCGTACGCAAGGGGGCGGGCGACACCGCACGCTTCGAGTGACGCGCCGCCCGACGATCGTGCGGGGCTTCCACGCAGGACAGCACGAGGGGTTTGCGGGCCCGCGCCTGCCGGAATTGTGATCTTTGTCTGTTTAGCATACGGCGATGACACCCCCAGGCCGTCACAGACCACCGCTCCGGTACGCGCCTTCCCGGCACGACCCCCAACTGCGCAGCGCCGCCCGGCACTTCGGGCGGCGTGGCTTGCTCAATCTCACCGCCGCGGCAGCCGTCCTCGCCTTCGCCACCCATCTGCCGGCCCCCGGCGTGGCGAGCGCGGCCGAGCTCGATGCGGCAAGGATCTCCGAGGATCCCTTCACGCTCGGTGTCGCCTCCGGAGACCCGCTCCCCGACTCCGTACTGCTGTGGACCCGGCTCGCGCCCGCGCCGTACGAGCCGGGCGGCGGACTGGCCGGGCGCCGGGTCAAGGTCCAATGGGAGGTGGCCGCCGACGAGTTCTTCCACCTGACCGTCCGGCGCGGCGCCGTCTGGACCCACCCCGAGTACAACCACACGGTGCACGTCGAGGTCGGCGGCCTCTTGCCGGGCCGGGAGTACTACTACCGCTTCCGGACCGGCAGGTGGATCAGCGAGACGGGCCGTACCCGCACGGCACCCGCCACCACTGCCGCCGTTTCGGCTCTCACCTTCGCCGCCGTCTCCTGCCAGGCCTACCACGACGGCTACTTCACGGCGCACCGGCATCTGGCCGAGGACGACGTCGATGTGGTCTTCCATCTCGGTGACTATCTGTACGAGTACGCCGTCAACTCCGCGGGCGGACACCGCCGTTACACCGACCGCCGGCTGCCCGAAATTTTCAACCGCGAGGCCGGGACCCTCGAGGAGTACCGGCTGCGGTACGCGCTCTACAAGAGCGACCCGGATCTGCGCGCGGTCCATGCGGCGCATCCCTTCGTCGTCACCTGGGACGACCACGAGACCGAGAACAACTACGCGGACGCGGTCGACGAGGAAGGCAATCCGCCCGAGGAGTTCCTGCTGCGCCGCGCCGCCGCATACCGGGCGTACTGGGAGAACCAGCCGCTGCGCGGCGCCCAGGTGCCGCAGGGGCCCGACCTCCGGCTCTTCCGCCGGCTCCAGTGGGGCACGCTCGCCCAGTTCGATGTGCTCGACACCCGGCAGTACCGCTCCGACCAGGCGTACGGCGATATGCCACACGTCCCCGGACCCGAGTCGGACGATCCGGCGCGCACCATCACCGGGGCGGCGCAGGAGCGCTGGCTGCTCGACGGCTGGCGCACCTCGAACGCCCTGTGGAACGTGCTGCCGCAGCAGGCGGCTTTCTCCCAGCGCAAGCTCGGTACGGGCCCGCAGGCGACGGTGTCCATGGATACCTGGGACGGCTACCGCGCCTCGCGGAAGCGGGTCCTTGCCGGGGCGATGTCGGCCGGGATCCAGAACCTGATGGTTCTCGCGGGTGACGCCCACGTGGGCTACGCCTTCGACATCAAGGAGGTCTTCGACGACCCGGCCTCCAGGATCGTGGGCACAGAGTTCGTCACCACGTCCGTCTCCAGCGGCAGGGACGGAGTTCAAAGGCCCGCCGACTGGGACGCGTACCTCACGGCCAATCCGCATCTGCGGTTCTACGACGGGCGGCGCGGCTATGTGCGGGTCGAGCTGGGGCGGGCGGCGGCGAGGGCCGACTTCCGGACCGTGTCCGCCGTGACGACGCCGGGTGCGCCCATCACGACGGCCGCGTCCTTCGTGACCGAGGCGGGTCGTCCGGGGCTCGAACCGGCGTGAAGCCGATGCCGGACCGTGCGAGCACGGCCCGTAACCCCTTCCCTGTTCGGCTGAAGAGCCGAAGCCCCGCACATCTTTTGTGATGATTGCGGCAAAACCTACGGATTCGAGGCTCTTTCACCTTCGAACCCGAGGAGACATCCTGATGGTCCATCGATCCGCCGGAGCAGGCTGTGCCGCCCTGGCCGTGCTCGGCACACTCGTGCTGACGGGGCCGCCCGCGGCCGTGGCGGCAGAGCCCCCCGTACCGACGACCGCCACCTCCGCCGCCGAGACGCTGGGCGCCCACAAGCCGTCGGCCGAAGTACTGCGCGCGCTGCGGCGCGATCTGGGCCTGACGGAGGCGCAGGCAAAGACCCGGCTTGTGAACGAGGCGGAGGCCGGCACGCGCGCCGGCCGTCTCCAGAACTCGCTCGGCGAGCGCTTCGCGGGCGCCTGGCTGCACGGCGCGACCTCCGCCGACCTCACCGTCGCCACCACCGACGTCGCGGACATCCCCGTCATCGAGGCCGGCGGCGCCCACGCCGCCCTCGCCAAGACCGGTCTGGACGAGCTCAGAGCCGCCAAGGAGAAGCTGGAAGCCGCCGCAGCCCGCACCAAGGGCCTCGGCACACCGGTCCGGTACGTCGACGTCCGGGCGAACCGGGTGACGGTGCAGGCGACCAGCCGGTCCGCCGGGAACGCGCTCATCGCGGCTTCCGGGGTCGACCGGAAGCTCGTACGCGTCAAGGTGTCGGCGGACCGGCCGCGTGCGCTGTACGACGTCCGGGGCGGCGACGCATTTCACAACATCGAGGAGGAGACCCGCTGCTCCGTCGGGTTCTCCGTCACCATGGACGAGCAGCAGGGCTTCGCCACCGCGGGCCACTGCGGGAGACAGGGCGACAGGACCGCCGGCTACAACAGCGTCGCCCAGGGAACCTTCAAAGCCGCCACGTTCCCGGGCCGCGACATGGCCTGGGTGGGCGTCAACGACGACTGGACGGCGACCCCCAACGTCAAGGCCGCGGGAGGAAGCACCAGCCAGGTCACCGGCTCGGTGCAGGCTCTTGTGGGCACCGCGGTCTGCCGGTCCGGCTCCACCAGCGGCTGGCGCTGCGGTCGGATCGAGCAGCACGACACCAGCGTCAGCTACGACGAGGGCACAGTCGACGGCGTGACCGAGACGACCGTGTGCGCCGAGTCGGGCGACTCCGGCGGCTCCGTCGTCGCGGGCACCCAGGCGCAGGGTGTCCTCTCCGGCGGCTCCGGCGACTGCACGAGCGGCGGGACGACCTACTACCAGCCGATCAACCCGCTGCTCGAAACGTACGGACTCGTCCTGAGGACCAGTACGAGCAGCACGGGCACTCCCGGCGGCGTCCCGGACGCGCCGGCGGGCACCTGGGCCCCTGGCCAGGTCTATGGCGTCGGGAGCGAGGTGACCTACGGCGGCGTCACCTACGCGTGCCTTCAGCCGCATCAGGCGCAGACGGCGTGGCAGCCTGCGGGCACCCCGGCTCTGTGGCAACGCCTCTGACGGATGATCAGGTTCATGCGGCGCGAGGCTCCGGACCCGGCTCTCGCGCCGCGCTCGGTCTCACCCCTGCCGGGAGCCGCGTGCGACGCCCCTCGCCCACAGCACGAGGGGGATCTGGAGGGGCAGGCGGCCGAATGCCGCGGTCTTGAGGGCGGTGGGGCGGTGTCGCCAGTCGAGCGCCATCTGCACATTGGCCGGGAACACCCCGACGAAGAACGCCGCCGTCGCGTGGGCCGCTGCGCGTCGTGTGCGGGGATGCGCGAGTCCGGCCGCCAGGGCGAGTTCCGCGGCGCCGCTGACGTAGGTCCACGTCCGGGGGGATCCCGGCAGCATGCGCGGGATGGTCGCGTCGTACGGCTTCGGCGCGACGAAATGCGTCACACCGGCGGTGGCGAGGAGACCGGCGAGCATGAGCGGGGAGCGTCGAGAAGGGGCCATCGTGCCTCCGTAGTCGTGGATACGGCGCAACGCTACGGGAGGGCAGGCGCTGCCGCGCAACGCCTGCGGCCTCAAGTCCCTTGTCTCGTCAGGCGGTTGAGTCCCGGCACACCGCGCCTCCGCCGACCCGGGAAGCCGGGTCGACGGAGGTCGCCGCGGTGCTTGTCGACGGTCGTCGGCTAGGCGACGACACCGGACTTCGCGATCTTGATCGGCACCCTGGTGGCGCCGGAGCGGGAGCCCTGGGCCTCGACGGCCTTGACGACGTCCATGCCCTCGACGACCTCGCCGAAGACGACGTGCTTGCCGTCCAGCCAGTCCGTGACGATCGTCGTGATGAAGAACTGCGAGCCGTTGGTGTTCGGCCCGGCGTTGGCCATGGACAGCAGTCCCGGCTTGGTGTGCTTCAGCTTGAAGTTCTCGTCGGAGAACGTCTTGCCGTAGATGCTCTTGCCGCCGGTGCCGTCGCCGCGGGTGAAGTCGCCGCCTTGGAGCATGAAGTCGGGGATGACCCGGTGGAAGCCGGAGCCCTCGTACCCGAAGCCGTGCTCGCCCGTGGCCAGCTCGCGGAAGTTCCGCGCGGTCTCGGGGACCACGTCGTCGTACAGCTTGAAGACGATCCGGCCGGCGGGCTGGTCGTTGATGGTGATGTCGAAGTACACGTTACTCATGGCTTCATCCTCACACCTTCCCCCGCCGCCGCACTATTCGGGCCCCGAAACGGGGCCCGAGCCGTGTGGTGTCAGGAGGTGCCGAGGGCCGTACGCAGGGTGCTGACCGCCTGGGCGATGGCGGCTTCCGCCGCCTGGGTCTCGCGCAGGGCGTTGAGCATCACGAAGTCGTGGATGATGCCCTGATAGCGGACCGCCGTGACCGGGACGCCGGCCTTGCGGAGCTTGCCGGCGTAGGCCTCGCCCTCGTCGCGCAGGACGTCGGCCTCGGCGGTGATGACCAAGGCCGGGGGAAGGTCGGCGAGTTGCTCGGTGGTGGCGCGCAGCGGGGAGGCGGTGATCTCGGCGCGCTGGGCCCCGTCCGTCGTGTACTGGTCCCAGAACCACTGCATCGCGTCGCGGCGCAGGAAGTAGCCCTCGGCGAACTGGTGGTAGGAGCCGGTGTCGAAGGCGGCGTCGGTGACCGGGTAGAAGAGCACTTGCTGGACGAGGGGCACGTCGCCGCGCTCCTTGGCCATCAGGGTCAGCGCGGCGGCCATGTTGCCGCCCACCGAGTCGCCGGCGACCGCGATGCGGGTGGCGTCGAGGGAGTGGGCGGCGCCGTCGCTGACGATCCACTGGGCGACGGTGTAGTTCTGCTCGATGGCGACGGGGTAGCGGGCCTCGGGTGAGAGGTCGTACTCGGGGAAGACCACCGCTGCGCCGGTGCCGACGGCGAGTTCGCGCACCAGTCGGTCGTGGGTATGGGCGTTGCCGAAGACCCAGCCGGCGCCGTGGATGTACACGATCACCGGGAGAGCGCCCTGTGCGCCCGCGGGTCGCACGATACGCGCGCGGACCCGGCCGGTGGGGCCGCCCGGAACGATGACCCACTCCTCGTCGACGGCGGGCTTGGTGACCTCGCCCGACTGCACCTCGTCGACGAGCTTGCGCCCGTCCGCCGGGCCGAGGTCGAACAGGTACGGAGGGTTCGCGGTCGCCTCGGCGAAGGACAGGGCGGCGGGCTCCAGGACCGGGCGGGGGCCGGCGTTCTCAGTCATGGCGGTCTCCTCGGATCGAATGCCGCGAGCACACTCCGGAGGCGGTCTGCGCTGGGGAGCGGCGGCACGATGAGATAGTAGCGCGCTATTTGGTCGTGCACAACTTATTAGTGCCCGATACAATCGAGAGGACGTGAAAGATAAGGTGGACGTCCTCATGCAGGGCACATGCACCTCATGCCGGGCACAGGACGAGAACAGGGGAGCGAGACCATGACCGCAACCGGGGCAGAACCGAGGCAGGAGGGCTCCCTGCTCCTCGACGACCAGCTCTGCTTCGCCCTCTACGCGGCCTCGCGGGCGGTCACGGCGCGCTATCGGCCCCTGCTGGACGAGCTCGGGCTCACCTACCCGCAGTACCTCGTCATGCTCGTGCTGTGGGAGCGTGACGCCGGAAGCGCAGTGTCCGTACGCGACCTGGGGACCGCCCTCCAGCTGGAATCCAGCACCCTCTCCCCCCTCCTCAAGCGCCTGGAAGCGCACGGCCTGATCCGCCGCGAGCGCCGTGCGGACGACGAGCGTTCCGTCGCCATCCGTCTCACCGAGACCGGCGCGCGCCTTCGGGAGCGGGCCGACACCGTGCCCGTGGCCATCGGTGACGCCATGGGCCTGACCCGCGAACAGGACGCCATGGCCAAGCAGTTGCTCCGCCTGCTCACGGCGAACGTCACCGAGGACTGACCTCGCCGGTCCCTCAAATGGCGGTCCCCGGTCGACGGGCAGACGATGGAGTTCAGGCCCGCGACTGTGCTGGGCCATGGCCAGAGTGGAGGGAAGCACGATGATCGAGGTCAAGACGGTCGAAAAGCCGGACGAGCGGCGCGATTTCCCCAGGGGCCACCTCGAAGCCGTCCACCTCACCGGGCTGGACTTCGCCGTGGCAACCTTCGAGCCGGGCTGGCGCTGGTCCGAGTCCGTGGCTCCGATTGCGGGGACCGAGAGCTGCCAGGTCCATCACAACGGCTATGTCGTCCAGGGACGGCTGCGCGTCCGCATGGACGACGGCGCCGAGAGCGAGGTCGGGCCCGGCGATGTCTTCGTCGTCCCGCCCGGGCATGACGCCTGGGTAGTCGGTGACGAACCCGTGGTGGCGTACGACTTCGCCGGCGGCATGGCCCAGGAGTACGCGAAGGCCAAGGAGGGATAAACAGCCCGGCGTTCCCGGATCAGTTACGTCCGGAAGTTACATACGGACCAGTTGCGTACCGGTCAGTTGCGTACGGGTCAGTTGCGTACGGGACTGGCCGTCGCGTTGCGCAGGCGGATGCCGCTGAATCCCAGCGTGCTGGTGATCACGGCGTCCCAGAACTCCCAGAGGTTCTCGAGTACGCGCAGCTGGATTCCGGCGTCCCGGTGGAGCTGGAGCAGATCGCCGACCGGCTCGGGCGGGCCGAGCGGCTCGACGGGCTCGCTCGCCACGAAGGCGTGCGGTACCGGTTCGCCGATCGGCCGGAAGGCGTCGGCGGAGAACCGGTAGGCGAACAGCCGGCCGCTCAGGAACCGTTCCACCCAGCCGTACTCGATCGCGTGCACGCGCTCGCCGCCGCCCGGACCGAGGATGCGTTCCCGGTCGGACGCCGATGTGCCGGGCGCGGTCCAGGCCATGGCCCGCGGGCACTGGCGGGGAAACCAGTAGTCCGGTGCCCGGGCATGGTCGACGGCCCATACGTATGCCTCCGTCTGCTGGGCGGTGGCGGCGACGTGCGGGCGGAACTCGGTGATCGTCGGGTCTTCCGAGAAGTGCAGTACCTCGCCAGGTCGTGGGCGCATGCACTGTTTCTACCGCAGCGCCACCGCCCAGGGACGGTCGCGCGTCACTCGTTGGGGGCGGCCGCGCTGATGTCGCCCAGCGCGGACTCCGGGTCGCGCTCGATGGCGAGGTCGCCCAGGGCGACGATCCCCACGGGGGTCTTGCCCTCGACGACGGGAAGCCGGCGCAGGGAGTGCTCGCGCATCAACTGCACGGCGCGGCCCACCTCGTCGTCAGGGGTGACGGTGACGAGTTCCGGGCTGCACGCGGACTGCACGGTCGTGTCGGCGGGGTTCTTGTCCTCGGCGAGTACCCGCACCACGAGGTCCCGGTCGGTGACCAGGCCGCGCAGTTCGTCCCCCTCGGCGACCAGCACCGCACCGATGTTCTCGTCACGCATCCGGTGCGCGACCTCGCTGACCGCGGTACTTGTGCCCACCGCGACGGGGGCACTCGTCATGATCTCGCGGACCTTCTGAGCCATCGCTGTCCTCCGATGAACGGGCGGCGACATCCCCAGCCGCCGCTGGACCGACCCAGTACCCGCAGGATGCGGCTCCAAGCACGCTCCCGTGCCTGTCATCGGCCGGGGTCCTCGTCGGAGCGGGCGCGCCAGCCGTGCCACCGTCGTACGGATACGACGATCACCGGCCCGCCGGGGGGCCGTTGACGGTACTGGGCGTACTTCTGCCGCAGAAGTTCGACCGCGGCGGCGTACTCGTCCCGCGCGTCCGTTTCCGGCGCGTCCGGCTGTACGACCCGGGCGGTGCCGTCCGCCCGTACCCACCACAGCCGGTCCCAGTCCTCGTCGTACGCGTCCACCAGCAGGCACACCTCCGGGTGGACGGCGATGTTGTCCAGCCGCTTCACCCGGCCAGGCCGCTTCGGCTTCCAGTCGATGGCGGTGACGATCTCGTCGCCGCGCCGGGCGAACACGAGCGGCACCAGGTGCGGGCGCCCCTCGGCGTCCGAGGTCGCCAGGCGTGCCACGCGGGCCTCGGCGAACCACTGCCGCGCCTCGGCCTCGTCCATGACCGGCATGAGGAGCCTCCGTCCACCTTTGTTCGCCTCGGTGTCCGTCCATGGTCGCGCGGGTTCTGGTTCTGGCCGAGCCGGGGGTACGTCCGACGCGGCGACGGGGCGGCCTTAAGGTCGAGGTGACGCACCGACCTGAGGAGAAGCACCGCTCGTGCACGACGCACCGATCTACGACCAGCTGATCTCCGAACGCGGAGATATTCCGCTCCAGGTCCGCAGCGAGGCCCGCCGACTCCAGAGCGAACTCGGCTGGATCGCCGAAGCGGAACCCTCGCCTGCCGGCCGGACACCCCGCTCCCCCACTGCTCCCGCCCCGGTTCCTGCCCCCAACTCCCGTCCCCAGCCGCCCAGTTCACAGTCCGGTTCGCAGCAGGGCTGGTTCGCCTGACGGGCTTCAGCACCGGATTCGGCACCCGGGCACGACGCGGGATTCAGACGCGCAGCCACTCCGTCACCACGACCTCCTCGTCGGTCCGCAGCCGTAGGGCGAACGGGCCGGTGAGGAGCAGGTCGCAGAGGAAGCGGCCCATGTCGTCGGCCGTGACCGTGGTGGCCGCCGCCGGCTGCGCGGTGCCCAGGATCTCGATGCGGGCAGGCTGCGGCGGCAGCAGCTGGCCCGTCATCCCCTGGGCCGTCACCTCTACGTCGACGGTGAGGGCGGTCGTGTTGAAGGTCAGCATCCTGGGCACGTCCGCACCCCTGACCGGGGCGGCGTCGACGAGTGAGTCGAACGTCAACTCGGCGAGCTGCGCGTCCACATCGCGCATCGCGTGCAGGGTGTAGGCCTCGACGGCGATGTGCCGCAGCTCGGCGGGCACCGGGTCCAGGATGGCGGCGGCCTGGCGCAGCGCCTCCTCGAGAGCGTCGTCCTGAGACGCCTCGAACGCCTCGAAGCCGTCGGTGCCCTCGGCGTCGAAGGTGTCGTTGCCATCGTTGTCGTTCACAGCACCCCCCGTGCGACAAGACGTGCGCGCAGGCGGCCCAGACAGCGCTGGCGCAGGGGTCCGATGCTGCCCACGGCGATGCCCAGCGCGGCGGACACCTCCTGGTAGCTGGGCGGCGGGGAGGCCATCAGGACGCGGAGTAACTCCCGGCAGCGGTCGCCCAGTTCTTCGAACTCCTGCCACATCCGGCGAATGCGTTCCGCCTCCGCGGCGGCCTCCTCGGACTCGATCAGGGTCTGCTCGGGCGTGCGGTCCTCACTGATCCGGTCGAGCACCCGGGCGTCGTCCGTGGGAGTCAGCCTCCTGGTGCTCTTGATGACCTTCAGGCACTCGTGACGCGCGGTGCTCGCGAGCCAGGACCCGGCCTTGTGCGGTTCGCGGATCCGCCCGAGGTGCTGGGCGAAGCGGAACCAGGCGGTCTGGTACACCTCGTGCCCGTCGGCGTCGGAGAGCCGGTGCGCGCGTACGACGGACCACACCAGCGGGCTCAGCCCGTCCACCAGCGCTTTCCAGGCCGCCGCGTCCCCGTCGGCGGCGGACTGGACGAGCGCACCGACAGCATCACGATCCACGGCCCCACCCCTCGTGTACGGCCAGTCATCGTACGCCGCGGAGTGGGTGATTCCGACCGTGATCCGGGACAAGAGCACCGTGCCCGAGCGGGAGGTCATGCCGTCGCGGAGGGCGTGGCGACCGCGACGGGGCTCCAGGTCGGCGGGCGCAGCGCGGGCACGACTGCGCCGCGTACCTCCGCGTGGTCGCGGTTCGCCGACAGCAGCTGCCGCCGGGCCGCTCGGGGGTCGCTCTCCTTGTGTGCCGTCATATGGGCGGCGATCATCGCGGCGGTCACCGGGGTGGCGAACGAGGTGCCGCTCCACTGCGCGAGTCCCTCGAACATCACCTGCTCCGGCTTGGCGGGCGTCGGCTGCTGCTCCTCGCTCAACACGCCGATGTGCTGGGGGTGTTGGCAGGTGCAGACGTAGGCGAAGCCGTGCCTGCAGGCGTCGTACGTGGAGTGCTGGTACAGGTACGGGACGGGGGTGTCGAAACCGGTGAGCGAACTGGTCAGCCGCTCCCCCGGCGCGTAGATCTTCACCCAGGAGCCGTGGTTGCTGAAGCAGGCGCCGAACTCGCCGTCGCCGCGCAGCGCTCCGACCGACAGCACCACGTCCTCGTAGCCGGGGACGTCGGCGTAGGCGGCGGGCCAGAAGGGGGTGGCGCTTGCGTTGTTGCCGGCCGCCGCGATCAGCAGCGTACGGGGCTGGTCGCGCAGTTCCTCCATGAAGCGCTCCAGGCCGAGCAGGCCGTCGGTGCTGCCGTTCGACGTGCCGGCGGAGAGGCTGATGAGGTCGGGCCAGCCGTCCTGGTCGACGGCCTCGAAGAGCTTGTCGCCGAACTCGGACTCCAGGATGGCGCCGACGTCGCCGAGGGTCCCCCGTACGGTGATGTCGGTGTTGGGGGCGACCGCCGCGACGAGGCCCGCGATGAACGTGCCGTGGCCGACGTACTGGTTGAGGAAGCCCTGGTCGTCGGTCTCGGCGAGCGCGCCGTCGCCCTGGACGTGTGCCAGCAGGGGGTACGACCGGTAGTCGTGCATGAGTCCGGTGTCGATCACCAGGACGCCGACGGCGGTCTCGGGGACGTACCCCATTTCCGCCGGCGTCGGGTTGGCAGTGACGGTGGGCTGGGCGGGCACGGGTTCGTCGCCGGGGCAGGCGTTGACCGCGATCGTCACGACATGGTTGCGGCTCACCAGGCGGCGTTCGGCCCGGCCCTCCACCTCGCGCATGGCCCGCAACGCCCCCGCGACGGCACGGTCGCCCGATCCCGATCGGATGCCTGCTGCCGGGTCGCCCACCTGGATACGGGTGATGCCCGACCGGTTCGTCTCCGGTCCTGCCCTGCGGACGCTGTCCGCGGTGAGGCCCGGGATGTCAGATGACCGTGCCCGCAGGGTGTCCTCGACGATCCGTGCGTCCTCGCCGTCACGGGCCAGGACAACCCCCTGCTCGTAGAAGAACTCGGCGGAGTCGTCCGGCCCCATCGCCAGGGGGACGTCCGGCATCGCGCGCCGGACCTGGTCGAACTGCTCCTGGAATCGCTGTGGTGCCATGGCGTGTCCTCCCCTTCGTTCGACGGGTCGTCAGTCAGAGCCGGGTGATGGCTGATTGATACAGCGGCGCCGATTGACCGATTCGGCAGCGGTGCCGGCCGATTCGGCGTCACACCTGGCTGCCGCACTGCCCGCAGCCCTAGGGCCTGTCCGGCGGATCAGGCCGCAGACGCGGGGTCTGGCACGCACATCTGCGGCGTTGTCGTCAATCGCCGACGCTCCGCGTCGACTCAATCCTCCGCCTTGCAGCTGCACGCACCAGACCCCGCTCACCCGTGTTGATAAGTCACTGTTGCCTCCCTGCAGCCTGATCCGCCGGACAGGCCCTAGCATCCGTTGAGTGACAGGCGGAAGCGACACGATTTTCGAGCTGCTCCCGATGGTGTTCGCCCGCCCCGGCGACGCGCTGGCGAGGGCGGAGGCGGTGCTGGACACCGATCCTTCGCCGCTGCACGCCTCTGTCGCCCACCATGTGATCGGTATGTGGCAGCGGGACTTCGGTGATCTGCGGGTCGCGCTGCAGCATCTGCGGCGCGCCCGAGATCTCGCGGCACGGTCGGGTTCGGCCGACCGGGAGGCGGACGTCCTCGGCACGCTGGGGGTGGCGCTGGTCCACGCCGGTCGTACGCGGCAGGGTCTTGCCGCGCTCGAGCGGGGCGTCGCGCGGGGCACGGGGCACACCCGCGCCCGTGTCCTGTACCGGCGGGCGTACGTGTGGTGGGTGCTGGGGCACCATCGTGAGGCGCTGGACGATGTGCGCCGGGCGACACCCGTGCTGCGGCAGGCGGGCGATGTGATCTGGACGGCGCGCGCCCTGACGCTGCGTGCCACCGTGCATCTGGCGCTCGGCGCGGTGGAGCGGGCCGATGCCGACTTCACGGCGGCTCAGCGGCTGTGGGACACCACCGGCCAGGAGCACGACAAGGCCGATGTCGTGGAGAGCCGGGCGCTGGCCGCCTTCCGCTCTGGCGACATTCCCGCGGCGCTGCGGCTGTTCGACGAGGCCGAGGAGGCGTACGCGAAGCTCGGTACCCCGGTGTTCGTGTTCCACATCCGGCGCTGTGAGGTCCTGATGGCCGCAGGTCTCGCGCCCGAGGCGCTGGCCGAGGCCGATGCCGCGATCGGTCTGCTCGACCGTATCGGCGGCCAGACCACCCGCAAGGCGGAGCTGCTGCTGGCCGCCGCCCGTGCCGCTCGGCTCGCGGGCGAACCCGACACCGCGATCGCCCGGGCGGCAGATGCCGTACGCCACTTCGCGGGCCAGCAGCGCGCCTGGTGGGAGACGCACGCCCAACTGGTGCTGATCGAGGCGCGGTTGGCGGCCGGGCGTACCTCCGGGCGGATGGTCGCCGATGCCGCGGCCGTGGCTGAGCGGCTGACGGAATGCGGCTCGCCGGCCGCGCCCGAGGCGTCGCTGCTCGCGGGGCGGATCGCGCTGCGCCTGGGCCGACGGGCCGAGGCCGAGCTGCATCTGGGCGTGGCCGCGCGCAGCCGGCGGAGCGGGCCGCCGCTGGCGCGGATGACGGGCTGGGCCGCGCAGGCGCTGCGGGCCGAGGCGGCCGGTTCCAGCCGGGGCGTACTGGAGGCCTGCCGGCGCGGGCTCGATGTGCTCGACGACCACCGGATGACGCTCGGTGCCTCCGAGTTGCGCGCCCGGGCTACCGCGCAGGGTGCGGAGCTCGCCGCGCTGGCCCAGCGGGCCAGCCTGGTCTCCGGCGGGCCGCGGCGGCTGCTGGTGTGGAGCGAGCGCTGGCGGGCCACGGTGCTGTCGGCTCCGCCCACCCGGCCGCCCGCCGATCCGGCCCTGTCGCGGAATCTCACCGCCTTCCGGGAGATCGCCGCCCGGGCGGAGGCGGCCCTCGTCGACGGGCGGGCGGTGCCGGCGCTGGAGCGTGAACAGCGCCGTCTTGAGCGGGAGATACGGTCCCGGACGCTGCGTATGCGCGGTGAGGTGCCGGGCGACGGGCATCGGTTCGATCCCGGCAGGCTGCTGGAGCGGCTGGGCGGGGGGCGGCTGGTCGAGATCGCCGAACTCGGCGGCCGGGTACAGGTGCTGCTCTGCGGCGAGGGCCGCGTACGGCGGTTTGAGGGCGGGCCGCTCGCGGACGTGCTGGCCGAGGCCGAGCATGTGCAGGCCGGGCTGCGGCGGCTTGCCCATCCCGGGGCGGAGGGCAGGCTCCCGGTGCTCGAGGCCGCGGGGCGACGGCTGGAGGAACTGCTGCTGGGCGCGGCCGTCTCCCACCTGGGGCCGGGCCCGCTCGTGGTGGTGCCGCCGGCCAGGCTGCACCGCGTGCCGTGGGCGCTGCTGCCCTCGCTCCGCGAGCGTGTCCTCAGCGTCTCGCCGTCGGCGAGCAGCTGGCTGCGGGCCGTGGAGACCGAGCCGCCGCCGGACGGAGGGCATGTGCTGGTCCGCGGCCCAGGCCTGGCGACCGGCGGCGCGGAGGTGCCCGAACTCGCCGACCGCTACGGCGACACGACCGTGCTGGAAGGCGACGAGGCGCGGGTGCCCCGCGTACTGGACTCGCTCGACGGCGCCGTGCTCGCGCATATCGCCGCGCACGGTACGTTCCGCGCGGACAGCCCCCTCTTCTCCTCCCTGCGGATGGCCGACGGCCCGCTGATCGTGCACGACTTCGAACGCCTCAACCGCAGCCCGTACCGCATCATCCTGTCCAGCTGCGACACCGCCCGCCTCGCCCCGTTCGGCGCCGACGAGGTCCTCGGCCTGGTCACGGCCCTGCTCCCGCTGGGCACGGCGGGCATCGTGGCGAGCAACGTCCCCGTCAACGACGCCACGGTGGTGCCGCTGATGCTCGCCCTTCACAAGGGCGTGAGCTCCGGCCTGTCCCTGGCGGAGTCCCTGCGCGACGCGCGTGCCGCGCTGCCGGGCGACGCGGTGCATCAGGCGACGGGGTGGGCGTTCACGGCGTTCGGGGCGGCGTAGGCGCTCCGCTGGTTGTGCGGTTGGGGTCGTTTTCGGGCGCGGGTTCGTTGTGGCTGGTCGCGCAGTTCCCCGCGCCCCTGGGTTCGTGGTGGGTGCGGGGTCGTGGGCCGGTGCGTCAGCCCGTCGCAGGCCGGGCATACGACCCGGTGTTGGTACACGGTGCGGGTGGCCTGAGACAGAACCTAAGCGACGGGCATACGACGCACCGGCCCACGTCCCCTCCCGCCGGTGGGAAGCTGCGGGCACACGGTGTCTGGCGAGCAGGGCGAGTGGTGAGCATGGTGGCGGACGGCTCCAGGAGCGCCCCGTTAGGGGCGCGGGGAACTGCGCGACCAGCCACGACGGGCCCGCAGTCGCCCATGAACTGAACCCACCCTCCCGGTAGGCGCCCTGCTCAACCGCCGGGGGCAGTCGTCACGCCGACCGTGCGTCCGGCAGTCCTCCCTCCGGGTCGTGTACGAGCCGCGGCAGGGAGCCGCGGTCGGTCGTGCCGAGTCGGGTGTAGGCGCTGTGGAGGTGGTTGCCGACGGTGCGGATCGACAAGGTCAGCTGTTCCGCAATCTGGCGGTTGCTCAGGCCGGCGGCGGCGAGGGTGACGATCTGCCGTTGGCGGGCCGTGAGTTCGCCCAGGACCAGGCCGGAGAGTGCCGGGGTGCGGGCTCCCTGGCAGCGGCGGGCCAGGGTTACGGCGCGCGTACGCGACATGCGGGCGGCACGCGGGTCTCGGTGCGCCGACGCGGCCTGCGTATGTGCTTCGGCTGCGAAGAGCAGGAAGCCGCGCTGCTCCAGGCGTTCAGCGGCTCGGTCCAGGGCCGGGCCGTCACCCCGGGTGAGTGCGTCCGCGTGCTGGGCCAGCAGGGCCGCGGGTTCGCCGGGAAGCCGGGCCAACCGGTCCGCGACCAGGGCTGGTTCGCCGAGGCGCGCCGCGTCATACAGGGCGTAGGCGTCGTCCCCCGTGATGGACTCCAGTGCCCCGGCGGTGTCACCTCGGGCGGCCCTCAGCCAGGTGTTCGCCCCTGCTGACGCCGGATGCGCCGCAAGCAGCTTGCGAGCGGCTGCCGTCGCGGTGCCCAACTGAGCCTCCGTCACGGCCAGTTCGGCACGGCAGCCCCGGTCGTCCGGAGCCGCCCGCAGGCCTTCCCGCGCCCAGGCCACGGCCTCGCGCAGGTCTCCGCGCAGCCGTGCGTACCGGGCGCGGATCATCGCGTACCCGGGCGGGACCGAGTGGTCCGGGCCCGCGCCCTCCCCGGCCAGCCAGTCCCCGATCGGCGTCGGCACGTCCCGTACGTCTGCCTGCTCGATCCGCCCCGCCAATGTGGCGGTCTCCGCGTCGAGGGCCGGGCCGCACCGGGACGGTGTACGGGCCAGCCGCCTGGCCCGCAGTTGTCCGGCCTCGGAGCGGAGCACCGGGCCATGGAGAGGGTGTGCGAGGCGGACCGAGGAGTGGCCGTCGATGGCCACCAGTCCCTGCGCTTCGAGGAGTTCGAGGACCCGTAGGTCCAGCTCGGCGACATCGAGGGGCAAAGGTTCGCTGAACGCGAGCCGTTCGAGGACCGCCCGTTCGTCCGGGTGGGGCCGGTCCAGGGCCTTCGCGGTTCGTTCGCGCAGGGTCGCGGTCACCGGCACCGGGCCCCGCCAGGCCCACGCTTCGGACCCCCGGGTCAGAAGTCCGCGCTCGCGCAGCGCGCCGAACACGGCGCGCAGCAGCCGCAGATCCCCCTGACACAGCCGGTGCAGCCGGTTCACGGTGAGCGGCTCGGCCGCACCGCCGGCGCCCACCGCCACGAGCTGTGCCAGGTCCTCGCGCGGCAGCGGCTCCAGGCGGAGGCGCGGCAGCAGCTCTCCGGTCCACAGCCGGGAGATCGCGCCGGGGACCGGCTCGCCGTCCGTCACGACGACGAGCAGGCGGGTACGCCCGTGCACGGCCAGCTGGTGGACCAGCGCGGCCGACGCGTCGTCCAGCAGATGCGCGTCGTCGATGAGCAACAGCCGTACGTCCGCGAGCAGTTGGACGGCGCGGTGCAAGGAGACCGTCTCCGGCAGCAGGTGCGCGAACGCGGCGAAGGGCAGCTGCCGCGTCTGCGGCGTCCCCGTCACCTTCGCGCAGCCGGTGTCGCGGACGGCGTGAGTGACGAGCCGGGTCTTGCCGCAGCCCGCGGGGCCCGTCACCACGATGCCGTGCCGTCCGGCGGCCAGCGACCTGCGGATCAGGTCCAGTTCGCCTTCGCGTCCGGTGAACGGCCAGGGCAGTTCCAGGGTCTTCGCGTCCCGTTCGTAAGTCATCACGTACAAGAAGAGTCGGGCTACTCACCCTTGATACAGGGTGACTTGAGTACCCCTCGACTCATGCGCCCGGCAGGCGGCAGGCGGCATCCTGTGCGCAGACCACAGGCCATGTTCCGGCACCGGGGGAGCGGTCGAGGACGTCGCTGTCATGGGGGAGAGTGACGTCCTCGACCACGCCCCGAGGCTCCGGCGCCGAGCCGCACGCCGCACCTCAGCGCCCCAGCGGCTCAGCGGCTCAGCCGGTCGAAACGGAAGGGCGCGAGGGCTTCGGGCCGCCGGCCGGTGCGGATGTACTCGGCGAGCTGGTGCCCGGTGGCCGGGCCGAGCGTGACGCCGAGCATGCCGTGGCCGGTGGCCGCGAAGGCGTTGTGGTGGCCGGGGACGCGGTCGATCACCGGGAGCCCGTCGGGGAGGAACGGCCGCCCTCCGACCCAGGGGTCGCGGATCAGGCCGACCAGGTCGTCCGGGTCGTCGAACCAGCGGCCCAGGTAGTGGCGGCTGGCGAGGGCGACGGCGACGATACGGCGCCAGTCGAGCCGGTTGTTGTTGCCACTCAGCTCCATCGTGCCGCCGATCCGCGTGGTGCCGCCGATCGGTGAGGCGACGGCCCTGCGCTCGCCGAAGTACAGCGTGTGCCGGGGCGCCTGGTCCAGCTCCACAGAGAAGCTGTAGCCCTTGCCCGCCTGGAGCGGCAGCGGCTGTCCCAGTGAGCGCAGCAGGTGCGGCGAGCGCATCCCGGCCGCGACGACGACGGCCGCACAGGGAATCTCGCCCTGGGTGGTCCGCAGCGCGGCGATGCGCCCCGCGCTCGACCGGAACCCGGTGGCCTCCGCATGCTCGTGGACCTTGACCCCCGAATCGGCCAGCGCCTCCCCCAGCCCTTGGGCGAACGCCTCCGGATCCACCACGCCCTCCCCCTCGACGAGGTAGGCCGCGCGCACCCCGGGCGACAGCGCGTCGTCCAGCAGATGTGCCTCGGGTCCGGTGGTGACGTCGTCGGGCATCGGGTAGCGGCCGTCCGCCATCTGCCGCTGGATCGCGAGATGGTGGCGGGCCTCGACCGGCGACAGGAAGGCGTGCACCATGCCGGGGCGGGTCAGCGTCGTGGCCACGCCGTCCTCGCGCAGACCGTCGAAGAGGTCGAAGGTGTCGCGGTTCAGCTCGGCGATCGCCGCGTAACCGCGCCGGAAGGCCGCCGGTGTGCTGCTGCGCCAGAACCGCCACAACCACCGTACGAACGCCGGATCCGGCAGGGGCCGCAGATAGAGCGGCGAGTCGGGCTGTCCCAGCGAGCGCAGCGCGTAGCGCACCACTCCGGGCGCCGGGACGGGCGTGGAATGGCTGAGGCAGACCCATCCCGCGTTGCCCCGGGAGGCCCCGGAGCCCAGTCCGCGCCGCTCGACGACCTCCACCGGAAGACCGGCCGCGGCCAGGTAGTACGCCGTGCACAGTCCCACGACGCCGCCACCGACGACCACGACGGGGCCCTCGCCGAGCGGGCCCGCCGCACCGGATGCACCGGTCATGACGTGGGCCCGTACGAGGCGAGGAACTCCCGGGTCCGGGCGCGGGCGGGGTTGTCGATGACGTCCTCGGGCCTGCCCTCCTCCACGATCCGGCCGCCGTCGACGAAGACGACGTGGTCGGACACCTCGCGGGCGAACGGCAGTTCATGGGTGACCAGCAGCATCGTCATTCCGTCCGCGGCGAGTTCCCGCATCACGTTCAGCACCTCGCGGGTGGCCTCGGGGTCCAGGGAGGACGTGGGTTCGTCGAAGAGCAGCACCTCGGGCTTGAGGGCGAGGGCCCGCGCGATGGCGACGCGCTGCTGCTCACCACCGGAGAGCTGCTCGGGCTGGGCGAGCCCGCGGTGGGCCACCCCGACGCGGCGCAGCAGCGCGACGGCCCGCTCCAGCGCCTCCTGTTCGGGGACGCCCGCCTTGCGCTGCGCCAGGACGACGTTCTCCACGGCGGTGAGATGCGGGAACAAGTTGAACCGCTGGAAGACCATGCCGACCGTACGACGCAGCCGGGGCAGGTCGCGGCAGACCATCTTGCCGCCGTTGTGCACCACTTCACCGGCGACCTCGACCGTGCCGCCGTCCGGCCGTTCCAGCAGGTTGACGCAGCGCATCAGGGTCGTCTTGCCGCCGCCGCTCTGCCCGATGACGCTGACGATCCGGCCCCGGTCGACCTCCAGGTTCACGTTGTCGAGGACGAGACGGCCGTCGAAGGACTTGCTGAGGCCCTCGATCCGTACGACGGCATCGGTGGTGGCCGCCGGTATGACGGTCTTCGCTGTGGTGACGGGCTCGGTCATACCGCCGCCTCCTTCCGGTCGGCCTTGCGGTCGGTGCCGACCGAGATGTCGGCCGCGAGCAGTGCGCGGGCGGCCCGCATCCGGCGCCGTCGCCACGGGGACAGGGGGACGCCCGCGCGCACCTTCCGCTCCAGCAGCAGGAGGAGCTGGGAGAGCGGGTAGCAGAGGGCGAAGTAGATGGCCGAGATGACCAGGTACACCTCCAGCGCGCGGAAGGTGGACGAGGTGATCAGCCGCCCCTCCGACATCAGCTCGGCGGCGGAGATGGTGACCAGCAGCGATGTGGACTTCAGCAGGTCGACGAGAAAGGTGTTGGTGCCGGGCAGTGCCTGCCGGACGGCCTGCGGCAGGATCACCTGGCCGAAGATGCCTGCCCTGCCCAGCCCCAGCGCCTCCCCCGCCTCCGTCTGTCCGGCATGCACCCCGCTGATCGCGGAGCGGAAGATCTCGGACAGGTAGGCGGCGTAGAAGACGATGAGGCTGACGCAGCCGGCCGTGAACACGTCCAGCTTGAGACCGGCCGAGGCCAGGCCGAAGTAGGCCAGGAAGATGATGGCCAGGAGCGGGATGTTCTTGAAGACCTCGGTGTAGACGGCGGCGACGGCGCGCGCGGGCCATACCTTGCTCAGCCTGAGCAGGGCCACCGCCAGGCCGAGCAGTACGGCGCCGACGAAGCTGACGACCGTGTAGGAGAGGGTGCGCCAGAGCGCGTCGATGAGGTCGGAACGGTAGTCGGACCAAGGGACTTGGAAGAGCTCGGACACTGTCATCCCCTCACTGGGCGATGGACGGCGGCGTCCAGTCCTGGGGCCGGTCCACGCCTTGGCGCGCCGGGGCGACAGCGGCGTCGGGTGTGAGGAACTGCTCCGGGTCACCGCCGTACTTCTTGACGAGTTTCTCCATCTCGCCGTTCTTGTACATGGCGTCTATCTGCTCGGAGATCGCCTTCTCCAGCTTGGTGGCCTTCTTGGGGAGGTAGAAGCCGGTCTGGTACGGCTGGAAGTACGCGTACGCGGGCTTCGCCTTCACCTGCTCGGCGGTCGGCGGCGTCATGTACTGGGTCTCGATCTTCAGTTCCGGCCGTTCCTTCTGCGCCGCGATGATGATCAGCGGGTCGAGGAAGCCGACGTCGACGCGGCCGGCGCCGAGGTCGTCGAAGACGCCGTTGGCGTCGGGGTAGGCGTGCAGCTTGGCGTCGGGCACGGCCTGGATCGACTTGACCCAGACATAGCCCTCGACCGTGCCCAGTTCCAGGCCCTTCAGGTCGTCGACCGTCTTGTACGTCTTGCCGTTCCTGACGGCCATCGCCGGGGGCGAGTAGTACGGCGGATCGGTGAACAGCCCCTGCTTCTGCCGCTCCTCGGTCCAGGCGACGCCGCCGATGGTGATGTCCACCCGGCGGGACTGCACTCCGGCGAGCATGCCGGCGAAGTCCGTGACCTCGGGCTCGACCTTCAACCCCAGCTTCTCCGCCGCGTAGTTGAGGATGTCGCCGTCCAGTCCGACGATCTTGTCGCCCTCGACACTGGTGTACGGGGCGTACGGCTGGACGGCCACCTTGAGCACGCCCGGCGCGAGGGTGCCGAGCCCGGCGGCCTTCGCGGACACGTTGGTCGGTTCGTCGTCGCTGTCCGAGCCGCAGGCAGCGGTGGCCGAAAGCAGGAGTGTCGCGGACAAAGCGGCGACAAGTGAGCGCACACGGGTCATCGGCATGGTCTTCCGTTCTGGCACTGAAGGGGTCCGCCGTTCACCTCGCTGGGCCCGGCGGGGGATGTGACAGGGCCCATACGCTATGGACAGGCTCGCGGTACGTCACCGGTCACTTCGTCCGAACTTATGGCCGAAATCGTTCGATGCACTGTACGGTGCGTCCAGTCCGGGCAACGGCCCCGCGGCGGGAGGAGCCCTTGATGCTGAGCCCGTCACTCGCGCAGGAGATCGCCGGGGACACCTCGGCGGTCATCGGCTTCAACGTGCTGATCACCGATGCGACGGGCACGGTCATCGGCAGCGGCGACAGCAGCCGGGTCGGCACCTTTCACGAGGCGTCCGTCGAGGTGATCCGTACGAAGGAGCCCGCCACGCACAACACCTCGCAGGCTCTCCAACTGCGGGGAGTACGCCCCGGAGTCACCCTGCCGCTGGTCACGGACGGGCAGGCGGTGGGCACGGTCGGGATCACCGGTACGCCCGCCCAGGTGCGCCGCTTCGGACTCCTGGTGAAGCGCCAGACGGAGATTCTGCTGCGGGAATCGGTGATGCTGCGCTCCCGGCTGCTCGCCGAGCGGGCGGCCGAGAAACTGCTCGCCGACATCGCCTCGTACGACCCTCATGTCGTGGAGGGCGAGTTCTTGCTGTTCCGGGCCGCCGAGCTGGGTTTCGACCTGCGGCTTCGGCGGGTGGCGGTGGCGTTCGAGGTGACCGTGCCCGATGCGGGCGCCCGCCGCCAGGGGGCGCCGACCCGGGACATGGCGCTGATCCGCTCGGAACTGCTCCGCACGGTGCGCGAGGTCTTCGCCGACCCCCAGGACATCGTCGCCACCACTGCGCCCGGCTGGATCGGCGTACTGCACCGGCTGCCGACCCGGCGTCCGGTGACGTCGCTGGTCGACGACTGCCGCAGGGTCACCGACGTCATCGCCGCCCAGGACGGCCTCGCCGCCCGCGCCGGCATCGGCGAACCCGCCTCCTCGGTCGGCGCCCTGCACGACTCCTACCAGGACGCCTGCGACGCGCTGCGCCTCGGCGCCCGCGTGGGGAGCGAAGCGAAATGGGGGTCCCCCCGCACGGAGGGTGGGGGAGGCTCCCCCGTCCACCTGATCACCGACCTCCGCGTCCACCAGGTCCTGGCAGCGGTGGGCCAGCCCGCCCGCAACCGCCTGCTGGACCTCACCGCCGCGGACCTGCGCGCCCAGCCGGACTGGCCGGTACTCCGCGACACGATCACCGCCTGGTGCGAGAGCGGCTTCAACCTCGTACGGGCCTCCGCGGCCCTGCACATCCACCGCAACACCGTCGTCTACCGAATGAACAAGATCGAGCAGATCACCGGCCGTCCCCTGCGTGAGCATCGGATCACCATGGCTTTGTACCTGGCCTGTCTGTCCGACCGACTGGGCAGCGGCGTACCCCCTGCGGGCGATTCCTAGGTCCACAGTTCGGCGAGGCGCTCGAGGTCGTCCTGGACCGAATCCCGGCCTGCGCCTGAGGAGCTGGTGGACAGGCGAAACACCGCCCCCACAGCTGGGCACGGCGGCCGCTGATGAGCTGTCATGGCCGGGTTACAGATCAGTCTCCAGCCGAAGGCACGACCGTGTAAAAGAGCCGCTTCCAGGACCCGGACCTGGTCAGAGCCAGTCCCAGGGGCTCCAGAACAGAATGGAGCCTGTCGAGCCGGGCGCGGACGGCCGCGCGGTTCAGGGGCTGTTCGGCGGTGCCGAGCAGTTGGCTCAGATCGTGGCAGCACCACGGTCGCCGGTCGCTGAGCAGCAGACGCAGGAGCAGTCTTTGCGAGCCGTGATGGGGAAGCACCGAGGCGGGCGGGGAACACTGCTCGTACGGCACGGGACCGGCCGAGGCCAGCGAACGCCGTTCCGTGGCCAGCCGTACGGCCAGTTCCTCGACCGGCATGTTCCGCGTCAGGACGTTGTCGGCACCGGCGTCGAGGAGGTCGGCGGCATCGGCGCCTTGGGGCACGAGCGCTATGACGGGCGCCAGCCGGCGCAGCAGTCCTACGCGATGCTCCAGGCCGGGTCTCCATCGCTCGTCCGGTACGTCGAGAATAGCGAGCGACCGCGGTTCGGTCAGCAGCTCTTCGTAGGCGTGGTGCGATCCCCACGGGTGGATGAGCGGAGGGAGTAATCGCGCCCCGCGCAGGGCGCGCAGAAGGGGCCCGCTGCGGGATCGGTCGAGAGAAACGATG
Organism: Streptomyces sp. NPDC048825; assembly: GCF_043198355.1. NCBI lineage: Bacteria > Bacillati > Actinomycetota > Actinomycetes > Kitasatosporales > Streptomycetaceae > Streptomyces > Streptomyces sp. NPDC048825. Next base: position 325,082 of record NZ_JBICUR010000007.1, read on the forward strand.
ACGTAGTTCATGTCGCTGTTCACGCAGCAGGCGAGGAGGTCTCGGAGTGCCTTCGTGATGTCGGTGGCGCCATCGAAGGCAACGTTGTCAAAAGGCAGGCGCGCTGGTGGTCCAAGTTCAGGATGGTCAGTGTCATGGTGTGCCGCTTCGGTCGACTGCGGGACGCGTCCGCCGGTCTACGGACACGCAGAGCCTGCCATGTCCGAGTCAACATCCGGCCAGCATTCGATCGGCGCGTCCGGAAGTGGCGCACTTGTTACGAGGCCCTGCGAACTCCACGGCCAACTGGTCCGTACGGAAGGGGCGTTCGCCGCTGACTGGGGCGGGGCCCCGGTCAGCGGCGAACAACGGGTCAGGGTCGCCGTGTTCCCGCGCTACTTCCCGGGGCACTCCTTCCAGGCCAGGTGATAGATGGTGCTGATGTCACCGTCGGTGGAGTCCATGGTCATGAAGCTCGTACTGCCGGGCGCGGAGGTTCCCGCGTTGACCCGCAGTTCGGTGTTGATGTTGAAGTTGCGCTGCACTCCGCAGGGTGCCCAGACCAGTTGTGCCCAGTCGGTGGTGTCGGTCGCCTGCCAGTTGTCGTTGTAGGGGCCTCTGAACGGATGGGTTCTGGACTCCGTGTTCGGCGATCCCTGGAAGTAGTACGAGGCCTTCTGGGTACTGCTCGCGCCCGGCTGGAGCGAGGCGAAGCCTCTGTAGTCGGCGCTCGCGACCGCGTAGGTGAAGCCCTGCGGCACGTGGACGATGAGGTTGAGCTGGCAGTTCTTGCGGAACGCGGTGGGACTGGCGCCGCCGCCCACCTGGGCGAGGTAGTCGCTGTACGTCACCGTGAAGGCAGTGTTGTCCTGCGAGACGGCCACGGCGGCCGTCCCCTGGGGACAACCCGACCCGTTGACCGTGGCGACCTCGATCACGATCTTGTCCGGGGGCGGGTCGGCGATCGCGGAGGAGCTCTGCGGCGCGGGGAGCGCCGAGGCGAACAGCGCTGTGACCGCGCCGCTCAGAAGCAGTCCACCAGTCATCTTCTTCCAATCCGGTGCTTCGGTGGTCCTGGCGGTTAGGGCAGGTGCCTGCGCCGCCGGGGTTGGGGGGTGCGGTGTCCGCCTGCGCGGAGACTGTCGCTGACCAGGTGCGTCGGATGGAGCAAGGGCGTGGGCATGCGCACACAAAGGGCGCATAGGTCATGCACATGCCAAACGCGGGAGCGCGCTCACGACTTCGTGAAGGAAATGTGAAGGCCGTGAGCCATCGCGCATCGTATGGCGCTGCGCACCGGCGGACTAGGGCGATCTCCAGCCATTTGGGATCCCACCTCGTCCGCGCACGTGAAGTGCCGGTGAACGTACGGGCGGCCAGTCTCTTTCTGCACGCACCTTGACGCCTTCGGCCCAGTCGATCTCATAATGTCGCGTCCACATATCTAAACGTTGTTTCTTCTTGTGGACGCAGCTCGAACAGCACGGAGGATCAGTGACCGGTCCAGGCTTAGCCCGTACCCGTTCGACGGCCCGTTCTCGCCGGGGGCGGGCGGCGGGTGCGTTCATGTCCGTAGGCGTACTACTCGCCCTCTCAGGGTGTTCGGTGGCCGGGGCCGACCCCATCGGTGAAGGGCCGGACACTCTGCGCGTCGTCCTGCCCGAGGAGCCGCCGACCCTCGAGCCCTGCGATGCCTCGCTCACCGCGACGGGACGGGTGACGCGGGCCAACATCACCGAGGCGCTGACCGAGCGCGAGCCGTCCACGGGGCGACTGGAACAGGCCCTGGCCACCAAGTGGACCCGCACGTCGCCCACTTCGTGGACTTTCACGCTCCGCGAGGGCGTCACGTTCCATGACGGCACACCGCTCACGGCTGAGGCGGCGGCGTTCTCGATCAAGCGCGCCACGGACTCCGACATCGACTGCAATGTCGACGGCTATATCTTCACGGACAGCGAGGTCACCGCAACTCCCGTCAATGACACGAAACTTGAGGTCAAGACGGCCAAGCCGGACCCGATCCTCCCGCTGCGCCTGTCCTTCGTCGAGATCGTGCCGACCACCACCAACCCCGGTGCCAGGGTGCGCGAGCCGGTCGGCACCGGCCCGTACCGGATCGACGAATGGAGCCAGGGCCGCTTTCTGCGCCTGAAGCGCTATCCCGGCTACTGGGGCAAGGCCCCCGAGTACGCCGCGGCGAAGTACGTATGGCGCGCGGAGGGCAGCGTGCGCGCGGCCATGGTGACCAATGACGAGGCGGATGTCGCGATCGGGCTCGCTCCCGAGGACGGGGCGGGCGACCGGGCGGTGGAGTTCGCCACCAACGAGGTCTCGTTCCTGCGGATGGACGCCGACAAGCCACCGCTCGACGACATCCGGATCCGCCGGGCCATCAACTACGCCATCGACCGGGAAGGCCTGGTCACGGCGGTCTTCGCGGGCCGGCCGAGCGGCCAGCTCGTGGCGAAGGGCGTCACCGGACACAATCCACGGGTTCGGCCATGGCCGTACGACCCGGAGCGCGCGAAGAAACTCGTGGCCGAGGCCAGCGCCGACGGAGTCCCGACCGACCGGACCATCACGATCATCGGCCGCAACGCGATCTACCCGAAGGCCGCCGAGGCGATGGAGGTCGTACAGGACGGCCTGCTCAAGGCCGGGCTGAAGGTCGAGATCAAGATGCTCGACGTCAACGCCTGGCTGGAGTACCTGCTGCGGCCCTTCCCCAAGGGCATCGGTCCCACCCTCCTCCAGGCACAGCACGGCAACCAGGCGGGGGACGCCGCGTTCACGATGGGGCAGATCTACGGCAGCAAGGGCGCGCAGAGCAGTTACGGCACTCCGGAACTGGACGGGCTGATCAACCAGGCCCAGCTCGCCGCCGGCGAAGCGCGCCAGAAGGCGTTCGCGGGCGCGTTCGCGTACCAGAACGACGAGGTCGTACGGGACGCCGTCATGGCCAACATGACCGGCATCATGGCCCTTTCCCCGAACGTCCGTTACCGGCCCGACTCGGCCTCCAATGACGAGATGCGGCTCGCCGACATGCACCGTACGGACTGAGGGAGGAGCGGGCCGATGTTCATCATGCTGCGCCGCCGCGCGGTCTCCAGCGTCATACCCCTGCTGGTCGTGGTTCTCGGGGTGTTCTTCCTGGCCCGTCTCACCGGGGACCCCGCCAATCTGTACCTGCCGCTCAGCGCGACGCCCGAGATGCGCGCCGAGTTCGCCGCCCGCAACGGTCTCGACGACCCGCTGCTCGCCCAGTTCGGTGACTACCTCGGCCAGGTCGTCCACCTGGACTTCGGTGAATCACTGCGCACCGCCCAGCCGGCGGGTGAGGCGGTGCTGCGGGCCTTCCCCGCCACCCTCCAGCTCGCCGGGTGGACGATGCTGCTCGCCATCCTGGGCGCCGTCGTGATCGGCAGCCTGGCGGCGTACCGGCCCAACTCGGCGACCGACCGGGTCGCGAGCTTTCTGTCCTCGACGGCCGCGAGCGTTCCCGACTTCTGGCTCGCCATCATGGGCGTGCTGGTGTTCGCGGTGACACTCGGCTGGCTGCCCACCTCCGGCACGAGCGGCGCGGCGGCGTGGGTGCTGCCCGTGGTGACGCTGCTCATCCGTCCGTTCGGGGTGCTGGTGCAGGTGGTACGCGGCGCCATGGTCTCCGCGCTGTCCGCCCCGTACGTCAAGGTGGCGCGCAGCAAGGGGGCGAGCGAGTCGCGGGTGGTCTTCGGGCATGCCCTGCGCAACGCGGCGGCACCGGCGCTCACCGTCGCGGGTGACCTCGCTGTCGGGCTGGTCAACGGGGCCGTCGTCGTCGAGACGATCTTCGGCTGGCCCGGCATCGGCAAGCTCATGATCGACTCGGTTCTGCAGCGTGACTTCGCGGTCCTGCAGGCCGCGGTACTGCTGACCGCTCTGGTGATCTTCGCGCTCAACATCCTGGTGGACATCTGTCACGCGCTCCTCGACCCGCGGGTCCGGCAGCAGGCGGCGGCGTGAGTCAAGGAGGTGACATGCTCCCGAAGGACGACGTGCTCCGGCAGGACGCGGACAAGGGGCAGGACAGGGACACGGGTGCGGAGAGCGGCCCGGGTTCCGGGACCGACCGTGCGGCGGTACGGGTGAAGTGGCCTGCTCTGCTGCTCCAGGACCGGTTCGCCTTCGCGGCGGCCATGGTCCTGTTACTGGTCGCTCTGTGCGCCGTACTGGGCCCGCTCCTCATCGGAGACCTGGCGACGCGTCAGAACCTGCGCGACCCCGGCCGGCCGCCCTTCAGCCTCGAGGACGGCTGGGCGTACGTACTCGGCAGCGACTCCCTCGGCCGCCCCGTCGCCGCGCGGCTGATCGCCGCGGCCGGGACGACCCTGTCGGTGGCCGTACCCGCCGTCCTGTGTTCCCTCGTCGTCGGCTCGGTGTGGGGCATGTGGGCGGGCTATCACGGGGGTTGGCGCGAGAACGTGTCCCTGCGGATCGCCGATGTGATCCTCAGCTTCCCCTCGCTGCTGCTGGCCGTGGTCGTGCTGTACGTGTTCTCGCCGAGCGCCGCGAACATCGTGCTGGTACTGGCCCTCGCGCGGATCCCCGTGTACCTGCGGACCGCGCGGGCCGAGTCCGCCGAACTGCGCAGCCGGCTGTTCATCGACGCGGCCCGCACCTTCGGCACCAACGGCTGGGCGACCATCCGGCGCCACGTCGCACCCACGGTGCTGCCCACCCTGCTCACCGTCGCCGCCCTCGACTTCTGCTTCGTGATGCTGACCGAATCCTCGCTCAGCTTCCTGGGGATCGGCATCCAGCCGCCGGACGTGAGCTGGGGGCTGATGGTGGCGCAGGGACGGCAGGAGTTGCAGAGCTCCTGGTGGATAGCGGTCTTCCCCGGCCTCGCCATCGTCATCACGACGGTATCGGCGACCGTTCTCGCCGCCTGGGCCCGGCTCTCGACGGACCCGGGTCAGCGGTGGCGGCGGGGGATCCGGCGTGGGGGGCGGCGCCCTGAACCCACTCCAGCCGTCCAGGAGACGGGAGTCGAGCCGACCAAGTCCATCTCGGCGGGGAACACGAGCAAACCGGTGCCGGCCACTCCAGAAACAAGGGAAGTCCCCAAGGAAGTCCTCTCCCCCGCCGAGCCGCTCTCCACTCGCCCTGACACCCTGGCCGTCGACGGCCTTTCGGTCTCGGTCCATACCGCCGCCGGGCCCGTCCCCGTCGTACGCGGCGTGAGCTTCGGCGTGCGTTCCGGCAAGACCCTCGCTCTGCTGGGCGAGTCCGGATGCGGCAAGAGTATGACCGCGCACGCCGTCGCGGGCCTGCTCGATCCCGCCGCTCAAGTCATGGGCGGGCAGGCGCGGTTGGAGGGTGAGGACCTGCTCGCGCTGGGATCACGGGCGCGGCGCCGACTCGCCGGTCCCGGCCTTGCCATCGTCTTCCAGGATGCGCTGAGCGCGCTCAACCCCGTTCACACGGTCGGGGCCCAGCTCGCGGAGCCGTTCCGTATCCACGAGCGGATGTCGCGGCGTGCCGCGCGGGCCAAGGCCGTTGAGCTGATGGAACGTGTGGGCATCCCGGAGGCGCGGTCACGCGCCGACGCGTATCCGCACCAGTTCTCCGGAGGCATGCGCCAGCGCCTGCTGATCGCGATGGCGGTCGCGCTGCGGCCGAAGGTACTGCTCGCCGACGAGCCCACGACGGCACTGGACGTCACCGTGCAGGCCCAGATCATGGATCTCCTGAGGGAGTTGCGGAGCGAGCAGCAGATGGCTCTGGTCCTCATCACGCACGACCTCGGGCTCGTCGCCGAGCACGCGGACCGGGTCGCCGTCATGTACGCGGGTACGGTCGTGGAGACCGGTCCGGTGGCCGAGGTGTTCGGCAAGCCCAACCACCCGTACACCCGGGGCCTGTTGGAGTCGGTGCCGGCCGAGCAGCACAAGGGCTCCCGGCTGAGCTCCATTCCCGGAGGCCCGCCCGACCCACGCGCCGTGCCCTCCGGCTGTGCCTTCCGTACGCGCTGCCCGATGGCCCGCGACCTGTGCGCCACCCACCGGCCGACGCTGGCCGGTACCGGAGCCGACCGAGCCGCCGCCTGCCACTTCGGGAAGGAGCTGGCCGATGCCTGAGTCCGGGACACTGCTGGAGGCCACCGGCCTGGCCAAGAGTTTCACGGTGCCGCGCACCGCCAAGGGCAGCACCAGGCTGCGCGCGGTCGACGGGGTGGACCTCAGCCTGGGACGCGGCGAGACCCTCGGCCTCGTCGGCGAGTCCGGCTGCGGCAAGTCCACGCTGGCCAGGATTCTGCTGATGCTGGAGCATCCCGACGAGGGCACAGTACGGTTCGAGGGCGTGGACCCGTTCTCGTTGTCGGGTGCGAAGCTGCTCGCCTGGCGCCGCAAGGTGCAGATGGTCTTCCAGGACCCGTTCGGCTCGCTCAACCCCCGGCTGTGCGCGGCGGATCTGATCAGCGAGCCCTGGCGCACCCACCGCGACCTCGTGCCCGGCCCGAAGCGCGCGGCGCGCGTAGGTGAGCTGCTGGAGATGGTCGGGCTGCGCGCGTCCGACGCACGCCGCCACCCACAGGAGTTCTCCGGAGGGCAACGGCAGCGGATCGGGATCGCCCGCGCCCTGGCACTGGAGCCCGATGTCATCGTCTGCGACGAGCCTGTCTCCGCACTGGATCTGTCGGTACAGGCGCAAGTGCTCAACCTGCTGTGCGATCTGCGGGACGAGCTGGGGCTGTCGTACGTGTTCATCTCGCACGACCTGTCCGTGGTGCGGCACGTCGCCGACCGCGTTGCCGTCATGTACCTGGGCAGGATCGTGGAGACGGGCCCGGCGGAGGAGGTCTTCGAGCGGCCACGCCACCCTTACACGGCGGCGCTCCTGTCGGCGGCCCCGTCCCTGGCGGCCGGAGGCAGGGCGAAGAGACAGCGCATCCTGCTCAGCGGCGAGATCCCGTCACCGGCCGACCCACCGTCCGGGTGCCGGTTCAGGACCCGGTGCTGGCGTGCGGAGGACGTATGCGCCGAGGTCGTCCCGACGCCGACACCCGCCGCACCGGGCCACACGGCGGCCTGCCACTTCCCGCTGGATGAGGCGTCCGCGCTCACGGGAGATCACCGGGCCGGCGCCTCCTGAGCCCGGCTGCCGGCCCGCCCCGCCGAAGTCCCCTTCGGCGGACCAGAAAGGCCGCCAACACGCCCCCGACGCCCACTCGTTCATCCGCCACGCCATTGGTATGGACCTGTCCATGATCACCGGCTAGGCTCTGCCCCGCCACGTACGAGAGCGCTCTCACCGTTCTGCTGTTCCACCCCCACCTTGCTGGAACAACGAAGGGCTACTGCCTTGAGACGCACTACAGCCATGCGCACCGGCCTGGCCACACTCCTCCTGCTCGCCACGTGGGCCGGCGCGGGCGCCCTGCCGGCCTCCGCCGCCGACGCCCCCGGCGCCCCCGAATCCGTCCGCTCCTCAGACGCCCCGGCCTCCACCGCACTCCTGTCCGCCATGCAACGGGATCTGGGCCTGACCAAGTCCCAGGCCGAGGCGCGGCTGGCGGACGAGAAGGCGGCGGCAGCCGTCGAAGCGAAGGCGCGGCGTGCCGCGGGAGCGGCGTACGGGGGCTCCTGGTTCGACGCCAAGAGCGGCAAGTTGACCGTGGCCGTGACGGCCGGCGCCCCCGACGCCACCGTCGACGCCGTACGAGAGAGCGGCGCGAACATCCGTACCGTCGAGCACAGCGCGCGCCGGCTCGACGCGGTCAAGGCGCGCATCGACAAGCTGTCCGCGCCGGAGGGCGTCAGCGGCTGGCGTGTCGACCCCCGGGCGAGCACGGTCGTCGTGAGCGTCGTCGGCGTGCAGCGCGCTGACAACGATGTCCAGAAGTTCGTCGAACGGGCCCGTGCGGCAGGACCAGTCACCGTCGAGGAGACCGACGAGGTACCGCAGACCTTCGCCGCCGGGACGGTCGGCGGCGACCCCTACTACACCGGCAACGTCCGCTGTTCCATCGGGTTTTCGGTGCACGGAGGCTTCGTCACCGCCGGGCACTGCGGCCGGGCCGGAGCCGGTGTCAGCGGCTGGGACCGGTCGTACATAGGCAACTTCCAGGGGTCGTCGTTCCCGGACAACGACTACGCCTGGGTCAACGTCGGAAGCGGCTGGTGGACGGTGCCCGTCGTGCTCGGCTGGGGCACGGTCCCCGACCGGCTCGTCCGAGGGTCCGCCGAGGCACCCGTCGGCGCTTCCATCTGCCGTTCGGGGTCGACCACGCGCTGGCACTGCGGCACGGTGCTCGGCAAGAACGAGACCGTCAACTACAGCCAGGGCGCGGTGCATCAGATGACCAAGACCAGCGTCTGCGCGGAGCCGGGCGACTCGGGCGGCTCCTTCATCAGCGGCGACCAGGCGCAGGGTGTCACCTCCGGGGGCTCGGGCAACTGCTCCAGCGGCGGCCAGACCTGGTACCAGCCGATCAACGAGATCCTCAACCGGTACGGGCTCACTCTGCACACGGCCTGACCCCGCCACACCGCAGGTACACGGGCTCCGTCACCGCACGCGTGGCGGAGCCCCGTCCTGCCCGAGCGCAACACCGGCGGCCCAACGCCGGGGGCCCAACGCCGGGGGCCCAAATGCCCTGGATTCACCGCGCGTTCACCGAGCCTGCCACTGCCGTCGGTTCACCCCGCGCCCCGATGATCTACGCTCGGCGGCGCTTTGCGGTCCTCTCCCCCTGGCGGTAGTCCGGGCCGCGCCGTCCGTATCCTTCGGCGGCGACGCTGGCCACGTTCTACGCGATGGGCGTACGCCACTTCGACTATCGCGGCGCCTTCGACTCGCTGGCCCGCCAGGCCACCGTGCCGCACCCCGACGGGCTCTCCGACGCCGGCTGCCCAGGCCAGTGCACAGGCCAACGGCCCAATCTGGCCCAGTATTTGACCTCCCACTACGCCGCGCAGGACGTCTGCCACTGCTGGGGCGGCGCCGCCGAGACCCGGAGGACTCGGTCGCCGACTCGGCGCTCGGGCGCTGGGCGGAGCTGTTGGGCCTCGACAAGCAGGCCGCCGCGTTCGCCGAGCGGGGCGGCTGGTGGCGCAACGTCTTCAACCCGCAGGCGTCCGACGCGGCGGGAACTTCCGGCTACATCCAGGCCCGCAACCTCGACGGCTCCTGGGTGACGCCGTTCAGTCCCGGCAGCGACCGGGGCTTCGCCCAGGGGACGAGCGCGACGTACACCTGGATGGTGCCGCAGGACGTCCAGGGCCTCGCCGAGGCGATGGGCGGACGTGAGGTGGCCGCGCGACGGCTGGACGGTTTCTTCCACAAGCCCGACGGGTCCTGGTCCGTGAAGGGCGGCGACCCGCTGCGCTACGACCCGACCAACGAGCCCGGTATCCACGCCCCGTGGCTCTACAACGCGCTCGGTCAGCCCTGGAAGACGCAGGCGACGGTGCGGCAGATCGTCGACACCGTCTACGGCACCGGACCGGCCGGGCTGCCCGGCAACGACGACCTCGGGACCATGTCCGCCTGGTACGTCTTCTCCGCCCTCGGCCTCTATCCGCAGACCCCGGGCAGCGCCTCGATGCTCCTGAGCGCGCCGCTCTTCCCGCACGCCGTCGTCGACCGTCCCGGCCGCGACATCGTCATCGACGCGCCCGCCGCCGACGCCGGCCACCCGTATGTCAGCGGTGTCCGGCTCAACGGGCGTCCGTACGACCGTTCTTGGACCGACACCCGCCTCCTGGAGAACGGCGGCAACCTCACCTTCCGGCTCGGTGAGCAGCCGGACACCGACTGGGCGACCTCGCCCGAGAGCCTGCCCCGCTGACGCGACGTCACTGTTGCCCCGGATTCGATCCCTGGGATCCGGGGCATCGTCCGTCAGAGTCTGCGCCAGCGTGCCATGGCGAACGAGAACACCCCGAACAGGACCAGTCCGATCGCGACGCCCACCAGCAGCCACGGCCCCATCGTCGTCTCGGTGAACGAACGCAGTGTGTCGTCCATGCCCTTGGCCTGGTCCGGCTCGTACTCCACGGCCGCGCGGAGCGCGAAGACTCCTGCCGCGGCGAACACCAGACCACGTGCCGCACCGCCCACGACACCCGCCGTGTCGACCAACCGGCGCGTCTGTGGCGGAATTTGACCGAGCCGCAAGTGCTTGCGATACCGGCGTGCCACGGCCCGGACACCCATCACCACACCCACGCAGGCGACAGCGGCACCGGCCACCCCCATGAACCACTGCCCCCCGGACAGCTCCAGGACCCTCGCCGTCACATCGCGCGACCGCCCGTCGCTGGACCCGCTGCCGCTGCCCCGGGCGCCCGCGGCGAACGAGAGCACCGAGTAGGCGACGAACCCGTAGAAGACGGCGCGAGCCGCCGACGACAGGCGCTTCTTCCCGGTGCGGCCGTCCGGGCCCGCCGCGCCGAACAGCGCTTCGGACAGCCGCCACAGGGCCATGCCGCACAGTCCGGCGCCCAGGGCCCACAGCAGGACGGCCCCGAAGGGCTGCTCGGCGACCTCGGCGAGCGCGCCTCCCTGGTCCGCCTGCCGCCGGCCACCGCCGAAGGCGAACTGCAGCGCCAGCATGCCGACCAGCAGATACAGGACACCGCGTGCGGTGAACCCCGCCCGCCCGGCGCCCTCGGTCAGTGGCCCCGCCGCCCGGCGAGTCCCGGCCCGGTTCCTCCATACCGACGTACTCATCGACGTACGCGAGTGCATCAGGACCTCCCCCGGACAGGTGCCCCGACAGGGACATACGACACTCGGGACAGCCGGGCCGGAGTGGGCCGGTACCCCCCGATTCCGGAGCGAAGCGGAGCGATCGAACATACGATGGGCGTGCACTGGCCGGTGCTGCGGTGAGACCGCACCAGGACGCCGGCCGCTCGGGGTGGGAGACGAATGGCACAGGGCACCGACGCAAACCGGACCGTCATCCTGACCGTGGACGACGATCCGGGGGTCTCGCGTGCCGTGGCCCGCGACCTGCGGCGTCGTTACGGCGAGGCGTACAGGATCGTGCGCGCGGAGTCCTCTCAGAGCGCTCTGGAAGCCTTGCGCGAGCTGAAGCTGCGCGGTGATCTGGTGGCGGTGATCCTGGCGGACTACCGCATGCCGCAGATGAACGGGATCGAGTTCCTGGAGCAGGCACTGGACGTGTACCCGGCCGCACGCCGGGTGCTGCTGACCGCGTACGCGGACACGAACGCGGCCATCGACGCGATCAACGTCGTCGACCTGGACCACTATCTCCTCAAGCCCTGGGATCCTCCGGAGGAGAAGCTCTATCCCGTCCTGGACGATCTGCTGGAGGCGTGGCGATCCTCCGATCACCGGCCGGTGCCGATCACGAAGGTCGTCGGGCACCGCTGGTCGGCGCGTTCGTCGGGGGTACGCGAGTTCCTGGCGCGGAACCAGGTGCCGTACCGCTGGTACTCGTGCGACGAGCCGGAGGGCCGGCGGCTGCTGGCCGCCGCCGGGCAGGACGAGCAGCGGCTGCCGCTCGTCGTCACCGCGGACGGCACCGCGCTCGTCGAGCCCGAGGATCCGGAACTGGCCGACCGGGTGGGTCTTGCCACGACGCCGACTGCGGACTTCTACGACCTCGTCGTCATCGGCGGCGGTCCTGCGGGGCTCGGCGCGGCCGTGTACGGCGCCTCGGAGGGACTGCGGACCGTGCTCGTGGAGCGGACGGCCACCGGCGGGCAGGCCGGGCAGAGCTCCCGTATCGAGAACTATCTCGGCTTCCCGGACGGCGTGTCCGGCTCCCAGCTCACCGACCGGGCACGGCGTCAGGCGGCGAAGTTCGGGGCCGAGATCCTGACCGCGCGCGAGGTGACCGGTCTTGAGGTCAACGGTGCGGCGCGCACCGTGCGGTTCTCCGACGGCTCCGCGGTCGCCGCGCACTGCGTGATCCTGGCGACCGGCGTGACATACCGGCAGCTGGCGGCGCCCGGAGCGGACGACCTGACCGGATGCGGAGTGTTCTACGGCTCGGCACTGACCGAGGCCGCCGCCTGCCAGGGACACGACGTGTACATCGTCGGCGGCGCCAACTCCGCCGGGCAGGCCGCCATGCATCTGGCCAAGGGTGCCAAGTCGGTCACCCTGCTGGTCCGCGGCGCGTCCCTGTCCGACTCGATGTCGCACTACCTGATCCAGCAGATCACGGAAGCGCCCAACATCTCGGTGCGTACGGGCACGGTCGTCGAGGCGGCGCACGGCTCGGACCATCTGGAGCAGCTCACCCTGCGCGATGTGGAGAGCGGGCACACCGAACTCGTCGACGCGCAGTGGATGTTCGTGTTCATCGGTGCGGCGCCGCTGACCGACTGGCTGGAGGGCACGGTGCTCAGGGACGACCGCGGATTCATTGTCGCCGGGCCCGATCTGACCGCCGACGGCCGGCCACCGGCGGGCTGGGAGCTGGACCGGCCGCCGTACCACCTGGAGACCAATGTGCCCGGGGTGTTCGTGGCGGGCGACGCGCGCGCCGAGTCCGCCAAGCGTGTCGCCTCCGCCGTCGGAGAGGGAGCCATGGCCGTGATGCTCGTCCACCGGTATCTGGAGCAGTCGTGAGCGGGCAGCCGATGCCGTGCGACGCGGCGGAGCTCGGCACGCTGTTCCTGTTCGAGAAGCTGGACGCCGATCAGCTGGCGCGGCTGTGCCGCGAGGGCCGGGTGGAGAAGTTCGAGCCCGGCTATGTGTACCAGGAGGGCGAGCCGGCCACCTGTTTCTTCGTACTCCTCGAAGGCACGCTGGTGATGTCGCGCCGGGTCGGGGCCGACGACGTGGAGATCAGCCGCACCTCCCAGCGCGGGGTGTACGCGGGTGCCATGCAGGCCTATCTCGCCGCACCGGACCAGGCGCGCTACAGGGGTTCCCTGCGGGTCACCGAGCCTTCGCGGTTCTTCGTCCTGCCCGCCGAGACATTCGCCGCGGTGCTGCGGGACTGGTTCCCCATGGCCGTACATCTGCTGGAAGGAATGTTCTTCGGAAGCCAGAACACCCAGCGGACGATCAACCAGCGCGAGCGGCTGCTGGCGCTCGGCTCGCTGTCCGCGGGGCTGACGCATGAGCTCAACAATCCGGCGGCAGCCGCGGTGCGGGCCACCTCGACACTGCGGGACCGGGTCGCGCACATGCGGCACAAACTCGGTGTCATCGCCGCGGGTCCGTACCACCGTGAGGCGTTGAAGACGCTGATCGACATCCAGGAGAGCACGGCCGAACGCGTCGCCAAGGCACCCGCCCTGAGCCCTCTCGAAGCCTCCGACCGCGAGGACGCGCTCACCGACTGGCTCGACGATCACGGCATCGAGGGCGGCTGGCAGATCGCCCCGACGTTCGTGCAGGCCGGGCTCGACACCGACTGGCTGGAACGGGTCGCAGCAGTCGTGGACCAGGAGATGCTGCAGGGGGCCGTGGGCTGGCTCAACTACACCGTCGAGACCGAGCTCCTCATGAACGAGATCGAGGACTCCACGACGCGAGTCTCGAACCTCGTGAACGCGGCCAAGCAGTACTCCCAGCTCGACCGGGCGCCCTACCAGGTATGCGACGTGCACGAACTCCTCGACAGCACGCTGCTGATGCTGTCCGGGAAGATCGGCTCGAGTATCAAGGTCGTCAAGGAGTACGACCGTACGCTGCCGAGAATTCCCACGTACCCCGGTGAGCTCAACCAGGTGTGGACGAACATCGTCGACAACGCGGTCTCCGCGATGAACGGTGCGGACGGCGCGGCTGGCGAGGGCACGCTGACCGTGCGGACGGCCCTGGAGCGGGAGCAGTTGCTCGTCGAGTTCCGCGACACGGGGCCCGGGGTGCCGGAGGAGATCCGCGGCCGCATCTTCGATCCGTTCTTCACGACGAAGCCCGTGGGTGAGGGCACCGGTCTCGGTCTGGACATCTCCTGGCGCATCGTGGTGAACAAGCACCACGGGCACCTGGAGGTGCACTCCGTGCCCGGCGACACCCGTTTCCGGGTCTTCCTTCCGCTCACGGCCACGGATCCCGAGCCCTCGGCCGCGGATAGGCCGGGGCGCGCCATGTCTCCCCGGCCGGTCGCAACCGGGACCCCTCAGGAGGCGCCATGACCACTCCGGCCGGAACCGACCCCGGCGTTCCGCCGAGCGGCACCGGATGCGTCGAGTGCGGTGAGGTCGGCGGCTGGTGGGTCCATCTGCGGCGGTGCGCCCAGTGCGGCCATATCGGCTGCTGCGACAGCTCCCCCGCGAAGCACGCCACGGCCCACTTCACGGCCACGGGCCATCCCGTCGTCCGCAGTTTCGAACCGGGTGAGGCCTGGTTCTGGAACTACGAGACCTCCGAGCTGTACGAGTCCGGCCCCGCCCTCGCTCCCCCGGTCAGCCGCCCGTCGGACCAGCCCTCGCCCGGGCCCGCGGGCCGGGTTCCCGCGGACTGGGCGGACACACTGAGCTGACGCGGCCCTGCGTGCCGGTCGCTTGGACGAGCGGGAGGAAGGCCGCAGCCATGATCGATCCGAGACATCCGCCACAGACACCGACGTACCCGGGCTCAGCCGGGTCCGCCCGTTATCTGCCCATCGCCGAGCACGGGCTGATCGGCGACCTGCGCACCGTCGCGCTGGTGGGCACCGACGGCACGATCGACTGGTACTGCTGTCCGTCCTTCGACTCTCCGAGTGTCTTCGGCTCGATTCTCGACGCGGACCGCGGCGGGTGCTTCGAGCTGGCCGCCGCCGTGCCGGCGACGACGAAGCAGTTCTATTTCCCGGACACCAACGTGCTCATCACCCGCTTTCTCACCGAGGACGGGGTCGGCGAGGTGCAGGACTTCATGCCGGTCGCCGATGAGACGACCGCGGCGACGGAGGCCGACCGGCACCGGCTGATCCGCCGGGTGGTCTGCGTACGGGGGTCCATCCCGTTCCGCGCCCGGATCGCGCCGCGGTTCGGTTACGGGGCGCAGCCGCACACCCTGCGGCAGCTCGACAACGCGACGCTGTTCGAGTCCCCCGATCTCTCGCTCGCGCTGACCGCCACCGTTCCGGTCGAGTGCGACGACCTCGACGTGACCACGGAGTTCAAGCTCAGCCAGGGCGAGTCCGCGGTGTTCGCGCTGGACCGGGTCGACGGCGGCATCGAGGCGCGCGGCTGCCCGCACATCGAGGCGGAGGAGCAGTTCGTCGCCACGGTGGCGTTCTGGCGGAGCTGGCTGTCCGCCTCTCAGTACCGCGGCCGGTGGCGGGAGATGGTGCACCGTTCCGCGCTGACCCTCAAACTGCTCACCTACGCACCGACCGGCGCGATGGTGGCCGCGCCGACGACCAGCCTGCCCGAGCAGATGGGTGGCGAGCGCAACTGGGACTACCGGTACCTGTGGGTCCGGGACGCCGCCTTCTGCGTCTACGCACTGCTGCGGCTCGGCTTCAGCAGCGAGGCCAAGGCGTTCATGGACTTCCTGTCCGCGCGCGTCGACCGGAACGGCGGCGGGCCCTCGGGCCCCCTGCAGATCATGTACGGCATCGACGGGCGCACCGAGCTGCCCGAGCGCGAACTGGACCACCTGGAGGGACACCAGGGCTCCGCACCGGTACGCGTCGGCAATGACGCGGCCGGCCAGCTGCAGCTCGACATCTACGGAGCCCTCATCGACTCGGTGTACCTCTACGACAAGTGGGGGCAGCCCATCTCCAGCGACCACTGGGACGCGGTCTGTGCCCTGGTCGACTGGGTCTGCGAGCACTGGGACCAGCCTGACGAGGGCGTCTGGGAGACACGCGGCGGGCGTAAGAAATTCCTGTACTCCCGCCTGATGTGCTGGGTGGCCATCGAACGCGCCATGCGTATCGCCCGGCGCCGTGGCCTGCCCGCCGAGCTGACCCGCTGGGGGCAGGTCCGCGACACGATCTACCGGCGGATCATGGACACGGGCTGGTCCGCGACCCGGCAGGCGTTCGTCCAGCACGAGGACGACCACGTGCTCGACGCCTCGGTGCTGATGATGCCGCTGGCGAAGTTCGTCTCCCCCAGCGACCCGAAGTGGCTCTCCACCCTGGACGCGCTCACCGCCGACCTGGTGTCCGACTCGCTCGTCTACCGCTACGACCCCCTGGTCAGCCCGGACGGTCTGAGCGGTCAGGAGGGCACCTTCTCCATCTGCTCCTTCTGGTACGTCGAGGCACTCACGCGCGCCGGCCGGCTCGACGAGGCCCGGCTGACCTTCGAGAAGATGCTCACCTACGCCAACCACCTCGGCCTGTACGCCGAGGAGATCAGCCACACCGGCGAGCAGCAGGGCAACTTCCCGCAGGCCTTCACCCACCTGGCACTGATCAGCGCCGCGTTCAATCTCGACCGGGTGCTGGGCTGAGCAGTTGGAGGCGGACTGAAGTGTCAGAGGTGCGTGCCAGGATGGTTCCGTGCCGACCACCGCATTCACCACGCCGTTCATCGGCCGCGAGGACGAACTCACCCGGCTGAACCGGGTGTTGGACCATGCCCGGGCAGGCGAGGCGCGTGCTGTGCTGGTGGCCGGGGACGCCGGTGTGGGCAAGACGCGCCTGCTGGCCGAGGCCGCCGGGCACGCCGTGGAGACGGACATGACCGTCCTCACCGGGCACTGCGTCGACCTTGGTGACGTCGGCCTGCCGTATCTGCCGTTCACCGAGGTCCTCGGCGTGCTCGCCGCCGACGACCGGTTCTCCGCCACCCTCGCGAAGCATCCCGTGGTCGGCCGGCTGCTCGGCGACGGCGGCGGTGCCGTACGGGACGCGGGCGGCCGACTGCAGCTGTTCGAGGACATGGCCGCTCTGCTGGCCGGCCTCTCCGAGGTCACGGCCCTGCTTCTGGTGCTGGAGGACCTGCACTGGGCCGACCAGTCCTCCCGCGACCTGCTGCGCTTCCTGCTCAGCCGGGGCATCCTCCAGCGGCCTGCGGGCGGCACCCCCACCCACCGCCTGGCGCTCTTCGCGTCGTACCGGGCCGACGATCTGCACCGCCGCCACCCGCTGCGCCCCCTGCTGGCCGAGCTGGTGCGGCTGCCCGCCGTCGACCGCCTCGAGCTGCGGCCGATGCCCGACGCCGAGGTGGCCCGGCTGGTACGCGCCCAGCGGCCCGCTCCGCTGCCGGAGGCCACCGTCCGCCGTATCGTCGAGCGCGCCGAGGGCAACGCCTTCTACGCGGAGGAACTGCTCGCCGCCACCGCCGACACCGTGCCCGGCGGATCCACTCCGGCGTCCGCCGTACCCAGTGGCCTCGCCGATGTCCTCCTCATCCGTTTCGAGCAGCTGTCCGCCACCGCCCAGCAGGTACTGCGCACGGCGGCCGTCGCCGGGCGCCGCGTCGAGCACGAGCTGCTGCACGACGCCGTCGGCCTGCCCGAGCAGGAGCTGGAGTCGGCGCTGCGCGAGGCCGTCGGCCGACAGCTCCTCGTCCCCGGCGAGGAGGACACGTACTCCTTCCGGCACGCCCTCATCCGTGAAGCCGTCTACGCCGATCTGCTGCCGGGCGAGCGGGTGCGGCTGCACCGAGCGTTCGCCCGGCTGCTCGCCGGGCGGGGCCACAAGGCCGAAAGCGCGGCCGAGCGCGCCCACCACTCCCGCGAGAGCCACGACCTGGCGGACGCCCTCGCGGCCTCACTCGAGGCCGCCGACCACGCCGCGCGGATCGGCGCACCCGCCGAGGAACTCCGCCACCTCGAAGCCGTCCTCGACCTGTGGTCGGCGGTGCCCCGTTCCGCTCTGCCGGACGGCGTCCCCGACACGGTGACGCTCACCCTGCGTGCCTCGGCCGCGGCCGCCCACGCCGGCGAGACCCACCGGGCGGTCGCGCTCACCCGTGCCGCGCTCGCCCGAGTCGGCTCGGACACGGACTCCGAACTGGCCGCGCGCGTCCGGTACACCCTCGCGGGCAATCTGATGCAGGTCGACAGCCTGACAGCGGCATTCACCTACAGCAGTGAGGCGCTCGCCATGATCTCCGCGGAGCCTCCGTCGCGTACGTGGGTGTGGGCCGCGGCCACCCACGTCATGGCGGCGAGATATGTGGGCGAGGACGAGACCGCCCGCCGCGTCGCCCTGCAGGCCCTGCGCGTCGCCGAGCTACTCGACGTGGGCGACGCCCGGGCCGATCTGCTGATCTCCCTGATCGGTCTCGAAGCGCACAACCGCCGTACCCCGGAAGGCCGGGCCCGGCTGCGGGAGGCCCGCGAACTGGCCCGTCGCGCCGGCAACGTCCCCATCGAAATACGCGCGCTGTTCAATCTCGCCATCGGCTCATACGAGGCCGGCGCCCTGGACGAGTGCCTCAGCTGGCTCTCCGACGGCCTGGAGCGCGCGGACCACGCCGGGCTGCTTTCCTCGCCGTATCCCCTGGAGATGCGCTTCCTGCACTCCATGGTCCTGTACACCCTCGGCCGCTGGGACGAATGCGTTCAGGCAGCGGCCGCCGACGCCGAACGGCTGCCCGCGGCAGGCGCGTTCGCGATCGGTCCCGCGCTGTACGTGGCTCTGGCCCGCGGCGATCACACGGCAGTCGAGCGGGCCCGCGCCCTCCTCGACGGACCGTTCGACTGGATGGCCACCCTCGTCGCGGGCATCGTGCTCACCGACGCCGCGGCCCTGCGGGGCGAACCCGAGGCGGCCGTCGAGCAGATGCGTACGGCGCTCGAGGCACTGACCGACGAGTCCGTTGTGGAGCACCCCGATGTCGCCGTACGGCTCGCGGCCCTCACGCTGTCCGCCGTCGCGGACGCGGCCGTGGAGTCACGGCTGACCGGCGACGAAGCGGGGGCTCTCCGCTGGACGGACACGGCCACGGAGCTGGTGGAGCTGGCCCGGGTCACGGCCGCCAAGGGTCAGGACGGCGGACCGCAGGGCCCCGAGGGACTGGCATGGCAGGCCCGCGCGGAGGCGGAATGGGCGCGCGCCACCAGCGGGCCCGATGTCGCAGCCTGCGAGAAGGCCGTCGCCGCGTTCGGCTACGGGGACGTCTATGAGCAGGCTCGCTGCCAACTCCGCCTGACGGAGGCCTTGGTGACGGCGGAGCGCCGCGAGGAGGCGGCCGAGCACGCACGTGAGGTGCGCGACACGGCCGTACGGCTCGGTGCGGTGCCGCTCCGCGACAGCGTGGACCAACTGATCCGCCGGGCCCGCCTCGCGGACATCTCACCCGCGGCAGGTGGCGCCCCGGTGCTGACCTCGCGCGAGAACGACGTTCTGCGGCTCCTCGCCCGGGGCCGCACCAACCGCCAGATCGGCGAGGAGCTGTTCATCAGCGGCAAGACGGCGAGCGTCCATGTCTCCAACATCCTCGCCAAGCTGGGCGCCACCGGCCGCACCGAAGCCGTGGCTCTCGCCTACCGCGAAGGTCTGATCGAGCCCGGGACGATCACGTCCGGCTGACGGCTCGGACGGTAGCGATGCGGAAAGGGGCCGCCGCCCCATCCCGGCTCATGACCCGTGACGCAGCATCCGCATCTGTTCTTCCAGCGGGGCCAGACCGACGTCGCGACGGCGTTCGTCGAGGGTGTCGGGGCAGCGGGTCGGGTACGGGCGGAACGTCGCCGGGTCGATGCGCGTGCCGTAGTACTGCGGCTGGCCCAGTTCGACGGCGCAGTGGTCGGCGATGTAGGCGTGATGCAGGGCAGGGCAGCGGCCGTCCGCCGTGGCCTGGGCGATCAGGTCGCGGCAGCTGAGCTGGAAGTCGAGATCCGGGGCGTGCAGCAGAATCATCAGGGCCGCCGTCGACGCCTCCGCGCCCACCAGGTCGGCGGTCGGCCAGGCGTGCCGGCGGACGATCGCCTTGAGCGCCTCGGCGTTGTCCTTGCGGCAGTCGAGGATGCGGCGGCGCAGGCCCGGCGTGCGATTGCGCTGTGCCTGCCGCATGAGCAGTTGTTCCTCCTCCGCCCTGCGCACGAGCTCGCGGGCGAGGGCGGAGGCCAGCGCGGGAAGCACGGTCGTGCCCGGGTCCTGGGGCACGTCGTGCGCCAGGGCGGTGTGTTCCTCGTGTTGCGCGTCGTGTGGCGCATCCTGGGTCGAGTGCCTTGAGGCACCGATGCCGTTCATGAGGGCTCCCGAAGCGTCAGCGTGAACCACACGCTCTTGCCCGTGGTGCCGGGGGCGGGCCCTGCGATGCCCCAGTCCTCGGACAGTGCGGCCACGAGGGCGAGTCCGCGTCCGGACTCCTCCGCCGTGTCCGTCGCACGCAGCTGTGGCAGGGCCGGCGAGCGGTCGGCGACCGTCACGCGTACGTCGTGGCCGGTGCGCTCGACGGTGACGGTGATGGTGTCGCCGGAATCGGTACTCCCGTGTCTGACGGCGTTGGCGAACAGCTCGCCCGTCGCGAGGACGGCGTTGTCGAGTTGCTCCGGCGTCAAGGGGAGGGAGGTGAGGTGTGCGGCGACGGCGCGGCGCACCGCAGAGGCACGTGACGGCTGGGCGGGGACCACGGTACGCAGGAGGCCGGGAGGTCCGCCGACCAGGACCGGAACGAACTCACCGGGCCGTGCCCGGCGGCCCGGTTCATCGGTCCGGAGCGAGAGTGACGCGTTCGAACGGCCGGCCTCCCTCACGGCGGCGGCCAGCACCTCGTGGGCCCCGGCGGGGCCCTTGGCCGGACTCCTTGTTTGTCCCTCGGTCACGGTGGCCATCCCGGTCTCGCATCACGGTGCGCGGCATCCCCGTACCTGCCTCGCGATCAACTCCCGTGCGATCGGGCACGGTTGACCGCCTTCGCCGCTGACTGTGCGACAGGTCACACGATCACTATGACGGCCTGCACATGCAGCCCGCAACACGCGTTCTGATAATTTCAGAACTATTCGCATCAGCCTGTCTCTGTCAGCGGCTACGTGGCACACTGCTCGCTGTGACGGCCGTTCCGGGAGGGTTGACGTGAGCGACAACCGCTCTGGCGGCAACGCGCCGACAGTCCTGCGCATGGTTCTCGGTAAGCGGCTTCGGCAACTGCGGGAGCAGGCCGGGGTGTCGTTCGAGGATGCGGCACGGGCCATCGAGGTGACCCCTCTGACGGTCCGGCGGATCGAGAAGGCCGAGGTCGGCCTTCGAATCCCGTACGTAAAGGAGTTGCTGCGCACCTACGGGGTTCCGGCGTCGGAGATCGACGACTTCCTCGCCTTGGCCAGGGAGGCCAACCAGCCCGGCTGGTGGTACAAGTACCGCGACGTACTGCCCGAGTGGTTCAGCGCCTACGTGAGCCTGGAGAGCGAAGCCAGCGTCATCCGTCTCTACGAACCCCACTACGTCCCGGGCCTGTTGCAGACCCACGACTACGCCACCGCACTGATGCGGGTGGGGTTTCCCAACGAGTCGAAGGAGGACATAGAGCGCCGGGTCACGCTGCGCCTCAAGCGCCAGGACCTGCTCGCCAAGCCGGAATCCCCCGCCATCTGGGCTGTCCTGGAAGAGAGCGTGCTGCGCCGCCCGGTGGGCGGACGCGAGGTGATGCAGGCTCAGATCGACCGGCTGGACGAGGCGTTGGACCTGCCGAAGGTCCGGATCCAGGTCATCAGCCTCGCCACAGGAGCACATCCCGGCGCGTACGGCCCGTTCCACTACTTCCGTTTCGGATTCTCCGAGCTTCCCGACGTCGTCTACACCGAAAGCCTCGCCGGCGCGGTCTATGTCGATCAGCCCGCCGACGTCGTCACGTATCTCGAAGTAATGGACCGGATGTCCGTGCAGGCGGAACCGGTCGCTCGAACCAGGGCCATCCTGGGTAAATTGCGCAAGGAGTTGGACGAATGAACGCCAAGGGCCCCATCTACAGCGGCATGCCGGCCACCGACCTGGGCACCGAGGGCTGGCACAAGCCCTGGAGCGGTACGAACGGCGGGAGCTGCGTCGAGGCCAAGCGGCTGCCCGACGGCAGCGTCGCCGTCCGCCAGTCCACGGACCCGGAGGGTCCCGCGCTGATCTACACCCGGGACGAGATGCTGACGTTCCTGGAGGGCGCGAAGTCCGGCAAGGCGGACTTCCTGGTCGCCTGAGGCACCACGGGAAAACCCGCACGCGGACTCCCCTCGTGCGGGTCGTCCGGTCACACTGAGGAAGTCAGTCGTCCGGAGGGAGTGGTATGCACACGCTCCATCCGGAAGTCAGTCGTCCGGAGGGAGTGGTATGCACACGCTCCATCAGGCCGTCGCTCGGTGCCGAACGCTGGTCGTCGAAGGCCCTGACGGCATCGGCAGGAGCGGTCTGCTCACCGAACTCGCCAGCCACGGGTTCCTCATCAGACGCGCACGGGAACAGTTGCACCACGTGGACCCGTGCCGCCCGTACCATGAACTCCTCGCCGCGCCAGGCCTGTTGGCCGTCGACGGCAGCATCATCCACGAACTCGTCTACGGTCCACTGCGCCGGGGACACTCCCGGGTGACCTGGATCCAGGCCCTCGACTTCGCCGAGGCGGTCGCCGAACGTGACGGCGCCCTCGTGCATCTGACGGCACCTCAGGACCAGACGGTGTCTCAAAAACAGGAGGACATGGAAGGCGCCGACGAGATCCGTGCGTACGAGCGGGCCTTCCGCACCCTCGCCCGGCACGTCCCCGTCGTCACCGTGGACGTCGGCGGCCTCGGCCCTCCGATCCGTGCGCCTGCCTCGTCCCCTTTTCAACTGGGGCGATACACACGGAAGTTGACGGTAGGTTGAGCACAGACCCGTGACGCACGGCAGGAGAACTCTGATGGCAGAAGCCCAGTCCCACCCCGACCAGGACGCTCTGTCCAAGATCGACACAACGGTGCCGCATTCGGCCCGGATCTGGAACTACTGGATGGGTGGGAAGGACAACTACGAGGTCGACCGGGTGGCGGGCGACGCCTACCGCGAGACCGCACCGAACATCGAGACCATGGCCCGCGCCTCTCGTGACTATCTGATCCGCACGGTGACCTTCGTGGCCGGTGAGCTCGGCATCCGCCAGTTCCTGGACATCGGCACGGGCCTGCCCTCGTACGACAACACCCACCAGGTCGCCCAGCGCATCGCGCCCGAGTCCCGCATCGTCTACGTGGACAACGACCCGTTGGTGCTCCGGCACGCCCAAGCCCTGCTGACCAGCACCCCCGAGGGCGTCACCAACTACATCGACGCGGATCTGCTCGAGCCCGAGAAGATCATCGCCCAGGCGGGCGAGATCCTGGACTTCACCAAGCCCGTCGCGCTGATGCTCATGGGCATCCTCGGCCACATCCACGACTACGAGGAGGCCAAGTCGATCGTCAGCCGCCTCCAGGCCGCGCTCCCGTCGGGCAGTTACTTCGTGCACTACGACAGCACGGACACCGACACGGCGCTCAAGGAGGCCCAGCAGGGCTACGACGACACGGGCGCCATTCCGTACGTGCTGCGCAGCCCCGAGCAACTCGCCGCGTACTACGAGGGACTTGAACTGCTCAAGCCCGGCATCGTGTCGTGCCCCCTGTGGCGCCCGGAGCCCGGGACGTCGCCCGAGCCCACGGACGTCTACGGCGGCGTGGCCCGCAAGCCGTGACGCCGCCACACCGATCAGTTGATCAGGAGCCTGCGGCCGGCTGGATGTTCTGGTTGAGCCGGAACAGGTTCCCCGGATCACGGTCGGCCTTCACGCGGGCCAGGCGGGCGTAGTTGTCGCGGTAGCTCGCGCGTACGCGTTCCTGGCCTTCGTCCATCATCATGTTGACGTAAGCGCCGCCCGCTGAGAACGGGTGCAGGGAGTCGAAGTAGTCGACGGTCCATTGTTTGATGCCCTCGGCATTGGCCGGGTCGGAGTCCACGCCCGCGTAGACGGACGCCCAGCGTGCGTCGCGGTAGCTCCAGGCGGTGTCCGTCGCTGCGAGGTCATGGACGGCGCCGTCGATGGGGTACAGGTGCATCGTCGACTTCCAGGTCGGCAGTTCGGCGCCGAACTTGGCGTGCAGGCCGATCGCGTCGCCGGGGATGTCGTTGACGAAGTCCGCGCGCCAGTACCACTGGTCGCCTGGCGGGTAGAGGCCGTCGAACGCGGACTGGATCGCGGGGTGCGGCATAGGCGCGGGGGCGTGCAGCAGGGGCGTGGGCAGTGCGTCGAGCAACGGTGCCATGACCCGTGCCGCCGCGTCCGTGTCCTCGCCCGCGTAGTACCAGACGACGCCGGCGATCTTCCGCAGGTGCAGTTCCTCGGGGAACGGCGGGGCCGGTGGGACGGAGCCGAAGAGGAAGAAGGCGTTGAGGTCGCGGGGTGCGTGCGGGATGAAGTCCCGGTAGGCGCTGAGGACTTCGGCGCCGAGTTCGACGGGCCAGAAGGTGGGCCCGGCGACGACCGTGCTCACCTCGTGCAGGCGGAACAGGAACGAGGTGACGACGCCGAAGTTCCCGCCGCCGCCGCGGATCGCCCAGTACAGGTCGGTGTTCTCGTCCGCGCTCGCGCGCACGTGCGCGCCGTCGGCCAGGACGAGTTCGGCCTCCAGGAGATTGTCGATGGTCAGCCCGCACTTACGGCTGAGGTGGCCGAGGCCGCCGCCCAGGGTGAGACCGCCGACGCCGGTCGTGGAGTTGATGCCGCTCGGGGTGGCCAGGCCGTGCTCGTGGGTGGCGCGGTCCACCTCGCCCCAGACGCAGCCTCCGCCGACGCGGACGGTGCGGGCCCTCGGGTCGACCTCGATGTTCTTGATCGGGGACAGATCGACGACCACACCGTCGTCGCAGGTCCCCAGGCCCGCTCCATGGTGCCCGCCGCCGCGCACCGCGAGCGGCAGGCCGTGGTCTCGGGCGAAGCCGACGGCGTGGGCGACGTCCTTGGCATCGCCGCAGCGCGCCACGAGGGCGGGCCGCCGGTCGATCATCGCGTTGTAGACGGCGCGGGCCTCGTCGTAGCCGGAGTCGTCCGGTCCTACCAACTGGCCTGCGAATCTGGTGAGTTCATGACGGGCTGCTTGTGCCGGAGTCATGGACATGCGTGTCCCCCGTTCGGTCCGGGGCCCTTCGACGGGCCCGATCCGCATGTTCTAGTCCGATGCCCGGGGCGCGGATATCCGTGACCGCCACCCAGGTCGGCGGCCACGGCTACCTACGTCTCGGCGCCGGGCAGCAGGCCCAGTTCCGTGGCCTGGACCGATACCTCGCGCCGGGTGCGGGCCCCCAGTTTGTCCAGCACGGCGGAGACATGGTTGTCGACAGTACGGACCGACAGCACGAGCCGCTCGGCGATCTCGTGGTTGGTGAGCCCCTGGGCGAGCAACCGCATCACCTGGAGCTGGCGCTCGGTGAGACCGGCGGGATTGTCTCGGGTCACGGCGAGCGGACCGCGCGGGATGTGCCGTACGCCGATCCGGCGCAGCTCGCCGCGGATCAGACGGGCGAGCGGCTGCGCGCCAAGGGCGTCCAGGGCGGAGAGTGCGGCCAGCTTGTCCTCGGGGTCCGCGCTCTCGGCGAGCGCGGCGGCGTGTTCGTACGGGCATCCGGCCGCCAGCCAGGCCCGCGCCGCCTCTCGCCATCGGCCGGCGCTCTGGAGGGCGTACGGATGATCCGAGCCGTCCGGCGGGATGGGATGTCCGGCCTTGGTGAGCCAGTATCCGAGCTCTGCCCGGTACGGTACGGCGGCCAGTCCCCGCGCCTGCTCGAAGGCTTCACCGGCGGCGTCCACCACTGCGGGCCGATCACCACGCAGCCAGGCGGCCTCGGCCAGGGCTGCCGCGACCGGTCCGATGCGCTGGAGCTCACGGGTATGCACGGCGATCTCCCGGGCCTGGTCCAGCGGTTCGCCGGCGCCGCTCCTGCCGCGCCGGACACGCACCCGCGCGAGCACGGTGAGCGCGGGGCAGCGGGCGGGTACGAAGTCATGGGCGCCGAGTTCGGCGTGCTGCTCGGCGTCGTCCCAGGCTCCGGCCGCGAACCGGCGCAGCGCCAGCTCGACGTGGAAGTAGCTGAGGAAGCCCAGGTGTTCGGCCCGGTCCGCCAGTTCCATGGCCGGGCCCAGGAAGCGGTCGGCCTCGGCGTACTGGAGGTTTTCGAGAAGGGACCAGATGAGGTTGGCGTACGAGCGGCAGGCGTGGTCGATCTCACCCGCCGCCAGCGCCACCTTCAGGCTCTCCTCCACCTGGGCGCGGCCGAGGGGGTCGCCGGACCGCCAGCGTGCGGAGCCCACGTTGTTGAGGGCGTGCGCGAGGATCGCCGGGTCGTCGGTGCGGTGGGCCAGGGCGATGGCGCGTTCACCGTAGTCGATGGCCTCGATGTGGCGGTCGGAGAGCATGTGCAGCTGCGAGGTGTTGCTGAGGGCGAGGGCGAGCAGCCGGTCGTCGCCCGCGTCCTCACCTACGGCGATGGCCTCCCGCGCGGCTCGCTGCGCCTCGTCGGCGTCGCCGGCCCACCAGTGGATCCGGGACAGCCAGCGCAGGTCGGCGCCGAGCGCACGGGTGTCGCCGAGGGACCGGCGCAGCGCGACCGCGTCCCGCTCGGCGCCGACGGCCGCCGCGGAGTCCGCGATGGTGTAGCTCTCGACGGCGTACCGCTCCAGCAGGCCTGCCAGTTCGGCCGTGCCGAAACGGTCACGCTGCCGCAGTACGAGCCGCAAGTGGGCCGCTGCTTCCCGGTGCGCTCCCGCCTCGGCGGCGTCGCGTGCCGCGTCGGGCCCGTAGCGCACGATCGCCTCCTGGTCGCCCGCTTCCGCCGCGTGGTGGACGACACGGGAGGGGTCGGAGCCGGGGGATGCGACGAGTGCGGCGAGCACGGCCCGGTTGAGTTCGATGCGGCGCGCGGCCGGCAGCGAGTCGGCGATGGCACGGCGGATCAACTCATGGCGGAAACCTGCCCGTTCGGGGGTCACCGTCAGCATTCCGCGCCGCTCGGCAGCCGCCAGTTCTGCCACGCCGTC
Source organism: Streptomyces sp. NPDC048825 (assembly GCF_043198355.1). NCBI lineage: Bacteria > Bacillati > Actinomycetota > Actinomycetes > Kitasatosporales > Streptomycetaceae > Streptomyces > Streptomyces sp. NPDC048825. The sequence goes on from NZ_JBICUR010000007.1 coordinate 351,922, forward strand.
CGTGAGCAGCGCGTCGACCAGCGGGCGCTCGACCGCGGAGGGCACCACGGCGAGCTGCTCCAGTGCGTCCCGGGTGCGGTCGTCGAGGCCGCGCAGCCGGGCCAGTACGGCGTCGACCACGGTCGGCGGTACGCCACCCGTGCCGCCGGCGGCCAGCACCTCGGCGACGAAGAAGGGGTTGCCGGATGTCACCGCGTACACCTCCGCCGGGTCCAGCCGGCTGGCCGCGCTGAGCCGGTGTACGGCCTGGACGGAGAGCCGGGACAGCGGGAGGCGGTGCACTCGCTCGGCTCTGGACACCTGGCCGAGGAGATGGCGCAGCGGGTGGGCGCGGTCCAGTTCGTCGTCCCGGTACGTCAGCACCAGGACGGCCGGGAGCCGTTCCACCCGGTGCACGAGGAACCGCAGCACGTCGAGCGAGGCCTCGTCGGCCCAGTGCACATCCTCGACGACGAGGACCGCGGGATGTGGGGCCGCGGTCAGCTCCGCGCGCAGGGTGTCGTACACCAGGTGCCGGTCGCCGCCCTGTGTGAGCGCCCGCGCCAGCTCCGTACCGACGCTTCCGACCAGGTCGCGGAAGGGGCCCAGGGGCCGCCGGGTCGCGAGGTCGTCGCACTCCCCCACCAGGATCCGCGCCTCGGTGGGCAGCACGCACGGCATGGCCTTCACCAGGGACGACTTGCCGATACCGGCCTCTCCGAAGACGAGCGCCACCGAACCGGCTCCGTCCGCCGCGTCCCGCGCGGCGGCGGCCAGTCGCTCCAGCTCGTGGTCTCTCTCGAGGACCCCCCGATCCACGGTGCGATTCTGGCACGTACGGGGGCGTTCCGGGACCGCGCGCGTGCGTATCTCCTGACCCGCACACGCCGGAGCGGCCGTCCGAAGCGCCGTGCGGGGACGCTTCGGACCGCCGCCTTCACCGTGGGAGGACCACCTGCGGGTGGGACCTACCTGTAGGTGATGTCCGAGTTGCTGTACTTGCAGTTCGTGCTGTCGGGGCCCGTTCCGACGGCGGTGTTGTTGTTGTACTTCTGGCAGGGGATGACCTTGCGGCCGGCGTCGTTGAGGATCGTGATGCCCCGCAGCGTCGCCACGTCATTGCGGTTGACGTTGATGCCGACCAGGCGCGCGGTGGATCCGGTGCCGGTCACCTCGATGTTGCTGAGGTTGACCTTGCGCGTGTGCTGCGTGGAGCAGTCGCCGCACGAGCGGTACAGCGTCTTGAACTCGCTGACCGCGAAGTTGGAGATGTTCACCGTGCCGGGCCCGTTGTGCTGGAAGACCTTGTCCGCGGCCTTCTTGGCGCCACCACCGATCACGTTGTAGGTGGAGCCGCCACGGAAGGTCGCGGCGTCCTCGCCGACGTCCTCCCACCACACGTTCTGCAGGGTGCAGTTGCCCTCGCAGTGGATGCCGTCGGCGCCGGGCGCGCCGATGATGACGTTCTTCAGCGTCGCGCCGTTCGCGAGCTTGAAGATCGGGTCCTGGCCCTCCTCCTGGCCGTCACCGGCCAGGTCCCCGGTGCCGTAGAACTTCTTCATCCCGTAGTCCTTGGTGCCGGACACGGAGATGGTGGAGGAGGTTCCCTGGCTGCCGTTGGGGGTCGGCCAGTTGGCGGCGCTCGCCGGGGGCGCGCCGAGTGTCATGATCATGACAGCAGAGAGGCCGAGCGTGGCCAGTCCGCTGGTCAGTGCGCGCCGACGGGCGCGGGGCTTTGCTGGTGAAGTCATGTCCCGATGCCTTCTTCCAGTTGGGGGGTGATCAGATCTTTCCGGTGCCCGCGCCGGACGTCACCGAGGCGACGACGGACGAGGCGGGCTCGGCGGTGTAGCTGTAGGGCGGATTGGTGAAGCTGCCGACCCGCGAGACCTCGGTGGCGGCTCCTCCGAGGTCGTTGCCGCGCAGGTTGGCGTATCCGTCGACGTCGCTGCTGCGGTTCGTGGTGACCGCGATCTTCGTCGAGCGGAAGACGTTGTTCTCGACGAGCATCTGGGCGCCCATGCGCGAGTGGCAGGCGGTGTCGGCTCCGGCCACGTAGTTGTTGTAGAAGTGCCCGGTGCCGAAGCGCAGGCTGGGGATGCGCGAGTAGACGTTGCTGAACTGGTTGTGGTGGTACGTCACCTTCAAGTGGCCCGTGTCCTCAGAGGCGTTGTTGTCGCTGTGGCCGACCAGTGAGCCCTTGAAGTGGTCCTTGAAGGTGTTCCAGGACACCGTCACATGGTCGGAGCCGTGGTTGATGTCCAGCAGCCCGTCGTAGTAGTCCTTGTCGTGATCGCGGTCCGCCGAGAAGGAGTTGTGGTCGATCCACACCTTCGTCGACTCCTGGACGGTGATCCCGTCCGACGGCTTGAGCGGCTTGCTGATGTTGAGGTTCCGGACGACGACGTTGGTCGCCTCCTTGATCCGCAGCCCGCCGCCGGTGAATCCGGACGCCGAACCGACGCCCAGCACCGTGGTGTTGGAGCCGATGTCGACCTGACCGCTCAGCGAGATCAGGCCGTTGACCCGGACCACCTTCGCCGATCCGCCCGTGACGGCCGTCTTGAAGGCGGCCAGGGTCGACACGGTCACCGGTGTGGCGCTGCCGCCACCGGTGGTCCCGGCACCGAAGCCGATGGGGGCGCTCTCGGCGGCACCGGCCGGCTGGGGAAGGACGAACACGGTGACGGTCGCGAGGGTGGCTGCGGCTGCCGCGGCCAGGGTGGATCTGTGCGCTCGTGTACGTGGGGGACGAGTACGCATGCGGGTGCGTCCCTTCAGGAGAACCCGAGAATCATGTATATGGCTGTAGTTCACTGATCTGATCGCACACGCAGACAGAGGCACACCCGATGCGGGGCGCATAGGGCTCTGGAGCGTGCGGTTCCGCAGGTGGTACGGACCATGGCGTCGCTATCTCATATACGAGATACCTGATACCGGGTCACTGTTCTGAACGGACCGTAAGGGGTAAGCGCTTTCTGGTCAACGGTTCCCGCAGAACGTGTTCCGGACATCTGGGAGCGCTTCCACGGACGGCGCCAGGGCCTGTCCGGCGGATCAGGTCGGACAGGCCCTGGGCTCGTCGTTCCCGTCGGGAACGTTCCGCCGGCCGGAGGCACCGTGCCGTCAGTGCCCCCCGTCCGGGGCAAAGGGCCCGGCAGTCGGGGCCCCTGCTATCGGGTTTGCGGGCGCGCCGCAGGTCCTTGCGTGGGGGTGCTCGCCCTGTGTTCTCCATGCTGATCTCTCTTACACGGGCGCCCAGTTGGGCTGACCGACAGGGAGGGAACAGGGATGACTGGGAGATCCCTATCTATTTTTTCCGGGTCATTGACGAAAAAGGTGAAGGGCCACCATGCTGGTCGGCAGGCGGTCTCACGACGGCCTCTGTCCCAACTTCGGCCGAGACGTGAAGAGTCCCCGCCTGTTGCGCAAGCACGGCAAGTTGAACCGGGGCGAACACGGCGGGCCGGCCTTCGGCCACGTGAAGCGCGGCGCGGACGGCACCGCGCGGCTGGGCTGCAGTCCCCGCGCGGTCCGAATGGAGTTGGGCGCCGGTGCCGCGCAAGGCCACGGCCAGCCAGTGGCCGTCCGACCACACGCCATGAAGATCACGATGCAGTTCACAGCGCCACGAGCTTTGGCGCGGAAGAAAGGAAATTGTGATGGGGGAAAACTTCGGCATGGACTCGACCGGAGCCGCCAACCGCCATGGGTTATCCCGTAGGCAGATGCTCGGCGCGTCCGGGGTTGCCGGGCTGGCCGCGCTCGGCGCCACGGGCTGCCAGGACGACGTGTCCGGACCGAGTAAGGATGCCGGACAGAGCCAGGCTGCGGGAACGCACCAGAAGGCAGAGCTGAGCCGGAACGTAGCGCCGGGTCAAGGTGCCGTGCCGGGCGAGGACGCGGCTCGCGTGAGCGCACCGCCCCCCGTCGGGGTCCTCGGGGCCAACTTCAACGGCGACCCGGGCAAGCTGACATTCGAGCAGCTGGAGGATGTCGACGCCACTTGGCTGCGGGGGTTCTATCCCATGCGCGATGCCGATGGTGCCGATCAGGAGGAAATCGCCGGGAGCCCACAGATCGGAACGCTTCTGACTGCCGGTGATCGTGGATACGGCACTATCCTGTCGCTCAAATTCGAATACAAAGAGAATCCCATCCCGACTCCCGGCAGCGATGCCTGGAGGACCGCGTTCGAACGCCTGGAAAAGGTGCTGCAGGTCGTCATAAACAAGGTCGACATTTTGGTGATCGGAAACGAACCGTTCATCGAAAGCCCGGACGAGGACGGCAACGACCGCCTCAACGTCTTCTACGAGAAGCTCGCTCAACGCGTCATCGCCTACCGTGACGAGAACTCCGCGGACAGGACCAAGCTCTATATGGGGGCGCTCAACCACCTCGATGACGAGAAAAAGCGAACGCGTGCCAAGCGGCGCTGGATGCTCTTCGTGAAGGACACCACGGCCATCGAGGGAGTGGACATCCATCCGCACGTGGCGGAGCCGGACGGTGGCGAGGACTACGTCCACTTCGTACTCGATCGCATGCGCCCCGAGCAGAAGTTCCTGGCCACCGAGTTCTCCCTGGTCAACCTCTGGTTCGACCACCTGACGGACCCGGTCTCCGCCGAATTCGCAGCCGTATACGAAGAGGAGCGGGGGAAACAGGTGTGGGAGGTGCTCAAGGGAGCTACCGAAAAGCGCTTCACCCAGCAGAAGTGGAACGACTTCCTCGCCACGAGTCCCTGGTTCAAGAGCAACAACACCTATCTCCAGGACCAGGTCGAGAGGTTCCGCAGCACCGGTAGGCTCGCGGTGGCCACCTACGGGGTGATCCAGGACAAAGCTATGGCGACGGACTTCACCGCGAAGAAAAAGCCGTGGCTACTCAACAGCTTGTTCTGCCCGTATACCGTGGAGGACGGCAAGGACGGTCTGCCCGGACGGAATCACGCGTGGATCAGCCAGTTCCGTGCGCTGCAGAAGACCTGACGGACCGGGAGGCATGGGGAACCTCCGGCCGGACAGGACAGCCGGACGCAAGTGTGCTCTGACCTGACCATAAGTCAGGGCAGCAGCTGGTCAGCCGCCGGCCTGCCGGACCGGCGGCGGCCGCCTGCGGCCAAGTTGGCTACGACAGCATCCTCGGCGCGCATCGCGACGCCGAAGTGGTCGATGAGGCCGTTGACAGACGCGCAGCCGTTGACGAGGCCGGACGACTGCGCCCCGACGTAGCCGCTTCTACGCCGCTCTGTCCGCCGACACCATGCCCGCCACCGATGCCCCGGACCGCAATTCGCGAGCCGGGGCGGGACGCTGCGCGAACGGTTCCCCGCTGGTCCGCTGCCCGCCTGACTCAGCGAGGACGACCTCGACGTCTACGACGCGGAGTTCGAGCGGACGGGCATGAGCGGGGCCCTCGACCGCTACCGGAACATGGACCGGGAGGACCTCGCCGCATTCGACGACGTCCCCGTCACCCAGCCTTCCCTGTTCATCGGCGCGCTCTGAACGCCTCCACGACCTGGATGGCCAGCACCATCGAGGCGTACACCACCCTGCCGGGCCTGATCTCCTCGCACCTCCTCGACGGCTGCGGCCACTGCATCCAGCAGGAGCGCCCCGACGAGGTCAACCCCGGCCCCGGGGGGCAATGAAACAGCGGTTGGCGCTAAGGCCTGATCTTGCCGTCTAGCACAGTGTGCAATGGCTCTGCCGAGGTTCGGGGCGAGGGGCGGCCCACGCCCTTGGGGCAGGCGTTCGCCGAGTACGGGCGGATCGCCAAAACCCTGCACCTGCTGCGGGTCGTCGACCCGGTCGACACCTACCGCCGGCAGATGAACCGGCAGCTCACCGTCCAGGAGTCGCGCACAACTCGCCCGCGACATCTGCCACGGCAAGCGCGGCCAGATCATGCAGGCATACCGGACGGGACAAGAAGACCAGCTCGGCGCGCTCGGCCTGGTCCTGAATGCCGCCGTGCTCTGGACGACCCGCTACCTGGACGCCGCGGTCGACCACCTGCGGGCCCTGCCGCCCGAGGAGCGGGAGCACGACGTCCTGGACGAGGACGTGGCCCGCCTCTCCCCGCTCAAGCACGCCAACCTCAACTGCCTGAGCCGCTACAGCTTCGCCGCCCGCCCGCCGCGCGAGGGTCTGCGGCCCGTGCGCTACCCGGCAACCGTCCACCTTGACGAGGACGACGGCGACTCGGTGTAGCAGCGGGCGAGACGGCTCCGTCGCGCTTTCGGCCAGCCCCCCGAGTATCGGTGGCCGCCGCACTCAGGACCGGGACGCGGAGGCGGCGGCGGTGCCGGCACGGGAACGGTTGGCGCGGATCTCGTCGTGGTGGTCGGCCGCCCAACCGATCAGCTGCTTGACGATCTCGTTCAGGCCGCCGCCGAGCGGGGCGAGCGCGTACTCGACGCGCGGTGGCACCTCGGCGTAGGCGGTACGGCTGATCAACCCGTCCTCTGTGAGCTGGCGAAGGGTGTGGGTCAGCATGCGCTGGGAGATGCCCGGGATCTGGCGCTGCAAGTCGGTGTAGCGCGTCGGGCCGCCCTCCAAGACGGCGATGATCAACATGCTCCACTTGTCGCCCACCCGGTCGAGCACCTGGCGGATGAAGTCCATGTGATCGGCGGGGATGCTCGCGCACGGCCCGACCGCAGCCGCCATCCCGATATCCGCGCTGTCCTGCATAGCGCCCGTTCCTCTCCGTCGCGCACACCGATGTGCCTTTTGTATCGCCTTCCATACTGGCTCATCATGGCGTTACGAACAAAGAGTAGGAATTGGAGGTCAGGCCATGAAGGTAGAGATCTGGTCTGAGATCGCCTGCCCCTGGTGCGGCCTGGGCAGCCATCGGTTGGATCGGGCCGTGGAGCGATTCGAGCACAGCGGCCACGTAGAGGTGGTCCACCGCTCGTTCCCTCTGGGCAGTGGCCTCCCCGAGGACCGCACGCTCAGCGTCCGCGAATTAGTGCTGGCCAAGTACGGCGTCATCCCCGGGCAGGCCGGCGTACCAGATATCGAAGGCATGGCCGCCGCCGAGGGCCTGGCCCCCTACCGGGTCCTGGACAACCGAGTCGGGAACACCGACCTGGCCCACGAGTTCCTGGCTCACGCCTCCACCGAAGGCAAGAACGGCGAAGCCTGGAACATGATCTTCCGCGCCTACTTCGGCAAGGCCGAGTCGATCTTCACGCTCGACGACCTGCTTGGGTTCTCCGACAAGCTCGGCCTGGACCGCGAACAGACTCGCCAGGTGCTCGCCGACCGGCGCTACCGCCGTCAGGTACAGGAAGACGCACACCAGGCGCAGCAGCTCGGGGCAACCGGCGCCCCCTTCACCGTCATCGACGGCCGGTACGCCGTGCCGGGTGCTCAGGGCAGCGACGCCCTGCTCGGGCTGCTACGGACCGCGTGGAACGAGACCCACCCGGTCACCGTGGCACCCGCCGGCGACGCGCCGGCCTGCGGCCCCGACGGCTGCGCCGTCCTCACCCGCCCCTGAACCACCGCACCATCACACACATCAGCTTTCGAAAGGCTCCACCATGTCGTACCTGCTGCACATCGACTCCTCCTCGCTCGACGAGGCGTCCGTCTCCCGTCAGGTCGCCCAGTCCTTCCGTGACGCCTGGCAGGGCGAGGTCGTCCACCACGATCTGGCTGCCGCTCCCGTGCCGCACCTGAGCGCCGCGGGCATCACCGCCCGCGTCACCGACCCGGCCCAGCACACCCCGGAGCAGGCATCGGCCGCCGCCCTTCAGGACGAACTCATCAAAGAGTTCCTCGGCGCAGGCGCCTACCTTTTCACCGTGCCGATGTACAACCTCACGATGCCCTCGGTGTTCAAGGCGTGGCTGGATCAGCTCATCGTCTTCGACCGGACCGTGATCCACGGCGGCCCCTCGCCCGCCGCCGGTCGCCCGGCCGTGCTGATCTCCGCCCGCGGTGGCGCCTACGGCCCCGGCGCGCCCCGGGAGGGTCTGGACTACGTTGTCCCCCCTCTGGAGGCCATACTCGGCCGGGACGAGCTGCTCGGCCTGGACCTCACCACGGTGACACCGGAGCTGACCGCGGCCCCGCACACTCCCGCCCTCGCCTCGCTCCTGCCCAAGCACGAGGCGTCCATGGCGAACGCCCACGATCAGGCGCGCCGCCTGGCCACCGCCATCGGCACCCCGCTTGCCGCCTGATCTTTCTCACCAGGTGGTCCCTACGACTGACCTGCTCGTTCTCGGGGGCAGCGGCCGCACCGGAACCCACGTACGCAAGCACGGCGGCCGGCCACCCGTCATTACCGACGACATGCTGCACACCGTGCTGCGTCGCCGGGCGAACGGCGAGTCGGTCGAGCAGATCCAGCCCGACCTGATCATCCCGAGCGGCAAGCGCAAGGGCCAGGCCACCAGCGTCGCGAGCATCTACCGCGCGCTTGCCGCGCACGAGAAGCAAGAGGCGTACCCCGAAGCCATCGCTCAGGCGCACGCCGACTTCGCCGACCTTCAGGACGTCGATGACATCCCCCGCCCTCGCCGAGACCGCATCCGGCGGCCGGACGATCCGCTCACCCCGGAGGAAGCCGACCTCCGGCAGCGCCTCCACGACCAGACCCAGCAGCCCACAGAGGCCGAATAGCCAGCAAGATCAGCCCTTAGCGCCAACCGCTGTTCCATTGTTCCCCGGGGCCGAACCAGATTCTGCCAGACAAGCGGCCGGCGCTCCGCCGTTCATGCCGAAGCGGTCCGTCAGACTCGGGGGCGGCCGTACCGCGCGTCGTTGTCACGCGTCGGCACCAGTGCGGCGAGCGCTGAACTGGTGTCCCGCAGCTCTTCGGGGACGGACTCCACCGCGCCGACACCACGACCGCGGTCCAGCCTCCGGCGCAGGCTCATGGGGGCACCCAAGTCCTTGCTCAACCCGACGGCCTCCACAAGGTCGCACAGGAACAGCATGTGTTCGTCGAGTCGGCGATGCTCGCTTCCGGCGGCGCGGACCTCCGCAATGAGCGCGTCGCGCAACGCACGGTCGGGGCAGTGGCGTTGGCTCGCGGGGAATCGGCTGAGGCCGGTGCGCTCGCCGGGCTCTGGGCGCAGTACGCCACGCTCGGCGAGCGCGGCCCGGTGCAGCGAGAACGCCTGATGGTGCCGCCGGAACCACCAGTGGAGGCGGACGCGGCCGTGTTCGGAAGCGGAACAGTGCTGCTGCAGCTCGGCCAGCAACGCGTCGGCCCAGACGAGGCCGGTAGGGCCGGTGTCGAGCAGCTCGATCTCGACGCCGTGCAGGCGGTAGACGTCGAAGCCCAGCATCTTGGATTTCCGGGAACGGACCAGCAGCTTGCGGCGCAGCGCGAGTTCGCCCAGTTCGGCCGCCGCGCATCCGATCACCGCCCGAGCGGAACCGTGCACCTTGCAAGAAGCCAGGTGTGAGAGCAGGACGAACTCCTCGGGCAGGGACAGGTGCTGCCGCGAACGCACAGACATGTGACTCATCTTCCTCGCTGTTGTGCGGACGGGTACGTTGCCGGGCCTCCCCCCTTATGGAAGGCGGGCCGGGCAACTATCAGTTGCGGTACGTGCGCAGGTAGTCGAACTGGGCGACTGCTCCCGCCGTGTTCAGTGAGACCAGGCCGATCTTGAGTCCTCCCTTCACCGGCAGGGTCCACACACCGGAGTTGACCCAGTGCTTGCCGTCCCGGCTGGTCGAGGCGCGTACCTCGTTCTCGTCGTGCGCCCGGTCGGCGTGGTAGGAGAGCCGCAGCCACATGGTGTCAGCGGTCGGTCCGCCGAATGTCTCGCCGTACGCCACCGAGGTCGGTGGCGTGGTGGTCGGACGCTCGCCCTCCTTGGCGAACTCACTGTCCAGCAGAAGAAGGCCGTCGCCCCGCTCCAACGGCAGTGCCGAGCGGGTCAGCGTGAAGTATCGGTCGTCGTTCTCGTACAGCACGAGGCCCGCCTTCTGGTTTGCCTGTCCCGGGGTGAAGTGGAGTTTCGTCTCCACGGTGTAGTCGCCCTCAGGAGCGTCACGTGTCAGCACCGATGCCGTATTGGTACCGAGGTTCAGCTCGGTGTTCTGTGTCGGCCAGGACAGGGCACCGCCGGTCATGGTGGTTCCGGAGGCCGGGCCGCGCACCCACTTCCAGGGCGAGGCCGGGTCCGTGCCCGGCACGGTGGCGCCGTTGAACTCGTCGCTGTAGTCCGTCAGTTGTGCACCCGGCTCGAGTTCGGGGACTCGGATGGTCTGTGGGGTGTGGAGCTTGGCCGCGCCCACGTTGTCCGCGGCGGTGCCCGCGCCGCGTGCGGCGGTGCCGATCTCGCCGGACCGCGACGCCTCGGCGGGCAGGCGTCGATGCTGTGTGGCGACCGCGTCGCGCAGGCGGTCCTCGCTGACTTCGACGGTCATACGGGTGCCGCGCACCTCTGCCGTGACGTTGTGCCAGGACTCCCACTGGAATCCGGACGGCAACGCGGTCACCTGCTCGCCACGGCTCGTACCGTCCGTCATGACCTCGGTGACCAGGGCGTTGCGGCTCCGGTCCAGCCAGGCGGTGACGTGGTTGTCGCGGTTCCGGTAGCCGAAGGTCAGCCCGGCCGCGCCGCCGGCCGAGGTCACCTTGAGGTCCGCCTCCGCGCGCAGGCGGGCGGGGGCCTTCTTGCCGGCGAGCAGATAAGCCGGGTCGGCGCCGTCGCCGGTGTGGGTCACGTACTGACGCGTGTCCGGGTCGTCGGCGAGCGACCAGTTGTCCGTACCGGCACCTTCGGCGTGCCAGCCGGAAAGGGAGCCGTCGTTGAACGTGCTGCCCGCATCCCAGGACGTCACCGGCGCGGGCTGACGGTCCTCGGAGGCCCCGGCTCCGGCCCGTACCACGGGCCAGCCGTCGATCCAGTCCAGCCGGTCGATCATCATGGGGCGCTTGGACAGCTGCTTCCGGTTGATGTCGGGCGTGGGGCTGAGATCCGGGTCGTCCGCGGCGATTCCGTGATAGACGAGCCAGTCCTGTCCCGCCAGGTCGGTCTGCAGCGAGTTGTGGCCCGGGCCGATCCAGCGATTGCCGTTCGCGCCGACGACGCCGCCGCCCTTACTGGTGGCCGCCATCAGGTCGACGCCCTCGTCATCCAGATAAGGCCCGGTCGGGCTGGTCGCACGGCCGACCTTGGCCTGGTAGCCGCTGTACGACCCCTGGCAGCAGCCAGCGTCGGAGTAGAACAGGTAGTAGTGCTCGCCGCGCCGGACGACGTACGCACCCTCCATCCGGCGTCCCTGGGCGACCTGGGTGACCTCACCCTCGATCCGCGTGCTGTCCGCGTTCATCCTGGCTGCACACAGGACGTCGTAACTCCCCCAGTACATATACGACTGGCCGCCGTTGTCGGTGAACTGCGCCGGGTCGATGTTGCCCGTGGGGCAGCCGCTCGACGCCTTCATGACGGGCCCCTGGTCGGTCCACGAGCCTGTGGGCGTGGGTGCGGTCGCGACTCCGATGGTGTTCCGGTCCGGCACCGAGTAGTAGAGGTAGTAGCGGCCGTCGATATAGCGGACGTCCGGTGCCCACAGCCGCGAACCGCCGTGCCAGTCGGGCTGGGTCGCCGGTGTGAAGACCTCCCCCGCGTACTCCCAGCGCACCATGTCGGCCGACCGCAGGATCGGCACGATCCGTTCGCCCTTCTCACCCTTGCTCTGGAACACGGGGTTCTGGGTGCCGTACGCGTACCAGAGCCCGTCCTTCCCGCGGATGGTCACCGGGTCGGGGAAGGTGTCGACCACGCCTTCGGTCACCGGGTTCGTGTACGTCCTGCGCTGCTCGTACGTCCCGCTGTGCTCGGTCCGGGTCGGTTCACCAGGGGCGGGCGGCTCCTGGGCTGTCGCGCCCTGGGGCTGCAGCAGCAGCGCGGCGACGAGGCCCAGGACCAGGGCAGCGATGCGGGGCAGGGCCCAGGGATGCCCGGCTCTCGCTGTGGATGGCTCACGCATGGCGACTCCTTGGGCTTGCTCCGTCAGGTCCGGGCGGAGGGCGAGTCAGGCGGTGCCTTCCAGCTCGAAGGAACTCAGGCTGGGGTCGTGGTCGGAGGCACCGACGTCGTACATCGGTGTCATCCAGTGGTAGAAGTTGTCGCCCCGCTCGCGGAGCAGGTCGTAGAGCCGGCGCAGCATGCGGCGGCGTACGGGCTCGAACTCGGGGTGCGTATACCGGTTGTCGAGCTCGCTGGGGTCCTGGAACAGGTCGTAGAGCTCGTTGACCGACTCGGGGTTGACGACGAGCTTGTAGCGCTCGTCGCGGAGCATCCGCTGCGGGTAGGGGAAGTGGTGGCCGTGGAACTCGGCGACCAGGTCGGTGGCCCAGTCAGGGTGTTCGCCACGCACCAGTGGTACGAGGCTTCGGCTGTCCACGGCGGGCGTGGGGTCGCAGCCGGCGAGGTCCAGGATGGTCGCCGTGCAGTCGGTGAGCGTGACCAGCTCGGGTCTGACCTGCGGGGCGGCCCCGGGGATGCGCACGATGCCGGGGATGCGGTAGATGTCCTCGTACATGGCCGGGCCTTTGTCGTGCAGCCGGTGGGCGCCGGTGAACTCGCCGTGGTCGGCGGTGAAGAAGGCCGCGGTCTCGTCGGTCAGGCCGAGTTCGTCGAGCCGGTTCAGGATGCGGCCGATCTGCTCGTCGATCAGCGTGACGTAGCCCCAGTAGACGGCGATCAGTTTGCGGGTGATCTCGATCGGGATGGTGTCGAACGTCCAGTGCTTGCTGTAGTTGCGCTGCACGGGCGGCTTGCCCTCGAAGGTCTCGGCGATCGACTCCGGCAGTTCCACGTGGTCCGGGTCATAGCGGTCGAAGTACGCGTCGGGCAGCAGGTAAGGCAGGTGGGGCCCGAAGAAGTGGGTGGCCAGGAAGAACGGGCGGCCGTCAGCGGCGTAGTCGGCGGCGTACTGGTCGAGCTGTTCGATGGCGCGGGTGGCGAGGTAGTACTCGAAGGTCGCCTCGACCGGCTGGTGCAGCCGTGCGGCGAGCAGGTTACCCGGGTTGCCGTTGGGCGTGGTGCCGCGCACGTGCTCGGATATCCGGAACGGCGGCAGCCCCCGTTCCTCCAGGTAGGCCAGGTAGTCGGGGTGGTCGACAGGGTTGTGCCAGCCGGGCAGGTCCGGCCCGTCGAATCCGTACGAGGCGGCGTTGCGGTGCGTGCCCCCGTGCCACTTGCCGATCAGGCCCAGCTGGTAGCCCCGCTCCCGCAGCGCGCCCGCGAAGGTGAACGCGTCTTCGCGCAGGTCCTCCAGATAGCCCACATTTCGCTCGTAGTTGGCCAGCAGCCGGTGGCGGAACGGCGCCTGCCCGGTGAGCAAACTGGCCCGGGCCGGGGTGCAGATGGCGGTGGGCGTGTAGCACCGGTCGAAGCGCGTGCCGTCGGCCGCCAGCCGGTCGAGGTTGGGGGTGGCCACGTGCGGGTTGCCGTAACAGCCCAGCGTGTCGACGCGGTGCTGGTCGGTCATCAGGAACAGCAGGTTCACTTCGCGTAGGCCTTCGTGTAGAGGTCACCGGTGTAGTAGCTGGACGGGTCCGGGGCCGATTCGAGCTGGCCGTTGCGGACGAAGAAGTCGCCCAGGACGTTCAGCCACTTGTCGACGGTGCCGTCTTTGGTCTTGGCGACCAGATCGGCGGTCGGCAGTGTCTCCACATTCGCGGCGTCGGCCTTGACCTTGCTCTCGTCGAGTTCGAGCATCCTGGCGGACTCGGTGATGGCCTCCCGGGGATGCCGGGCCCGCCAGTCGTTGGCCTTCTGGAGCACCTTGATCACCTTGCTGGTGAGTTCGGGCTTCACCTTGTTGCCCGCGACGAAGGCGGTGGGAAACGAGCTGTCCGTTTCCCGGGTGCTGGCCACCTCCTCGAGGTCGGGCACCTTCGCCTTGATGGTGTCGATCAGCGGGTACCAGATGCCCGCACCGTCGATCCGCCCAGAGGAGAACGCAGAGACGATCGTGGCCGGAGCCATCGGCACCTTCTGTACGTCCTTGGCGGTCATCCCCGCCTTCTCCAGCGCCAGGTTGAGCGCCATGTCGCCGGACGTGCCCTCGGGGACGCCGACCTTCTTCCCTTTGAGGTCCTTCATCGAGGTGATGCCGGGCTGGGCGATGACCCGGTCGGCGTACGCGAGCGTGTTGACCGCGACGACCTTGGCCTTGCCGGAGGCGGGCAGCCACATGGCGCCGGGGCCGATGTAGCCGAAGTCGAGGTTGCCGGCGCGGAGTGCCTGGACCTGGATCGGCCCGTCGTTGAAGGCCTTGACCTTCGCGGTGAGGCCCACCTCCTTCCACAGGCCGAGCTTCTTGGCGATGGCCAGCAGGCTCACACCGTTGTAGTCGCCGATGTAACCGAAGTCGACCGTGGAGTCGTTGGCGGTGTCCTCGGAGCAGGCACTCACGGAGAGTGCCAACATGGACACGGTCGAGGCGGCCGCGAGGGCACGCCGAATAGTGCTGCTGCGCATGGCGGGGCAGTCCTCTCGGGAGGAACCGAAAGCTCGGCAGAAAAAGGGCGGTCAGGCAGGGGATGCGGCCTGGGGCTGGTGGTAGACGGAGTGCCAGACCTCGTTCCGGATCTGCCGGAACTCCGCGGAGAGCCGGATCTCCTCGGTACGGGGATAGGGCAGGTCCACATCCAGGACCCGGTGGATACGGCCGGGCCTGGCCGCCATCACGACCACCCGGCCGGCCAAGTAGACGGCCTCGTCGACATCGTGCGTGATGAACAAGACCGTGCGCTGATCCTGCCGCCAGGTGTCGAGGAGCTGGTCCTGCAGTTGCACCCGGGACAGCGCGTCGAGCGCTCCGAACGGCTCGTCCATCAGCAGCACTTGCGGGTTCACCGCGTACGCGCGGGCGATCGCGCACCGCTGTTTCATGCCGCCGGACAGCGTCTTGGGCAGCGCGTCGGCGAAGTCGCCGAGCCCGACCAGGTCGATGGCGTGGTCGGCGCGCCGCTTGCGCTCCGCGGCGGGCAGCCCGGCAAGCTTCAGGCCGAACTCCACGTTGTGACGTACCGTCAGCCAGGGGAACAGCGCGTACTGCTGGAAGATCACGCCGCGGTCCGGCCCCGGACCGCTGACCGGCGCACCGTCCACCAGGACCTGGCCCGCCGTGGGCGCGACCAGTCCCGCCGCCATGCCCATCAGGGTGCTCTTGCCACAGCCGGACGGGCCGACGACCGTGACGAACTCCCGGTCGGCGATGTCCAGCGACACGTGGTCGAGGGCGACGAAGGTGGTGTCCTTCATCGGGAACGTCTTGGCCACGTCCTCAAAGGAGATCTTGGTGGTCATCGGCGCTCCTGCCAACCGGTGAGCCGTCGTTCGGCGAGCAGCAGCAGCCGGTCCATGGCCAGGCCGAGCACGCCGATGGTGATCAGCGCCACGAAGATCGTGGGGATTTCGTACCAGGTCGAGGCCTTCTGCATACGAAAGCCCAACCCTTCCTGCGCGCCGATCAGTTCGGCCGCCACCACGGTCGCCCAGGACGCGCCGAGCCCGATCCGCATCCCGACCAGGATGAACGGAGTGGACGCCGGGATGACGATCTTGACGAAGATGGTCCGGTCCGACGCGCCGAGCACCCGCGCGGCGTTGATGAGTGTCCGGTCCACGTCGACGACGCCCTGGTAGGCGGCCACCACACAGGACATGAACGCCGCCAGAAAGATCACGAAGATCTTCGGGGTTTCCCCGATTCCCATCAGCACGATCGCCAGCGGAATGAGGGCCAGCGGCGGGATCGTACGGAAGAACTGGACGAAGGGCTCGATGAGCCCCCGGGCCAAGGGGTACCAGCCCATGAGGAAGCCGATCGGGACGGCCACCACGGTGCCCATCGCGAAGCCCAGGAAGACCCGGCGCAGGCTCGCTAACGTGTCATCGAGGAGCGAGCCGTCAGCGATCATCTCGCCGGACCGCTCCGCCACGTTGACCGGTCCGGCAAGGTTCTCCACCCCGAGGGACGCCAGCGCCCAAACGGTCAGGCCGATCGCGAGCGCCACCAGGTTGAGGACCAGCGGCCGGCCGGCTCGCCGGGGGACGCGCCGCTCAACCGTCGGCGCGGGCTTCTCATCAGGTGTGGTGATCACGGCCATGGGTTCACCTGGTTCATCGGTCCTCCTCGGGATCCAGTTGCGCCGGATAGCGGGAAAGCACGGAGAATTCGCGCAGCACCAGCCTGATGCCGCCGAGGGCGCCGCCGACCTCGCCGAGCGTCGCCTGCCGCAGGTCGAGCCGGTGCCGCGAGAGCGGCAGGATGTGCGCGCTCAGCGCCTCCTCGACCGGTCCGGTGAGAGCGGCACCGGCCGCGGCCAGTTCACCGCCGATCACGATCACGCCGGGCCCGACCACATTGCACACCGTTGCGAGCACCATGCCGACCTGGGAGGCCGCCGCGCGCAGCACGTCCCGCGCCGCCCGGTCGCCGGAATCGACCGCCGCCACCAGTGTGGAGATGTCGTCGGCGCGCCCGCCCGAGGCGCGGTAGGAGTCGAGCACGGCGCCCACCGAGGCCACGGTCTCCAGGCAGCCGACACCGCCGCACTCGCAGCGCGCCCCAGCTGCGTCGACCGTGATGTGCCCGAACTCGCCGGACAGCCCGTATGCGCCGCGGTGCAGCGAGCCGCCCACCACTAGGCCGCCGCCGACACCGTGCGACAGCCGGAGATAGACCACGTCCTCATCACCGGCCGCCGCACCCCACACCGACTCGGCAAGCGCGGCGAGCCTGGTGTTGTTGTCCAGCAGCACCGGCACTCCGAAACGCTTGTGCAGCAGTTCCGGCAGGCCGTCGATGTCGCGGGAGTACGCGGCCTCGCCGCCCGGGTCGGCGAGGGGTCCGACGACGCCCACGCCGATGGCGCTGAGCGCACCGAACTCCAGCGCTCCGCCCGTCAGCGAGCCCACCAGACGCGCCGCGAGATCGGTCCGTTCCCCCCAGGACAGGTCCGCGGCGTGTGGCTCGCTCGCGGAACCGACGATCTCGTGCGCGACGTTGGCGGCGGCCACGTGCACCGCGCGTCGCGCGAAGTCGATGCCGATCGCCTGCCCGGCCTCGGGATTGAGGGTCAGCGTCTCCACCGGCCGGCCCCGTTTGCGCGGGGCCGCGTCGGAGGCGGCCGCGACCACGGCACCGCTGGCCAGCAGCCCGGCGACGATGTCGTAGAGCGTTGTGCGGGACAGCCCGCTGTGCGCGCCGAGTTCACCTCGGCTCAGCCGGCCGTGCTTGCGCAACAGGTCGAGCACCAACTCTTCGTGTCCCCGCCGCAGCCGAGTCAGGGGACCGTCGTGAGACTGCATGCCGGACAGCATGCTGACCCTTCACCTTTTTCGTCAATGACCCGGAAAAAATAATTCAGGCTCCCGGCCGATCCCCGTGTTCTCTCCGCCGGTGAGCCCAACTGGACGCCCGCACAAGGGGATCGACTCGGAGGACACCTGAACCGACGTGGCCGTCCGCCTGCCACGACATCACCGGCGACACCGAGACCGTGCACCCAGACCGCGTCAACGAGGCCCTGGACCGCCTTCGCCGCAACGACGTGCGCTATCGGTTCGTACGGGACATGAACGCCCCTCGGGCAGCCTGAGCCGCCGAACCTCTGTAGTGAGGCGGGCGGTCTGCCACTGGCCGGCTCCGTCCACTGGCTGCCTGGAGCAGTGCTGTCCCCATGCAGCCGGATCGCGATCGGGGCAGCAATGGGTTCGTTAATGCGTTCGTTGAGGACCGCCAGTCGCTCCATGCGACCCGTATGCCCTTGGTCAATGCCGGGCGGCTGCATCTGCTGCTGACCTGCGGCCGCGCGGTAGACCACAGCGAACGTGCGGCTGAGGTAGGTGCGATCTTACGGCTCACGGTGAGCCTCTACTGACGCCCGTGTGGCCGGTGAAGCCGACGGTCAAGAGCCAGTGGCCCCAGCGATGCCTGTGGTGGACCTGGTCGACCACAAACCACCAGCCTGCGGCCCGGACTGCGCGCGGCAGCGCCGTCAGGACACTCTCAGTACTAGGAGGCAGTGCGGGACTCGAGGTCGCGGCGGGTGTCGTTGCCGTAGACACCCGTCTCGTCACCCCGGATGCCGTACCAGAGCTGGAATCGCGCAACGGCCTCGGTGAGTGTGGCGTCGTACTCGCCGCTGGTCGCGCCGTCCCGGTACACGTCCGGGATCTTCAGCAGCCGTTCCTGGAGCTCGCTCACCTCGGGGCCGCTGTCGCCCTGGCGGAGTGTGCCGGGGCCGTCCGGGTCGGCCGCCGCCGGCGGGGCGGCGGGCGCGGATGCGGAGGGGGCGGGGGCGGGGGGTTTGGCCTGCGACTCGGCTGCCCCCCTGTCCCAGGTGAGCAGCAGCGCGGCGGCGAAGCCCGCCAGGGCGATCGCCACCGCGGCGACGGCAAGCGCCGCACGACGCATCCAGGGCGTACGTCCGTACGCCACCCGGGGTTCGGGCGGGCCCGAGCGCTCCTCGCCCGTGACGGGCGGCAGTTCCTGGGTGTCGTCCTCGGTCGTCCACGGAAGCGCGTTGGCCCCGGGCGTCCAGGCAGGTGGGGTGGCCTCGGCCTCCAGGGGAGGCGGCGTGGCTTCAGCCGCCGAAGGAGGCGCGGTGGTCTCGGCCGCCGAAGGAGGCGGGGTGGTCTCGGCCGCCGGTGCCGCGACGGCTTGGTACTCCTTGTTCCGCCGCTCGCGCTCCACAGCGTCGACCAGCCGCACGAGTTCCGACAGGGCCCCTGGCGTGCGGCGCCGCTGGACGTTGGTGGGCTCGAGCGCCGGGCGGCTCGGCTGCGGTTCGGGGTCGTACGGTATCGACACGCTGCTCTCCTACCGGTCGTACTGGGGATTGATACGCGTCACCGCGCCCGGAGGTTCAACGCCCGTGACATGGCGTCGCATTCAGTCCTCGGCGGCGATGGGGGCGCCGGGTGGCTCCATCGGCGGGAACATGTCGACATGACGACGATGCATGCCTGGGTGGTGGCCGAGCCGCGGCCTGTCGAGCGGGAGCCTTTGCGGTTCGTCGAGAAGCCGGTTCCCGCGCCGGGGCCGGATGAACTGCTCGTCCATGTGAGCGTCTGTGGCGTCTGCCGTACTGATCTCCATGTCAGCGAGGGCGATCTGCCGGTGCGCCGGCCACGGGTGACGCCCGGGCACGAGGTGGTGGGGCGGGTGGCGGGGATGGGTGAGGCGGTGACCGGATACGCGGTCGGGGACCGGGTCGGGGTGGCCTGGCTGCGTCGCACCGACGGCAGTTGTGGGTATTGCGCGCGGGGGAACGAGAACCTGTGCCCGGACTCCGTCTACACCGGCTGGGACGCCGACGGCGGCTACGCGGAGTACACCACCGTGCCGGCCGCCTTCGCCTACCGGCTGCCCGGCGACCTCGACGATGTCGCCCTGGCCCCGCTGATGTGCGCGGGCATCATCGGCTACCGAGCGCTGCGCCGCGCCGCGCTGCCCGACGGCGGGCGCCTCGGTCTGTACGGCTTCGGCGGAAGCGCCCACCTGTGCGCGCAGGTGGCGATCGCACAGGGTGCCATCGTCCACGTACGGACTCGTGATGTGGCCGCCCAGCGTCTCGCTCTCGCCCTGGGCGCGGCCTCGGCGGCCGGTACGTACGATCCGCCGCCCGAGCCGCTGGACAGCGCGATCCTGTTCGCCCCGGTCGGCTCCCTGGTTCCCGTCGCCCTACGGGCCCTCGACCGCGGCGGCATCCTCTCGATCGCGGGAATCCACCTCAGCGAGGTCCCGCCGCTCGACTATGAGCGGGAGCTGTTCTACGAGAGGGAGGTACGCAGCGTCACCTCCAACACCCGTGAGGACGGCAGGGAGTTCCTCACGCTGGCGGCCCGCTTCGGCGTACGCGCCACCACCCACACGTACCCCCTGTCCCAGGCCCAACAGGCCCTGAAGGATCTGAAGGCGGGCCGCTTCGACGGTGCGGCGGTGCTGGTCAACGACAGCGGACCCGGAACGCGGGGCTGACTTCCTGGGGCGAGGGGGACCCCTGACCGGGGCGCCGCCCCTAGGACGTGCCGAAGTCGGGGAGGGTGAGCGAGCCGTCCTCGGCGAGGGTGAATCCGGGATTGTGCGCGA
The DNA here is from genome assembly GCF_043198355.1 of Streptomyces sp. NPDC048825. Lineage (NCBI taxonomy): Bacteria > Bacillati > Actinomycetota > Actinomycetes > Kitasatosporales > Streptomycetaceae > Streptomyces > Streptomyces sp. NPDC048825. Next base: position 372,009 of record NZ_JBICUR010000007.1, read on the forward strand.
TCTCCCAGGCGTGGCCGTCGGGGTCGGTGAAGGCACCGGCGTAGAAGCCGACAGCATTGGTGGCCGCGGGCTTGGTGATGGTTGCCCCCGCTCGTTCCGCGGCGGTGAGCAGATCGTCGACCTCGGCGTCGGAGCGTACGTTGTGCGCCAGGGCGATCCCGCCGAAGCCGGCCGCGGCTCCGTCCGTCAGCCCGCAGTCGGCCGCGAGCTTCTCGCGGCCCCACAGGACCAGGGCCAGACCGCCCGCCTGGAAGAAGACGGTCTCCTCGATCTCCTGCCCCCGCCAGCCCAGGGCTTCGTAGAAGGTCCGGGAGCGCGTCACATCGGAGACTCCCAGCGTGACCAGACTGATGCGCTGTTCCATGCGAGGACATTAAAGGCCGTCGGAAGGGACAACAACGCGACAGCCGGGCTCACTCGGTAGGCGCCAGGGAGATCCGTATCCCGACCGTCCCCGTCTTCCCGCGCCGCAGCCGGCTGCCGAACAGGACGAGTCGGCCGGTGATGCCGTATTTGCGGGCGATGAGTGTGCAGTAGCGAGCGGTGACGTCCTGGTCGCAGATCTCGGCGGTGGCGGGGATCTGTTCGCCCGTCGGGTTGCCGCGCGCGTCGCACGGCCCCACGAGGACGTCGGCTCGGTTGCGGATCCGCTTGACCTTCCAGGAGTCCGCGGCCGACCAGGCACCGAGCGCCTCGCCGTCCCGCACGACCCACACGGGGGTCGGGACCGCCGAACCGTTCTTCCGATAGCTCGTGATCAGCAGGTACTTGGCGGCCCCTAGCCGCTCCAGCGCTGTGTTCTCCACGCCGGGAGTCTAGGCCGTACGCAGGGAACTGCCCCCTCCGCTGTACCGGTGCCATCCGTGCCGTACGCGCCCACGGCCCGGACGCCCCGTGTCAGACTCCCGCGAGGGGGATCCATGGCTGACAACACTTTGTGGGTGGCCGCGCTGACCGCGGGGACCGCCGTGCTCGCGAGTTGGGTGACCAGCCGCGGTACGGCGCGGGCCGCGCGTATCCAGGCCGAAGCGGCTGCCGCGACGGTGCAGGCTGACCGGTTGCGGGCGGCGCGGCGGGCGGCGTATGTGGACGTCATCGAGCAGGCGCAGAGGATGGGCGACCTCTACTGGAAGGTGACCGACGCGCACAAGATCACGGACGTCGGCGAGCGCCTTGCCGCGCTCGAGGATCTGCGGCTACGGCTCCGCGGCGAGTACGCCGTGCTGCGGCAGCGTGTGTGGGTGGTGGATCTGGAAGGCCCGGCCGAGGTGGCCTCGGCCGCGGACCGGCTCCGGGAGTCGACCAGCAACAACTTCCGGGCGCTGGAAGCGATGATCGCCGGTGAGGCGGACGCGGCCCAGCGGTTCGACGACTGTTTCCCGCCCTACTGGCAGTCGGTCGTGACCTTCGTCGAGGTCGCTCGCCGCGCCGTCCATGAGACGCGTACGGACTGATTCCTCGGACGCGTGAGGCCCGTACAGGCTGAGTGACCCGAGCCTGCTCGGTCCCATGCGGGCTGATTCCTCTGCGCACCTCGGGTACTCGCCCAACGACACACAAAGGCCTCGGACGAGGGGCTCTTCACCTCGGCGGGATACCCCCCAGGGTATTTCTGCTAGGGTGAGAACCACAGATACCCCCCGGGGTACACCATCCTGTGAGGAGTCCTAGCCGTGTTCTTCGTCGACACCCTGGAATTCGAGGGGCTGGGCAACCGCAGTTACCTGGCCGGAGGCCCCCGGGCCGCCGTGGTGGTGGACCCGCCCCGCGACATCGATCAGGTCATCGCCGCTGCCGCCGGGCGCGGGGTGCGGATCGCCTACGTGGCGGAGACCCATGTACACAACGACTACGTCAGCGGCGGCCTGGAGCTCGCCCGTGTCAGCGGCGCCCGCTACCTGGTGCCGGACGGGGCGTCGGTGTCCTTCGCCCGCACTGCTGTCGCCGATGGCGACACGGTCGTCGTGGACGAGGGCCTGGTGCTGCGCGCCTTGGCCACGCCCGGCCACACCCCGCACCACACCTCGTACGCACTGGAGGAGGACGGCCGGCCGGTGGCGGCGTTCACCGGCGGCTCGTTGCTGATCGGCACGGTGGGCCGGCCGGATCTCGTCGAGCCGCGGCTGACCGAGCGGTTGGCCCGCGCCCAGCACGCCTCGGCGCATCGTCTCGCGGACGAGCTGGACGACGAGGTCGCGGTGCTGCCCACCCATGGCTTCGGCAGCTTCTGCTCCAGTGCGCAGGCCGAGGGGGACGCGAGCACGATCGGCGCGGAACGCAAGAGCAATGACGCGCTGACGCAGGACGTGGACACCTTCGTCGCTCAGCTGCTCGCCGGACTGGACGACATACCCGCGTACTACGCGCACATGGGCCCGGTGAACGCCGCAGGACCGGCGCCGGTCGACCTCACCCCGCCGCGGCCCGCGGACGCCGAGGCGATCGCCTCCCGGCTGGCGGCCGGGGAGTGGGTGGTGGACCTGCGCAGCCGCGTCGCGTTCGCCGAGGGCCATGTCGCCGGATCGTTCAACTTCGAGGGCGAGGGCAAACTCGCCACCTACCTGGCCTGGTTGATCCCCTGGGGCAAGCCCGTCACGCTGCTCGCCGACACCCCCGAGCGGATCGCCGACGCGCAGCGCGAGCTGGCCAGGGTGGGCATCGACCGCCCGGCCGCCGCCGCGAGCGGCGATACCTCCGCGTGGATACGGGACGGGGAGCGGCTCGCGTCCTTCCGGCGCGCCCGCTTCACCGAACTCGTCGACGTACGCGATGACGTGGTGGTCCTGGATGTACGGCGGGACTCCGAGCGGGCGGGCGGTTTCATCGACGGTTCGGTGCACATTCCGATCCATCAACTGCCCGGCCGGGTCGGCGAGGTGCCGCCCGGTGTGGTCTGGGTGCACTGCGCCGGGGGGATGCGCGCGGCGATCGCGGCGTCCCTGCTCGATGCCGCCGGGCGGGAGGTGGTCGCTGTCGATGACGGGTTCCAGGCCGCAGCCGATGCGGGACTGGCTCTTGCCCGTCCCGCAGACGGTGACCGCTGAAGCGCGTCCGTCTCCGCCAACGCCCCCGCCCGAAGGTGATCGATTCATGGTGTTCTTCCGTCGTGGCTCCGGCCGTCTCTCCCCCGTACAGGCCCAGGAGCGTGTGGCACAGGGCCGGGCCGTGCTGCTGGATGTCCGGGAGGACTCCGAGTGGCGGGCCGGGCACGCGCCCGGTGCCCTGCATCTGCCGCTGAGCCGGCTCGAGTCCGGTGCCGCGGTGCCTCAGGCCGCGCGGGGCCGGCCGGTGGTGGCGATCTGCCGCTCCGGACGCCGCTCGCAGCGTGCCGCCGAGATTCTCACCGGTCGTGGTGTGGAGGCCACCGACGTCACCGGCGGCATGGTCGCCTGGGCCGGCGCGGGTCTGCCGGTCACCGGCCCGGACGGCGGTGTCACCGCGTGAGCACGCTGATCCTGGCGCTGGTCGCCGGAGGGGCGGTCGGTCTGGCGCTCGGTGCACTCGGTGGGGGTGGCAGCATCCTGGCCGTACCCGCGTTGATCTACCTGCTCGGCTTCTCCCCGGCTGCCGCCACCACGGCCGGGCTCCTCATCGTCACCGCCACCTCCGCCACCGCCCTGTACGCGCATGCCCGCGCCGGCCATGTCCGGTGGAAGGCGGGCGCATTGTTCGCCGCGGCCGGCCTCCTGCCGGCCGCGGCGGCGGGGGCGGCTGCGGCCCGTCTGCCGCAGCCGCTGCTGACCGCCGCTTTCGCCGCCGTTGCCGCCGTCGCCGCCTTCCGGATGCTCCGGCCCGCCGACGGCAGAGTCGTACGGGATGTGGCAGAGGTACGGCCGGGCAGGGCGGCCGGAGCTGGGGCGGGTCTGGGTGCGCTGACCGGGCTGCTCGGGGTCGGCGGGGGCTTCCTCGCCGTTCCGGCGCTCGTCACCGTGCTGGCCTTCGAGATGCAGGCCGCCGTCGGTACCAGCCTGCTGGTCATCACGGCCAACTCCCTGGCCTCCCTGACCCTGCGCGGCGCCTCCGCGTCGGCTCTGGACTGGGCGGTGATCGCGCCGTTCACCGCGGGGGCGGTCCTGGGCGCCTGGGACGGCAAGCGCCTGGCGGGCAAGATTTCCGGCCCGCTGTTGCAGCGTGTCTTCGCGGTGGGGCTGCTGGCCATGGCCACATTCATGCTCGCGGACGCCGTGGCATGAGCGGAGGCTGTGGCATGAGCGGCCGTCGCCGTTTCGGTCGGCGCCCTGAGGTACGTTCTCGGCCCGGAGATCAGGCGAGCGACAGGAAGAGCTTCTCCAGACGCGCGCGCATCTGTTCGCGGTCACCGCCTGCGGCCAGGTCCGAGTCGGCCAGGCAGTGCTGCAGACCGGTGGCGATGATCGCGAAGCCCGCCTTGTCCAAGGCCCGGGAGACCGCCGCGAGCTGGGTGATGACCTCCTCGCAGTCCCGGCCCTCCTCGATCATCCTGACCACACCGGCGATCTGGCCCTGCGCCCTGCGCAGCCGGTTGACCACCGTCTTCAGTTCGTCGGCCGCCATCGCCATTTCCACGAGCCACTCCTTCGCACACTAAATCTCCATACCCCTACGGGTATCCTACCTGTAGGCCGATCCCTCGAAAGAAGAGGAAAAATCCACGTGACCGTGACCACCGTCCTCGCCCCGGAACAGGCCCACGCCCGCCTGCACGAGTTGACCGTCATCGACGTCCGCACTCCCGGCGAGTACGCCTCCGGGCATCTGCCAGGCGCCCACAACATCCCTCTCGACCACCTCGACCAGGCGCTGTCCGCCTTCCGGAGCGTCGCCGACCGCGGTGATCTCCTCGTCGTGTGCGCCTCCGGCGCCCGTTCCGCCCGGGCCTGCGAACGGCTCGCCGAGCATGGCATCACCGCCGCCACGCTCTCCGGCGGCACCAGCGCCTGGACCCAGCTCGGTCACGACATCCACCGGCCTGCGGGCGCCCGCGCCGTCTGGGCCATGGAACGTCAGGTCCGCCTGGCCGCCGGTTCGCTCGTCCTGGCCGGGCTGGCGGCCGGACGGCAGTGGCCGCGCGCCCGCCTCTTGTCCGCGGGCATCGCGGGCGGCCTGGTCTTCTCCGCCCTCACGGACACCTGCGGCATGGCGCGCGTCCTCGCCAAACTCCCGCACAACCGCCCGCGCGCCACCGACCTGGACGCCACGCTCGCCGCGCTCGCCGAGTGAGGCGTCCCTCCGGGGGCTCAGGGGCGTGCTTCGGCGAAGGCCGAGGGCAGGATCCGGTCCTCCAGGCTGCGAGCGAGTCCACCGGAACTGTATTTCCGTACTCGGCCTCGACGACGACCGTACGGTAGGACAGCACGGGATTGCAGCGCAGGTCGTCTGGATGGTGCAGAGCACGCCTGCGGTGCCCGAGATGGGACATCACCTGCACCGCAGGCTGTCCCGGACCTCCGTGTAATCCGGATGAGCCAGGGCACTCGCTGCGCATGACACCTGCCGTCGCGCAAGAAGAGAACGCGCAGGTAATGGATCACCCCTTCCATCTCTCCAGTAATGTCGCGCCATGAGCCATCCACATCCAGAGCTGCAAGCCGCCCCGCCACTACCCAAGGGAGGGCTGCGGGTCGTCGCCCTGGGCGGCCTGGGTGAGATCGGCCGCAACATGACCGTCTTCGAGCACGACGGCAAACTGCTCATCGTCGACTGCGGCGTGCTGTTCCCCGAGGAGACCCAGCCCGGGGTGGACGTGATCCTTCCGGACTTCACCTCGATCCGGGAGCGCCTGGACGATGTCGTGGCCGTGGTGCTGACCCACGGGCACGAGGACCACATCGGGGGCGTGCCGTATCTGCTGCGCGAGCGCTCCGACATCCCCGTCGTGGGCTCGAAGCTGACGCTGGCGTTCCTTGAGGCCAAGCTCAAGGAACACGGCATCCGGCCGCGTACGGTGCGGGTGCGTGAAGGCGACCGGCGTGGGTTCGGTCCGTTCGACTGTGAGTTCGTGGCGGTGAATCACTCCATCCCGGACGGCCTCGCGGTCGCGATCCGCACCGGTGCCGGGATGGTGCTGCACACCGGCGACTTCAAGATGGACCAGTTCCCGCTGGACGACCGCATCACCGACCTACGGGCCTTCGCCCGCCTCGGCGAGGAGGGCGTCGACCTCTTCCTCACCGACTCCACCAACGCCGAAGTACCCGGATTCACCGTCTCCGAGCGCGAGTTGAACCCGGCGATCGAGCAGGTCCTGCGCACCGCGCCACGCCGCGTGATCGTCTCCAGCTTCGCCAGCCATGTGCACCGCATCCAGCAGGTCCTGGACGCCGCTCACCAGCACGGCCGCAAGGTCGCCTTCGTAGGCCGCTCCATGGTCCGCAACATGGGCATCGCCCGCGACCTGGGCTACCTGAAGGTTCCGCGTGGCCTGGTGGTCAGCATGAAGGAACTGGAGAAGCTGCCGGACCACAAGATCACCATGGTGTGCACCGGATCCCAGGGCGAGCCGATGGCCGCCCTGTCCCGGATGGCCAACCGCGACCATGTGATCCGCATCGGCGAGGGCGACACGGTCCTGCTCGCCAGCTCGCTCATTCCCGGCAACGAGAACGCCATCTACCGGGTGATCAACGGGCTGACCCGGTGGGGTGCCCACGTCGTCCACAAGGGCAACGCCAAGGTGCACGTCTCCGGACACGCCAGCGCCGGTGAACTCGTCTACTGCTACAACATCATCAAGCCCCGCCACGTCATGCCCGTACACGGCGAATGGCGCCACCTGCGGGCCAACGGCGACCTCGCCATCCGTACCGGCGTCGATCCCGACCGGGTGGTCATCGCCGAGGACGGTGTCGTCGTCGACCTCGTCGACGGTCGCGCCTCGATCACCGGCAAGGTACCCGCGGGCAACGTCTACGTGGACGGCATGGAAGTCGGCGGCGCCACCGAAGCCTCCCTCAAGGACCGCCTCACCCTCGCCGCCGAAGGCGTGGTGACAGTGGTTGCGCTTGTCGACGCCGACACCGGCGCTCTCGCCGAAGCCCCCGACTTCCTGGCGCGCGGATTCGTCCACGACGACGCCACTTTCGAACCGGTCATTCCGGTGATCGAGAAGACCTTGGCCACCGCAGCCGAGGAAGGCGTCGGCGACGCGCACCAGCTCGAACAGCTCATCGCCCGCGCGGTGGCGTCCTGGGCGTTCAGGACCTACCGCCGCAAGCCCTTGATCATCCCCGTCATCATCGATGCCTGAGCCAGGTACGACCGCCGACTGCGCAATGCGGCGTCGCCGTACGGCGAGCCCGGCTGCCGCTTGAGCCATGGCGGACGGCGCACCCAAGCGCGGCAGGCGAAAGAGGTACATGGGATGAGCGCGCGCTTCGAAGAGATCGACTGGCGCCCGACACCGCTCGGAGACATCAGTCTTCGACGTCGGCGCGACCCGGCATCGGGCGACGATGTGTACGAGGTGAAGCTCGGGGACGAGTTCCTGATGTCCAGCCTCTTCACCGCGGGAGAGGTCGCGCTCGCCCGACTCGGGCTGGCACAGCTACCCGATGCCGATCTCGACATCGCGGTGGGCGGGCTCGGCCTCGGCTACACCGCACAGGCCGCCCTGGACGACCCCCGTGTCCGGTCGCTGATCGTGGTCTAGGCGCTCGGTGAGGTGATCGAATGGCACGAGCGCCACTTGGTACCGCTTGGCGCCCGACTGGCATCGGACCCCCGCTGCCGACTGGTGCAAGACGACTTCTTCGCAGCGGTCGGCGATCCCCGCGGTCTCGATCCGCAGTCACCGGGCCGCCGCTTCCACGCCGTCCTGCTGGACATCGACCACTCGCCGCGCCACGTACTGAATCCACGCCACGCGGCGCTCTACCAGTCGTCGGGGCTCCGGGCCCTCGCCGATCACCTCCGCCCCGACGGGGTCTTCGCCCTGTGGTCCAACGACCGGCCGGACGAGCAGTTCACCTCCACACTCGCGGAGTGCTTCGCCGCGCCGGAAGCCCACGTCGTCGACTTCGCCAACCCGCTCCAGGGCGGCACGGCGACCAACACCGTCTACGTGGCGCGGAAGAAGTAGGTGCGCCTCTGTGCAGGGGCGCGGGACTCCGGGCGCCCGGCCGTTCGGGCATCGTCCGAGCTCCATGCACCGACCGCTCGGCTGCCTGCGGATCAGGCGCGTCGGAACAGGGGGTCGAGGTGATAGGCGAGCGCATCCCCCGCCGCTTCGGTACGCAGTTGCTTGGCGTCTCCGGTGGTGAAGAGCACTCGTACGGCGAGACCGGCGGCTTGGGCGGCCCCTTGGACGAGGGCGGTGTTGGCCGCCGCGTAGTCCACTCCGTCGACGCACACACCGTATGCGTCGGCGAGGTGGCGGGACAGGGCTCTGCCCCCGGGTTCGCCGAGCACCGCGTCGCGGCCCTGCGGGGAGGGGGGCTCGGCGGATCTCGGGTGCGCGCGGACTATGACAATCCACTCGGTGTGCCTGTCGTATCCACCGGCCCGCCAGTCGTCTTCTAGGTAGCAGGGCCACGTCTGGCCCTGCGTAACAGCCAGCGAAGGAGACGAGCCCATGTCACCGACAGCCGCCCTCAAGCCGATCCCCGACGCCTACCGAAGGGTCACCCCCTGCCTGGTCGTCCAGGGCGCCGCCAAGGCGCTCGAGTTCTACGGCGAGGTGTTCGGGGCCACTGAGCGGATGAGGTTCCCGGGGCCGGGCGGGACCGTCGTGCACGCCGAGATCGAGATCGGGGACTCGGTCGTCATCGTCGAGGACGCCTCGCCCATGCTGGGGACCGAGGCCCCGCCCGCCGGCGGCCTGCCCGGCAGCCCGGCCTTCCTGTTCGTCTACGTCGAGGACGTGGACGCGGTCGTCGCACGCGCCGTGGAGCTGGGGGCCACTCTCAAGCGGGCGCCGGAGGATCAGTTCTATGGGGACCGGGACGGATCCATCGTGGACCCGTACGGGCACTGGTGGACCGTGGCCACGCATGTGGAGGACGTGGCGCCCGAGGAGATGGAGCGGCGGATGGCCGCCATGATGGGGCAGGGAGGCGCCTGATGAAGTACGTGTTGCTGTTCGTCGAGACCGAGGAATTCGCCCGGGAGTTGCAGGCGATGGGCCCGGCCGAGCGGGCACGGGCCTTCGAGCGGGTCAACGAGTGGTTCACCGTTCACGCCGGCAAGATCACGGGCGGTCAGAAGCTGCGGGATGCGGAGACGGCGACGACCGTTCGGCTGGAGAGCGGGGAGCCGGTCGTGGTCGATGGGCCGTTCGTCGAGGGCAAGGAGGTCGTCAGCGGATACTCCGAGATCGAGGTCGCCGACCTCGATGAGGCGCTTCGCATGGTGCGCACCTGGCCCGGTTGCCCGGTGGTGGAGATCCGCCCCGTAGAGATCGGCCCGATGAAGTGAGGGACACGTGACGGCGCCGTCCTACGGAGCGACCGAGTCGCACGAGCGGCTGGCCCGCGTGGTCCGGGAGCACGCGGGCCGGCTGGCCGCTTCGCTGATCCAGGTGACCGGCGACTTCTCCGCCGCGGAGGACCTGGTGCAGGACGCCGTGCTGGTGGCGCTGAAGCACTGGCCGGTGGACGGGATCCCGGAGCGGCCCGACGCCTGGCTGTTCACGGTGGCCCGGCGGCGCGGGCTCGACCTGCTGCGGCGTCAGGAGAACTACCGGCGCAAGTTGCAGCAGTTGCAGTGGCCGCCGGACGAGGGCGAGGGGGCGGAGCCGGACGAGCGGTTGCGGCTGGTCTTCACCTGCTGCCATCCGGCGCTGACGCAGGAGGCGCAGATCGCCCTCACCCTGCGGGTGGTGTGCGGTCTGACCACCGCGCAGATCGCCCGCGCCTTCTTGGTGCGGGAGTCCACCGTGGCGCAGCGCATCACCCGCGCCAAGCAGAAGATCACCAAGGCCGGGATCCCCTACCGCGTTCCCGACGACGAAGAGCTGGGCACCCGCCTCTCCCAGGTCCTCGCTGTGATTTACCTGCTGTTCAACGAGGGCTACCTCTCCACCGCCGAGCAGGCGCAGTCGCACGACCTCGCCGACGACGCCGAGTGGCTGGCCGCCCTGCTGCACCGGCTGATGCCGACCGAGCCCGAGGTGGCCGGACTGCTGGCGCTGATCCGGCTGCACCGCGCCCGGACCGCCGCCCGCTTCACCCCCGAGGGCACGCTGGTGCGGCTTGAGGACCAGGACCGCTCCCAGTGGGACCACGAAGCGATCACGGCGGCCGCGGCCCTGCTGACCCGCGCCATCAGGCGGCAGCACCCGGGCCCGTACCAGCTCCAGGCCGCCATCGTGGCCTGCCATGCGGAAGCCGCGCGCTGGGAGGACACCGACTGGGAGCAGATCGTGCTGCTGTACGACATGCTGCTGCACCTCGCCCCCTCCCCCGTCACGCGGCTGCACCGGGCCATCGCCCTCCGCTACAAACAGGGCTCGCAGGCCGCGCTGGCGGAGGTGGACGACCTCGCCACGGAGCTCGATCGCTACTACCTGTTCCACGCCACCCGCGCCGACCTGCTGCGCGCACTGGGCCACCCCGACCAGGCGCGCGCCGAGGACCGGCTCGCGCTGGAACTGACCGCCAACCCCGCCGAGCGCGCCGTGCTCCAGGAACGCGCGGGCTTCTAGACAGGCCGATCTCTGCCTCTGGCCGCCGCCGGCCCCAGGACGGCCCACCATCAGACGCGGGAGCGAATCCCCGCTCTGGCCTCTGGGCTCTCGGCTCTGGGTGCGAGCTGTTCACGAATATGGCCAGCAGTCGATGGGGCCGGCGGCGCCGGCGTCAAGAACCCATCCCCGTGGATCTGCTGCTCAGGGATCTACTGGGCGGCTTGGATGACTCACGTAGGGGCCGACGGCCCCGTTCTCACAGTGCGGCAGCCGCCTTGAGCAGCGCGGTTACCGCCGTCTCGATGTCCTCAAGCGTGCTCCAGCGGCCCAGGGACAGCCGCAGAGCCCCGAGCGCGCGGTCTGCATCGAGGCCCATGGCGGTCAGGACGGGCGAGGGGGTGTGGGTGCCGCTGTGACAGGCCGAGCCGGTGGAGGCCGCGAGGCCGGGTGCGGCGGAGAGGAGTTCGTGCCCGAGCGCGCCGTCGATGCTGACGTTCAGCGTGTTGGGCAGGCGTCCCGTGCTGGGTCCGTTGAGGTGGACGCGGCCGGGCAGGGCGTCGGCCAGGCACCGGTGCAGGCAGTCCCGAAGTACCGCGATACGGCCCGGTGTCCCGTCGGCGAGTTCCGCGGTGGCGAGTTCGGCGGCCGTGCCCAGCGCGACGGCGAGCGCGACGTTCTCCGTACCGGCGCGCAGGCCGTGCTCCTGCCCTCCGCCGTAGACGAGCGGTTCTAGGGCTAGTCCCTGGCGGACGTACAGGGCGGCGATGCCCTTCGGTGCGTACATCTTGTGGCCGACGACCGTCAGCAGGTCGACGCCCAACTCTCGTACGTTCAGGGGGACTTTCCCGGCTGCCTGGGCGGTGTCGCTGTGGAAGAGCGCCCCGTGGGCGCGGGTGATGCGGGCCAGTTCGGCGATGGGCTGGAGGGCGCCGGTCTCGTTGTTCGCGGCCATGACCGAGACCAGGACGGTGCGCTCGCTGAGGGCGGCGGCGAGCGCCGCCGGGTCGACCAGGCCGTCGCCATCCACGGGCAGGTACGTCACCTCGGTGCCGTGGAGGCGTTCCAGGGCGCGGCAGGTCTCCAGGATGGCCGGGTGCTCGGTGACCTGGGTGATCACATGGGGGAGGTCGTTCTTGGCGGTCAGTACGGCGCCGCGGAGGGCGAGGTTGTCGGCCTCGGAGCCGGAGCCGGTGAAGACGATCTCTCCCGCCTCCGCGCCGATGAGTGCGGCGACCTGAGCACGGGCGCGGGCCAGGGCGTGCTTCGGCGCTGCCGCGTAGGGGTGGCTGCTGGAGGGGTTGCCGAACCAGTCGGCCAGATATGGGTGGATGGCCTCGGCCACCCTCGGGTCCACCGGGGTGGTGGCGTTGTAGTCCAGATAGACCGGCCCGCCGACCAGCCCAGGATGCGGCGGGAGACAGCCGGTCATGCCAACTCCCCCGCGTGTACAGGCATCTCGGCCAGGCGCCACTCCAGCATGCCGTCGTTCAGCCGGATCGCCCTGCGGCCGCGGTCGGTCAGCAGCCGCACCGCGTCGTACGCGAGCACGCAGTACTCGCCGCGGCAGTAGACGACGATCTCCGCGTCCTCGGGCAGCTCGTTGATCCGCCCGGCCAGCTCCTCCACCGGGATGGAGACGGCGCCGGGGATGTGTCCGGCCATGTACTCCTCCACCGGCCGTACGTCCAGCACCACCGCGTCACCGGTCTCCACCCGGGCGCGCAGCTGATTTCGGGTGACCTCCACCGCGTCGTCGGAACCGAGGTAGGCGTCCCGGGCGGCAGGGACCGCGGCCTGGTGTGCCTCGGCGACCTTGCGCAACAGCGCGAACAGCTGCGCCACATCGTCCCCGGCCAGCCGATAGTGGATGCGAACGCCCTCACGGCGCGTGGCGACGAACCCCGCCTGCTTGAGCGTCTGCAGGTGAGCCGAGGCCGTCGTCAGGTTCAGGCCGGCCGCCTTCGCCAGCGCGTCCACGGTCCGCTCGCCCTGCGCGAGCAGATCCAGCAACTCCAGACGCTTTCCGCTGGCCAGCGCCTTGCCGCTGGCCGCGAACGCGTCGTACAGCCGCGCCTTCGCACCGGCCCTGGTGGTCTCCGCCATGTCATCCTCCATTAATCCATGGAATAGTGTATCCGTGTGCGGGCGCTGTGACCACCCAGCGCCTACCGTGACACCAGGAGGACCTGATGGGCTTCGCAGACGATCACCTCACACCGCTGGTCGACGAGGGGCTGGGCAACAGCGCCTACCTCGTCGACCTGGGAGACGGACGCGCCCTGGCGGTGGACGCGAGCCGGGATCTGCGCGCCCTGCGCGCTGCCCGCCGAGCGGCGCGGGCTGAGCATCGCGTACGCCGCCGACACCCACCTGCATGCCGACTTCCTCACGGGTGCGCTCCAGCTCGCCGCCGACGACGGCGCGACTGTCCTGGCCTCCGCAGCCGCACACCGCTCCTTCCCGCACACAGCAATCTCCGACGGCGACGAGACTGATCTGGGCGGGCTGACACTGCGGGCCCTGGCCACACCCGGCCACACCGACGAGCACCTGTCCTTCCTCCTGCTGGACGGCACACGAGAGCTGGGCGTCTTCACCGGCGGATCCCTCATCGTCGGCTCCGCCGCCCGCACCGACCTGCTCGGCGCCGAGCGCGCCGACGAACTCGCCCGCGCCCAGCACCACTCACTGCGGCGCCTGGCCCAGCTGCCGGACGCGACCGCCGTGTGGCCCACCCACGGCGCCGGATCCTTCTGCTCCGCCCCGCCCGACGCCGAACGCACCACCACCATCGGCACCCAGAAGCGGGCCAATCCCCTGCTCGCCGTACGGGATGAGGACACCTTCGTACGGCAGTTGCTGGGCAGCCTCGGCTCCTACCCCGCCTACTTCGACCGCCTGGGCGAGATCAACCGGCGCGGCCCCGCGGTCCTCGGCACCACTCCCACCCTCACCGCGCTCTCGACCGCCGAGACCCGTCAACTGCTGGGCCAGGGCGCCCAGATCATCGACGTGCGGCCCGTCACGGACTTCGCCCACGGCCACATCCTCGGAGCGATCTCTATCCCGCTGCGCGACCAGTTCGCCACCTGGCTCGGCTGGCTGCTGTCCGACGACGCCCCCCTCGTCTTCGTCACCGCTCCCGGCCAGGACCTGGCCGAACTCACCTGGCAGGCCCTGAAGATCGGATACGAGCGGCTGGCCGGACACCTGGACATGACCGCCTGGCAGGCAGACGGTGGAGAGCAGCAGAGCATCGACCTGCTCACCGCCGACCGCATCGCCAACCGTCCGGTCCTCGACATCCGGCAGCGGGCCGAGCACGTCGCCGGGCACATCGCGGACGCGGTCCACCTCGAACTCGGCGACCTCGCCGGACATGCCGACGAAGCACCGCCCGGGGCCGTGGTCGCCTGCGGGCACGGCGAGCGCGCCATGACCGCCGCCAGCCTCCTAGCCCGTGCCGGACACCACGACCTCGCCGTCCTGGACGGCGGACCGGGTGACTGGGCCAAGGCCACCGGCCGCACGCTGGAGGCAGACGCATGACCTCCCCCGAGTTCTCGACTCCGCTCGAACAGGGGAGACCCCCAACCGCCACCGCCGGCGGCATACGGCTCGGACTGCGCGCGAACCTCGCCCAGTTCACCCTGCTCGTCGCGGTCAACGCCCTGGTCGGCGGCATGCTCGGCCAGGAACGCACCGTGCTGCCACTGCTCGCCGACGACGTCTTCCACCTGTCCGCCTACACCGCCGCCCTCACCTACATGGCCCTGTTCTCGTATAGCTACGGCGAACGGACATGTAGCGCTGTGTGATTGCCCGGTCCTCGTTTCTCCTGACTGGCCGCCTCGTTGAGCCGAACGAGTGATCTCGGTCGGGGTGGAGGAGTACGGGTGCGGCAGGACTGGAAGCCGGAGGACCTGATCGAGGTCTGGACGCTGCTGGAAGACGACATGAAGCGGGTGCGGAACAAGTCCGGGGCGACCCGGCTCGGCTTCGCGCTGTTGCTGAAGTTTTTCGAGGCGGAGGCCCGGTTCCCGGAGTCGGCCAGGGAGGTGCCGTCCGCCGCGGTGGAGTACGTGGCGCAGCAGGTGAAGGTCCCGGCCGGGGCGTGGGCGGAGTACGACTGGCAGAGCAAGGCGATCCAGCGGCATCGGGGCGAGATCCGGGCGGCGTATGGGTTCCGGGCGAACACCGAGGAGGACCAGGACCGGCTGGCCGCGTGGCTGGCGACCGAGCTGTGTCCGGTGGAGCTGTCGCGGGACCGGCTGGCGGCCGCGGTGGTGGCCCGGTGCCGCAACGACCACGTCGAGCCGCCGGCGCCCGGGCAGGTTCGGCGGCTGGTCGGCAAGGCGGTCAAGGACTTCGAGAAGCGGTTCTGCCGCAGCACGTTGGACCGGCTCAGCCACGCGACGCGCTCGCGGCTGGAGGACCTGATCACGGGCGACGGAACCGAGCAGGGCGTCGACGGCGACGGCGCCGCGGTCGGGGGCGGGCGGTCGCACTTCACCGAGCTGAAGACCGACCCCGGCGCTCCGGGTCTGGAGAGCCTGCTGGCCGAGGTGAACAAGCTGGAGCGGGTGCGGCGCCTGGAGCTGCCCGCGGACCTGTTCGCGGACGTGTCGGAGAAGCTCGTGGCCGCCTGGAGGGCGCGGGCGTCGAAGGAGTACCCGGCGAACCTGGAGCGGATGAAGCCGCCACGGCGCCTGACACTGCTGGCCACGCTGTGCCACGTGCGCCAGACGGAGATCACCGACTCGCTGGTGGACCTGTTCATCCAGCTCGTGCTGAAGATCAACACGCGGGCGGAGCGGAAGGTCGACAAGGAGCTGGGGGCGGAGCTGAAGAAGGTCCGGGGCAAGGAGGCGATGCTGCTGCGGGTCGCGGAGGCGGCCCTGTCGGAGCCGTCCGGCACGGTGCGGCGGGTGATCTTCCCGGTGGTCGGTGGTGAGAAGACACTGAAGGCCCTCGCGGCGGAGGCCGCGGCGAACGAGGCCCGGTACAAGGCCCGGGTCCGCACCGTGCTGCGCTCCTCGTACTCGGCGCACTGGCGGCGGATGCTGTCGCCGCTGCTCAAGGCGCTGGAGCTGAAGTGCAACAACACCGCCTACCGGCCGGTGATGGACGCGATCGACCTGCTGAGGCGGTATCTGGGGCAGCCGTTGAAGGAGGGCGCGTTCTTCGATGCGGCGGAGACGGTGCCGCTGGACGGGGTGGTGCCCGAGCAGTGGCGGGCGGCGGTGGTGGACGACAAGGGCCGGGTCGAGCGCATCCCGTATGAGCTGTGCGTGCTTGTATCCCTGCGGGACGCGCTGCGCCGGCGGGAGATCTGGGTGGTGGGCGCGAGCCGGTGGCGCAACCCGGAGGACGACCTGCCCGCCGACTTCGAGGACAACCGGGATGTCCACTACGCGGCCCTGGGCCAGCCGCAGGACGCGGGTGAGTTCATCACCGCCTTGAAGGCCAAGCTCCGCACCTCGTTGGACCGCTTCGAGCAGGCTCTGGCCGAGGGCACCACGGGCGGGGTCGCGATCGTCAAGAAGCACGGCGAGCCGTGGATCAGGGTCTCCCCGCGCGGCAAGCAGGAGGAGCCGGAGTCCCTGGTCGCCGTCAAGGCGGAGATCGAGCGGCGCTGGGGCACCATCGACCTGCTGGACATCCTGAAGTACGCCGAGTTCGACACCGGCTTCATCGCCGAGTTCACCTCGGTCGCCACCAGAGAGAACCTGTCCAGGGACGTACTGCGGCGCCGGCTGCTGCTGGTGCTGTTCGGTCTGGGCACCAACATGGGCATCAAGCGGGTCGCGGTCACCGGCAAGCACGGCGAGTCCGAGGCGACGCTGCGCCGGGTGCGGCACCTGTTCATCAACCGGGCCAACATGCGCGCCGCCTTGCGCAAGCTGGTGAACGCCACCTTCGCCGCCCGGGACGAGATGTGGTGGGGCACCGGCACCGCGTGCGCCTCCGACAGCCGCAAGTTCGGGGCCTGGTCCAGCAACCTGATGACCGAGTGGCACCAGCGTTACCGCGGCCCCGGCGTGATGATCTACTGGCACGTCGAGCGGAAGTCGGTGTGCATCTACTCCCAGCTCAAGTCCTGCTCCGCCTCCGAGGTCGCCTCGATGATCGAGGGCGTGCTGCGACACTGCACCGACATGGAGGTCGACCGGCAGTACACCGATACCCACGGCGCGTCCATCGTCGGCTTCGCCTTCGCCCACATGCTCGACTTCAAGCTGATGCCGCGGCTGAAGAACATCGGCTCCGCGAAGCTGTACCGGCCGGCCGCCGGTGAGGACGACAACTGGCCCAACCTCGCGCCGGTGCTGTCGACCAAGACGATCAACTGGGACCTGATCCGCCAGCAGTACGACCAGATCGTGAAGTACACCACCGCCCTGCGCCTGGGCACCGCCGAGGCCGAGCAGGTCCTGCGCCGCTTCACCCGCGGCGGACCCAAGCACCCCACCTACCAGGCGATCGAGGAACTCGGGCGGGCGGTACGCACGGCGTTCGTCTGCGACTACCTCGCCGACGCCGAACTCCGGCAGGAGATCCACGAGGGTCTGCAGGTGGTGGAGAACTGGAACAGCGCGAACAAGGACCTCTTCTACGGCAAGGACGGCGACCTGGCCGGGTCGGACAAGGAGTCCCAGGAGGTGTCCATGCTCGCCCTGCACCTGCTCCAGTCCGCCCTCGTGCACGTCAACACGCTGCTGATCCAGCAGGTCCTCGCCGACCAGAAGTGGGCCGACATGCTCACCGACGCCGACCGGCGGGCCCTGTCCCCGCTGTTCTGGACGCACGTGAACCCCTACGGCCGGTTCGAGCTGGACATGAACAGCAGCCTCGACCTGGACCTGACCGCCCCGGCCCGGGCCGTGCCCGCCCCGCGCAGCCCGCAGAGAGAGGTGGTGCCGACCGGAGGAGACGCCGCGGTGCGGTTCTAGACGCGGGCGGCAGCCGGGCCGGAGGAGTCGGACCCTGCCCGCTAGGCCGAGGCCCCTCGCCGCCTCCACGGCCGGCGTCCCTGGGGTCGCCTCTCGCGCTGCTGTTCGTCGCGCTTGCGCTGCCATAGAGGTGCCATGCCGGGCGCGTAACCGCAAACCGCCGTGACGTGAACGTTCGAGCTGCCCCGGACCTCACGATCGCGGCAGCCCGATCGGGGAGACACCCCTGCAGACAACCAAGAGCAACCTCAGTGCCGAAGACGGGGATGGGAAACAGCCGGGTCCCTGCCGCGCCGACGCGGCAGGGACCCGGCACGCCCGCGCTCCACGGGGGGATTGAAGAGCGCGAGGCGCAAGGGAAGAGCCCTTGACCGTGCACGCCTTGCCGCACACGCCCGGTTCAAACGCGCAGGGCGAAGAGAAAGCGGAGCGGCGGCAGAAACGTCCTGTTCCTCCAGGTCTGCGGCAAAGTACCGGCTGGTTCTGGATGCGCCCCGTCTTCTCGGGCAGGCGCCGGGGGAGGGAAGCGGCGGCCGGCCGGTTCGGTGTGTGCTCCCGGCGGGGTGACGGTGTCGTGCGTAGCGTGGGCGGTGAGGGATGAGAGCGAGAGGGCGTTGTGAACTCCGACGAGGAACCGAGCGGCACACCGAGCGAGACGCGTCTGCCCGGGCTTGGGCTGAAGCTGGACGAGCAGTTGGAGGGGATCGCGCAGCAGCTGCGGGCGCTGGCTCGGGCGAAGGACCGGTTGCAGGGGCTGCTGTCGGCGGTGCTGGCCATCGGCGGGGATCTGGACCTGCCGGCGGTGCTGCACCGGATCGTCACCACCGCCATGGACCTGGCCGGGGCGCGTTACGGCGCACTCGGCGTCCTGGCCCCTTCCGGAGATCACTTGGAGCAGTTCATCACTGCCGGCCTCACCGAGGAGGAACGGGCCGCGCTCGCGGGAATCGACTTCCCGCACGGCCGCGGCGTCCTGGGTCACCTGATCCACCATCCCGAGCCACTGCGCGTGGAGGACATCCCCTCGCACCCGGCCTCGGTCGGATTCCCGCCCGGCCACCCGCCCATGCGCACGCTGCTGGGCGTCGCGATCACCGTCCGCGGCGAGATCTACGGTGACCTCTACCTCTCCGAGCGCAGGGACGGCCGGCCGTTCGACGAGGACGACGAGGCCATCGTGCGCGCTTTGGCGGGAGCCGCCGGGATCGCCATCGAGAACGCCCGCCTGTTCGGTTACATGCGTGACAGCGCCGAACAGTTCCAGCGGCTGCTGCTGCCGACCCTGCCGGACCTGACGCCGTTCTCCGGCGCCGCGGTCTACCGCACCGCGGCCGAGCCGGCCAGCGTCGGCGGCGACTGGTACGACGCCGTCGTCCTGCCCGACCGTGCCTGCGCGGCCGTCATCGGCGACGTCGTCGGCCACGACCTGCACGCGGCCGCCGCCATGGCCCAGGCCCGCAACATGCTCCGCGCCCTGCTCTACGACCGCCAGACCCCGCCCAGTGAGGTGCTGACCCAGCTCGACCGCACCGTCCACGCCATCACCGACCTGCCGGTCACCACCGCATGCCTGGTCAGGATCGAGCCCACCGCCGACGGCTGGACGCTCCACTGGAGCACCGCCGGCCACCTCCCGCCGCTGATCCTGACCCCCGATGGATCCGCCCGATACCTGCATGCGGAGCCGGGCATCCCCCTGGGCGTCGACCCCGACATCCACCGCCCCGACCACACCCACGAGCTGCCGCCGGGCGCCATCGTGCTGCTGTTCTCCGACGGCCTTGTCGAACACCCGGACCATCCCATCGACGACCGCCTGAACGCCCTGGCCGATCTCGCCGCCGCGCACGCCACCCAGCCACTGGACGCCCTGGTCCACGCCCTCGCCGACCACCACCCCAGCGACGGCCACGACGACATCGCCATCCTCGCCATCCGCACCCCCAGCGAAGAATGACCCCCACCCGAGCCGAGCCTCCTTTCGCGAAGGCCAAGCACGGCAGGGTCAGACCGGTGCCCTGCAGGCTCTCCTCCAGGGCGGCCGCAGTGCGCACGGCTCCCGTCCCCGCAGGCGCGCAGTCCGGGCCGATCGTGGGCATGCTGGTGGGTGTAGTGCTCAGGTATCACGTCGTGGAGGGATCATGCTCATCCAGCACGCGTTCGAGAACGGCGTCCTGCATGTGCACCTCGTACAGGACCTCGAAGTCCACAACCGCGCCGCGGCCGCCGTACACATCGAGCAACTTCTCATCACACACCGCCCCCGGACGCTGCGCCTCCAGCTGCCCACCGCCACCCCCTCACCGGCATCCCTGAGCGCCCTGGCCCGCACCCGCCGGCTGTGCGAAAGCCTGGGCGTCGGTCTGAGCGTCGTCAGCTCCGCCTCCCTCGCCCCGCCCGCCGCCGCATGAGCGAAACTCTGCAGCGGGTGCGCGAAGCGCTCCTGCGCGCAGGATTCGACCCCCACCCCGCCGGCGACAGCGGCCTGCAGATCCGCAAACAGGACGAGGAGACGGTCGAGGTGTGGTGGGAAGCCGGCGACGTCCTGCGCCCCACCGCGATCACGCATGCCGCCGAGCCAGGCCTGGCCGGCCGTATGGAGATCGCGGGCATCCACCACGCGATGGACATCGCCCTCACCGAGATCTTCCGGAAAGCGGGCCTGCACGTCACCCACCGCCCCGACGACACCCTTCTCGTCCAACCGCCGCCCAAGGAATAGGGACGGCGACGGACTCTTCCCCCTTCACTCCCGTGTGGTTCTCACAAACGGTCCTTTGCGCGAGTAAGATCAATTGCGGGTCGTCGGGCCTCCGCCGGACCCGGATTCGTTCGCAGAACCCGTTCTCACTCAAAAGCGGGACGGACCCCCTTCTGAGAGTTGCATTGTGCGAAAATCCGGGCCCATGACGGACCCTCAGCAGCCTTCCCCAACCGACCGGTCGGATGCCGGCGACGTCGAACAGCACGCCTGTCCGAAGTGTGACGCTCAGCCCGGCTCGCCGTGCCGCTCGCGCGGCGGCGCGGTCGCCTCCGCCTACCACACCCGCCGCTTCACCCAGGTGCCCCGGCTGAAGAAGGCGCTGCGGGTGCCGACCCCGGCCGACCGCGGACCGGGCCGGCCGTGGAGGCCGGGCACCCCGCCGCCGGCGCCGATCGACCCGGACCTGCCGAGCGCGGACATCCGCATCGGCTACGCGAGATGCTCGACGCTCGGGCAGGAACTCGACTCCCAGCTCGACGCGCTCAGCAAGCACGGCATCCCGAGGGACAAGATCTTCAGCGAGAAGATCAGCACCCGCGTCCGGGTACGCCCCCGGTTCGAGGAGGCGCTGCGGACCGCGCGGGAGGTCAAGGCGCACGCCCCGCACTGCCGTGTCATCTTCACGGTGTACGAGATGAAGCGCCTTGGCCGGGACGCCGCCGAACTCACCGCGCTCGCCGACCACCTCACCGCGCACGGCCTGGTGCTGGAGATGCTCGCCGGGCCTCTGCCCGGCATCTACGACCCCACCGGCCCGGGCAAACTGCTGTTCGCGTTCTTCGCGGCGATGGCGGAGACCGAGCGGGAGAACATCCGCGAGTCCACGCTGGAGGGGCTCGACACCGCGGCTCGCAAGGGCAAGCACGGCGGCCGGCCGCCGGTCATCACCGACGACATGCTCCACACCGTGCTGCGGCGGAGGGTGCACGGGGAGTCGGTCGAGCAGATCCAGCCCGACCTGATCATCCCCACCGGCAAGCGGAAGGGGCAGAGTCCCTCAGTGGCGAGCATCTACCGGGCGCTGGCCGAGCACGCCAAGCGCAAGGCGTACCCCGAAGCCGTCGAGGCCGCACACGCCGACTTCGCCGCCATGAACAACGGAGCGGTCCCCGAGCCCCACACTCAAGCAGAGGCCCTGAAATCACACTGAGCTACTTGTCCCCTCGCCGTAGCTATACGAGAACAGGGCCTACATCCTGGCCTTCGGCGCCACCAAGGCCATCACCAACTTCTTCGCCGGCACCTGGTCGGACCGCTTCGGCCGCAAGCCGGTCCTGATCGCCGGATGGCTGATCGCGCTGCCTGTGCCCGCCATGCTGGCCTGGGGGCCGACCTGGGCCTGGATCATCGGCGCCAACGTCCTGCTCGGCATGAACCAGGGCCTGACCTGGTCGACCACCGTCATCATGAAGATCGACCTGGTCGGCCCGCAGCGCCGTGGCCTGGCCATGGGCTTCAACGAGGCCGCCGGTTACGGCGCGGTCGCCGCCACCGCCATGGCCACAGGCGCCATCGCCGAACAGGCCGGGCTGCGCCCCGAGCCGTTCCTCCTCGGCGCCGCCTATGTCGTCATGGCCCTGGGCCTGTCCACCCTCGCGGTCCGTGAGACCCGCGAGCACGCCCGCGCCGAGGCCGCCCAGCACCCCCAACAACCAGGTTCCGAAGCTGAGTTGACCACCGGCCAGATCGTCCGCCTCACCAGCCTGAGCGACAAGGCCCTGTCCGCCGCCAGCCAGGCCGGCATGGTCAACAACCTCAACGACGCCCTCGCCTGGGGCATCTTTCCCCTGCTCTTCGCCGCCCACGGCCTGTCCATCGCCCAGATCGGCATCCTCGCCGCCCTCTACCCCGCCGTGTGGGGCGCGGGCCAGATGCTCACCGGCTGGTGGTCCGACCACATCGGCCGCAAGCACCTCATCACCGCAGGCATGCTGCTGCAAGCAGCCGCCATCGCCCTCGTCGCCGCAGGAACCACCTTCTCCGTGTGGGCCGCCGCCCAGATCCTGCTCGGCATCGGCACCGCGCTGGTCTACCCGACCCTCCTCGCCGTCATCGGAGACGTCGCCCATCCCGCCTGGCGCGCCCGCGCCGTCGGCGTCTACCGGCTGTGGCGCGACGGCGGCTTCGCCGTCGGCGCATTGGTCGCCGGAGTCCTCGCCGACGCCTACAGCCTCACCACCGCCATCTGGGCCGTCGCCGCCCTGACCGCTGTCTCCGGCCTCGTCGTCGCGGTACGCATGTACGAAACCCGTCCGCGTGCCTGACCCCCCCGAGGTTGCCGTGCCAGAGCCCGGCGGACCAGAAGTGCCCGACCGCGTTTGTCTCGCCCGACCACGGCCAACCCGGCAGGGGCCGGAAGAGGGAGAGGCGCGGCCGTTCCGGCCCGCCGCCCTCCGGCGTGATCCAGAAGGAGGCGACCGGTGATGACCACGGTCAAGGACATGCTCGCCACCTACCCGGCCGATCTGGGCCAGGTCGACCGCGACAGGCTCACCCGCTGCATCGAGGAATGCATCGCCTGCGCCCAGGCGTGTACGGCCTGCGCGGACGCCTGCCTGTCCGAGGACATGGTCGGCGAGCTCACCAAGTGCATCCGCACCGACATGGACTGCGCGGACATCTGCAACGCCACCGCGTCCGTTCTGTCCCGCCACACCGGCTACGACGCCAACATCACCCGGGCGATCCTCACCGCGTGCGCCACCGCCTGCAAAGCCTGCGCCGACGAATGCTCCGCGCACGCCGATACGCATGAGCACTGCCGCCTGTGCGCCGAAGCCTGCCGGTCCTGCGAGCAGGCGTGCAACGACCTCCTCCAGGCCCTCGGCTGACCTGCCGGACCGCGCACAGGACCGCCGGCGGCCGCCGGCAGCGCGCGCTGGTGCAATCGGCCGCGATCGGACCTCCTTCGGGTGAGGTGGTGCGGTGTTCCTTGAGAGAGCGGCTTCAGCTGGTGATCTTCAAGAACGTCCGTCGGTGACGTGGAGAGGACTGGATCTGCTCATGAGTCCGGATATGCACGCTGGCGAAGCGGCGGATACAGCCGACTCGCAACGCCGCACGCTGACGATCGCCGGCGCGCTCATGGTCGGGGGCTTCCTTCTCAACGTCATCCTGACTGCCGCACTTCATCCTTCAGGAGAGGAAGACGACCACCCGGCGATCTTCACCGAGTATGCGGACAGCAGCAGCTGGATCGCCGTTCATCTCGGTCAGTTCATCGGCGTCCTGGTAACGCTGAGCGGCCTGCTTTTGCTGTACCGCGTCCTGCGCTCCGCCGACCAGTCCGCCCTGGTCGCTCGGCTCGCGGCCGCGGCAGCCGTGGCGACCGCCGCGGTCTGGGCTGTTCTGCAGGGGCTGGACGGAGTGGGACTGAAGCAGGCCGTCGACTCATGGGTCAGCGCCTCGGGCGCGGAGAAGCAGATCCGCTTTGCAAACGCCGAGACCGTGCGCTGGCTGGAATGGGGATTTCAGAGCTACTTCCGCATCCTGCTCGGGCTGACCCTCGCGCTGTTCGGGACAGCGATTCTCACGAGTCGCCGGGTCGCCGGCTGGTTGGGCTGGACGGCCCTCGTTGCCGGCGTGTGTTCGGTGGTCTTCGGGGTCGACGTGGGCTACAGCGGCCTGGCCAGTGGGCTCCAGGACGTTCTCGGTATCGCCATCTTCGTCCTCGTCCTGGTCTTCGCCATCGGAGTGCTCGTCACCGGAGTGCGCGGGCGCCCCGACGCCACAGTTGAGCCCGGGCGCCACCGGCTGTTGTGACATTCAGGGGAGCAGCTGCCGCACGAGCGCGTCTGGGGCCCAACGTTCCGGCAGCCGACGCGATCCGCCCCTCCCGCAGGACGCCGGCCACCGCGGCCTGCATGCTCAACCCGATGATCGCGGGCGCGGCGATGGCGTTCTCGTCCATGTACGTCGTGACGAACACACTGCGCCTGCAGCACCGAGGAACTGCCGTACGACGCGCTGATCGTGGGCACCGGGGCGGCCACCCCGCGACCAACATCGGCTTCCACGCCAGGGCAGGCGCAGCCGCAAACGTTCGCGGCCAACGAGACCGCGATACCGAGGAGGAACGCCGGCCACACCACCGCCCGCGTCCGGCCACTCCCACGACGGGCCGGGTTGAGAGGACCCCTGGTTTCGGTTACGCACATCGGCGTCGGGTACTCGCGCAGCTCGAATCGTGCGCCGGCCATTCCGAGGTGACCCATGGACTCCAGCGTGGCGACGCAGGTCAGCACGCGTGGGAGTGAGCCCGTCGTCCCCGAGCCGCGCGGGCCGCTGTCCTCCGCCGTGCTGTCCACCCTCATCCGGCAGCCACCAGGTGGCCCACTGCCGCTGCACGAGGTCGCGCATTCCGATCCGTACGGCGAAGACCTCCAACTCGCGCTCTACGCCTGCTACGAGCTGCACTACCGCGGCTTCTTGGGCGTCGACCCGGACTGGGAGTGGGATCCGGAGCTGCTGCGGCTGCGGGGTGCCATGGAGTGCGTGTTCCATGAGGCGCTGCGTGAGGATGTGGCCGGCGGCGACAGCCCCGACGACCTCGATCGCGAGCTGGACGCCCTCCTCGCCGAGCCACGGGAACCGCGCGGTGTCTCCCAGTACCTGAAGCGGGACGGCACCCGGGAGCAACTGCGCGAATACTTCGCCCATCGCTCCGTCTACCAGCTCAAGGAAGCCGATCCGCAGGCCTGGGTCATCCCGCGCCTGGAAGGCCCCGCCAAGGCGGCCCTCGTCGCGGTCGAGTACGACGAGTTCGGCGGCGGCCGGGCCGAACGGGTGCACGCCCGGCTGTTCGCCGACCTGATGGCCGAGGCCGGCCTCGACCCGACGTACGGGCGCTACGTGGACGCCACGCCGGCCGTCACGCTCGCCACGGTGAACCTGATGTCGTACCTGGGCCTGCACCGCGCCCAACGCGCCGCGCTGGTCGGCCACTTCGCGGCGGCGGAGATCACCACCGCCCCCACCGCGCGCCGCATGGTCGACGCGATCGACCGCCTGGGCGCGGGCCCGGCCTGCCGGTTCTTCTACAGCGAGCACGTCGAGGCCGACGCCGTGCACGAACAGGTCCTGCGCCGCGATGTCATCGGCGGCCTGCTCGACGCCGAGCCCGCCCTCCTCGGGGACGTGGTCTTCGGTGTCCAGGCGACCGGACTGCTCGACGACCGCATGGAGAGGCACCTGCTGGACTGCTGGCGCGACGGCAGGACATCGCTGCGCGAGCGCGGGCTGTGACGGCCCCCTTTCAAGGGCGCCCCGTCAAGGGCGACGGCGTCGGTGGCTGGTGTCGCACCACGGGTACGTACCGCTGCGCCTGCACGCGCAGAGCGCCACCACGAAACGGTCGGAGACGACGCGGCGGCCGTCGTCCAGTTCGACCTCGACCGGGCCCTCGATGAGGATCGGGCCGTCCGGTACGACGACGACGCGTCGCGGACCTCGCGGACGCTCAGGTTCGGCGTGGTTGGTCGGCACGGATCACCACCAGCTCCTCCGTGTCCTGTCCGGGGCCGATCAGCCCGCGGGCGACGAGTTCGGACATGCGGGAGCGCAGCACGGGACCGAAGGGCACCATGGCGCGGTCGACCACCGCGGCCTTGAGCCCGGCGTCCCGCAGGCGGGCGAGCGTCTCTTCGACGCCGCACAGGGCCGAGTGCACCACCAGCAGCATCCCGCCGGGCGTGAGGCACGGCGGGGCGGCGGTGCAGAGGCGGTCCACCAGTGCCCTGCCGTCGGGCCCGGCGTCCCAGGCAAGGGCCGCTCCCCCGCGCGACGTCGGTTGCCCGGGCGCGGGCACGTACGGCGGGTTGGCCAGGATGACGTCGAACGTCTCTCCCGTGACGGGTCGCGTCAGGTCGCCCCTGACCACGCGCACCGGCAACCGCCGGACCGTCGCGTTGAGCCGGGCCGCCATCACCGCCCACGGCGAGAGGTCCACCGCCGTCACTTGGCCCGCACCCGCCTGGGCCGCGGCCAGGGCCAGCGCGCCGGTACCGGTACCGATGTCCAGCACCCTGGCACCGGGGCGCATCGCCGCCAGCCGCAGGGCCCTGGCCAGCAGCCAGGTGTCGCCCTGCGGCGCGTAGACGCCGGGAGGTCGCAGAAGAAACACGGGGCACGGGTACCTCGGCCCAGCCCTCGAAAAACGTCACCGCCGCTCGTCGGCCTCCCGTGCGGACCCAACGGACCGCACCCGCTCGACGCACCACTCCTTGGCGGTGTGTGCGACCTCCTCCAGCGCGCCCGGCTCCCCGAAGAGGTGGGTGGCTCCCGGCACCACGTGCAGGGAATGTGACGCCCGCAGCATGTCGGCCGCCTCCTCGTTGAGCCGCAGCACATCGCGATCCCGGCCGCCGACGATGAGCAGCACAGATGCTCGTACGCGTGCCAGGGCGTCGCCCGCCAGATCGGGCCGTCCGCCTCGCGACACGACGGTCAGTACGCGCTCGGGCCGCTCGGCGGCGGCCACCAGGGCTGCCGCCGCGCCCGTACTCGCGCCGAACAGGGCGACGGGGAGCCCCCTCGCCTCGGGCTGGCCGTCCAGCCAGTCGATCGCGGCCACCAGGCGTCGCCCCAGCAGCGGGATGTCGAAGCGGTGCTCGCCCGTCAGGGCGTCCTGGTTCTCCTCCCGTTCGCTGAGCAGATCCATGAGCAGGGTGCCGAGTCCGGCCGTACGCAACTCGGCGGCCACCATCCGGTTGCGCGGACTGTGCCGGGAACTGCCGCTGCCGTGCGCGAACAGCACGACTGCCCTGGACTGGGTGGGAAGCACGAGATCACCGGCCAGCGTCACCTTGTCGGCCGGCACCGCAACCAACTGGGAGATCATCGGGATCATCTTCTTCCTCGGGCCGAAGGGCCCGCGGTTCGCCGTTCGACTTGTCCGGTTGTCCGATTCCTCCCCACCGCGTACCCCTGGTGGCCCCGGCGAACATCAGGCCCGTACGACCGAGGGGCATGTCGATCCGCTCAATCCGCGGCCATGTCCCCCGGCTCGCGATAGCGCAGCAGCACGCCCACTCCGTCGGCCAGCGGGACCCGGTCCGGGTCCACCACGATCAGTTCGGCTCCGGTGCGGGCGGTGGCGTGCAGCAAGGCGGCGCCGGCGGGCTGGGCACGTACGGACGTCGCTCCGAAGGCCTTCAACTCCTCGGCTGACATGGCGACTTGGTACGGCTCCGCGCCCACCCACAGTCGCTCGGGGAGCCGTGGGGAACGGGTGAGCAGGAGGGCTCGGGCCCGGCCGCGTTGCAGGGCGGTGACGGCGGCGGTGATGCCCTCGGACTTCTGGCTGTGCCTGGCGCGCTGGGCGAGGAAGGTGTCCAGCTGGAGGCGGTCCGGTCCGCTCAGACGGCCGTCCAGCGTGCGGGCCACTTCCGTCTCCACCAGGGGCCGGCCGGGGGCGGTGTCGGCCGCCGTGCCGGGCCCGCTCTCGACCACGGTCACGCGGTTCTGGAGGTGGATGGGCATGCGGTTGACCAGGACGCCCGACAGCCAGGGGTCGCCCTCGTCCCGGCGGAGCACGACGGGCCCGGCTTGGTGCCGCCCTGCGAGTTCGTCCAGTTCCTGAGCGATACGGGGCGCCGTGCGCGGCCAGTCCTCGACCGGCACCAGACGGTCAAGGCGTGGTCCCGGCGCCACCCGGCTGACAGGCCACCGCCCGCTCTCGGCGACGACCGAGACGTACTCGCCCTTCTCGGCCGAGACGCCTCGGGTGAGGGCGACGGCCACGTACGGGATGTCCGGTGCGCGCTGCACCGCCAGCGGCAAGGTGTCGGGCAGGTCGTCGAATCGGGCCGTGTCACGCACGGGCGGGTCGGGCAGGTCCGCCACCAGGACGAGTTGCCCGTGCGCGGCGAACAGCGCCTGCCCGTGCCGGCCGGAAAGGTCACGGCCGGTGCCCACCGCCGCGTCCAGGACGGAGACGGTGGCCGCGTCCGTCCCCTGGTCGCGCAGCGTGTCCCGCAGGTGGCGCCAGCGCAGATCGATCGCCTTGTCGGGTTCGTCGATGTCCCGGGAGGTGTCGAGGTGGACGCTGGCCCACGGGCCGGGCCGGGAGAAGAGCGGGTCCAGGAACGAGAGCTTCACGGTGGCTCCCTGAGCGGTGGTGGCGGTTCGGCGGCCCTCGGGGGTGCGGGCGCGGAACCGGGTCACGTGCGCGTCCTGCGTGTACCCGCTCGGGCTGTGCGCCATGCGCGGGCGGCGGCTGGGTACCCGGCGGGCCCGTACCTCGTACGACAGGGCCGGTGATCCGGCAGCCGATGCCAGGAGGAGGACTTGATGGGTGTGGAGAGCCTGCCCGATCCCGTCGTCAGCAGGCGACCCGAGCGGCCGATCGACCCGGCCGCGCTGGAAGCAGCGCTGCGTGAGCGGGTCGACGGCGAGGTGCGGTTCGACGCGGGCAGCCGGGCCGCGTACGCGACCGACGCCTCGAACTTCCGGCAGACGCCGATCGGTGTCGTTCTGCCGCGTACGCCCGAGGCGGGAGCCGAGGCGGTGGCGGTGGCCCGGGAACACGGCGCTCCGGTGCTCTCGCGGGGCGGTGGCACGAGCCTGGCGGGCCAGTGCACCAACACGGCGGTGGTGCTGGACTGGTCGAAGTACTGCGACCGCCTGGAGTCCTTGGACACCGACGCCCGCACGTGTGTCGTGCAGCCGGGCATCGTGCTGGACGAGCTGAACCGGCAGCTCGCGGCTACCGGTCTGCGCTTCGGCCCGGAGCCCGCCACGCACGCGAACTGCACCATCGGCGGCATGATCGGCAACAACTCCTGCGGCGCCACCGCGCAGCAGCACGGCAAGGTCGTCGACAACATCGCGCGCCTGGAGGTGCTGCTCTACGACGGCACCCGTTTCTGGTGCGGCGAGACCAGTGAGGAGGAGTACACCGAGATCGAGCGGCGCGGCGACCTGCGGGCCACCCTGTACCGGCAGTTACGGGCGCTGCGCGACACGTACGCGGACGAGATCCGCCGCCGCTTCCCGGACATTCCCCGCCGGGTGTCGGGCTACAACCTCGACTCGCTGCTGCCCGAGCACGGCTTCGATGTCGCGGGACTGCTCGTGGGCAGCGAGTCGACGCTGGCCACCGTGCTGCGCGCCGAGCTGGAACTCGTGCCGGTGACGAAGGAGCGCACGCTGGTCGTGCTCGGATTCCCGAGCGTCGACAAGGCCGCGGACGCCGTGCCGGAGATCCTGCCGCACCGGCCGATGGCTCTGGAGGGCGTCGACGCACGGCTGATCCGCGACGAGCAGCTCAAGCACCTCAATCCGAGGGCGATCGCCCAACTACCCGCGGGGCGTGCCTTCCTGATGACGCAGTTCGGCGGGGAGACCCTCGAGGAGTCCGACGCGCGGGCGCACCGGATGCTGAGCGCGCTCCACGAGAGCGAGCACGACGCGGAGGTGGCCTTCCTGGACGATCCGGCGCGCGAGGAGGAGCTGTGGCAGGTCCGCGAGGCGGGTCTCGGTGCCACCGCGCATGTGCCGCACCGGCCCGACACCTTCGAGGGCTGGGAGGACTCGGCGGTGCCGCCCGAGCGGCTCGGCGAGTATCTGCGGCGGCTGCGCGGGCTGTTCGAGGAGTTCGGGTACCAGAGCGATACGGGGCCCAGTCTCTACGGGCACTTCGGTCATGGCTGCGTGCACACCCGCATCCCGTTCGACCTGTACAACGCCGACGGGGTGGCGGCGTACCGGCGGTTCATGGAGCGGGCGGCCGATCTGGTCGCGGAGTTCGGCGGGTCCTTCTCCGGGGAG
Organism: Streptomyces sp. NPDC048825; assembly: GCF_043198355.1. Classification (NCBI taxonomy): domain Bacteria; kingdom Bacillati; phylum Actinomycetota; class Actinomycetes; order Kitasatosporales; family Streptomycetaceae; genus Streptomyces; species Streptomyces sp. NPDC048825. The sequence goes on from NZ_JBICUR010000007.1 coordinate 402,094, forward strand.
CACGGTGACGGTCAGAGCCGCGGTGAGCTGCTGCCGCGGATGTTCGGCAGCGAACTGGTCGAGGCGTTCGGCCGGCTCAAGGCGGTCTTCGATCCGGACGACCGGATGAATCCCGGCAAGGTCGTGGCGCCGTACCGGCTGGACGAGAATCTGCGACTGGGTGCCGACTGGGCTCCGTACGACCCGCAGGATCTGTACTTCCACTATCCGGACGACGGCGGGTCCTTCGCGGAGGCCGCCAACCGGTGCGTTGGGGTGGGCAAGTGCCGGCAGCTCACGAACAAGGGTGGCGCGGTGATGTGCCCGTCGTACCAGGTCACGCGGGAGGAGGAGCACTCCACGCGAGGACGGGCCCGGCTGCTGTTCGAGATGCTGGACGGTCACGGGGACAGTGCGGTACGGGACGGGTGGCGATCAGATGCGGTACGGGACGCCCTTGATCTGTGTCTGGCCTGCAAGGGCTGCAAGTCCGACTGTCCGGCGGACGTGGACATGGCCACGTACAAGGCGGAGTTCCTGGCCCATCACTACGCGGGGCGGCCTTGGCGTCGGCCGCGCTCGGATCTGTCGATGGGCTGGTTGCCGGCCGCGGCGCAGGCCGTCGGCCGGCTGCGGCTAGGGCCTGCGGTCAACGCGCTCACGCACGCGCCCCTGCTGGCGCGGGCTGCCGTCGCCGTCGCGGGGGTCGAGAAACGCGAGATCCCGCGGTTCGCCGACGAGACGCTGCAACAGTGGTTCACTCACGCTCGCCACGAGCCGCAGGGCGACGGGGCGCGCGGCACCGTTCTGCTGTGGCCGGACACCTTTACCAACTTCTTCCACCCGCACATCGGGCAGGCCGCGGTACGGCTGATGGAGGACGCGGGCTGGCGGGTCGTCCTGCCCGCGGAGCCGCTGTGCTGCGGGCTGACCTGGATCTCCACCGGGCAGCTCGGCACCGCTCGGCGCATCCTGACCCGGACCGTGCGCCGGCTGGCCGAACACCTCCACGACGGTGGGCTTGTGGTCGGCCTTGAGCCGAGTTGCACGGCGGTGTTCCGGTCCGATGCCGGTGAGCTGTTCCCCGGCGACCGCGATGTCCGCAGGTTACGCCGGCAGACGGTGACCCTCGCGGAGCTGCTCACCGAGCACAGTCCTGGCTACGTCCCTCCGCCGGTGCCGGTGGGCCGGTCGGAGGCGCTGGCGCAGGTGCACTGTCACCAGCACGCGGTGCTGGGGTGGGACGCCGACGCCGCGTTGCTGCACCGCGCGGGGGTCGACGCCGAGCGTCTGGAGTCCGGCTGTTGCGGGCTGGCCGGCAACTTCGGGTTCGAGCGCGGGCACTTGGATGTCAGCCGGGCCTGTGCGGAGCGGGTGCTGCTGCCGCGTCTGCGCTCGGCTTCCGCGCGGGCGGTGGTCCTGGCCGACGGCTTCAGCTGCCGTACGCAGATCCATGAGCTCGACAGCTCCGGGCACGAGGGAGTCCACTTGGCGGAGCTGCTTGCTTCCGGGCTGCCGGACGCGCCAGGCACCGCCTACGCCGACGCCTCGGGCGCCCGCCCGCCATCTCCGGGCCGGCTGGCCACCGCTGCTGCACTCGGCGCCACGGGGCTCGCGGCCGCGGGGGTGGCTCGGTGGGTGCGGCGGCTGTGAGTGAGAGGGGCGCCGCCCCTCCCGGGGTTTTGTGTCGGGCGCGGGTTGAGTGTGGCTGGTCGCGCAGTTCCCCGCGCCCCTGGGTGCGTTGGGGGTCGGGGCCGTGGGCCGGTGCGTCAGCCCGTCGCAGGGTGGGCATACGGCCCTTCGGCTTCCACAGGGTCCGGGTGACCTGAGACAGAACCTACGCGACGGGCATACGACGCACCGGCCCACGTCCCCTCCCGCCGGTGGGAGAGTGCGGGGAGTTGGGGGTACGGGCTTCCAGGGCGCGGGGTTGCTCGGGGCGCCGGGAGTCGCAGGCTTTTGCTTTTTCAGGGGCGCGGGGAACTGCGCGACCAGCCACGACGCACCCGCAGCCGCGACACTACGTGTCACCCCACCCCCTGGCGGGGGCCTGGGGCGCAGCCCCAGTTTCGGGAAGGGGCGGGGCTGGGGAAAAGAACCCCCCACATACCAACCGCACCGCCGTCAAACGGCGGCGTGCACCAACGCGTCCAGCTCCGCGGCGGAAAGTTCGGCGGTGAAGGCGGTGGTACCGGGCTGGTGCCTGCGGCCGCCGCGGCCGAGGTAGCCGGCGTCGACCGGGTCGAAGCCGAGGTCGCGGATCAGGCCCGCTACCACCGCCTTGGCCTCCTCGTCGTCACCGGACAAGGGGATGGCCAGCCGGGCGGGGTCACCTTTGGTGCGCCCGCGGTCGCGCAGGTCCTGCCAGTGCACGGCGTTGAAGGCCTTGACGAGGTCGGCACCGGTGAGAGCCCGTAGCTTCTCGCTGGAGGTGGTCCTGTCCTCGTCCAGATCGGGGTCGTGGCCGTCCCGCTGAGGGAAGTAGTTGCAGGCGTCGACGACGACCTTGTCGCGCAGGTCGGCGATCGGCAGCTCGTTGATCCGCCCGTAGGGAATCGCGATGACGACCAGTTGCCCGAACCGGGCGGCCTCCTGAGCCGTCACGGCCCTGATCGGGCCGCTGATCTGTGAGACCAGGTCCTTCAGGGTCTCGGGGCCGCGCGAGTTGGCGATGGCCACTTCGTGGCCGATCCCGGCGAGCCTGGTGGCGAGTGTGGAGCCGACGTGACCGGCTCCGATGATCCCGATGCGCATGGTGTTTCCTCTGCCGGTGTCTGCGGGCGGGCACTGGAATCTCCCGCGATCTGCAGACGGAGTTTCCGGATAAGCGCCGACGAAACGACCGTCGACGGTGACGGGCCCTCGTACGAGGCCGATGCCGCCGTGCCGTCGCGCCGACGGCCTGGACGGCGTTGCCGCACCGGCTTACGCGCATGAGGAAAGCCACACGCCCGTTTGCGCCACCCAAAGTGACGCATCGGTCACCGTACGCGTGAATGGTCAACAGCCCGGGCTCTCCAGGCTCGACCACGATTTCCCCCGACTGGGCCGGCTCCCGCGGCCGTACACGCGAAGGGCGACGGTCAGTCCACAGGCAGGCCCACCTGAGTGAGTCCGATGTTTGTGCTGGTTGCGACCGTGCTGACACATCCCGTGCTCAGGGCGAGCTCTTCCCGTCCTCGGCTTGTCGATCGGTCTCGCTCGGAGCCGCAGGGCGGAGGCGCTCGTAGCAGTCGTAGTTGCGCTGAGCGATGATCTTTCCGTCGCGGAATTCGAGGAACGCCGCGATGTGGGCGCGCAGCACCTGCCCTGCGGTCAGGTCGCCGAGGGACACGGCCAGCGTGCCGGACCACGTGACTTCCAGGGCGACCTGGGCGCCGGCTGCGACCGCGTTGATCACTTCGAAGTGCTGCTCGGCGAGCAGCTTGTGTCCCTGCTGCGCGGCGGCGATCAGGTCCGGCAGATGACGGACGGTGCTGTCCGGGAAGAGGGCGTTGGGAAGCTGCGTGTGGACCGCGTCCGGGTGGAAGAAAGCGGCGAGTTCCTCGCCTGCGGCGAAGCGGGACACCGCCTGGTGATAGCGGACGGCGGTGCGGATGTTGGGGTGCTCATGTAACTCCGGCATACCAACAACCATAGTTGTACAACCAATGTTGTCAAATGGCAGAGTGGACCCATGCAGCAGCCACTCGTCCCACATGACCTCGACACCGGCACCCTCGCCCTCTTCGCGGGCTTCGCCGCCACCTCCGCCGTCCAGGACGAACTCGCCGCCCACGGCTTCCCCGACCTGCGCATGTCCCACGGCTACGTCTTCCAGCACCTCCTCGACGCCCGGCCCACCATCGGCGACCTAGCCGAGAAGCTCGACATGACCCAGCAGGGCGCCTCCAAGGCAGTCGCCGAACTGGAGCGCCTCGGCTACACCGAACGCCTCCCGGACCCCCACGACGCACGCATCCGCCGCGTCACGCTCACCCCCCGCGGCCACGAAGCCGTCGCCGCCGCCCGCCATGCCCGGGCGGCACTGGAAGAACGCCTCCGGCAGCGCTTCGGCACCACGGCCCTCGACGCCGCCCGCACCCTGCTCGCCGACCTCCTCGACGACCTCGGAGGCGCTGCGGCCGTCCAGCGCCGCGAGGTCAGGCCGCCCCGCTAGTGTGATGCGCCAGAAATCCTGAGGGTTACTTGGTACCTTCTTTTCATGGCGCATCGGGGCCCTGCTGCTGTGGAGATCGTTCTTTCCGAGGACGAGCGTGTTGAGCTTGTGCGCCGGGCGGGGATGCCGGACCGGCGCACGGCTGAGCGGGCTCGGATCATCCTGGCCTGTGCTGATGGCATGTCGAATGCGGGTGCCGCGCAGGCTGTTGGCGCCGGCGTGAAGACGGTCCGCAAGTGGCGTGGGAAGTTCGCCGCTCAGCGGCTGGCGGGGCTTGAGGACGAGGGCCCCATCGGCCGGCCGAAGTCGGAGCTGGTCCTGACCGAGGACGAGCGGGCCCAACTGGCGCGCTGGGCGCGGCGGGCAAAGACCGCCCAGTACCTCTCACTGCGGGCGAAGATCGTGCTTGACCAGGTCGAGGACGTGATCGTGGCGACGCTGGAGTCCACGCCGGGCAAGGACACACACTGGTCGCGCGCCTCGATGTCCGCTCGCACCGGACT